>JAEXZY010000117.1 GCA_023404955.1 Actinomycetes bacterium
CCCCGCCCCGGCCCCCCTCCCGCGCCGACGTCGTCCGAGATCAGTCCTTGTTGCCGGTCAGCTGCTGTTTGGTCGCTGAGGCGAAGTCGGCGAAGGTGGCCCCTGTCTTCTCCTTCGTAGAGCGAGCTTGAATCGACACATCGTGGTCGGCAGCGGCTTGACGCAGCGCCCCGACCGTCGCCTGTTCCTTGGCGATGTGGCTGAACGGATCCCAGTTGTACCAACGCATCGCGTTTTCATAGGTCATCTTGTTGATCTCGTCGTCAGCTACGTCGTTGGCCTTGAGCACTTCATCGAGCTGCTCAGGCGCTCCCGGCCACATCGAGTCGCTGTGCGGATAATCGGCCTCCCAACAGATGTTGTCCACCCCGATCTGATGGCGGGTGGCGAGACCGACAGGGTCGGCGATGAAGCAGGTCAGGAAATGCTCCCGGAAAACCTCGCTCGGCAGCTTTCCTCCGAAGTCCTGGCCGGTCCACGTGGAGTGCATCTCGTAGGTCCTGTCGACCCGTTCCAGGAAATACGCGATCCACCCCGTACCGCCCTCACTCAACGCGATCTTGAGATCCGGATACTCCTTGATGGGCCGCGACCACAACAGATCCGCCGCGGCCTGAACGATGTTCATGGGCTGCAGGGTGATCATCACGTCCATCGGCGCATCCGGCGCGGTCACCGCAAGCCGTCCCGACGACCCGATGTGGACGTTCAGCACGGTGTCGGTGTCGACGAGCGCATCCCACATCGGCTTCCAATGATCGAGGTCGTGGAAGCTCGGATAACCCATGGCCGCCGGATTCTCGGTGAAGGTCAGCGAGTGCACGCCGCGTGCCGCGTTCCGCCGGATCTCGGCTGCGCACGCCTCGGGGTCCCAGATCACCGGCAGCGTCATCGGGATGAACCGCGCGGGATACGCCCCACACCACTCCTCGACGTGCCAGTCGTTGTAAGCCTGCACCAACGCCAGTGAGAACTCGCGGTCCTCCGTGGCGAACAGCCGGCCGGCGAACCCCGGGAACGACGGGAAACACATCGATCCCAAGATGCCCCCGGCATTCATGTCCTTGACGCGTTCATCGACCTGCCAGCACCCGGGCCGGATCTCGTCCAAACCTTGCGGCTCGAGCCCGTACTCCTCCTTCGGACGGCCCGCCACGGCGTTGAGTGCCACATTCGGGATCACCACATCCCGGAACTGCCAGGTATCCGATCCATCGGGGTTGTGCACCAGCCGCGGCGCCTCGTCCAGATACTTCCTCGCCAGGTGGTTCTTGAACATGTCCGGCGGTTCGACGATGTGATCGTCGACGCTGATCAAGATCATGTCGTCCTTGTTCATTGCTGCTCCTCACCTCGGAGTTCACTTCTACCGGTCTGTTCATCGTTCGTCATCCCGCTGCGGCCCCGACATCGATCGAGAGGGCGGCCGCAGTCACCGACCTCGACTCGCCGGAGGCCAACCAGGCGACCGCTTCAGCCACGTCCTCTGGCATCGTGATCACGTCGGGGATGAGCTGTCTGCTGAAACCATTGCGCAGCTGTGGGTTCGACGCAGACGCCGCCGACATGGCCTCGACCATCCGGCCGGACCCCATCGGGGTCGGCACCGACCCGGGGTGCACACAGTTGACGCGGATTCGATGCCGGCCCAGTTCGGCCGCCAGAGCCTTCGTCAGGCCCGTCAGGGCGTGCTTGCTCGCGGCATATGCGGTCATGAACGGTTCCATGCTGATCGCCGCCGCCGACCCGATCACGACCACCGAGCCGCCTCGACCGCCCGCGATGATGTGCTTGACACCCGCCATCACGGTGTTCCAGGTGCCCACCAGGTTCACGTCGACGACGTCCTGAAAATCCTGGGCCGACACCTGATCCCACGGCGCGGGGGCGCAGATGCCGGCGTTGGCGACGATCACGTCGAGGCGACCGAGTTCTGCCACCGCCTCGTTGACGACGCGGCACATGCCGTCGTGGTCTCGCGTGTCCATCACCGCGGTGTGCGCTCGCCGTCCATTGGCTGCGACCAGGCGTGCGGTCTGCGCCAGATCGTCCGGTGTCGCGGAGTCGTACGGCACGCAGGGCGGCAACGGACCGGCGAGATCGACCAGGATCGTGTCAGCCCCGCACGCGCTGAGCTTTTCCGCGTGCGCTCGTCCCTGCCCGCGGGCAGCGCCGGTGATCAACACGGCCATGTCCGTCAACTCGGGCACACGTCGACCGTACCATCCCCGCACGTGGTGCGATAACCAGCCTATCCGTTTTGGAGAACGATCGATTACACGACGCTAAGGTGGCGTGATGGGTGCACTCGACGGTCAAACGGCGTTCGTCCTGGGAGCGTCGGCGGGAATCGCTCGCGCCACCGCGGCTCTGCTCGCCCGCGACGGCGCCGCACTGTTTCTCCTCGGACGATCCGAGCGCAGGCTCGCGGAGACGAAGGACAGCATTCTCGCAACCGTTCCCGGGGCGCAGATAGTGACTCGAAAGGGCGATCCGGAAGACGAGGACGTCGTACGGAGGGCAGCGCAGGCCGCGCATGAGGTCCGCGGTCGCCTCGACATCGTGGTGGGGACCGTTGCGACCGGGGGCACGGGCCCACTCGTCGAACAGGATTTGGCCACCTTCACCGACTACGTGATGGGGAACCTCCGATCAGACTTCTTGGCGTTGCGGTACTCGGCGCCGTTGATGACCGACGGGGGGTCGATCGTGTTCATCTCCTCCACGTCCTCGAAGATCCCGATGGACGGGCTCGGTCACTACTCCGCAGGAAAGGCGGCGCTGGAGATGATGATCCGGGTGGCCGCGTCGGAGCTCGGGCCCCGCGGCATCCGCGTCAATGCGGTACGTCCCGGGCTGACCGAGGCAGCGACGACCCAGGCCTACATCCATCTCGAAGAACTGACAGGCAGTTTCTTGGAGCGCGTTCCGCTCGGCCGCCTCGGCGTCTCGGCCGACATCGCGCCGGGCGTGCGTTATCTGGCCGGACCGGAATCCTCGTGGGTCACCGGCCAGAGCTTCGCGATCGATGGCGGCAATGAGGTCAGGGGCGCGCCGCGGGGCCCGATGTTCACGATCTGAACGACGAAACATGAAGTGCTGCAGCATCTCACCGAGCCGGCGCGTCCACCCGCTGCTCATGGATGCGGACGAGTTCGCGGAAGCCGATGCGAGGGTACAGCGGTACAGGTTGGACGCCCCAGTCATCGCGCGCCGTGGTCTGATTCGCTGCCTCCGGTGCGCCGCCGAACGGCGGGCCACTGAGGGGGTAGGGCTGGGTACAGGTCAGCGCATCATCGGAGTAGCGGACCTTCATCAGCTCCGAACAGATCTCGGTCAACGACAGCGTCGGCCATCCGTACCAGACCGCCAGAGCGGGAACGGTCAGAGCTCCTTCGATGACCAACCCGAAGAGGCAGAAGAACAGTCCGCGCTTGAGCCAGCGATGCAGACGGGCGAACGTCGGTGTGGTGCCGGGGGGTAGTTCCTCGCGCGCGGCTGCGGGTGCTGCGTCGGTCATGGTCGGGCCGTCCTCTCTCCAAGCGATGCGGCGCGGTGGTCAGTCCGTGAAGATCTCGCGGTTGACCGTGTGCAGGTACGGGATGGCCAGGAATGGGGTGATGTAGAAGATGTTGTAGAGCCACCAGCCGATGACCGGAAAGGCCGTGCCGGCGTATCGGACGTCGGCGTACATCGTCATGTTGAGGATGTATCCCAGCCAGACGATGATCCCGAACCAGCAGGTGACGATCATCCACTGGTGGCCCCAGCGCTTCATCTGCAGCAACCCGATTCCCGCGGCGATCCGCATCGGGAAGACGATCGCGATACACACGATGATCCAGGACTTTTCGCCGGGAGCGCCGGCGCCACCCATCCACAGCTCGTTGTAGTGCCAGAAGTAACCGCCGTCCATCAGGTTGCCCCACGCGGTGAAGATGGTGCGGGTGATCAACGCGTGATTGGCGAAGACGTCGAGACCCCAGCCGATGCTGTTGATCGCCGCGTCCAGGATGATCACGTAACCGATCAGCGTGACCATCATGGGCCGCACCGAATATCCCCGCCTCTGCGCCGTACGTAGCAGATACACGCCCCGGCAGAACACCGGCAGGCCGATGGGGCCGAGCACGAGCGTGCCCATGAGCACCGTGCCGACGATCAACCAGCGGTCGGCGCGTGACTGCGCACGGCGGCTCTCGTCGTCGTGGACGGTGAGCGCATCGGCGGGTGGCACCAGACGTGCCTTCTGTGCGCGGCCCGACTTCATCGAGGGAAAGTTCATCGGCGCTACCAGTCTCGCACCGAGAGCATGTGCAGTTGGATGAGGAACATGGCGAGAAGCCAGCCGAAGACGAAGATCTCGAACGCGATGAGTGCGCGCTTCTTTCGACGGTCCTGATCGTTCATCGCAGAGCTCTGCTGTGGTGGTCTCGCATGTCAGAACGTTCCGATGTTCGACAGCAGCCAGTACCAGAACCACACGATGGCACCCATGACTCCCCACGCGAACGCGAGACGAAGTAGTTCGGTGACGATGGCGATCACCCCTTCGAAGTATTTGCCCCCGCCTGCGGCAGTGCAGCGACGATAACAGTCAGATCGCTTATTTGAGAACCTTCATTCTCAATCTGGCTGAATCGCTTCACACACAATCGACGCCAACTCTGCCGGCCGCGAGTAGAACGGCGAGTGGCCGCCCCCGAGCTCGAAGACCCGCGCGCCGATGCGGATCGCGTTGTGTCGCGCCCAGCCTCCGTCGACAGCACGGTCGTCGGTCAACACGATGTAGCTGGAGGGAACATCGGGCCAGCTCGTCAGCGGACAGCGTTCCAGGAACACGGTGAAGTCCTGCTGGCGCATCTGATCGAATGCCTCACGAGCGATACCGGAGGGGCAGTCGTGGTAGAAGCCGTCGCGCACCGACTCCCATGTCAGACCGAACGGTCCGGTGCCGCCGGCATCGAAGGCGGGGAACGTGATCGCGCCCGGACTGCTGCCCAGGTGCTCGACAAATGTCATGCCCGGCACGGGCAGCAGCGCTCCGACGAACACCATGTGACGCACGGCGCGCATGGTCGCCACCACAGGCACGCACAGTCCCGCGATCGAATGTCCCACGATCACGATGTCGTCCCTCGATGGAGCGCGGGCGTCCTCGTCGATTGCGGTCGCGATGGCGCGAGCCCATTCACGGGCGCCTGTGCCCTCGCGGTCCATCGGCACATCGGGGGTGATCACCGCGTGGCCCCGGTCGGCGAGCGCGGCGGCCACCGCGTCCCAGCACGAGGGCCGATGCAGCCCACCGTGGACGAGAACGACAGTGCTCACGAATGGGTGATGGTTCGTCGCGACACCACCGACGGGCCCGACAGCGGAACCGACACGACGCCGGGCGGGGCGGCGGAAACGGCGGGGATGGCATTGACCGCGGCGCAGGCGGTGGCCACCACGCCAGGGTTGACTCCCCCGACCCCGGGCTCGCCGAAGTGCACGGCAAGCTCGATGTCCGGATCGCCGTCGACACGGAACACCATGCCGCCCCTGCCCTCCTGCGCAGGACGGGGCCAATGCGCAGGCCACGGCGTAGAGGTCACCGAGG
This sequence comes from Actinomycetes bacterium, assembly GCA_023404955.1. Lineage (GTDB taxonomy): Bacteria > Actinomycetota > Actinomycetes > Mycobacteriales > Mycobacteriaceae > Mycobacterium. Next base: position 5,603 of record JAEXZY010000117.1, read on the forward strand.
CGAAGTACTGGACACCCACGACGGCACGTCCGGCGACCACGCCCGAGAGTTGCCAGCGGTGCCCGCATATCGTGCCCGAAGCGATGGTGCCGCATTCGGTGACGAGGTCGGTCGGTGCCAGCAGGGTCTCCCAATCGAGCTCCACCCGGTCGAGCGTCACCCCCAGGATCTCGGCGAGGTAGAGAACCACTGTTCGCCAGTCGTGTTCGACCTTGCCCGAAGCGATCCGAACAGGAACGTGGCCGTCCGGCTTGCCGAAACCCATGGACTCGTGCAGGACGTCCCAGATGGGATAGGTGTGATCGAGATCGAGGGCGTACTCGTCGAGGCGGAACGAGCGCACGATGCCGCATCCACTCAGGAGCGCAGTCGGGATGTTCAAGCTGATGAACCCCGGCTCCGCACCAGTGGCGTAGAACGTCGACGATCCGGCGGCGCAAGCCTTCTCGATCCTTTCCCGCCACGGCGCCGGTGCTGCAGCCGGATACACCATCGGGATGGTCGAGATGGTCACCACGTCGACGCCCGCTGCAAGGAACTCGCAGATGTCGGTCAGTACCGCATCCTCGCGCCGGACCGCAGTGGCACAGTAGAGAACGCAGTGGGGTTCGGCGGCCATCACGGCGTCGCGGTCCGCGGTCGCGACGACGCCTGTGTCCGCCGCACCGCAGAGGGCCCCAGCGTCCACGCCTGCCTTATCGGGGGTGTGCACGAGCAGGCCCACCAATTCGAGGGCCGGATCATCGATGACCCCCCGCAGCGCTTGTGTCCCGGTCAAACCGGTTCCTATGTGCACAACTCGGCAGCTCATTCCCGCCTCCTGCAGGCAATCAGACAAACCCAATTGAGAATCACGATTCTCTTTCGGTGACTTTACCCATACACTGCGTGCAGCCACGGACAGTTCGGCCGCCGGAGTCGGGAAAGGAGGCTGATGGCACGCCCGCGAAGCCACGACTACGTCTTCGCCGTCGAGTTCACCGTGCCCCTGCCGCAACGAATCTCCCCGGTGCTCGACCGACACCAGGAGAGTCTGATCGACCTCGGCGCGCGGTATGTCTTCGTCTACGAGTCGATCGTGGAACCGGGGCGAGTGCTGGTGATCATCGGCATTCGTTCGGAACAACCGCTTCTCAATCTGCTGCGATCTCCGTACTTCAGCGACTGGTTCGACGCCGTCGGCGTAACCGACTTCCCGGCAGTTTTCGCAGGCGCGACGGTCGAGAGATTCGATCTGGGGGAGCCACCGGAGCCGGGCACCGAGATCGTCGTCGCCGCGGTGACCCCGGTACCCGACGTCGAGGAGTTCATGGCCACGGTGCGGGCATCGTTGCAGGAGTTCGCCTCCGCAGACATCCGCAGAACACTGGTCTACCGAGCGTTCGAAAGCCCGGCCGAGGTCATGTTCCTTCAACAACTCGCCAGCGAGAGGACCGCTTTGCGCTGGGTGGCCCGTTCGGAGATCGCGGCGTCCTGGCTGGCGGCAGCAGGCATCGGCGCCTACCCACCCGTCTTCGTCGGACGCTTCGTCCACGCCTTGCGCTTTCAGCAGCCTGCGGCGAGCGGGCCACGCTGATGTATGTCTGCCTGTGCCTGGGTATCACCAACGCCACCGTGTCCGAAGCCGTCGCGCAGGGCGCGAGCACCACGCGGCAGGTTGCCGCCGCCTGTGGAGCGGGCTCGGAGTGCGGCCGGTGCCGCCGCACCGTCCGCGCAGTCATCGAATCGCTCAGATCGGTACCGAACCCCGCGGAGGAGACGCGCTTATGAACGACAGGCACTCGAGTATCGACGGCATGAAGGTGCTCATCGTCGGCGCCTCCTCCGGTATCGGACGCGCACTGGCCACTGCGGCTCATCGCCGTGGCGCTCACGTCGCCCTCGCCGCTCGGCGCGTCGACGTCTTGACACCGCTGGCGGACGAATTGGACGCGACAGCGCACGAACTCGACGTGTCCGATCCGCGGCAGATCGAGACCGTGATCGATGCAGTCGCTGCGCGATACGGTCAGCTCGACGCCCTGGTGTTCACCAGTGCGGTGGTTCCGTTCGCGTTGATCGAGGACACTGACGTGACGACGTGGCTGCACGCATATGCGGTCAACGCCGTCGGCGCGTCACACCTGTTGCGCGCCGCACTCCCCCACCTCGCCCCGGACTCCGTCGCGGTAATCGCCTCCAGTCACGATGTCGGACGCCCGCGCGTCGGCGTGGCCGCCTATCACGCGAGCAAGGCGGCATTGGATGAGATCTTGCGGTCCTGGCGGGCCGAGCATCCGGAACTGGCGACGATCAGGGTCAGCGTCGGCCCCACGGAAGGAACGGAGATCCTGCGCGGCGCCGATCGGGACCTGCTTGCCGACCTCTATCGCGCATGGGCGCAGGAAGGTCAGATCCCTGCCCGCATGTCCGCTGTCGACGATGTCGCCAACGCGATGCTGTCGCTGATCGCGATGTCGCGTGCGAATCCGACCGTGGTGAGTGAGATCGTCCACCTGGCGCCCCGCCTCGAGTCGGCGCGCTGACACCACCCGGACACGAAGGAGGGTCTCGATGGATCTCGGACTGGAGGGCGCCACCGCAGTGGTCACGGGCGGCAGCAAAGGCATGGGACTGGCCATCGCGGAAACGCTGGCCGCCGAGGGTGTCTCGGTTGCACTGATGGCCAGGGGCAGGGCGGCGCTCGACGCCGCCGCGAGCGCGGTCGCGCAGGCCGGGGCACCGCAGGTCTTGGCGGTCAGCGTCGACATGGCCGACGCAGAGTCGATCTCGGCCGGCTTCGCCGAAGTGAGTCGGACGTGGAATGCCCTCAATGTGCTGATTCACACGGTGGGCCCTGATGCCGGCGCATTCGAGGATCTCACCGATGACGACTGGCGCTCCGCCTTCGACGTGGGGACGCTGTCCGCCGTCCGATCCGTGCGGGCGGCCCTGCCGATGCTGCGCGCGGCGGAGTGGGCGCGCATCGTGACACTGTCGGCACATTCGATCCAGCGCCAGAGTCCCCGACTGGTCGCCTACACCGCGGCAAAAGCCGCGTTGGCCAGTGTGACGAAGAATTTGTCGAAGAGCCTCGGACCTGAGGGGATTCTCGTCAACTGCGTGTGCCCGGGCACGATCGTCACGGCCAGCTTCACCGAGACCCTGCGGGACACTTTGGCTGCCGAAGGCCTGGACTCAGCAGATCCGCATGACGTCATGCGCTGGGTGGAGGACACATTCCACCATCCGTGCGACATCGGTCGCGCGGGCTTGCCGGAAGAAATCGCCTCGGTCACAACGTATCTGGCATCGCGACGCAACAGCTATGTCACTGGATCGACGGTCAACGTCGACGGCGGCTCGGACTTCATCTAGCGCGGCGTTCAGGAAAGATCAGCCATCCTCTCCAAGTAGCGCCACGCCACCGCCGGCGGGATGCCACCACACAGCGGCGAAACATTCAAGATCTCGCCGTTGGCCACACGGCTCGCAGCTTCTTCCCTGGTGATGATCATGTGTGTCGACGCTTGCGCGCGAAGCTCCTCGACTGACGTCGCCGAGCTGATGTTCGCCGATACCTCGTTGCCTGGGTTCCATTCTGCGTACGACTTTGCGTCGTGGAGTAGATACCGGCCGATTTCGTCCCAGGCGTCATCGACGTCGTCTGCGATGAAGCAGTTGGTGACGGCGTCACGCTTGGGCAGCAGCACGAATCCTGGTTCGTGCCCATTGTTGCGGCAGGCTTCGTCGTAGGCCTGTCGCATTCCCGGCACCTCACCATTGGCCATCAGGCCGAGGCCGTTCGCTCCGGCGCGGCGTGCGGCGGCCAGGCTCGCACCGCCCCACGGAATCGTCGGTCCACCCGGCGTGCTCGGGTTCGGTGTGGCAACCATCCGGCGACCATCGGCCTCCACGACCTCGCCCCGCAGCAGGCGACGAACCACGCTCAGCTTCTCGTCGGCGATCTGTCCTCGTCGGCACAGGGACAAACCGAAGTGGTCGTATTCTTGCGCTCGATAACCTATTCCGAAGACGTAGCTGGCCCGGCCGGCACTGATGTGATCGAGCACTGCCATGTCCTCAGCGAGCCGCGCTACATCGTAGAACGGGAGGATCACCACCAGATTCAGCAGCAGTTTCCGGGTACGCGCAGCGATGGCGGACGCGAGCAGCAGAGGTGACGGAAGATAGCCGTCATCGGCGCAATGGTGTTCGCAGAGCACGACGGCGGCGCAACCATGTTCCTCGGCCCACTCGGACATATCGCAGGCGGCCGCGTACAGATCGCGGGCAGTACCGCCGAAAGACGGTGTCCGCATGTCGAAGCGGAGGATGAAAGTCACCGTCACGCCTTCACAGGGGTCGTTGCGGCCGGACGCCAGCGACGAGTCATCCCTTCTTGGCCATGATGTCCTCGGTGTCCTGAGCCCACTGCGCCTGTTGCCGACCCATTGTCATCGCGCCGTTCCAGCCACCGTCAGTCCACAGCACTTCACCGCCGACGTAGCTGAACCGAGGGCTGCCCAAGCAGACCAACGGCCAGGCTTGCTCCTCGGCCGTCGAGTAGCGGCCGACAGGTCCTATCGCCTGATCCACCGTATCTTTGCCCATCAGATCCTGGAAAGCCGGCATCATCGCCGTCTCCGTCGGCCCCGGGTTGATGCAGTTGATGCGGATGCCCGAGGCACCGAGTTCTGGGTACCACCAACCGACCCAGACATCGATGACGTACTTGGAGTACGCGTATCCGCTCCAGGACCACTTCTTCTCATTGGCCGTCAACCACTCGACCGCTGCATCGAAACCGCGCGTCTCGAGGAGGCCGGTGACGGTCTTGATGTGATCCTGCCACCCGATCGCAGCTGAGGACGAGATCACGCTGATCGCCGAACCACGGGCCATCTTGGGCACGAGCTGCTCGGCGAGATGCCGGGCACCGACGAAGTTCACCAACATGGTGTCCCACTCACTGAACGGGGGTCCTGGCAGGCCCGCGCAACTGAAGAGGCCGTCGATGGGACCGTCGATCTGGGCTGCCGTCTGTTCGATGTTCTCCCGGTCGCGAAGGTCGATCGTGAGACTGCGGGCGACGGACACGGTGGTCGGCTTGATGTCCAGAGCGGTCACTTCGGCCCCCAGGTCGGCCAGGATCGCCGCGGTCGCCTGCCCCATTCCCGAGGCTGCGCCCGTCACAACCACCGATTTGCCTTCGTAGCCCAACACATCGTGCATGAACCGCTCCCTTCATGAGCTCCGGTGCGAGAATAGCCCATGCCGTTAAACGAGAATCACACATCTCGATGGTGTCCTTTGTCGGCTCAGCCGATCGTGTCGACGATCGCGTGCCGCAGAAGCACTGAAGCGGCCCGCCATTGATCCTCCTCTTTGACCCACCGTTCGATGTAGCGGCCGTAACCCGTCACCGAAACTCCGTTGTCGTAGAGTGCGCGGTCCTGTACGGGCCAGATCACCTGCGCCTCATCGCCGGATAATACGATCTCCGGGTTGTGTACCTGGTGCACGGTGCGCGCACCGGCGGTGAGCTGTTGCAAACTCTCGATCACGGCCCTTCGTCCGACGATCATGTCGGCCTCGGAATCAGCGTCGCACATGCCGAACTCGACATCGTCGACCAACAACGCGGACAGGGCGGGCCAGTCCTGCGCGTCGAGCGCCCGGCAGTACCTCGCTTTGGCGAGTGCGAGTTCCTGGTAGGCGGCGAGCTCGGCGAGCGTCGTCATACGAACCTCAGATGGAGGCTCTCGAGCCTGCGCACCAGAAGGCTTGGCAGCCAGCGACCAACCTCCGTCGCCTCGACGAACCGCGTTCGTTTCATCAGTTCTCCGATGACCAGCGTTGCCTCCAGACGGGCGAGTGCTGCGCCGACGCAGAAGTGCGCACCCTTTCCGAAGGTCAGATGCCCCCTGGCCCGAGGTCGATCGAGACGGAAGAGATCCGGATAACTGAACTGTTCAGGGTCGCGGTTCGCCGCGCCCCACAGCAGAAGCAGTCGAGACCCTCTTTGTAGGTCGACGCCATCCAACTGCGTATCCCGCAGGACGTGTCGATAATGGCCGCGAAACGGCGGTTCGAATCGCAGCACCTCCTCCAGGAAGGTGGCCATCAGATGAGGCTCATCGCGCAATTGTTGTTGAATCTCGGGCTTGGTGGCCAGAATCCACGCGGCGGACCCGATCAGCGATGCCGTTGATTCTCCGCCGGCGCTGAAGAGCGTGATCATGATGGTCAGCGCTGCGATGTCGTCGATGTCGCCTGCGGCGCTGGCAGCCGCCAGGTCGCCCAGCAGGTCTTCGCGCTGTTCGCCCGCTGCTTCTGTGAACTTCTCGGTGATGTAACCGCCCAGTGCCATGACGCCGGCGCCCGCCTCGGCCAGCTGATCAGGCGACACCAGACCCTCCACGAATTGCGTTGCCGCATAGCCCCACCGGATCAGCTGATCGATATCGCTAGGGGGGACACCGATGATCCGCGCCACGACCATCATCGGTAGTCGGTTGGCCATCGAACTCATCCACTCGACGCTGGTGTCGAACCTCCTGCACCAGATCTCATCGATCGTGTCCATGATGAACGGTTCGAGAGCGCGCATCCGCTTGGCGGCGAGACGGGGCAGAATCAGCTTGCGATGTAGCCCGTGGGCGGGCTCGTCGGCGGTTGCCAAGACCTGTGTCGGCCCGCCGAGCTCCCCCATCGGAAAAGCAGCGATAGTGCCGTCCTGGTATGTCATCGTGGCGGTGAGGTTCGACGAGAAATCCTCGCTGCGAGCGATGACATCCTGGACCGCGTTCCACCCACTGACCGCGAAGAATTCGGAATCTCCGATGCGGTGGACCGACCCGAGCGAATGCATCCGCGCATACAGCGCATGGGGGTCCTGCACGTTGTCGTCGTCGAACAGGGCGAACCCGAGCGCGCCATCGAGGGGCTGGACTGGCATGCTGCACAGCGAATCGCTCGCGTGCGTCGCAGTCAATGATCCCGACGCAAGTCGAGACTCCCGCGACACAAAATGGTGCGTAAATGTCTCATGTGACGTGCCTGATCAGTGATTTCATGAGCAGCAACCGCGAAATTCGTCTCAATGCTGAGAACGCCGGGTGAGAGGACAGCACGATGGCCAAAAACTGGGTGGTCGGCGGTGATCACGGGGCTGCCGCCGCGGAACGGATTTACCGTGGCGCATCGGAGCTGGTGAGGGCGCAGGGACTGGATGCGCTCGACATCGACAGATTGGCAGCGCACCTGCATTGCTCGCGCGCCACCATCTACCGCCACGCCGGGGGCAAGGCCCACATTCGAGACGTCGTGCTGCTGAGGCTCGCAGCGGGGATCGTCGACACGGTTAGACGGGAGGTGGAGGGACTTGCCGGAACCGAGCGCATCGTGACCGCAATCGCCGTCGCACTCGAACAGATCAGGTCCGACGACATCCGAAGAATGCTGCTCAGCGAGTCGAACACAGCGATGATCGGCGACCTCCACGAATCGCCGCTTCTGAGCCGCCTGGCGGCCGAGCTGACAGGTATCACCAACCAGGACGTCGAAGCAGCGCAGTGGCTCGTCAGAATAGTCATGTCCTTCGTGCAGAGCCCCCCGTCCAGCGGTCACCCGGAGCGGCACCTGCTCGAACGATTCGTGGCACCGGCCTTTTCAGCCACGTAATGGCGCGCCCACCAGGGTGCAATGGTGGCCAGATCGTAAAGCCCTGGCGGAGCGGCACGTACGACCGAGATGGCGTTGACGGCGTGCATAGCGGTGGCCAGGCAGCCCTGCTCCGCATGCTCCTCGCCGTCTGCCCCGATGATGAGGCGCAGATGCATGTTCGGTTCGCCACCGACCCGTATCTCGTAGCCGATGTCCGACGGCCAGTCGGGCGCGAGATCATCGGCCATCCTCGTCAGGTGTTCGACGGTGAGGGTTGTTTCGCCGCAGTCGACGACCACCCCGAAGCGCATGGCCCCGACAGTCCCGGCCGGGATCTCCCCCGCGGCCACCGACAGCGGTCGCGGTGTCGTCGCCACCTCGCGGTTCCCGCTCACGCCGGCGATGGTGAGGCCCAGAGCGTCGGCGAGCACCCTCGCGCTGCCGAGCCACGCGGCGATCGCATAATCGGTGTCGGCAAGTAGCGGGCTGGTGTCCTGTGGATCATGACCGAAGCCCATGGCGGAGAAGATGAGATCGCGGCTCGCATAGGTGGAATAGTCGAGTACCTCCCGGATGTCGATCCGATCGGTGCGCTGGGCCAATCTCGCCAGCACCGGCGCCAACGTCTCCCCGACGAACCCCGGAAAGAGGCCCAGTCCCAGAAACGTCGATTGCCCAGCGTGACAGGCACGTTCGATCCCGTCGGCCAGCTCCGTGCTCACCGATGCCGGATGAACGAACCTGCTGCCGGTCGCGACCACGTCTTTGCCCGAGGCCAACAGATCGCAGACATCGGCGAAACATCCTGGTGTGTCGATCTCGACCTTGCCCATGTAGAGGACGACGTCGGCATCGGCATCGATGACCGCGTCCCGGTCATCCGTCGCCAGAAGGCCGATTTCTGCGCGATCACACAGCGCCCCCGCATCTGTGCCCGCCTTCCCGGGGTCGTAGACGCGAACCGCGACGAGCTCCAGGTCGGAGCGATCCACGACGTGCCTCAAGGACATCGTGCCCGTCACACCCGTGGCCCATTGGATGACTCGGGTCACGCGTCGACTCGGTCCCACACGACAGGCAAGCTTTCCGGCGAACGGAACATCGTGCCGGTCACGAACGGCGGCGCAGCATCGGGATCGAGACGCAGACCGGGCAGCTCGTCGAGGAGCGCGTTGAAGATCTTCATGCTCTCCAGGCGCGCCAGGTGCATTCCCAGGCACACGTGAGCACCGTGGGCGAACCCGATGTGCGACTTGCGTGGCCGGAAGATGTCGAAGGAGTCGGGGTCGTCCCACCGACTCTCGTCGTGGTTGGCGCTTCCGAGGTTCAACATCATGATGGAGCCTTCTGGGATGTGCACTCCGAAGAAGTCCACATCGCGAGTCACCTCACGCATGAAGTTCAACAACGGAGTCTCCCAGCGGATCCCCTCCTCGATCGCTTGGGGCAGCAAGCTGCGATCGTCGCGGATGGCTTGGAGCTGGTCGGGGTGCGTCAGAAGCGCGAGTGCCAGGCTGGCCGTTGACCGCGACGTGGTCTCCGCACCGGCCGGCAACAGATTGCGCATGAAGCCATAGATCTGCTCATCGGACATGCGTACGCCATTGACCTCGGCGCCGGCCAGGATCGACACCATGTCGTCGCGCGGCGATGCGCGGCGTTGCGCGAGAATGCCGACGAAGTACTCCTTCATCTCGGCGGAGGCCTTCATCGCGCTGTCCATGTCGCCGCGAAAGCCCAAGAGGTCGATGGCCAGGCGGTGGAATTCGCCGATGTCTGACTCAGGCAGTCCGAGCAACGCGGCAATCACTCGGACCGGCACCGGCATGAAGACCGCATCGACCAGGTCGGCGCGTCCATCCCGCGCGAACCGGGCAATCGTCTTGTCCACCAGCGGCCCCACCAACTCCGCATCCCATCGCTTCATCGACGATCGCGCGAAGGCGAACTCGTGGAGTTTGCGATAAACGGCATGTTCGGGCTCTTGCATTTCCAGGATCGTCGGGCCCTGCAGAGGACGCACGACGTCCTCGTAACAGCGAGTACTGAACGTGACGTTGTCGGTGAACACGGCCTTGACGGCATCGAAGCTGTAGGCGGTGAATGTTTTCCGCCCCGTACCGGAATCCTCGGGCACTGCCATCTCCGGCCAGCCGCCGTGCACCGGTGCCTTGGCACGCAATTCGCGCAACAACGGGTACGGCGATGCGTCGCCGTCGGCTCCCATCCCCGCGTTGAACTTCGCCTGCGCAGCACGGATGCGCTGTTCGACGTCGTCGTCGGCGACTGTGGGTTCGGCCATGGAGCCCTCCTCGAGCGTTGTCGTCGCCGATTCAACATACAGTGTGTTGGTTGATAGCACCATGGGGTACCGTCGATGCTCGAAGACCGAGGCGGGGTCATCAAAACACAACCAGGAGTGATCGATTGACCATTCGTGTCGCGCAGTGGGCCACCGGCGCCGTCGGACGCGCAGCTCTCGCCGAACTGATCGAGAACCCCCGTTTCCAGCTGGTCGGCGTCCTCGTCTACGACGCCGCCAAAGCCGGCGTGGATGCAGCGTCACTGTGCGGACTCGATGGGTCCACCGGGGTGCTGGCCACCACGAACAAGACTGAGATCCTCGCTTCGGCCCCCGACGTGGTCATCCACACGGCGAGCAAAGCTCACAGCGTCAACACCAATGCCGACGACATCTGTGAGCTGCTGGCCGCGGGAATCAGCGTCATTACCACGACGTCCTACAACCATCTGCCGACCTACGGCTCCGATGTGGCCGCAGCGTTCGAGGCTGCCTGCCGTGCCGGCGGGTCGCGTTTCCATGCCGCCGGCGAGAACCCCGGATTCATGTTCGAGCGCCTGGTCGCGACACTGACAGGACTGAGCAAGACGATCGAGCGGATCGACCTGTACGAAGCAACCGACGTGTCCGGAGTCGACAGCAGACCCATGCTGGTCGATCTGATGGGAATGGGACGCCCGCCGCAGGACGTCACCGTCGACTCGCCCATCATCGGCAAACTCGACATGGCTTACCGCCAGGCACTCAACTCCACCGCCGATGTCCTCGGTCTTCGCCTGTCGGCAATCGAGGTGTCGGTCGACGCCACGACCATCGGCTACGACCTCGACGTGCCCGCGGGCCGTATCGATGCCGGTACTGTTGTCGGTCAACGGTTTTCGTGGCTCGGCTACTGCGGGAAGAAAGTAACGCTGGCTATCCACGAGGAGTGGGTGCTCACCCGGGATCTCCCACAGTGGGGCCTGTCCCCGCTCTCGCGCGGACAGAAAGCGCCGTTGATCCGCGCCGTCGTGGAAGGTGTGCCCAGCTTCGAACTGCAGCTCGACGTGGGTGGTCCCTCGCGCAATGCCGCGGGAGACATCACACTGCCGGGACACGTCATGATCGCCATGAGCGCAGTTCGCGCGATCGCCGACGTGCTGGACTCGCCGCCGGGAATCGTGATCGCCCCCGTTTTCGGGGCGATCGACCTATCCGACAGCGACGCGTGACAGGTACTGACTGGGCGCGGCGTGGAAAACGTGGGCGCTGGCGTCCGGCAGCACCCGCCGCGCGACGAGGTAGTCCACACCCATCCAGCCCTGCCGGATGAACTGACCGAAGCGAATGCACGTGCCCGGTGCGCCGCTGGCACTGGGCACGAGCTTGACGTCCTCCATCGCGTCCTTGACGCCCGCCCCCGTCAACGGTCGCGCCCCGGCAAGACCCAGAACGATCACCGTCGCCACATCACGACACAACCCGGGCATGAAGTAGTTCCGCCGACGGCCGTACCGGGACTCGAAGCGCTCCAAGAAGGCCTGGCCGACGGGATTCCGCTCGTCGTAACTGTCCAGACCGATCCACCCGGCGAGCTGACGCAGCCACACGTCGTCGATGTGGGCCATCTCGAAAGCCGTGGTCGTGTATCGCGGCGGATCCCAGCCCTCGGCGGCCAAGGCGTCGTTGAAACCCCAGAGCCCGTGCCCGAATCCGACGTGTACCACGGCATCTGGCTTCGCAGCACGCAGCGTGCGGACCGCCTCCAGTTTGTCCGCCTCCACCTGCGGGATCGGCACGGTCGCAGCGACTGTGAGTCCCGCCTCGCTGTAGGCCCGGTCAGCGTGGGCCAGGTATTCCTTGCCGATCAACGACCCCTCGTAGGCCACGGCCACCCGGGCGTGGCCATCCCCCCGCATGATGGCCGCGAGCATCCTGCTCTCCTCGGGCATCGACCCGTTGTTGAGCGCGAAGGTCCACTCCCCCAACGCGCCCTCGGAGCCGGACAGCACGATGTTGGGGACCTGGGCGACGCGGTTGGCGTGAAATGTGAGCGGGACGGCGTTGTCGGACACGTAAGGGCCGAAGATGACCAGGCACCCCTCGGCCACCAACTCGTCGTAGGCCTTCTCCACCGCGTGGTACGTGCCGTTCGGCAATCCGATGGCGTTGCGCCGGACCAGCTCGATCGGCCGATCGACCACCCCTGCGGCCAGAGCTTCTTCGAAAACGAGGGTGAGCGCGTCAACGGTGTCGTCGTCGGCATCGGCGCGCGTCGGATAGTCGTTCAAAAGACCGACTTTGAGTGGAGCCACGGTTCCGTACGCACGCACATCCTCGTCTGCCATATCGCCAACATACAAGATGAATGTTGCTAGCATGAGCGCATGGCTCGACGAGGCGGCACCGAGGACGACCGACGGGCCAGGGGCGACGAGACCCGCCGCGCGCTGATCGACGCGGGCCGGCGCCTGTTCGTCGACAAGGGTTTCTTCAACACGAGCATCGGTCACCTCGTCGACGCGTCCGGCGTCGGTACGCGTGGTGCGTTCTACCACCATTTCGCCGACAAAGCCGAGTTGTTCAACGCGGTGTTCGAAGAGGTCGAGCGCGATCTGACCACGCGAGCGATCGCGACTCCGCCGCGCGGCGCGGACCCATGGGAACAGCTGACCCGCGGCTTGCATGAGTTCGTCGAGGCAGCACTCGAACCCGAGGTCCAGCGCGTCATGCTCATCGACGGCCCCGTCGTCCTGGGCTGGGAGAAGCAACGTCGCATCCAGCGCGGCGACAGCATCGCCATGATCGAGGAGGTCATCAGCGAGGCCATCGCCGCCGGCGTCATCGACGACCAACCTGTTGCCGAACTGGCGCAGATCCTGGTTGCCTCTGCCGAAGAGGCGGCCCTCATGGTGGCCCATTCCGACGCACCCGCCACGACGCGTAGAACCGCAGCGGCCGTCTTGGACCGCATCCTCGCCAGTTTCGCCACGCACGATCCAGACGCGCGATAACCGCGGCACACCGATTGATAATTGTCGTTTACACAAGTGGAAAGAGCGCCTCTCATTCGATGATATGGTCGCTCTCGATTCGTCGAAGGAGACGTATGCAGCCCAAGGATCTCTTCATCGTGCGCCACGACTGCCGCACCGGGACGGCACCCGAGGTGACGTGCAATGCCTGAGACACCCGCGTTGCGAGTGGCCGTCGTCGGAGCGTCGGCAGGGCTGGGGCGCTGCATCGGCACCGGGCTGGCCAAGAAGGGCGCACGCGTGGCCATGATCGCGCGCCGGCGCGACCGTCTGGCCGAAGCGGCGCGCGAAGCAGGCAACGGCGCGGTGGCCATCACCTGCGATGTGACCGACGGTGACGCATGCCAGCATGCGATCACGCAGGCGGCCGCGGACCTGGACGGACTCGATGCCCTCGTGTACACCACGGGGATCGGAGTGCTCTCGCCCCTCGTGGACGTCACACCCGAGCAGTGGGCGCAGATGTTCGCGACCAACGTCACGGGCGCCTCGTTGGTGACCGCGGCCGCGGCGCCGCATCTGGCACGGTCGCAGGGATCGGCGATCTACCTGTCCTCACTGAGCGCGTCGTACACGACGCCGTGGCCACTGCTCGGCGCCTACGCCGTGACCAAGTCGGCGCTGGACAAACTCGTCGAAGCGTGGCGGGTGGAGCACCCCAACATCGGGTTCACCCGCCTTGCCGTCGGCGACAGCCTGGGCGGGGTGGGCGACGCGCAAACCGAGTTCAACAAGGGCTGGGATCCCGATGCCCTCGAAACTGCGATCCGGATGTGGATGGAGAACAAGTACATGCAGGGCGGACTGGTCGACGCCGACCATCTGACCGATGTCGTGGATTCCGTGATCCGTTGCGGCAAGAGCAGTTTCATTCCCTTTCTCACGCTTGCGCCGCGGGCGTCCGATTCGGTCAAGGAGCTCCGCAAATGGTGAACCACGAAAGTCGCATGCTCATCGACGGCAAGCTCGTCGAATCGGAGTCCGGGCACACGTTCGACAACGTCAACCCCGCGACCGAGGAGGTGCTGGGCAGCACCACAGACGCCACCAGGGCTGACATGGAGCGCGCGGTGGCGGCAGCGCGCCGCGCCTTCGACCAGACCGACTGGTCCCGCAACACGGAGCTGCGGGAAACCGGACTCAGGCAGCTTCAGGCAGCTCTGGAGGCCGAGCGGGAAGACCTGCGCAGCGAGCTGGTCGCAGAGGTGGGATGTCCCGTGCTGAGCACCTACGGGCCGCAGCTCGACGTGCCGCTCACCGAAGCGCTGACCTGGCCCGCCGACATGATCTCCCAGTTCCCCTGGAAGAGAACCCTGCCGGACAAGGACGCGTTCGGCATGGGGACGCCGGCGGCACGCGAAGTCTGGAAGGAACCGATGGGCGTCGTCGGCGTCATCGCGCCGTGGAACTTCCCGTTCGAGATCATCCTGAACAAGATCGGTCCCATCCTGGCCATGGGCAACACCTGCGTGCTCAAGCCCGCACCCGACACCCCCTGGAACGCAACGCGAATCGGCCGCATCATCGCCGAGCAGACCGACATTCCGCCCGGCGTCATCAACATCGTGCCGTCTTCCGACCATCTCGTCGGTGAAGTGCTGTCCACCTCGCCGCTGGTCGACATGGTCGCCTTCACCGGGTCCACCGCCACGGGCCGCAGGGTCATGCAGGCCGCGGCCGAGACGGTCAAACCCACATTTCTCGAGCTCGGCGGCAAATCCGTCTACTTGGTTTTGGAAGACGAGGGCGACCTGAAAGAGTCCATCGCCGGCAGCGCCTTCATCTCGATGCACGCCGGGCAGGGCTGCGCGATGCCGACACGGTTGCTGGTGCCCCGCTCCCGCTACGAGGAAGCCGTGGAGATCGTGTCAGCCGCCATGCGCAAGAACAAGTACGGCGACCCCACCGACGCGTCCGTGCTCCAGGGACCGCAGATCTCCAAGCGACAGCAGGAACGCGTGCTCGGCTACATCGAAAAGGGCAAGCAGGAGGGTGCCCGGTTGGTGATGGGCGGCAAGGTGCCCGCCGACATGCCCAAGGGTTTCTTCGTCGAACCCACCGTGTTCGCCGATGTCGACAATCGCATGACCATCGCCCAGGAGGAGATTTTCGGCCCCGTGCTCTCGGTCATCGCGTTCGAGGATGACGACGACGCCGTGCGCATCGCCAACGACTCGATCTACGGGCTCTCGGGGGTCGTGTTCGCCAACGATCTGGAGCGCGCCAAGGGTGTGGCGAGCCGAATCCGTACCGGAACTCTGGGCATCAACGGCGGCCTCTGGTACGGCGCGGACGCACCGTTCGGCGGTTACAAGCAATCCGGCATCGGGCGACAGTGTGGCCTGGAAGGGCTGGAGATCTTCACCGAGACCAAGACCGTCGGCTGGCCGGCGAACACGTAGGAGGACCGAACGGTGAAATCACGGGCAGCGGTATTGCGCGGAGTCGGCGTCGACTGGGAGGTCACCGACATCGAGCTCGACCCGCCACGGGCGGGCGAGGTGCTGGTCAAGATGGCGTTCGCCGGCATCTGCCACTCCGATGAACACTTCTACACCGGCGACAGTGTGCC
Source organism: Actinomycetes bacterium (assembly GCA_023404955.1). Taxonomy (GTDB): domain Bacteria; phylum Actinomycetota; class Actinomycetes; order Mycobacteriales; family Mycobacteriaceae; genus Mycobacterium. The sequence continues at coordinate 21,138 of JAEXZY010000117.1, forward strand.
GAGCAAAGACATGGAGGACCTGATGCGCGCCTCGGGCGTGCGGGTGCCCGAATGGTTTCCCATGCTCGGCGGACACGAAGGGTCCGGAGTCGTCGAAGAGGTCGGGCCCGGCGTCACATCACTGAAACCCGGTGACCACGTGGCGGTTTCGTTCTTCCCCGCGTGCGGGAGCTGCCGGTGGTGCGTGACGGGGCACACCTACCTGTGCGATGTCGGAGCCGACATCTACAGCAAGGACATGACCACGGACGGGACCCGCCGGCGCCACCTAGGGGACGAAGACTTGATGGCGATGATGCAGGTCGGGACTTTCTCCGAGTATGTCGTCGCGTCCGAGCGCTCATTGGTTCGGATCAACGACTGGATCTCGCTCGAGGCCGCGTCTCTGGTGTCCTGCGGGGTGACCACGGGGTTCGGGTCCGGGTCCGTCGCAGCAGGGACGGAGGTCGGCGACACCGTCGTCGTGATCGGCGTCGGCGGCATCGGCATGAACGCCGTGCAAGGAGCCAAAGCTGCCGGCGCGAAACACATCATCGCCGTCGACCCCAACGAGTTCAAGCGCCAGATCGCCCCGAGCTTCGGCGCCACGCACACGAGCAGTGACGCCGGGGCAGCCGTGGAATTGGTGAAAGATCTCACCTGGGGAGTGATGGCCGACCGCGTCGTCCTGACGCCGGGGGTCCTGCCGCCGGACCTCGTACTGGTCGCCATGATGCTGCTGCGTAAAGGGGGCACCTGCGTGGTGACGAGCATGGCCAAGGTGAGCGACATGATGGTGCCCTTGATCCTGCCGGACATGGTGAGCTCCTGTAAGACCCTCAAGGGCGTTCTCTACGGCGAGATGAACCCGCGCGAGGCCATGCCCAGGCTGTTGTCGATGTACGAGGCCGGAACGCTTCGGCTCGACGAGCTCATCACCCAGCGGTACAAGCTCGATGACATCAACGAGGCGATGCGAGACCTGCGGGCCGGACGGAACATCCGCGGTGTGATCGCGTTCCCGTGACGATGTCGGACGAGGGCCCAGACTCCCGTTTTCGTCAACGTGCGTTCTTCACCCGGCTAGCCTGATGCTCACCTGCCCGTCGCCGCCCCGGTGGCGACGGACGACCGACGGGAGTTCACGGTGATCCGACTCAGCGGTTGGGACGCGTCGATGCTGTACACCGAGACCCCCACCGTGCACATGCACACGCTCAAGGTCGCGATCATCGACCTCGAGGATGCCGATCAGCACTACGGCATCGAGGAATTCCGGCACGTCATCGCCGACCGGCTGTACCGTCTCGAGCCCTTTCGGTACTCGCTGGTGGACATGCCCATGGGTTTCCACCACCCGATGTGGCGAGAGAACGCCGAACTCGACCTCGAGTACCACATCCGTCTCGCCCACGCCGCCGAACCTGGTGGCCGTCGGCAGCTCGACGACGTGATCGGTGACATCGCCTCCACACCCCTGGACCGGACGAAACCGCTGTGGGAGCTGTACCTGGTGCTCGGACTGCAGGACAACCGAGCGGCAGTCGTCTGCAAGATCCACCATGCGCTCGCCGACGGTGTCGCTGCAGCGAACCTGATGGCCAAGGGTATGGATCTCGACGGCGGCGACGTCGGCCCGGACATCCAGGCTGAACCCATGCCCAGCACACCGCAGCTCTGGCGGGCCGCCATGGAAGACCATCTGCGGCAGATGAAGCGGTTGCCGTCGGTGATGGGATACACGCTCGGGACACGCACGCGTGTCCGTGAGCACAACCGTTCGCTGTCGAAAGATCTGATGTGGCCGTTCACGCCACCGGCAACGTTCATCAATCACGGACTGGACGCGCGACGCCGGTTCGCCTCGGCGAGCCTGTCTCTGGACGACGTCAAAGCCACCGCCAAAGCCTTGGAGGTGACGATCAACGACATGGTGCTGGCTCTGTCGGCAGGTGGTCTGCGTAGGCTGCGGCTGCAGTACGACGGCCGCGCCGACGAACGGCTGCTTGCGTCGGTACCCGTCAGTTTCGACAACTCCCCGGATCGATTGAGCGGCAACCGCTTCAGCGGAATGCTGGTGCCGTTGGCCAGCGATCTGGAAGATCCGCTCGAGCGTGTCCGAGCCGCCCGACACGCCGCACAGACGGCCAAGGAGAATCACCGTCTCCTCGGGCCGGAACTGATCACCCGCTGGTCGGACTACATGCCGCCTGCGCCGACCGCGGCCGCATTCCGTTGGTTGTCCCGACGCGACGCCCGCAACAAGATCTTCACGCTGCCGGTCTCGAATGTCCGGGGCCCGCGAGTTCGCGGACGTGTCAACGGTTTTGTCATCTCCGAGATCTACTCGGTGGGGCCGCTCACCGCCGGCAGTGGCCTCAACATCACCGTCTGGAGCTACGCCGACCAACTCAGCATCTCGGTCCTCGCCGACGGGCGCACGGCGGCAGACCCCCACGAACTGACCGACGCCATGATCGCCGATTTCCGTGACATCCGTGACGCCGCCGGCCTTGACGATGCGTTACGGACACCCGAGGGCGTCATGGCGCCCTGACGGCGCCTGTCACCCCAGTACGGGAAAGCGACGACGGGCAGCGAGACCGTCGAGCGCCTCCTGCATCACAGTGCGCACATGGCAGTCGACGTCAGCGGGGTCCGGCACGGGCCCAAAGGACGACAGGTCGATCGGGTCGAGGACCAGTGTCGTGATCTTCGATGGTAGTGGCACGTTCACCGGCAGAACCGACAGTCCGAATGGGAAGCCCAGCGATATGGGAACGATTTTCACGCGCATCGCCCGGTCCACGCGGAGCAGCCGCGCCAGTCCCGCACCCCGGCTCACATAGATCTGTGTCTCCTGACCGCCGATCGACACCATCGGGACGATCGGCACCCCGGCCTCGATCGCCGTTCTCACATAACCCATGCGGCCGGCGAAATCGATAGTGTTCCGCGCCGCAGTGGGCCGGTACGCGTCGTAGTCGCCCCCGGGGAACACGACGACGACACCGCCTGCCGCGAGACCGGCCTTGGCGCTTGCCCGATTCGCCGGGATGAATCCGGCCCGGCGCAACACAGAGCCCTGCGGGCCGGAGAGAAGCATGTCGTGACTGAGAGTCAGGACGGGCCGTTCATAACCGAAGCGGGCGTAGAACTCCGCCGCGAAAATCACGGTGTCCAGTGCGAACAGGCCGCCCGAATGGTTCGAGACCACCAGCGCCGGGCCGGCAGGCACGCGGTCGAGACCGCGCACCTCACATCGGTGATAGGCCCGCAACGCCGGGCGCATCCACTGCATCGCACGCCTGGTGAATTCCGGATCGAACCCTGACGCAGTACCGATCGGCGGCTCTGAGGCCATGATCCACAGATTACCCGAATTCTCACAATCGAGAATTGAACGTCACCGATAAGGATGTTGGGCTTCGCATCGCAGCCAACACGCGTACCGTCAACCCAATGGACACAGCGCAGTCGGATCGGCGGCCCTGGACCTGGGGTTGCGTGGCGAGAACCCTGTGGCTGACGTGGCCCCAGGCAGCGCTGACGGTCGTCGGTGACAACGCCACGCGTGTGCCCGTCGTCGGAGATCGACTTCAGCCGCTTGCCAGCGCCGCGGCACTGACCGCCTGGTTGTCCAGGCAGGTGTCGGCGACGCTCGACGCCCGCCGCGCCCCGCCGACCGACCGTCGGCCACCCGCCGGGGCGGTGTCGAGTGATGACGTGCTGGCCGCGTGCACGAGCTCGGTGACCGGCCTGACCGCCTCACCCGGGGTCAGTTGGCCGTCGGCCGATCGACGTCCCCCGGTATTACGCCGCTCGGCGTTGCGTCGCCGCTACGTGCGCCGCGAAGCCGTTGGCTACGGCCCCGATCCAGCTCAGGTCCTCGACATATGGGCAGCACCGGAGGCCGACACGGATCGGGCACCGATCTTGATCTACGTGCCGGGCGGGGCATGGGTGCACGGCAGCCGCAGCTATCAGGGGCACAGCCTGCTGGCCCACATGGCCGATCGCGGCTGGTTGTGTTTGGCGATCGATTACCGCGTTGCGCCGCGGCACCGGTGGCCGCGACACATCCAGGACGTCAAGGCGGCGATCCTGTGGGCCCGGACCCACGCCGAACAGCATGGAGGCGACCCCCGCTTCGTAGCGATCGCCGGGGCATCTGCAGGGGGTCACCTGGCGATGCTCGCCGGCTTGTCGTCGGGCGACACTGAATTCGACGGGCACCTCGATGGGGCGGACACCAGCGTCGACGCCGTGGTGTCGATGTACGGGCGCTACGACTGGGAGGGCCGCTCGACACTCGAACGCGAGCGGTTCATGGGGTTTCTGGAGCATCTCGTCGTCGGCAAAAGCCAGGCAGCGGCGCCGAAGGTATTTCGAGACGCCTCTCCGCTGGCCCGGATCGCGGCGGATGCGCCGCCGTCCTTCATCGTTCACGGCAGCGCAGACTCGGTGATCCCGGTCGATCAAGCGCGACATTTTGCTCACGCTCTGCAGACTCGATCGGCCGCACCCGTGCGGTATCTCGAACTCGTTGGCGCACAGCATGCGTTCGACCTCTTCGACGGCATGCGAACAGGCCCGGTGTGCGGTGCCATCGGCGACTTCCTCGACGCCATGTACCGCAGGCACACCTCGCTGCTTGCCGGCTGAGCCCTAGCCGTCAGGAGCCGCGCCCGGCCAACGCGCTTGCACGGTGCGCCACGGTGACGCGTGGGTTCCCGCCTGACCGCGGTAGGGCGAGCGACGGGCGAGTGCGCGGCGCACCGACGGTCGGCTCAATCGCAGGAGGCGGCGCAACGGCCCGATGCCCGAACGCACCTCGTCGATCATCTGCGGCCACGAATGGTTCTGGAACTCCAGGGCGCGTTGGGCAGGTGCGGTGTCCATCCGGTCGCACACAAACCATTCGCCGTCGTCGTCCGGGTTGCCCGCACGACCCCGCGGGTAGACGCCCGCCAGTCCGATTGCCTCGACCAAACCAGGACCTACCTCACGCACCCCATTGCTCGACGAGCATCGTGGTGATCGCATCGACCCAGGCATCGTCGAGCGCCGCGTCGCGCCGGATCACGATGCGAAAGATCGCGGCGCCGGCCACCACTTCGGCCAGCAGCGGCAGATCGTCTCCGCCCCGACGTTCTTGACCAAAACGCGACTCGAAGGCAGTCAGATTGCCTGTCAACCGCGCGATCATCATCGCGTGCAGATCGGGGTCGGCGACCGTGTCGGCGATGAGCCCGGGTAGCGCGACCCGGACTTCGGGTCTGTCGAACACCCGTCGGATCGTCTCGACCATCGCGCGGATGTCATCACGCACATCGCCGGAACCGCTTGACACCACGATCGTCTCGTCTGTGAGCACCGCTTCGTGCACGAGGTGGACCTTGCCCGACCACCGCCGGTAGATGGCTGCTGTCGTCGTGCCTGCCCGCGCCGCGATCGCGGACAGCGATAGCGCGGAATAGCCCGTTTCGACGATCAGCTCGCGAGTCGCCGCGATGACCGCGGCGTCGATCTTTCCGTCGCGAGGCCGTCCGGGCGCAGGACGTCCACCATCCTTGCCATCGGAGGCCCGATCTGCTGTCATGTTGCTAGCTTACTTCCGATGCAATGTGCATCGTATTTTTGGAGAGTACATGACCCTGAGCCCGCTCGACGAATACCCGATCCATCAGACGCCGGCACCGATCGCCTCACCCGCCACGTCGGATCGCAACTTCTACGATCGGTCCTACTTCAACGTGCTCGACCGCGACGGTACGTTCATGGCGCTGACCGGCATCGGGTACTACCCACGTCTCGGGGTCAAGGACGCCTACTTCCTCGTCCGGCGCGGCGACACCCAGACCGCCCTGCACTTCAGCGATGCGATCGACGACGATCGGCTGAACCAGAATGTCGACGGCTACCGGCTCGACGTCGTCGAACCGCTCCAGGAACTCCACCTCACCGTTGCCGCCAGCGAAGGCATTTCTGCCGATCTCACCTGGCGCGGATTGTTTCCCGCTGCACTGGAGCGCAACCACGAGATGCTCACGCAGCGCCGAGTGACGTTGCAGGCGTGCCGTTTTGCTCAGGTGGGAACCTGGGAGGGCTGGATCGACGTCGACGGCGACCGGCTGACGGTCGACCGGACCTCCAGCGTCGGGAGCCGGGATCGGTCCTGGGGTATCCGCCCGATCGGCGAGCCGGAACCCGCCGGCCGGCCGGACACTGCCTTTCAGGGCATGTGGTGGCTCTACCTGCCTCTCGCATTCGACGACTTCCAGCTGTTCCTGATCCTGCAGGAAGATCCGGACGGGCACCGCAGCCTGTATGACTGCACGCGGCGCTGGCGCGACGGGCGGGTCGAACAACTCGACGGAGTGCGCGCCACCATCCACTACACCCCGGGCAACCGCATTCCCCACGGCGCCCACGTGGAGTTCATGACCCGAAGCGGCGACCGCATCCACCTCGATGTCGAGTCGAAATTGTTCGCTCCCATTGCTTTCGGTTCAGGCTATGGCGGTGACTCCTCCTGGGCACACGGCACATGGAAAGGCGGTCCGTTCATCGAACGCGTCACCTTCGACCTGACCGATCCCACCGTGATGGCCAGAGCGCCGTTCAGCCTCATCGATCATGTCGCCCGCGCCGTGTGCACCGAGCCCGATGGTTCCACTCACCGCGGCGCAGGCCTGTTCGAGCACGCAGTCATCGGGCCGCACCACCCATCAGGGTTCTCCGACTGGACCGACGTGGCGGGACAACACTGATGAAGGTCATGACGGCTCTGTTCGGCCCGACCGACGCGGTGGAACGCGCCGCGCAGCTGCGCGAAGCCGGCGCATCAGGAGTGTTCACCTTCGAAGGCCCCTTCGATGTGTTCACTCCCCTGGTTCTCGCGTCGTCGGTCAAAGGCCTCGACCTGATGTCCAACGTCGCAATCGCGTTCCCCCGCAACCCGATCCAATTGGCGCACCAAGCCAATGACCTACAACTTCTCACCGAAGGACGTTTCATCCTCGGACTGGGCACACAGGTACGCGCCCAGATCGAGAAGCGCTACGGCGTCGCCTTCGACCGGCCGGTCGAGCGGATGAAGGAGATGGTGGGCGCCCTGCGCGCGATCTTCGCGAACTGGAATCACGGCGAACGACTCGACTTCCGCGGCGAGTACTTCCGCCACACGTTGATGACGCCGACGTTCGTTCCCGGGCCGAACCCCTTCGGTCCGCCACCGATCTATCTCGGCGCTCTCGGACCGCGCCTGACGCGCGCCACTGCAGAGGTGGCCGACGGACTGCTGGTCATGCCTTTCGGGTCCAAGCGATTCCTGCACGAGGTGACGATGCCCGCTGTGCGCAGTGGCCTTTCCGCCGCCGGGCGCCAAGAGGAGAATTTCGCCGTCGTCCCGGAGATCATCGTGTCGGCCGGAGACGACCACACGTCCGCGCGGATGCTGCTCGCGTTCTACGGGTCGACGCCGGCCTACAAGCCGGTACTCGACGTCCACGGATGGGGCGACCTCCAGCCCGAACTCAACGCGATGTCCAAGCAGGGCCGTTGGCAGGAGATGGCGACGTTGATCGATGACGAGGTCCTGCACACGATCGCTGCGTGTGGAACGCCCAGCGAGATCGCCGATCACATCCGCGACCGGGTCGCCGGCGTCTCGGACCGCATCTGTCTGTATCAGCCGAGTCCGATCGACGTGACCGCGCTGGCGGAGATCGTCGACGCGGTGAGCTGACGCGATGGCACCCGTAGTCGTCGACTTCGACGACATCATCGACGACCGGTTCGGCGGTAAGGCCGCGGGTCTCGCCGAACTCCGCCGGTTGGGCTTGCCGGTCCCGGCGGGATTCGTCATCGCCGACGCGTCCGCCCCGGGTTCACTTGCCGCCGCCAGTGACCGGTTCGGCCGGATTGGTGCCCCGGTCGCCGTGCGCTCCTCAGCGGCCGGCGAAGACGGTGACGACCAGTCGTTCGCCGGCCAGTACGACACGGTGCTCGGCGTGCGCTCGACCGAGGAGTTCACCGCCGCCGTACACCGATGCACACAGTCGATGGGGTCGGCGCGCGCGACCTCCTACAGCGCGCAGTCCGACGGCGCATCGTCGGCGATCATGCACGTCGTTGTCCAAGAGATGGTCGACGCGCGCGCCGCCGGCGTGGTGTTCACCGCTGATCCCGCGAGCGGCCGGCGGGATCTGATGGTGATCGACGCGGTCGCAGGGCTGGGAGAGGCGCTGGTCGATGGTTCGGCCTCCCCCGAGCACATCGTGCTCGATGCCGGCGGGACCCTCGTCGTGCACGACGTCGCCGTCAATACGGTGCTATCGCACGAGGAGATTGCGGCCATCAGCTCCGGCGCACAGCGGGCGGCCGAGCATTGGCGTAAGCCAATGGATCTCGAGTGGGCGATCGATGCGGCGGGAACTCTGTGGTGGCTGCAAGCCCGTCCCATCACGACGCTGCCCGGCGACCTCAACGAGATGGACTCACCGGTCGCCGGTGCTGATCATGTTTACACCCGCTGCAACATCGGCGAGATGATGCCAGGCGCCTTCTGCCCACTCACTGCCGCGGTGTCCGGGTACGCCATCGACTACGCCATGCAGATGACCCAGGTGGTGGCACGCGCTCAGCCGAGCTACGAGCAACCCTGGCTGCAGGTCGGGTACTTCTACGGTCACATGTTCCTGAACCTCACCGAAGGCACGGCACTGAGTTCTGGGATCCTCGGCAATTCACTCGAGCAGTTCTCCATGTCCATCTGCGGCCGCGTGGTAGACGAACTCAAACCCAAGCCACCGCAACCTTTTCGCCGCCAGATCGTCAACACCGTTCGGCTCACCACCCATGCGCTCTCCGCAGGGCCGGCGATCCGGCGCCTGGGCAGCCAGATCGCCGCGTGGCCGGCACCCACCTCGGACGATCCCAGAAGTGTTCTCCAGCAGTTGGAATCCGGCGTCGATCTGTACCGACACGTCACGCTCACCCACGTCCGCTCGTCGTCACGTGCCGCAGTGGCAGCCAACATCCTCGAGAGCTTCTCCGTGAAGCAGGCGATGAAAGGCGGCCGCAGCGCAGAGGACGGTCAAGCGGACGCGATGCGGTGGATGGCCGGGGCGTCGAATGTCGAGAGCGCCATGATGGTCGACGAACTGAACTCTGTCATCGCCGTTCTGGCCGCCGACGCTGCGGCCGCAGAGCGCTTCCTGACCACTCCCCCCGCCGACGCCGTAACCGAACTGCGTGCTGCCGACCACCGAAGCGGAATCGCGTTGCGGCAGTTCCTGACTCGCCACGGCCATCGCGGGTATCGCGAACTGTGCATGCGGGACCCGTCCTGGGCCGACGATCCCCACGGGCTGGGCTCGATGATGCAGGTCATGCTGCGGGCGGCGCTGGGGTCGGCGGGACGCGCGACAGCGTCCGCGACCGGGGTCACCGGGCAACTCCCGTCACGCACCGTCAGGGCGCTCGCGCGACTGGCCCAGGGCGGCGCCCGCGGACGCGAAGAGACCAAGTCGAAGATGGCGCTGATGGCGCACGCGCTCAAGCGAGGGTACCGCCATCTCGGCGAGGTGCTGACTGCCTCGGGCCGACTCCCCGATCCCGATCTGGTGTTCTTCTTCGACCGCAGCGAGTTGACCCGGGTGGTCGGAGACGACGACATCGCCGAACTGGTGCAGCGCGCGTGCGCGCGTCGTGATGCGCTGCCGTTCCAGGATGCGCTGGAGTTCGACGACGTCTCGGTGGGTCGTCCTGTGCCCGTCGTCGCCGCACCCACCGCGACATTGACCGACGGCCAGATCGTCGGCCGTCCAGCCAGTCGGGGATCGATCGACGGCGTTGTGCGCGTTGCGAAATCCATCGATGACGCGCGTGACGTACAGCGCGGGGAGATCCTGGTGGCGCCCGTCACCGACGTCGGGTGGACGCCGTACTTCACCGTCATCGGAGCGTTGGTCACCGACATCGGCAGCTCGGTGTCGCACGGCGCCGTGGTGGCACGCGAATACGGATTGCCGTGCGTGGTGAACACGCTGATCGCCACCCAGGTGCTGAAGACGGGCGATCGCGTGCGCGTCGACGGGGACCGGGGCATTGTCACTCTGCTTGATACGGCCACCGGCGAAGCGCCGCACTGACGTCGATCACCGTTGGGGTCGATGCAGGAAGTCGCACCGACGACTGGACCGTACCTACCGGTTCAGTGGCGCATCGTTGCCACATCCGGACCCAGGGGGCTTGTCACAGCTCGTAATCTCGTTCACGGAAGCTCGACCTGACCGGAATGAGCCGCTTCCAGGAAGGTGCGTCATGCCGAGCTCTCACGTGGGCGACCCCGGGTCCACATCGGTGGCGATCATCACCGGTGCAGGCGGCCCGACAGGCATCGGACATGCCTGCGCCCTCGCGCTGGCCGACACCCACGCGCTGGTCGTCTGTGCGACGAGTCACCGCATCGACGAACGCGTGCGCGAACTCGAGGCCCGGGGTGCGACCGCGACCGGATTCGTCGGTGATCTGACCGACCCGAGCCAGGCACAGCGACTGGTGGACGAGGCCGTCGAGTGGGGCGGACGGGTGGACGTTCTGGTCAACAACGCGGGAATGGTCGCCACCACAGGCGCGGAAGAGCAGACGCCGATCGACTCGACCACTGGCGAGGTGTGGCACGCCGCCCTGGCTCGCAACCTCGACACCTGCTTCTTCGTCACACGCGCGGCCCTGGCCCCCATGACGGCCCGCGGATTCGGCCGCATCGTCAACGTCGGCTCCCTGTCCGGACCGGTCATGGCCTACCGCGGTGACGCGGCATATCACGCGGCGAAGGCCGCTGTGGTCGGGCTGACACGGTCCGTCGCCGTCGATCACGCGTCCCGCGGCATCACCGCGAATGTGGTGGCCCCCGGGTGGATCGCCACGGGGTCGTCGTCGGAGCACGAACTCGAACAGGGTCGCGGCTGCCCCGTCGGCCGTCCCGGTCGACCCGACGAAGTCGCGGCCGTGGTCGCGTTTCTGGCGTCGCCCTCGGCCTCGTACATCACTGGCCAGGTGCTCGTCGTGGACGGCGGCAATTCGATCGCGGAGGAGCGTGGAATACCGTGATCGCATCACCTGCGTCCACATCTTTCACCGGTGCGGTGGCCGCACCCCACACCGCGGCGACCGACGCCGGAGCCCGCGCCTACCGCGACGGCGGCACTGCCATCGATGCGGCCATCGCCGCCGCGGCCGTACTGACGGTCACCTACCCCCACAACGTCGCGCTAGGGGGCGATCTGATCGCTCTGGTGCGCACCCCGGACGGTCAACTGTGGTGCCTCAACAGCTCTGGTTGGGCCGGTGAGCAGGTGGACCTGGCAGCGCTGCAGACCAGATACGGGAAGCGTCTGCCGATGCTCGGTGTCGACACGATCACCGTTCCGGGCGGGGTCCGCGGCTGGGAACGGCTACGCTCGTTGGGAAGTCGGCTGTCCTGGGAACGGGTGCTGGAGGACGCCCAGGAGGCCGCCGCCCGAGGCGTCCCGGTGTCGAAGTCGCTGGCCGATCATCTGCGCGATCCCGAGCACGCCGACCTCGTCGACACCGGCGACGTCGATCGGGTGTTCCGACCCCGCGGCCGCGTCCTCGAGGAAGGGGAGCTGTTCCAGCAACCCGAACTGGCGCAGTCGCTGAACACCCTGCGTCGGGAGGGGCCGGACAGTTTCTACGCGGGTGAGCTCGCCCGGCGCATGCTGAACTTCCTGCGCGAGCGTGGGTCCGTGCTCACCGCAGCCGATTTCGCCGATTTCAGTCCCGAGACCACCGATCCGCTGACCGCGTCGTTCGGCGGCCTCACCGTAGCCACAAGCACACCGAACACCCAGGGATTCGTGTTGTTGCGCGCGCTGCGCGCGATCGAGGAATTGGGAGTCACCGATCCGCTGGGCGACGAACTCGGCACCCTCATGCAGATCTTCCATCGCGCCAACGCCCTGCGCACGATGTCTCTCGCCGATCCACGCTTCGCCGAGATCGACGTCGACCAGCTGATCCATGGGGATCTGCAGACCCTGTCGTCTCCCGAAGATTTCTCCGCCACAGCAGAACTCGTGCCCCACGGCGACACCGTCGGCATCGCCGCGGCCGACAGCGACGGTTATGCGATCTCGTTGATTCAAAGCGTGTACGGCGCCTTCGGATCCGGCCTGATCGATCCGGACACCGGCATCCTGTTCCACAATCGCGGAACCGGTTTCGCGCTGGACGCGGCATCGCCGAACGTCATCGCACCGCGGAAACGACCGGCGCACACGCTGATGCCGGTGATGACGACCGACGGCACCGCTGTGCGTCATGTGCTGTCGACGATGGGCGGTCAAGGGCAACCGCAGATCATCGGCCAGCTCCTGCTGCGGGCCACCGGTGGCGCGAGCATCGAGACCGCACTGTCCGCGCCCCGGGCGATCGTGGGCCTGCAGTGCGACGGCAGCACCACCGAGACCGTCTCGATGGAGGCCGACCTCGGCATCACTTCCCGCCAGTCGCTGCAGCGCACAGGGTTTACCGTCCACGAGGTTCCCGTGCACACCGAGGGCCTCGGCCAGAGCAACGCCGTCGCCGTCGACGCCCACGGCGCGATGACAGCGGCGTCGGACCCTCGATCCGACGGCGCCGCGTCTGTGGTCAACTATTCACGTCATCGAGCCGTCTAGAGGGGACCAGTGGGCGACAAGCCAGCCAGGATCGACCGGCACCTCGGGATCCTGATGACGCTCACGTTCGTCACCGGCGCGCTCGATGCGGTTGGATACCTCGGCCTGGACCGGGTGTTCACCGGCAACATGACCGGCAACATCGTGATTCTCGGCATGGGCCTGGCCTCAGAAGACGAACTTCCGGTCGCGGGTCCACTCGCGGCCTTCGTCGCCTACATGGCCGGGGCGGCGGCGGCCGGGTTCCTGCTCCGCAGCAACGGCGCCCGGTGGACGCCCAGAGTGACAGGCGTTTTCGCCGTCAATGCCGTGGTGCTGACCGCGACGGCCTGTCTGCTCGCCGCAGACACTCTGCGAGACCAGCCCTTCGCGGTGATGGGAATCGCCGCCAGCATCGCCCTGCTCATGGGGGCGCAGGCCGCGACCGCCCGGACACTCGCCGTCGCGGACATGACGACCGTGGTGGTGACGTCGACCATCACCGCGTTCGCGAGCGAGACCCTGTTCCAGCCCGGGTTCGCCTGGTTGCGTCATCGCCGGTTGTGGGCGATCGTCGCGATTTTCCTCGGTGCGCTCACCGGCGCTCTGGCGATGAAGTGGCATGTGAGTGTGCCGGTTTTCGGGGCCGCGGCGGTGACAGCTGCTGTCGCGGCGGTCGGACACCGGCAGGCACGCACGAAGTGAGCGCCGACGGGGTGGGCAACGTCGGTCGACTTACTGATGGCTCCGCTAGCCCGAGCCCCCTACCGTCGGGCCCATGATCGCGACCTCCTCACTGGCGGTACACACGTTCACCAGCGAGTACCTGCCGGTCAACCCCGGCCTCGGTTGGGATTCACCGGTGGCCGCCACCTGGCCCGCCTCGACGGCCACCCTCATCACCGGCCGAAGCGAGGCCTTGCTCGTCGATTCGCTGCTGACGATGTCGCAGGGCGTAGCGCTGCGGGACTGGGTCGTCGACCACGGGCGAACCTTGAGCGCAATCCTGCTCACCCACGGCCACGCAGACCACTTTTTCGGTGCAGGTCCGCTTCTCGAGGCGTTTCCTGCCGCCGACTTGCTGGCCCTCGACCCCGTTGCCGCAGAGGCCGCCTCGCAGCGCTCCGCCGAGAATCTCTCGAACTGGTCGGGGTGGTTCGGCGATGCCGTCGATCGGTCGGCGGCGCTTCCCACCCCCACGTCGAGGAGTGAGTTCGCCATCGACGGCGAGCAGGTCCGATGGTTCTGTGTAGGCCCGGCCGACGGAATGCTGGGAAGCGTCGTGCAGGTGCCGGGCAACAACACGGTCTGCACCGGCGACATCGTCTACAACGACGTCCACATGTGGCTGGCCTACTCGACGCCGTCCAGTCGGAAGGCCTGGCTCGACAGCATCGATGCCATCGAGCAGTTGGGCGCCGAGACTCTCATCGCGGGCCATCGCGACCCTCGCGCCCCAGACGACGACGCAGCACGTCAGATCGCGCAATCCCGCTCATACATCGAGGATTTCGATGCCGCGGTGGCAAGATCGCGCTCAGCGACCGACGTCATCGACGCGATGATGGACCGCTACGGACACTTCGGGAACCCCTACACGCTGATCCTCGCCGCGTCGTCGCAGTACTCCTGACGTCAGCGCTGCGTGCGTTCGATGAGGCGGACTTCGGTGTCCGCCACCGTCGACCCGTCCCGGCGCCGGAAGCCTGCGATCACCGGCTCGGCGGTCACCGCATCGACGAATCGGTGGCTTGCCCCCTTGGCCGGATCGCCGTGCCGGTATGCCCACTGGCCGATCGCCGCGAGCACCACCGCGAGATCCTCTCCAGCCGCGGTGAGTTCGTAACGATGGCGGGTCCGATCCCCCGGATCGCGATACTCCACGGTGTCGAGTACACCCGCGGCGACGAGTTCGCCGAGCCGGGCGCTCAGCACATCCGGGGCGATGCCGAGGTGTTCGCGGAACTCCGAGAAGCGAGTCCGACCCAGCATACCTTCCCGAACAATCAACACCGACCATCGCTGGCCGATCACGGCCATCCCCCGCGCGATCGGGCAGGAGTCGTCCAGCCATGGGTCCGTGCGCATCAGGACATCGTAAGCGTCGTGGGCCGCTGCATCGCCGGAGCCGGCCGGCGGCTCACGTGACCCGGATGTCGGAGAGTTCGATGGAGACCACCAGTTGATCCGGCATCGGCCTGTTGTGTTCGTCGCGAACGTAGATCATCCGCCGCGCCGGCACGACGATCCCGTCTACGCAGACGAACTCGGAGACGTAGTGCGCCGCCGGTGAACCTCCCGCGATGTCGACCTGATAGTCGCGCCGGCGGATGAGACACCGGTCGTCGACGTAGAGCACCTGTCGAGGGCTGTGGGTCGCCACGGTGTCGGGATAGGTGACGTGAAGGCGCCGCCATACCTGATCGCCTTCGGTCCAGTCCTCGCCACGCTCGACGACCACCCCTGGCAGCGTCAGGTTCACAGGCTCAGCCAGATAGGTCCACATCGCATAGCCGGTGAAGTAGGCCAGTTGCAGCGCGTTCCAGGGTGTTTCGAGGGTGTGTCCGGCGAAGGAGGCACGCGGGTCCTCCATCGACTCGATCACCCGGCCGTCCGTATGCCTGATCGCGACGCGCGACGGCGTGTAATCGCTGCTGCGATCGGCACCGGTGAAAGGTCGCAACGACGTGTGCTGCCGGTGGATCCACACCGACACATCGCCGTCGTCGACGATGCCGGTCACCTGTTTGAGGTCCCAGATCGCGCCGCCGAAGTGCTTGCGTGCGCTGATCGCGGCGACGTCCGCCCACCGCTGCGGGCCGCCGTAGGCGTCCAGGATGTCATCGATCATGGAATTCACCCCCGCATCCTGTCCGCCGACGGGACCGCTGGGTATCGGTCGTCTGACTGCATCGCGAGACGCCTCTGAGTTTGCCTCGCCAATCCAGCGCTGTTACCTTGCGCACTGTGGTAACCACGCGCGTGGCCGAACGCCGATGGGCACCCTCGGCCATGATCGGTCGCGATGACGAGCTGTCCGTCATCACCGCCGCCGCGGCCGACGTGCCGCACCGCGGCAGCGCCCTGGTGATCGACGGTGAGCCCGGCATCGGGAAGACGACGCTGCTCGCCGCAACCGCAGACTGGGCTGTCCACCACGGCTTCCACGTGCTGTCCTGTGCGGGCGTCCAGTGTCAGGCAGCCGTCGGTTATGCCGGGATCCACGAACTCGTGCACCCGATCCTTGAACATCTCGACGCCGCCTCAACCCATCAGGCGGCCGCCCTGAAAATCGCATTCGGGCTTGCCGAGGGGCCACCTCCGACTCCGCTGCTCGCCGGGGTCGCACTGCTGAGTCTGATCGAGGAGGCGGCCGCGAAGCGCCCCCTGTTGCTGATCGTCGACGACGCGCAGTGGCTCGACGAATCGTCTCTGAACGCGGTGACGTTCGTGGGGCGGCGCGTCAGCTCTGCCCCCGTGCTGATGCTGTGCGCCACCCGATCCCGGTTCGACGGCCGCGCGGCGACCCTCGGATCATTACCGCGACTGAATATGGGCGCGGTCGACGAGGCGACGTCAGCGGCACTTCTCTCCGACGCCGCAGGTGGCCACTCACTGAGTGGACCGACGCGCCGTCGACTCCTCGAGGCCGCGCACGGCAACCCCCTGGCCATCCTCGAACTCACCAAGGCCCTGACCGCTCGGGGCAGCAGCGCAGTCGCGACGGCCCGCACCCCGCTGCCTACGACGCAGCGCATCGAGCAGGCCTTCGAGGACCAACTCGACGCGCTCCCGACGGCCGGCCGGCAGATGCTCGGCCTCATCGCGGCGGCGGGTCACGGCTCACTGAACGAACTGGTCGACGCGGCCTCCCGGGTGGGGTTGAGCGACAACGACATCGATCCCCTGGAACGCGCCGGGTTGGTCACGGTCCACGCTGGGAACGTGCACATCCGTCATCCGCTGATCCGATCGGTCGCCTACCGGTCCGCCGGATTGGCACGACGGTCGGCCTTCCACCGCGCACTCGGCGACGCCGCGACCGATCCGCTGCAGGCGGCATGGCAACGCTCAGCCGCCGTCTACGGTCCCGACGGGGCCGTCGCCGCCGAACTCGAGGCGGTGGCCGTCCGAGCACACGACCGGGGAGCATGCGCCGAAGCCGCCGCCGCGTGGCGGCGCGCTGCGGAGCTCTCCCCCGATCCCCGCGATCGAGTGCGCCGCCTGGTGCGCGCAGTCGAGCCTGCCTGCCTGGCAGGCCTCACCGAGGACGCGGTGGACATCCTCGACGAGGTCGAGCCGCTGGCAAGCGATCTCGACGACCTGTTCGCCATCGCCTTCGCTCGCTTCACTCTCGGCGTGACCACCGGGTCCGCAGGCCCGGCCGTCTCCGATCTGTTGTCGCTGGCAGGCCGCCTCGGCGCCTCCCCCACACCCGCGCACCAGCGCAGTGAACTGCGGCTGCTGGCCGCCGCGGCCGCCCAGTGCCGATTCCACGGGTTGGCCGAGACGGACCGGTCAATGGTCGCGTCCCGACTCCGAGACCGGGAACACCTCGATGAGCCGGTCGTCGACATCGCACTGGCGACGATCTGCGACGTCGACAACGCCCGGCGATTCCGCACCAACGCCGCCCGGCTGCACGTCGCGGTCGCCGACGATCTCACCGCCGTGATGTCGATGGGCCTGGCTGCCGAATCCGTGTCCGACCTCCAGGCCGCACAGCGCTGCTGGGGCAGCGCGATCTCCCTGGCGCATGACTCCGGCGCCCCCGCTCTCGAGTGTGAGGCGCTGCGGGGTTCGGCACGAGCGCTGCTCATCGCCGGCCATCCCGTCGAGGCCACCATCCGCGCCCAGACCGCCCTGCGGCTGGCGACTGATGCCAACCTTCGAGTCAGCATCGGCGCGGCCGCCGCGCTCGTGGCACGCGCGCACGTCTGGCGCGGTGACATCACATCGGCACACGACGCACTGACCATCGCACGGGATCACCTGCCGACCGACACGGCGCTGATGTGGCGTGACGACGTTGCGTGGGCTGAGGGGCTGCTCGCCTTGTCCACGCACGACAACGATCACGCCTTCGCACAGTTGTCCGCGATCGGACCGGATCGCGGGGTGCGCAGATGGGCGATCGCCGATCTCGTGCACGCTGCAGTCGCCGGCGGTCACGGCGGCACAGGACTGAACGACCTGCTCGACGACATCGATTCGCAAGCCACAGCATTGGCTTCGACTCACCTCATCATGCTGGTGCAGCGCAGTCGCGCGCTACTCGCGGGCGGCGCCCCTGACGCCGAGGGTCACTTCCTTGCCGCGATCGAGCAGGCGAACACGGCGGAGACCGTCGCACTCGAGCATGCGCGTACCCGGCTGGCGTACGGCGAATGGCTTCGCCGGCAACGCCGGATCATCGACGCCCGCGTCGAGTTGTCCTCGGCGCTGCGTACTTTCGAAGCCCGCGGCGCCTCGTTGTTCGCCCGGCGCACGCGTGCAGAGTTGCGTGCTGCCGGGGTGCATCTGGGAGGCTCGCGTATGCACACCCGGCCCGATGCGCTGACGCCACAGGAGCTCCAGATCGCACGCCTCGCCGCGGCCGGGCTGACCAACCGCCAGATCGGCGATCAGATCTACCTGTCGCATCGGACGGTGGCCGCTCATCTGTACAAGATCTTCCCGAAGCTCGGTATCACCAGCCGTAACCAATTGAGAGACAGTATCTCCGGAGCGCTTCCCTCCTGAGTCGATGCCGCGGTGGCGTCAGGCTCCGAGGAAATGCCGGACGTGCTGACCGAATTCGACAGGGTACTGGTCCAGAAAGCCGTGGCCCGCGTCGGCATATATCCGCAGCTGCGCGCCACGGATCCGCTCGGCCAGCAGAACGGAGTTCTTGGTGTACATCATCGTGTCGTTGTCGCCGTTGGCGACGAGCGTGGGTTGCGTGATCGCCGACAACCGCTCCAACTTCGCCGATTCCGGAATGCCCCACGTCATCAATGCCTGATATTGCGCATCCCGGCACGCCAGCGACGACTCGGGGTCGCGGTCCTCCTGCCGAGCATGGGTGCGGCCGAGGTATTCCCACGCCAACCGGGTTGCCTCTGCCGAGCCGGAGAAGAACAGTGCGATGAAATCATCCGGCGCGGTCACGTCACCCGTCGCCCACCGGTAGACGTCGTCGCTCCAGCGGTGCAGGTCCGTCGCGCCCTGCGGCGCGGTGCCGGCGAGGACCAGCCGGCGCGGCAGCCGTGGCCGGATCAGCGCAATCTCCTGGGCGACGTGGCCGCCGAGGGAGAAGCCGAGGACGTCGATCTCCGTCAACGCCAGAGCATCGACGAACGCGAGCGCATTGCGCGCCATGTCGCGCACGTTGTCCGGGGCGCTTCCCGTCGATCCGCCCACCCCGGCGAGGTCGACGGTGATGACCTCACGATCGGCTGCCAGGGTGTCGAGCAGCAGCGGGTCCCAGTAATCCAGGTTGCCTCGGAAGTGCTGGAACATCACCAGAGGGGGCACCGTCTGCGACGGTGTCCCGATGCGACGGTAGCGCAGCACGTCGCCGGCTACGGCGACCTCACAGGTGGGAGCGAACGCCGACGATGGTGCCTCCGGTGCGGTAGCAGTGTGTGTCACAGGTCTCCTCAGGTCTCGGTGCCATCACCGTGCCACGGGCCCCTCGAGGAGAGAATCGGTCAGTTGACTGTCTGCGGGGCAATGCCCGTGGAAATGGTCACTGTGCCGATGGCGCGCCGGACGTATCTCTGATGCGCTGGACCCATGACGACCTATCGGGCCTTCCAGGTCACCGGCACGCGCACCTTCACCCTCGTCGATCGACCGCTGCTACACCCTGAACCCGGCCACGTGCGCATCCGCGTACTGGCTTGCGGAGTCTGCCATAGCGATTCCCTGGCGGTCGAGGGGCAGCGCGCTGATCCGGAGCAGCCGATCGTTCCCGGTCACGAGATCGTCGGCGAGATCGACGCCGTAGGAGCCGATGTGGACGGTCGATGGCAGGTCGGTGACCGCGTCGGCGTCGGGTTCCTCGGCGGGCAGTGCGGTCACTGCGATTTCTGTCGCCACGGCGACTTCGTCAACTGCGAAGATCAGCCGCTCCCCGGGACCACCGTCGACGGCGGCTACGCGGAAGTGACCTATGCACGGGCATGTGGTCTGGTGCGCATACCCGATCGCTTCGACCCCATGACCGCCGCGCCGTTGCTCTGCGCGGGCGTCACGGTGTTCAACGCGCTGCGCGCGGCGGATGCGCCGAGGAACACACTGGTGGCGATCCAGGGAATCGGCGGGTTGGGGCATCTCGGTGTGCAGTACGCGAAGAACATGGGCTACCGCGTGGCCGCGATCGCCCGCGGACACGAGAAGTCCTCCTTGGCAATGTCTCTGGGCGCCGACCACTACATCGACAGTGCCAGCGGTGACACCACCTCCGCTTTGACGGCGCTCGGCGGTGCCACCGCGATCGTCGCGACGGCGGCCAGCGGCGCGTCGATGGCGGGCCTCGTGGCGGGGCTGCGCCCGCGTGGTCGGCTGATCGTGGTCGGCGCCTCCGATGAACCGATTCCCGTTCAGACGTCGGATCTGATCTTCGGTGGCCGCAGCATCGTCGGTAGTCTCACCGGATCGGCTGCGGACAACGAGGACAGCTTGACCTTCAGCCTGGCCCATCAGATCGCCCCGATGATCGAAACCGTACCCTTCGAGGACGCCCCGCGGGCATACGAGCGAATGATGGCAGGGCAGGCGCGTTTTCGGATCGTCCTGGACTTCAGCGGTCGCTGAGCTCAGGACAGGAACCGCACGACTTCACCGGCGAAATCGTCGATGTGCTGGAACAGGAAGCCGTGCCCCGCGTCGCTGTACAGGATCACCTTGGCAGTCGGCAACCGGCCCGCCATCGCGTAGCTCGCATAGGCGTCGATCATCCGGTCGTGCGCGCCGTTGGCCACCAGAACGGGAATCGTGATCTCACCCAAGCGGTCCCATACCGAAGACCCCGTCGAGGCGATGACCGCGAGCTGCGCACGCATGGTGTCCGCTGATACCGGTGTGTGCTCGGACGACAGTGTGCGCGCCTGCAATCGCCGCAGCGAATCCCGCCCCAGGATCCGTGCCGGCTCCCAATCCGGGTAGAAGAGATAGAGGAAATCGTCGTCGTCGTTGACGGGCTTGGTGGCCACCTGCCAGATCTGGGGATCGGCTGCGGGCATGCCCGGCACGCCGCCGCCGGGTGAGCTGCCGGCGACGACCAGCCGGCGGACCAGATCGGGGCGCTGCAGCGTCGCGGCCTGCACCACGATGCCGCCGAGCGACCAGCCGAGAAGGTCGATCTCCGGAAGTCTGAGCGCTTGAGTGAATTCGACGAGCCCGCCCGCAAGCGCGTCGATGGTGGTCGGGGCGACGCCGCTGCTCCGGGCGTGACCGACATTGTCGAAGACGATCACGTCGCGTTCGGCGCCCAGCCGGTCCAGGAACGCCGGGTCCCAGTGGTCCATCGTGCCGCGGAAGCGTAGGGCGAGCACCAGTGGAGTGCCTGCCTGCACACCCAGCCGTCGGTACGCGAAGCGAGCGCTCGGTCCGTCGACGTACTGGGTGACGGCATCTGCTGAGAGGAGCTGAGACATGTGTCGATCATGGCGACCGGCTCGCGTCGAAGCCATCAGCACGATGACTGCCATCGTGTGGTTGACTGCTGCGATGGCGACGCCAGATGCCCATTTCTACCGGCCCGCAGACGGTACCGGTCTCCCCCACGATCCCTTCAACGCCATCATCGGGCCGCGTCCGATCGGCTGGGTCTCCACGGTGAGCGCTGCAGGTACGCGAAATCTGGCTCCCTACAGTTTCTTCAACGGCTTCAACTACCACCCGCCGGTGATCGGGTTCGCGTCGATCGGCTGGAAGGACAGCGTCGCCAACATCGAGGCGACCAATGAGTTCGTCTGGAACCTGGCGTGCCGCCCGATCGCCGAGGCGATGAACCAGACCGCGGCCAGCGCAGACCCCGACGTCGATGAGTTCGCCCTCGGTGGGCTGACGCCCGTGGAATCCGCCGAGGTCGCACCACCGCGCGTCCTGGAGAGTCCGGTCAATTTCGAATGCGTACTGACGCAATTGATTCAGCTTCAGGACCGAGCCGGCAGGCAGATCGACACGTGGATGGTGATGGGCGAGGTGGTCGCCGTTCACATCGATCGGCAATTCCTGGTCGACGGCGTCTACGACACCGCTGCTGCCCAGCCGATCCTACGCGCGGGCGGGCCCGCGACATATTTCGACGTCCCTGCGGACGCCCGTTTCGAGATGATCCGCCCCGGCTGATCAGCCCTGGCTGCGGTTCCACTCGATCCAGGCGACGCCGGTGCGACCGTCATCGGTCGTGACCGACCCCCACGCCCGGGGAAACCGGCTCAGCCGACCGTCCGGAGAGGTCAGCAGTACCGGCGCATGGCCGACCGGGGTGATGGTCGCGATCAGCCCGTCATGATCCACGACCGCGGACACAGGCAGTTCGCCGTTCCAGACGGTGTCGCGCGCTTCAACTCTGGCGAGTTCGATCAACGACTCGCCGGCGTTCTGCCGGTAGCCCACCGACAGGGCAGGTGCACCGGGGATGCGGATATCCACGCCGTGCAGGTGGGTGCCGTCGTTTAGATGGATCGCGCTCCACACCCAGTCCATTCCCCACCAGTCCCGTGACGCCCACGAATGATCGCGTTGCCCGGCGACATCGGTGACGGTGTAGGAGTGCCCATCGGCCGTGACCGTGCCCGACACCCGGCACGGGATCTCGTAGCGCGGCGACACCCGGTACTGGAACGGGGAGCCGTCGGTCGTCCACTCCAGATCAACGGTCACATCGACGGGTCGGCCTTGCTCGCCGCGCAACAGTGCAGCCGGATCATCGTGGGCCTGTCCGTGCCCGCGCAGCGAAACACGAAAGCGGACAAGCGGTTCGGCGACCTCCATCACCAGCTCGGAGCCGTCGGCAGTCACGGCGGTGTGGCCGTCAGGCAGCGGCGCGTCGAAATCCAGCACGGCGATGGTCGGGCGGCCCGGTCCACACAGCAGGCCGTTGACCCAGGCGTGCCCCTGGTTCGGGATGAGGCCGAGCCGAAACCATCCGCCGAGGCCTCCGGCGGCATCGACGAAGTCGAAATACCAGCTCTCGCTCCACAGCGGTTCTTCGGTCGGGGCGTGCCGCTCCTCGTCGGATGTGTTGGGCTGCAACGGCTCCGGTGTCGACGGCGGCGGTAGCAGCGACAGCGCGTCGGTGTCGAGCACATGCTGGCAATGCCGGGCGATCATCGCCATGAACATCTCGTCGCCCCGAGCCGTTCGCTCCACCAACATCGGTGAGACGATGGCCATCAGCACCCCGAAAAAACTCTGCCGCCGCACCCCCTCGCGCACTTCGCGCAGGGAGACGCCGGAGGCTTCGCCGAGCGCGTCGTGGTAGGCCGCGAGGAGCCCGTCGTACCGTGCACGACGCTCCTCGGTGGGCAGCGCACACCCGAGGAAGTAGGCGACGTCGGTGAACGCCGGACCCCACGTCACGGTCTGCCAGTCGACGACGGTGAGCGGCCGGTCTGCACCGGGTTGGCCGAAGAGCATGTTGTCCAGTCGGAAGTCGCCGTGCACCAGGCCGCGCCGGCCGTTGCCGCCCTCGCCTGCCATGAACGCATCGAAGGCGGCGACGAATTGCTCGCAGACCGCGCGATGCTCCGGCGCGACCTGATCGGCGTAGCGATCGATGAAACCCGCGTAGAGCGCGGTGATCAAGCCCTGGTTCACCGGCGACTCCCGATTGAGCCATGCCGCGTCGGCGAGTGCCTCGTCGCCCAGCAGCGGACCGTGCACCAGGCCGAGTTGCCGCATCGCCAGGTCGGCCTGCTCGGGCGTGGCGCCGCGGATCTCGTCGCCCACGGTGGCGGGTGCGGCGTCACCGAGCAGCAGATCGAAGGCGCCCGTCGCGCTGTCGTAGGCAGCGTGGTGACACGGCGCCACGGGTCCGGCCAGACCCGGTGCGACATCGGTGTAGAAGCGGACCTCACGCTCGTAGAGCCCCATCGCCAGCCCTGTCTGCCGGCTGCTCGGATCGGCTGCGGCGACCTTCAGCACCACAGACTCGGGACCGGCGCCGCCGTCGGCGTACCCCAGCTCCACCCGGTAGCACTCACTCATCTGACCGGTGCCGATGCGGGTGACCGAAAAGCTCGAGACGTCGCACTCGAGGACGGCGCTGAGCCATTCGACGGTCAGGTCGGTGGGGCTTTCGAGGAGGGGTTGCGACGTGGGCACCGGGCCAACGTATAGCAGCAGCGCCATCGCGACGGACACATCGGAGAAACCAATTGACGGGCGTCAACTCTCCGCACGTCCGGTATGGCAACCTGATCACGATCAGGCGCCACCGAGGTGGGGCGCGTGGACCAAAAACGGGTATAGGGCGCGTCGTGGAACCGGAGGGCACATGAGAGTACTCATCACCGGCGGCACCGGCTTCGTCGGCGCGTGGACCGCGAAGGCGGCGCAGGACGCCGGGCACCAGGTGCGTTTCCTGGTGCGCAACGCAGGCCGGCTAGCCACCAGCGCGGGCACGATCGGCGTCGACATCGACGATCACGTGCTCGGCGACATCGCCGACGGTGAGAGCACCGCTGCCGCGCTCGAGGGCTGCGACGCCGTGATCCACTGCGCGGCCATGGTGTCGACCGACCCCAGCCGCGCCGACGAGATGCTGCACACCAACCTCGAAGGCGCACGTAACATTCTCGGCGGCGCCGCAGCCGCGGGCATCGATCCCATCGTCCACGTGTCGAGCTTCACCGCACTGTTCCGGCCGGATCTCGATGTGCTGCACGCCGACCTGCCGGTGGTCGGCGGCACCGACGGCTACGGCCGCTCGAAGGCCGCCGTCGAGGCCTACGCGCGCGGTCTGCAGGACGGCGGCGCACCGGTCAACATCACCTACCCCGGCATGGTGCTCGGGCCACCGGCCGGCGACCAGTTCGGGGAGGCGGCCGAGGGTGTCGAGGCATCGGCCAAGATGCACGCCGTGCCCGGCAGGAGCGCCGGCTGGATCGTCATCGACGTGCGCGATCTCGCCGACCTCCACGTCGCGCTGCTCGAACCCGGCCGCGGCCCCCGGCGCTACATGGCCGGCGGTCAGCGGGTGTCGGTGGACGACCTCGCTCGGATGATCGGTCGCGCGACGAACCGCACGCTGGCCGTCGTCCCGGTGCCCGACGTGGCGCTGCGCAGCGCAGGTCGCGTCTTCGACGTCGTGGGGCCCTTTCTGCCGTTCGAGACGCCGATCAACTCCGCCGCCATGCAGTACTACACGCAGATGCCGGCGTCCGACGACGCGCCGAGCCTCCGTGATTTCGGCCTACAGTGGCGGGACCCCGCCGAGACGATCGCGGACACCGCCGCCGGGCTACGCCAGGTCGGCCGGCTCTGAAGCGCTGCCGAGCACCCCACCCAACAACAGATCTGCCAATTTCGCAGCCGCATCGTCGAGACCGGTCACCTTACGCACACACACCGCGTACCACGCGGCTCCGGCGATGGCATCCATCACCGTGTCCGCGTCGACACCGCGACGGGCGTCCTCTGAGCGCGCCAGGTGCTCGGCGAGGTTGCGGCGCGCTGCCGCTTCCAGGCGGTCGTTGAGCAGTCTGCGCATCGCCGGTTCCATCCTCAGATCGTGAAGTAGACCCGGAACTGCTTCGCGCACAACAGGATCGGCGTACATGGCCAGTGCGCCTCGGCACAAGCGGGTGATCTCCGCCGTGAGATCGTCCTCCTCGGGTGCTGCGCCGAGATCCGGGAATGCCGCCTCATGGATGAGGTGCGCTTTCGTGCGCCAGCGGCGATAGATGGCCGGCCGGCTCACCTTGGCGGTCGCAGCGATCAGATCGATCGACGTCGCCGCGTAACCCCGCGTCACCAACAACTCGCGCGCCGCGTCGAGCACGGACGCATCGATGGCAGGGTCGCGGCGCGACCCGTGGTGTCGCCGAGCGCTCGGCGC
>JAEXZY010000094.1 GCA_023404955.1 Actinomycetes bacterium
GAGCTCACGAAGAAGTGCTTGACGATGTCGTCCTGCTTGAGGCCTGCACCCTGCACACCCTTGCCGCCACGTCGCTGACTGCGGTACAGGTCGGTCTTCGTGCGCTTGGCATATCCGGTCTCGGTGATGGTGACGACGACGTCTTCGCGCGCGATGAGATCCTCGTCGGCGACGTCTCCGTCTGCGGCGATGATCTTTGTTCGACGCTCGTCGCCGAACTTCTCGACGACCACCTTGAGCTCGTCACGCACGATGGCGCGCTGACGCTCGGGCTTGGCGAGGATGTCCTTGAGGTCGGCGATCTCGAGTTCGATCTCAGCCAACTCGTCGATGATCTTCTGACGCTCGAGTGCCGACAGACGACGCAACTGCATCGCGAGAATCGCGTCGGCTTGGATCTCGTCGATGTCGAGGAGGCCGATGAGGCCCTGTCGCGCGGCGTCGGTGTTGGCCGACGCACGGATCAGTGCGATCACTTCGTCAAGTGCGTCAAGGGCTTTCACGAGACCGCGCAGAATGTGCGCGCGCTCTTCTGCCTTGCGCAACCTGTACCGCGTACGACGCACGATGACATCGATCTGGTGCGCGACGTAGTACCGGATCATCTGGTCAAGACGCAGGGTGCGCGGCACGCCGTCCACGATCGACAGCATGTTGGCGCCGAAACTGGTCTGCAACTGGCTGTGCTTGTAGAGGTTGTTCAGCACGACCTTGGCGACGGCGTCGCGACGCAGGGTGACGACGATGCGCATGCCGTCGCGGTCGGAGGACTGATCCTCGATTCGACTGATGCCCTTTAGTTTTCCCTCGTTGACCTGTTCGGCGATCGACGCGATCAGGTTGTCGGGGTTGACCTGGTACGGCAGTTCGGTCACGACAAGGGTGGTGGTGCCCTTGTTCTCCTCGATGTCGACGACGCTTCGCATACGGATGCTGCCGCGGCCCGTCGTATAGGCATCACGGATGCCCTGGCTGCCGACAATCAGTGCGGCCGTGGGGAAGTCAGGTCCCTTGATGGCTTCCATACATGCCGCGAGCATGGTTTCCTCGTCGGCCTCGGGATTCTCCAGCGCCCAAAAGACCGCGTCGGCAACCTCGTTGAGGTTGTGCGGCGGGATGTTGGTGGCCATACCGACCGCGATGCCGCCCGACCCGTTGATCAACAGGTTGGGGATACGTGCGGGCAGAACCGTCGGCTCGTTGGTCTTGCCGTCGTAGTTGGGCGTGAAATCGACTGTCTCCTCGTCGATGTCGCGCAACATCTCCATCGCGAGGGGCGTGAGGCGTGCCTCGGTGTAACGCATGGCGGCCGCGCCATCGTTGCCGCGCGAACCGAAGTTGCCCTGACCGTCGATCAGCGGGTAGCGCATCGACCACGGCTGCGCGAGGCGGACCAGCGCGTCGTAGATCGCGCTGTCGCCGTGGGGATGGTAGTTACCCATCGTCTCGGCAACGGGTTTCGCAGATTTCACGTAGCCGCGGTCGGGACGGAACCCGGCGTCGTAGGACGCGTAGAGAAGTCGACGGTGGACGGGCTTCAGTCCGTCGCGCACCTCGGGTAGCGCGCGACCGACGATGACGCTCATCGCGTAGTCGATGTAGCTGTTCTGCATCTCCTGGCCGAGATCGACCGGTTCGATGCGATCGCCCGTACCCCCGTTTGGCGGGAGTGTGGTGTCAGTCATCAGTATCCTTTTCGATTCGTGAGAGATCAGACGTCAAGGAAGCGAACGTCTTTCGCGTTACGGGCGATGAAGCTGCGGCGCGCGGCCACATCCTCGCCCATCAACACGGAGAAGAGTTCGTCAGCCGCGGCGGCGTCGTCGAGGGTCACCTGGCGCAGCACGCGAACGGCGGGATCCATTGTGGTTTCCCAGAGTTCCTTCGCGTTCATCTCGCCGAGGCCCTTGTAGCGCTGGATGCCGTCGTCGGTGTTGATCTTCCAGCCCGCGGCCCGACCGGCCTCGAGCAGTCCGTCGCGTTCACGGTCTGAGTAAGCGAATTCGGGTTCGCGCTTCTGCCACTTGAGCTTGTAGAGCGGCGGCTGTGCCAGGTAGACGTGACCGTTCTCGATCAGCGGCTTCATGAAGCGGAACAGCAACGTCAGCAGCAGCGTCGAAATGTGTTGGCCGTCAACGTCGGCGTCGGCCATCAGCACGATCTTGTGATAGCGCAGCTTGGCGAGGTCGAACTCATCGTGGATGCCGGTGCCGAACGCGGTGATGATCGACTGGACCTCGGTGTTCTTGAGGACGCGGTCGATGCGGGCCTTCTCGACGTTGATGATCTTGCCGCGGATCGGCAGGATCGCCTGGTACATCGAGTCGCGGCCGGATTTGGCCGAGCCACCGGCTGAGTCGCCCTCCACGATGTAGACCTCACACTTGGTGGGGTCGTTGCTGCGGCAATCGGCAAGCTTGCCAGGCAGACCACCGATATCCGTTGCGGTCTTGCGGCGCACCAACTCTCGCGCCTTGCGGGCGGCAAGGCGTGCCTGCGCGGAGTCGACGGCCTTCTTGACGATGATCTTGGCTTCGGCGGGGTTGGCCTCGAACCAGTGACCGAGGTGCTCGTTGCACGTCTTCTGCACAAAGCTCTTGACCTCGGTGTTGCCGAGCTTGGTCTTGGTCTGACCCTCGAACTGCGGGTCGGCGACCTTGACGGAGATGACGGCTGCCAAACCCTCGCGGATATCGTCGCCGCTGAGTTTGCCGTCCTTCTCCTTGAGGAGCTTCTTGTCGAGCGCGTACTTGTTGACCGTCGACGTCAGCGCGGCGCGGAAACCTTCTTCGTGAGTACCGCCCTCATGCGTGTTGATCGTGTTCGCGAAGGTGTGGACGCACTCCGAGTATCCGGAGTTCCACTGCATCGCGATCTCGACCTCGTGTCCGGGACCCTTCGCGGTGAACCCGATCACCGACTGGTGGATCGGGGTCTTGGTGCGGTTGAGGTGCTTGATGTAGTCGACGAGACCGTCCGGGTAATGATAAGTCCTGGTCCGCGGCTTGCTGACGGCCGGAGCGGAGGTCTCCTCCTCGGCGGTCTTGGGCTTCTCGGCCGTATCCTCGTCACCCTCGACGACAGCATCTGCGGCTGCGGTCTGGGGTCGACGATCGGTGAGCGTGATGGTGAGGCCCTTGTTGAGGAAGGCCATCTCC
>JAEXZY010000035.1 GCA_023404955.1 Actinomycetes bacterium
CCCCCCCCCCGCGGGTGGGGCCGAGCGCGGGAGCCCCGGGGGCGGGCGCCCCGGTCGCCGGTGCGCCCCAGCAGATTCCGGGCGGGCCCGCGATCCCCGGTCAGCCGCTGCCCGCCGGCTGATCCGATTACCCGGGACCCGTGGTCCCACCAATCGCGGTGTTCGTCGTAAACTCCGGTCATGGTGCGACGCCGTGATGCCGTGAGCTGTGACGCCGTGACCGTCGACGAGATCGATCCCGGACCCGTGCAGATCCAGGCGCGCAAGGTGAGTTTCGATGTCAGTGATGTTCCGCTGCACTGGATTCCGGGCCACCCGGCCGCCTCGCATGTGATCAGCGTGCTGAACCTGGTGCTGCCCGCCGGGGAGCGCTGGTTCGTGCAGACGTTCAACGAAGCGCTGCCGATGGTCGACGATCCGCATCTCGCCGACGACATCCGCGGGTTCATCGGCCAGGAGGCCACCCACGCCGACGTCCACGACGCGATCCTGCACGACTTCATGGTCGAGCGCGGCGTCGATCCGAGCCCGATCCTCGCGCAGGTCGAGCACGTGTTCTCCCGGGTTCTCGCGCCCACCGACTCCCCTGACCCCAGCGCCCGGCTGAACCACCTCTGCGAGCGGCTGTGGCTGATCGCGGCGATCGAGCACTACACCGCCGTGATGGGTGATTTCGCGTTGAACTGCACCTGGGACGACCACGGGGCCGATCCCACGCTGACCGATCTGTTCCGCTGGCACGGCAGCGAGGAGGTCGAGCACCGCAGTGTCGCCCACGACGTCGCGACGTACTTCCACGACAGCTATCTGGCCCGGATCCGGGCGATGACGGTCGCCGCGTCGATGTTGTTCGTGTTCTTCCAGCGCACCGCCTGGTATCTGGTGAAGACCGATCCGGCCGTCGCGACATCGTGGTGGGGCTTCAATCGCATGCGGATGCGCGACTCCAAGCTGGGTCTGCTGCCGCGCTACCGCTCGCTGTTCGGGTCGGGCACGCTGACGTACTTCCGGCCCGGCTACTCGCCGGAGCAGTTCGGGTCCACCGCGCAAGCGGTGGCCTATCTGGCGAGCTCCCCGGCGGCGCGCGCGGCGCACCTGTGAGGCTCGTGAAAGTGCCGCACTACCGGCACACGCCACCGAGTGCGTCGGGGCGCAGCCGTCACGATCCGGTGCTGGCGCTGGCCGGCGCCGGGATCGCCGGCCTGTTCTCTGCGACGGCGGCGGCCCGCCGCATCCGCCCGCCACGCCCTCGGGTGCCGGCGACCTTCGCGGTCACGGTGCGCGAGCGCCGGGTGGTGGCCCACGATCAGGACGTCGTGGAGTTCACGTTGGCCGCCGCCGACGGCACCGCGCTCCCCCGCTGGTATCCGGGCGCGCACCTGGATCTGCACCTGCCCAGTGGACGGATCCGCCAGTACTCGCTGTGCGGCGACCCGCATCGGGCCGACGAGTACCGCATCGCGGTGCGCCGCATCCCCGACGGCGGCGGTGGCTCGGTTGAATGCCACGACGCGCTGTCGCTCGGCACGGTGTTGCACACCCACGGGCCCCGCAATGCGTTCCCCTTGACCGTGCCCGGTCACGGATCCCCCACGCGGCGTGTGCGTTTCATCGCCGGTGGCATCGGCATCACCCCGATCCTGCCGATGCTGCGGGCGATCGACGGCCTCGGCGTCCAGTGGTCGATGATCTACACGGGCCGCAGCCGTGACAGTCTGCCCTTCGTCGACGAGGTGGCCGCCTTCGGCGAGCCGGTGCTCATCCGCACCGACGATGTCGACAGGTTGCCCTCAGCGGCAACGCTTCTCGGTGACTGCCCGCCGGACACCGCAGTGTATGCGTGCGGCCCGGCGCCAATGCTGACCGCGGTGCGGGCAGCGCTGGCCGGCCGCGCCGACGTCGAGCTGCATTTCGAGCGATTCGCCGCTCCTCCCGTGGAGAACGGCAGCCCGTTCGAGGTCAGCGTGGCATCGACGGGAGCGACGGTCGCGGTGGGTGGGCAGGAAACGCTGCTGACGGCGTTGCGGCGCGCCGGGGTCGCGGCACCGTACTCGTGTCAGCAGGGGTTCTGCGGCACCTGCCGGGTTCGGGTGCTCGACGGCACCGTGGACCATTGCGACACGCTGCTCACCGATCCGGAGCGCGCGGCCGGCATGATGCTGACGTGCGTGTCCCGCGCCCGCGGAGCGCTGACGCTCGACCTCTAGCCCAGGGCTTCGACGAGCGCATCCAGCAGGGGCTGTTGGCTTTTCAGCAGTTTCACGCGGGCGTGCTCCAGACCCCACCACTGGACCCTGTCGAGTTCGGGGAACTCCGCCGTCCGTCCGGAGCGCGGTGGCCACTCCATCGTGAACGTGTTGCTGACGGCGCCGCGGACGTCGAGGTCGCCTCGCACCGCGAACGCGGTGACGACCTTGCCGCCGGACTGGCGCACCGGCGGGAGGTCGATGCGGGGACCGTCCGGCGGCGGGAATCCGACCTCCTCCGCGAACTCCCGTCGCGCGGCCGCCCAGGCATCCTCGTCCTCGCCGTACTCGCCTTTGGGGATCGACCAGGCACCGTCGTCCTTGCGGGCCCAGAACGGACCGCCGGGGTGGCCCAGGAGCACCTCGAGCTCGTCGGCGCCGTGGCGGTAGAGCAGGAG
Organism: Actinomycetes bacterium; assembly: GCA_023404955.1. Taxonomy (GTDB): domain Bacteria; phylum Actinomycetota; class Actinomycetes; order Mycobacteriales; family Mycobacteriaceae; genus Mycobacterium. Next base: position 2,645 of record JAEXZY010000035.1, read on the forward strand.
TCCGGCACTGCGGGAAGTCATGCGGGAAGACACAGCCGACGATAGCCCGTGCGAGGATGGAGACGATGACCCGTCCCACGCGGCGCATGCTCACCTCGCTGTGGTCGGCGACCACCATGGTGCCGGTCAACAGCGGCGCCGCGGCCGCCTACCGCACGCTGTTCGTGACGGTGCGGCGCCTCGTTCTGGGCCGGCGCCTGACGGTGCGTCTCGACGAGGGCGACCTGACGCTGACGGTCACCCGCTTCGATTCCCGCCTCGACGTGCACGGACTGTCGGTCGGCCAGCTCACCGACGTGCACCTGGTGGCGTCCGACATCCTTTGGCAGGGAGGCATTCTCAACACGGCCACCGTGATCTTGCACAACGTTCACGTCCGGCCCGGTGCGCCGCCGACGTTGGTGGCCGCACCGGTGGAGGTGACGCTGGAGGTACCGGCGCCGATGGTCGACGAACTGTTCGGCCGCGCCGCACCCCGATTGACCGGTGCCGTCGGCCAGGACGGGGTGGCGCGGATCCGATTCGCGCGCCGCCCCCGGTTCGGCCATGTCGAGGTCGATGTCAGCGTGGACGGTTCCACGCTGTGGCTGCAGGCCCACACCGTCGCGTTCGGCGCGAGACGCTGGCGGCTGCCGGCGCGCACCCCGGCCTACCCGGTGCGGCTCCCCGAGCTGGCGCACGGCCTGACGCTGACCGGCGTCGAGTTCGCACCCCAGGTGGTGCGGGTGACCGGGACGCTGCCGCAGTGGCGTGCCGACTTGGACCGGAAACGGTTGGAGGACACCATCACCGGACTCAGTGTCGGCATGGTGCTCAACCTGACCAGACTGGGTAGGTCGCGTTAGAGTCTGCTGTCGTGGTCGGTCACACCGGGTACGCCCGCTACGTCGCCCTCGGCGACAGTCAGACCGAGGGCCTGTGGGACGGTGACGACGCATCGGGGCTTCGCGGTTTCGCCGATCGGCTGGCCGAGCGGCTCGACGCGCTGTCGCCCGGCCTGCAGTACGCCAATCTGGCGGTGCGTGGCAATCAGATTCGCGATGTGGCCGAGGTCCAGCTACCCGCTGCGCTGGCCATGGGCCCCGACGTGGTCACACTCTGTATCGGCATGAACGACATGACCCGTCCGGGGCGGGGTTTCGATCATGCGCTGACTCAGCTGCAGGACGTGCACCGGACCCTTGCCGTCTCCGGCGCGACGGTGGTGACGACGACGTTTCCCGACCTGGCCCGGATTCTGCCGATCGGGCGCGTGCTGGGTGCCCGGGTTCTGCAGATCAACGAGGTGATCCGGGCGGCGGCCACGCGGCACGACTTCGCGCTGGTCGACCTGTACCGGGCACCGTCGATGACGCAGCCCGACACGTGGAGCCCCGACCGGGTCCACGGCTCGCCGCGCGGTCACCAACTGTTCGCCGACGCGGCCGCCGAGGCTCTCGGTCTGCCGGGCAGCTCCCGCGACTGGGCGATCGCGGACCCGTCGGCTCAGCCGCCGTCGCTGCGCTCCCGGGCCCTGTCCCAGGTGCTGTGGACGCAGAACATGTTGATGCCGTGGCTGTGGGACCATCTGCGCGGCAGGACGGTCAGCGACGGGCGCGGTCCCCGCCGGCCGGCGCTGGCTGAACTCGTCGGCTGAGCGTCAGATACCCGTCCACGTCGTGTCGAGTTCGTGGGCGACGTCGATGACCTTCGCCTTCTGCGACTCGGGGCTGTCGATCTCACCGGCCACGTGCGCGGCGATGAAGCGCCGGATCTCGGCGTCCACGCCGCCGATGATGCGCACCAGCTCTCCGCGCAGGGATTTCGAGGTCACATGGATGGCGATGTCGTTGGCCCGCGGCTTCTCGACGTCGATGATCAGCAGCAGCGGTTCGGCGGCGCGCGCCACCGCCCGCAGTGAGATCTCGCCGAACACCATGAACTTGGGCTTATCGATGCGCAGATCGACCATCATGTCGATCTCGAGCGGAATGCGGATCGCGAAGGTGATCTCCTCGGCGACCCGCCGGTTGACGCGCGGTGTCGTGATGCGCACCTTGGCGGTCACCTTGGCCAGTCGGCCCGGCCCCTGGGCGATCGGGCCCATCTCGAACGCGTCGCCGGCGATCTGGCCGATCGCCTCGCCCACCCGCTCCTCGGTCACCGCGACCTCGAAGAAGCGCCGACCGAACTCTTCGTAACTCATGTAGGTCGCGGTAGCGCGAGAGGTGGTGTCCGACGAAGTTTCCATGGTCCTGCTACGTTCTCACGTTCGCCCTGCCGGAGGCGACAACACGGCCGTTTCTGAGGCTCAGTCGGTGTCGGTGATGACGACGAGCTGACCCAACGCCGCGCGGTCGGCACCGCGCGTCCGGTACTCCCCGATCACGATGACGCGCCCGTCGGAGGTGTGCACCCGGGCCGCCGCAGACCGGCCGGAGCGGATCCGCTTGTCCCACCGGCCACCCGAGAGCAGTCGGGTGACCTCGGAGGCGGTGCGGGGCTCGCCGTCGCCGGAGATGATCATCGCGCCGGCGGTGCGGCGCCGCAGTCCGACCTCGTCGCCGGCGCAGGCATCGTCGAGAAGACGCCCCAGTGCGGTCCCGGCACCGCTGCCCACCCCGGCGAATCCGCGCAGGAACCCCGCGGTGCCACGCAGACCCTGGTGGCTGACCATCGCGCGGCCCAGAGCAACGCCGGACGGCAACGCCCCGAGGCCGCCCAGCAGGAACCGGCGGATCATCGCGGGCAATTCCCAGTACGCGGACAGGGCGGCGATGCGCAGTCCGTCAGGCGTGTCCTTCATGTCGTAGCGGATGTAGGCGGGCACCTGCATCGTCAGCGCCGGCGACATCCGGATCACCAGGGTGAGGTCGCGCAGCACCATCGGGCCGGCGACCAGGTCGGCCTCGAGGTCGTAGGTGATGTCTCGGGGGCCGATGAAGGTGTCGTAGAAGTGTCCGATCGCCACGTGTCCCCGGTGCGGCGAGGACCCGACCGGGTCCTCGACCCTCCCGTCGGCGGTGAACAAGCCCAGCCACCCGGGACGGTCGTGTGCGCCTGCCGCGGCGAGGGAACGGTGGGCGGCCGACAACACGTCGGCGCGCGCAGAAGCCATACGGTTGCCTACCACTCGGACCCACTGACAGTCGACGGGCCCCGCCGACGCAGGCACACTGGATGCATCTGCTGTGTGTGCGCTGTGTGTGTCACAGCCCTGGCGAGGAGGCGACCATGAGCGGTAACGGACCTTTCGGCTTCGATCCGGAAGACTTCGACCGGGTGATCCGCGATGCCGGTGACGGGCTGCGCGACGCATTGAGCAAGTTCATGACGACGTCGGGCGAACGTGCCGGGTGGTCGGTGCTGTTCGACGATCTCGCGCGCGGTGGCCGGCCTCGCCGGCCGGAGACGGCCGGCGAGACGGGTGACGGCGTCTGGGCCATCTTCACCGTCGACGGGTCCGGCGGCGCGCACATCGAGCAGGTGTTCCCCACCGAATTGGACGCCCTGCGGGCCAACAAGGACAACACCGATCCCACCCGCCGGGTCCGTTTTCTGCCCTACGGCATCGCGGTCAGCGTGCTCGACGCTGCAGGAGATCCGACCGAGAACAGCCCGGAGTAGCACCGGCGCCGGCGACGTGTGACGCGCGACGCTCGCGCGGCGAAGTAGTTAGCGGGACCACACTGACTTGATCTACTGTGTGTCCGATGAGAAGTTATACCGGCTAAGTTACTATCGGCGGAACATCTCACCAGGCCAGGGGTTACATTGCGCGGCACACGCCGGGGACGAATCGGGAGACACAGCTCGTGATGAAGGTCGCCAGGAAGGTGTGGCTGCCCCTGCTGATCGTGGTCGTCGTGGTCATCGCCGGCCTGACCGTCTCCCGGATTCGGACGTTCTTCGGTTCCGACGGCATCATCGAGACGCCCCGTAACTTTGCCGACCTGCCCGAACCGTTCGACCCCAAGGTGGTCCGGTACGAGGTCACCGGCACCGGGAGCTACGCCGACATCAACTATCTGGATCTCGACGCCAAGCCGCAGCGCGTCGACAACGCGGCGTTGCCGTGGACGCTGACGCTGTCTACCACGGAGCCGTCCGCCGCCCCGAACATCGTTGCCCAGGGTGACGGTGGTTCGATCACGTGCCGCATCCTGGTCGACGACGAACTGCGCGACGAGAAGACGACCGACGGGCTCAACGCCCAGACATTCTGTTTCGTGAAGTCGGCATGAGCGCACCCGTCCACGACGCCCCCACCGAACCGCAGCCGTCTCGCCCTCATCGGCCTCTGATCCCCCGGGTGATCCGGGCGCTGGCGTTGCCGATCCTGCTCGTCTGGATCGCGGTCATCGTCATCCTCAACACCGTCGTGCCGCAGCTGGAAGAAGTCGGCCAGCAGCGGGCGGTCTCGATGAGCCCGGACGAGGCGCCGTCGCTGGTGTCGATGAAGCAGGTCGGCGAGGCGTTCCGGGAAGGCGACTCCGACAGCTCGGCGATGATCGTCTTCGAGGGCGACAAGCCGCTCGGCGACGAAGCGCACGCCTGGTATGACCAGCTGGTCGCCAAGCTGCGGGCAGATCAGACCCACGTGCAGTCGGTGCAGGACTTCTGGAGCGATCCGCTCACCGCCGCGGGTTCGACGAGCAACGACGGCAAGGCCGCCTACGTCCAGGTCAAACTCGCAGGCAACCAGGGCGAGGCGCTGGCCAACGAGTCCGTCGAGGCGGTCCAGGAGATCGTCAAGAGCGTGCCCCCGCCGCCGGGGGTGAAGGCGTACGTCACCGGGCCCGCTGCGCTGGCCGCCGATCAGCACATCGCGGGTGATCGCAGCATGCGGCTGATCGAGGCGGCGACGTTCACCGTCATCATCATCATGTTGCTGCTGGTCTACCGTTCCATCGTCACGGTGCTGATCACGCTGGTGATGGTGGTGTTGTCGCTGGCCACCGCGCGCGGCCTGGTGGCGTTCCTGGGCTATCACGAGATCATCGGGCTCTCCACGTTCGCGACCAACCTGCTGGTCACGCTGGCCATCGCGGCAGCCACGGACTATGCGATCTTCCTGATAGGGCGCTATCAAGAAGCGCGCAGCGTGGGTGAGGACAAGGAAACCGCGTTCTACACGATGTTCCACGGCACCGCGCATGTGGTGCTCGGGTCCGGCCTGACGATCGCGGGCGCGACGTTCTGCCTCAGTTTCACCCGGCTCCCCTACTTCCAGACCCTCGGTGTGCCGTTGGCCATCGGCATGGTGATCGTGGTTTTGGCCGGCGTCGTGCTGATGGTCGCGATCATTTCGCTGGCCACCCGCTTCGGGCTGCTCGAACCCAAACGCGCGATGCGCATCCGGGGCTGGCGCAAGATCGGCGCCGCGATCGTGCGCTGGCCGGGGCCGATCCTGGTGGGTGCGATCGCGCTGTCGCTGGTGGGCCTGCTGACGCTGCCCGGCTACCAGACCAACTACAACGACCGGAATTACCTGCCGGCCGATCTGCCCGCCAACGAGGGCTACGCCGCGGCAGACCGCCACTTCTCCCAGGCCCGGATGAACCCCGAGTTGCTGATGATCCAGAGCGATCACGACATGCGCAATTCCGCGGACTTCCTGGTGATCGACAAGATCGCGAAGGCACTGTTCCGGGTCGAGGGCATCGCCCGTGTGCAGGCGATCACCCGCCCGGACGGCAAGCCGATCAAGCACACGTCGATCCCGTTCCAGATGAGCATGCAGGGCACCACCCAGCGGCTGAACCAGAAGTACATGCAGGACCGGATGGCCGACATGCTGGTTCAGGCCGGTGAGATGGACAAGACCATCGCCACGATGACGAAGATGTCGGCTCTGACCAAGCAGATGTCGGAAGTCACCCACTCGATGGTGACCAAGATGGACGCGATGGTCGTCGACATCGAGGCGCTGCGGGACAGCATCGCGAACTTCGACGACTTCTTCCGGCCGATCCGCAACTACTTCTACTTCGAACCGCACTGCTACGACATCCCGATCTGCTGGGCACTGCGATCTCTGTTCGATGCGCTCGACGGCATCAACGACCTGACCGATCAGCTCGCCAACGTCGCGGGAAGTATTGCGAAACTCGATGCGCTGCAACCGAAACTGCTGGCTCTCATACCCCCGCAGATCAGCGACCAGCAGACCAACCGCGATCTGACGATGACGAATTACGCGACCCAGTCCGGTCTCAACGACCAGAATTCGCGGGCGTTGGAGAACTCGACCGCGTTGGGTGCGGCCTACGACGCGTCGAAAACCGACGACTCGTTCTATCTGCCACCGGAAGCGTTCACCAACCCCGAATTCCAGCGTGGGCTCAAGCTGTTCCTGTCACCGGATGGCAAGGCCGCGCGCATGATCATCACCCACGACGGCGATCCCGCGACCACCGAGGGGATCTCGCACATCGACTCGATCCGGCACGCTGCGGTCGAAGCCGTCAAGGGCACACCGCTGGCCGGCTCGCGGATCTTCATCGCCGGGACCGCGGCCACCTACAAAGACATCGCCGACGGCGCGAAGTACGACCTGATGATCGCGGGCATCGCGGCGATGTGTCTGATCCTGCTGGTGATGGTGTTCATCACGCGCAGCCTCGTCGCGGCATTCGTCATCGTCGGCACGGTGGCGCTGTCCCTGGGCGCGTCGTTCGGGTTGTCGGTGCTGATCTGGCAGGACCTGCTGGGTATCCAGCTGTACTGGATCGTGTTGGCGCTGGCCATCATTCTGCTGCTGGCCGTCGGCTCCGACTACAACCTGTTGCTCATCTCGCGCTTCAAGGAGGAGATCGGGGCCGGGCTGAACACGGGGATCATCCGGGCGATGGCGGGCTCCGGTTCGGTGGTGACGGCGGCCGGACTCGTCTTCGCGGCCACGATGGCGTCGTTCCTGTTCTCGGATCTGCGCATCCTGGGGCAGATCGGCACCACGATCGCCCTCGGCCTGCTGTTCGACACCCTCATCGTGCGGTCGTTCATGACCCCGGCGGTCGCGGCCCTGCTGGGCCGGTGGTTCTGGTGGCCGCTGCGCGTGAGGCCGCGGCCGGCGAGTGCGATGCTGCAGCCCTACGGGTCGCGCGCGGCGGTGCGTCAGTTGCTGCTGTGGGAGGACGACGACCCGGCGGTCAAGCACGCGAAGTAGCCGGGGTCTCGGCCTCCGCCAGTGAGAAGCCACGGCTGTGCCGGCGGGCGGTTCACAGCCGGAACCGATATTCCGCGGGTGTTGAGGCCTGGGCTCAGACGTGAGCGGGTTGGCGGTGCTCGATCGGCTCGGTGTCGAGCACCTCGACCTCTTGCAGGTTGCTCTTGAGCGCGGCCACCCGGCGGAGCTGATTGGCCATGTTCAACGACGTCAGCATCGGAATTCCGCCGATGAACGTGCGGAAGGACGGATGGCCGCCGTCGATGTGCAGGACGAACAGGCACCCGACGACGTAGAAGAAGCCGATCGTGAACAACGCGGCGGGAATCGCGTAGGCAAGCGGTGAGCGGGCGTCGTCGATGAGCTCGGCCGCATAGTTAGCTTCGTCACGTGAGAGTGCTTGCTTCTTTCGGAGCTTGGCCAGCACCTCCTTGTGGGCCCCGACGGTGTCGCCCAGCGGATGCGAAGTCCGGCGCTCGAGGCGACTCACGTACACGAAAACGCATGTGGCAAAAACGATTTCGGCAATCACGGCGAACGCCGCCAGATCACCCCACAGACCGAGACCCACGGTGGCACTCCTTAAGCTCTGCCAAGAAGGTTACCCGGGCTAACTGTTGGTCACGCGCGCTCACAGCAACGACACAGGAATCCTCGGAGCAGGGCCTTCGTGCTCGTCGTCGGTACCCTCGCGGGTGATCCCCTCACGAAAGGCGCCCCCGTTGTCGACACAAGCCGCGACCGCGGTCGATGGTATGGCCGGCTGGACGGTCGAGCTGATGGAGCGGTGGGGAGGCCTCGGCGCGGGCATCGCGATCGCCGCCGAGAATCTCTTCCCGCCGGTACCGAGCGAGGTGATCCTGCCGATGGCGGGCTTCGCCGCACGTCTCGGAGACCTGTCGCTGGCCGAGGCGATCGTGGGCGCCACGGCGGGCTCGCTGGTCGGTGCCTGGATCCTGTACGCGCTCGGAGCGTGGCTGGGTCACGACAGGATGCGTGCGCTGATCCTGTGGGTACCGCTTGTCGACGCCGAGGACGTCGACAAGACGACGGCCTGGTTCGGCAAGCACGGCGCCAAGGCGGTGTTCTTCGGCCGGATGATCCCGCTGTTCCGCAGCTTCATCTCGATTCCCGCAGGCGCGGAACGCATGAACCTCGCGGTGTTCACGGTGCTGACGCTGCTGGGCAGCCTGGTGTGGAACAGCGCGCTGATCGGCGCGGGCTACCTGCTGGGAGCGAACTGGCACGCCATCGACCCCTACACCGCCGTGCTGCAATACCTGGTGATCGGCGTAGTGGTGCTGTGGTTGGTGCGGTTCGTCCTCACCCGCCGGGCGCGTCGTTCGCAGCCTTGAGGTGTGCAGCAGCCGCGATCTTGAGGTGCGTGAGATCAGAGGCCACGGACGCGAACGTGTAGCCCTCGGCCAGCCGCCGCGACGCGGTCGCTCCGTCGGGGGTGTGGATTCCGGCGGCGATGCCGGCCGCGGCGGCGGCCTCGCGAACCCGCACGAGCGCAGCCTCGAATTCGTCGTCGACAGCCGGGTCCTGCGAATGCGCGCCGCCCACCGCGATCCGTAGGTCCGACGGGCCCACGTAGACGCCCGCGAGGCCCTCGGTCGCGCAGATCGCCTCGACGTTCGCCAAGCCCTGGGGTGTCTCGATCATGGCGAGCACGACGGTGTCGTTGTTCGCCACCGCCGGAGTCGGGCCGATGCGCAGCTGGGCACGCATGGGGCCGTAGGACCGGATGCCGGCCGGCGGATAGGTGGCGGCCGCGACGGCCTCGGCGGCTTCGGCCGCGGTGTTCACCAGCGGCACGATGACGCCGGCCGCGCCTGCGTCGAGGGCTCGCCCGATGGGCGTGGGGTCGTTGGCTTCGACGCGGACCATGCCGACCGGTCCGTGGGCAGCGTCGATCGCGGTGAGGCCGGCGACCATACCGGAGTAGCCGATGAGGCCGTGCTGCATGTCGAGCGCCAGGTAGTCGTAGCCGACGTAGGCGAGCCATTCGTGGGCCACCGGACAATCCAGCACCGACCAGTAGCCGATCAGGCGTTCCCGGCTGCGCATACGGGCTGCGAATTCGCTTGCGGTCATGTGGTCGTCCTCAGCGGTTGTAGTTCGGCATGGCTCCGCGCAAGGCCGCGCCGACGTCGTCGCACTGCGCGACGAGGTCGGCGTCGAGGGGGCCGGCGGCGATAGCGTCGATGTTGCTCTGGAGGTGCCCGACCTTGGAGCCGCCCAACAGAATAGGTCCCGCCGCCGGCTTGCTGACCAGCCATCGCAGTGCCAGTTCGGTCATCGGTATGCCGGCCTTCTCGGCGAGCGTGGCCAGGTCGCCGATGGCGTCGAACACCGCGGCATTCCAATACCTCTGCTTGTACATCGCGGCGAGCCGCGAATCGCCGAAGCGGCCCTCCGCGGGGTCGGCGTCGAAAGTGTGCTTGCCCGTGAGCAGTCCGCCGCCCAGCGGGTTGTACACCATGGTCACCAAGCCGGTCGCGGCCGCGAACTCGGCGTATTCGTCCTCGATGCGGCGAGCGATGAGGTTGTAGACCTGCTGTGCCACGACCGGGCGCGGGGCGCCCACCTCGTCGGCGAGATGGTTGATCTCCGCGATCTGCCAGGCCGCGTAGTTGGACACCCCGAACGCGCGCACCTTGCCTTCGGCGACGAATTCGGCGACCGTGGCCAGAGTTTCGCGCAGCGGCACCGAGCGATCGGGTTGGTGGAGATAGAACAGGTCGACGCGGTCGGTGCCGAGCCGGGCCAGGCTGCCGTCGAGGCTGGCGCGTAACCCGGCGGGCGACAGCGGTGAGTGATCACCTGCATCTGGATGGGGGATCCCCGCTTTGGTGGCCAACGCGACGTCGTCGCGACGGCCACGCAGCACCCGAGACAGGATCCGCTCCGATTCGCCGCCGGCATAACCGTTGGCCGTGTCGATGTGGGTGATCCCCGCCGCGAGGGCGGCATCGACCATGTCGCCGGCGACGCGCTCGTCGACGGTGTCCCCGAAGGTCATGGTGCCCAGGACGGGTCGGGTGAGGTCGAGCTCGGTCATCAGGCAGCTCCTCGAGAGGTGGGGGTGGCGGTGCCGGTCGCATCGAGACGCGAGACCACGTTGCGCGGTTTCACGCCGACCATCGTGGTGGGATCGAGCGCCGCGGCGCGCAGCGCGGCGGTATAGGGCTGGGTGGGGCGGGCGAGCACCTGAGCGGTGCTGCCGGATTCGACGATGCGGCCGGACTGCATCACGACGATCGTGTCGCTGATCTCCCGCACCACGCCGAGGTTGTGCGAGATGAAGACGTAGGTGAGACCGGTGTCGTGCCTGATCTCACGCAGCAGATCGAGCACCTGGGCCTGGACCGACACGTCGAGTGCACTGGTCGCCTCGTCGCACACCAGCAGCTCGGGCTCGCTGGCCAGCGCACGGGCGATGCCGATGCGCTGGCGCTGCCCGCCGGAGAACTCCGCCGGTTTCCTGCTCAGCGCCGTGGACGGCAGACCCACCCGATCGATCAGCGCGGCGGCGCGCGTCTCCCTCTCGCTCTTGCTGCGCACACCCCGCAGACGCAGCGGCTCGGCGACGATGTCGACAGCCGACAGATGGGGATCCAGCGATCCGTAGGGGTCTTGGAACACCATCTGGATCCTGGAGCGGTAGGGCTTGAGCTTGCGGTCGGACATCGTCGCGATGTCGACCTCGTCGATGCAGATCCGGCCCGAGGTGGGACGCACCAAACGCACGATGGACTTGGCCAATGTCGATTTGCCGCAGCCGGATTCGCCGACAACAGCGAGGCAGGTGCCCTTGTCGACGGACAGGTTGATCGAGTCGAGAGCGCGGAAGACGCCGCCCGCGACGGGGTACTCGACGACCAGGTCGTCGATGCGTAGCAGTGGTTCGCTCATGCCGGAACCTCCAGTTCGGGATGGCCGTCCAGGCGCGGCACGGCATCGAGAAGGCGCTTTGTGTACGGACTCTGGGCGTTACCCAGCAATTCGTCGGCGTTTCCGCCCTCGACGAACCGGCCCTGCTTCATGACGAAGATCCGATCCGACATCAGCCGGGCCACGCCAAGGTCGTGGGTGATCATCAGCATCGCCACCCCGGTGCGTTCCTGCAGTTCCAAGAGCAGGTCCAAGATGCTGGCCTGGACTGTGACGTCGAGAGCGCTGGTGGGTTCGTCGGCGACGATGAGTTCCGGACCGGCGGCCAGGGCGGCCGCGATCAGGACGCGCTGCAACATGCCGCCGGACAGCTGGTGCGGGTATTTGCCGAGTTGTTCTGCGGCTCGGGGAATGTGGACCTGCCCGAGGAGCTCGACCGCCCGGTCCCGTTGAGCGGAGCGCCCTGTGACCCCGCTGTGGCGGATCGCGTCGCGCAGCTGGGAGCCGATGGTGTGCACGGGACTGAGCGCCGTCATCGGGTCCTGGGGAATGAGCGCGATGTGGCGACCGCGAACCTTCGCCAACGCCGCGCTGTTGCCGAGGATGTCCGCATCCTTGAAGCTGGCGTGCCCGGACAGCACGGCCAGGTCCGTGGGCAGCAAGCCGAGGATGCCCATAGCCGTGGTGGACTTGCCGGAGCCCGATTCCCCGATGATGGTGACCGTCTCGCCGGCGTCGATACAGAACGAGACACCGTCGACCGCGCGCACGACCCCGCGTGCGGTGATCAGTTCGATCTGGAGTTCGTCGACGCGTAACAGGTTGCCCATCTCACTTGTCCTTCCGCTGCAGCACAAGGCGTTTGAACAGACCTTTCGATCCGCCGGTGCGGTCTCGCAGGCCGTCGCCGAGCAGGTTGACCCCGACCACGAGCACCGCGATCACCAGGCCCGGCAGTGTGACCAGCCACCAGGAGGTGGTGACGTAATCCTGCCCGTCGGAGATGATGCGGCCCCAGGTGGCGAAGGGACGTTGCGGGCCGGCGCCCAGGTAGGACAGGGCACTCTCGAGCAGCACCGCCTGCGCGAGCAGCAGCATGACCACCAGCGAGACCTGCTTGACGATGTTGGGCACGATGTGGCGCAGCAGGATCGCGCCGTTGCCCAGGCCGAGCACGTGGGCCGCGGCGATGTAGGGCTTCTCCCGTTCGACCAGGGTGAGAGACCTTGTCAGGCGGGCGATTTCAGGCCACTGCGCAATCGCGATCACGAAGGTGATCACCGGGATGGATGCGCCGAACAGTGCGACGACGAGCAGGAGCATCATCAGCAGGGGCAGTGACAGCTGTGCTTCGAGGAGACGGCTGACGATGGTGTCGGTCCACCCGCCGCGGTAGCCGGCGAGCGCGCCCAAGGTCAGCCCGATCAGGCCGGACACCAGCACCGCAAGAAGGCCGATGAGCAGCGACACCTGGCCGCCGTAGAGCACGCGCGCGAGCAGGTCGCGGCCGAGCTGGTCGGTGCCGAACAGGTGACCGTCGGTCAGCGGAGGCAACCGGCGCGCGGCCAGGTTCGTCGCGTCGGGGGACGGGAGCGGCAGGATGCGAGCCAATGCGACGGGAGCGACGACGATCAGGACGGAGATGGTGCCGACCCAGATCTTGATTCGGCTGTCGCGGCTGCGCCGGGTGGCTCCGGCGCGGGCGATGTCGCGTTCGGTGACCGCCGAGGGGCGGGGCTGCTCGGGTGGCTCGATCACGATGGTCTGGGGAGGGGTTGATGCACTGGTCATTTGCCGCGTCCCTTTCCGAGTCGGACCCGCGGGTCCAGGAGTGGATAACAGAGGTCGACCAGTAGCTGGACCAGGATGGCCAGGACGGCGGTGACCAGCACTGTGGCCTGGATGAGCGGGTAATCGCGGGTCTCGAGCGCGCGGACCACCAGTGAGCCGACGCCCGGCCATGCGAAGACGACCTCCACGACGACGACGCCGTTGAGCATCGACGCGAAGCGGGTGCCGAGCGCGGTCAGCACCGGGATCGCGGAGTTGCGAAGCGCGTAGCGCCAGATCAGCTCGCGCTCGGACACCCCCCGGGCGCGGCCGACGGTGATGTAGGGAGACAGGAACGCGCCGACCATCTCGCGGCGGACCATGCGGGAGATGAGGGCCACCTGCAGCACCGCGATCGTGACGGTCGGCAGGATCAGGCTCGACCAGGTGGTGAACCCGGCAGGCGGCAGCACCGGAAAGACGACGGCGAACACCGTGATCAACATCAGACCGGTCCAGAAGTCGGGCATCGACTGACCGGCGATGGTGGCGGCGTTGGCGGCCAGCTCGCGACGGGTGTCGGCGTGGTGCGCCATCCAGACACCGAGGGGGATGGCCACGATCGTTGTCAGCAGGATGGCGGCGACGGCCAGGGTGATCGTGTAAGGGAGTCGGGAGAAGACGACGTCCAGCGCGGGTGCCTGGAACGAGTACGACGTGCCCAGGTCCAGGTGCAGCAGCCCTTGCAGGTACTTCAGGTACTGGACGAAGACGGATTCGTCGAGACCCATCTCGGTCCGGATGCGGGCCAGGTCCTCGGTGGTGGCCAGCGGACCCGCCAGCGCGTAGGCCGGGTCGCCGGGGGCCATCCGGATCAGCACGAACACCGTCGTCAGGGTGAGAAACACCGTGAGAAGGCTCTGGCCCAGGCGGCGCAGCAGGTAGAGCGGCATCGGCCCGAGCAGCGAATCCATCGATCGGCGGCGAGCCGGGCCGGCTGCGGGAGCCGGCCTCGGTGGGGAGGCGAGTAGTTGATCGGCCATCTCAGTCACCGACCTCTCGATGCGCCTGTGCGGTCATCGTCGACCTTTCGATCCGCCGCGGCGATGTGGTCGCGGCCATGAAGTGACGAGTATGTCGTCCAGATCACAATGACATCAATGCGCACAACACGCAAGTATGGATTCGATTATTGCGCGTTACGCGCATAACGGTTATGGTTGCTGTGGTCGCGATCACAACCCGTGCGCATTCCGATGCGGCACCGCGACAACCCCGTCGAAGTTGGAGGGTCGATGAAGACCGAATCGCTCGCTGATCGTCGCCTGTCGCGACGCTCGATGCTCCGGTCGAGCCTGCTGTTCGGTGCCGGCCTGGCGATCGCTCCCGCGGTGGTGTCCTGCGCCACGCCGACGGGACGGCCGGGGCCGACCACTATCAGCCTCGGTCTCAATCGCGCCTTGAACACGCTGGACAACAAGCTGCTGCAGTACGACGCCGCACTGACCGTGCAGCGCGCGGTGCGACAGGCGCTGACCGAGATCGACGCCAATCTCAAGCCCCGGCTGGTACTCGCTGACCAGTTCCGGCTGGTGGACCCCACCACTTGGTACGTCCGGCTGCGACCCGGCATCCGCTACTCGGACGGGTCGCCGGTTCAGGTGCGCGACGTGGCCACGGCGCTGTCGATGTACTCACAGGTGAACGGATCTTTCGTCGCGGGGTTCTTCCCGGAGTGGCCCACCGTCGAGCAGATCGACGACGCCAGCTTCACGTTGCGCACGACGCGACCCGTCCCGGTGCTGGACTATCTGATGTCCAACATCTTGATCACTCCGGCGGCTGCCAACAAACCGGAGGACCTGTCCGGCGGCGTCGGCACCGGACCCTATGTGGTGACGCAGTCGGATCGTGGCCAGGGCACCTACACCCTGGCGCGCAACGAGAACTATTGGGGCGCAGCACCTCACGTGGAGTCGGTTCGGGTGCGATTCATGCCCGACGAGTCGAGCCGCGTGGTGGCCCTGCGCAGCGGTGAGATCGACGTCATCGACTCCATCACGCCCGACTCCACGGACCAGATCTCCGGGCTGGCCGGTGTGGCGGTTCAACACGCGGACGGGGTGCGTCTGAACCAGCTCTTCTACAACTTCCGCAAACCCCCGAGCTCCCCTATGGCCGATGCGCGGGTGCGCCGGGCGCTCACCTACGCGATCGACGGACAGTCCCTCGTCGACAACGTGATGCAGGGGTCGGCAACTGCGTCCCGCGGCGTCATTCCGTTGAGCCTCGCCGGCGCCATCGAAACCGGCAGCTACACCTACGATCCGGACCGCGCCAAGTCCGAACTCCGGGCCCTGGGACTCGATGATCTGCGCGTCAAGATCATCTGGGAAAGTGGCGAATTCGCAGCAGACACCGACATCATGGAGTCGGTGGTGCAGATGCTCTCGGCGGTGGGAGTCAACGCCGTGCTCCAGCAGTTCGAGCCCGGTGGCGACATCGCCCAGTGGCGGCAGGGCAAGGCGGGCGACTGGGACATCCTCGGCAACGGCTACCCAAGTCCGACCGGCTTGGCCCTGACGATCATGCAGGGCATGTACGCCGGGACCGCCGCCAAGGAAGCCACGCGAGACACATACCACGGCTACGTCTTTCCGGAGATCACCAAGATCATCACGGCTGCCTCCGAGGAAGTGGACCCGGTCCGCCGCGATGCGCTGCTCGCCGACGCGCAGCGTCAGATCTGGGCGACCTGCCCGTGCCTCTGGTCCTTCGTGCCCAAGGCCGTGCTCGGGCGCCGCACTCGTATCGACGGGATCAACCTGCGCCCCACCAACTCCTACGACCTCGCCGCTGTGACGCTGAACGGAAACGCATGAGCACCGCCACCGCCGACACCACCACCCTGCACCCCGATGGTGTGCTGCGCGACCATCCCGAAGTCGGTCGCCGCGAAACGTTGCTGCCGCCGCCGCACATCCAGAACCACGCCGCCAACCTCACGATGCTGCCCGACGGGTCCCTGGCCTGTGTGTGGTTCTCGGGCACTCAGGAGGGCGTCGCAGACATCAGCGTCTGGTTGTCCCGACTGCCCGTCGGCGAGACCGTCTGGACGCAGCCGGTGCAGATGTCCGACGACAGCACCCGGTCTGAACAGAACCCCGTGCTGCACGTCCGCAACGGCGGCGAGGTGTGGCTGCTGTGGACCTCACAGCACGCCGGGAACCAGGACACCGCGCGAGTGCAGCGACGAATCTCGAACGACGGCGGGCAGACCTGGGGTGCCGTGCACACCATGGTGGCCGAGACCCCGCATGCGGGTGTGTTCATCCGCCAACCCCTAGCTGTGCTCCCGAGCGGCCGGCTGCTGCTGCCGATCTTCTACTGTGTGCGCACCCCTGGTGAGAAGTGGGTCGGTAACCACGATTACAGCGCTGTGCTGATCTCCGACGACGCGGGATCGACATGGCGCGAGGCGACGGTGCCCGAGAGCACCGGCTGCGTGCACATGAACATCGGCCGCCTCTCCGACGGCACACTGGTGGCGCTGTTCCGCAGCCGCTGGGCCGATGCGATCTACCGCAGCGTCTCCTCCGACGACGGCGAAACCTGGTCGGCGCCGCAGCCCACCGAGCTGCCCAACAACAACTCCTCGATCCAGTTCGTCGTACTGGCCGACGACCGACTTGCGTTGGTGTACAACCACTCGAGTGCCGCCGACGCCACGGCCCGCCGCCTCTCGCTCTACGACGAGATCGACGATGACGGTCTCGCCGAGGGTGACCAGCAGTCGCTCACCCCCGAGCCGTCGGCGTTCGACACCGACGTCCGTACCGCATTCTGGGGTGCCCCGCGGGCCCCGATGACGCTCGCGATCTCCGATAACGGCGGGCTGACGTGGCCCGTCCGCCGTACCGTCGAGGACGGCGATGGCTATTGCCTGTCCAACAACTCCCGCGAAGCGCTCAACCGCGAGCTGTCGTACCCGTCGATCTGCGCGGACGGGCAGACACTGCACGTCGCGTTCACCCGTTTCCGTCAGGCGATCGAGTATGTCGCACTGGACGACTCGTGGGTGTACGGACGCACGCCATGAGTGAGATCGAGCACGCCACCAAACAAGCCATCGTGACGGGGGTCAGCTCCGGAATCGGTGCGGCCATCGCCGAGCGGTTGCTCGCCGGCGGCTGGCGCGTGCTGGGGCTCAGTCGCCGCAAGCCCGACCTCGATGAGGATCGATTCGCCTGGTGCGAAACCGACATGGCGGACTTCGACCAGATCCAGCGCCACCTCGCGGGGCTGCAGACCGTCGACGCGGTCATCCACGCTGCCGGTATCCAATTCGCGGCGCCGCTGGGTGAACTGGATCTCGACCACAGCGCCCAGATGTGGCGGATCCACGTCGGAGCGGCCGAAGCGCTCGTCGACACCCTTGCCTCCAAGATCGTCGAAGGTGGCCGCATCGTTCTGATCGGCAGCCGCACGATGAGTGGCAATCCCGGCAAGAGCCAATACGCCGCAACGAAGTCCGCTCTCGCCGGGATGGCTCGGTCGTGGGCGGCCGAGCTCGTCACGCGAGGCATCACCGTCAACGTCGTCGCCCCCGGACCCACGGACACCCCGATGTTGGCGGACCCGAATCGGGAACGAACGCCTGTCAAGGTGCCGCCGATGGGGCGTCTCATCGATTCCGGTGAAGTCGCCGGCCTGGTCGCCTTCCTGCTGGGCGCGGACGCGCGCAGCATCACCGGTCAGGTCATCACCCAATGCGCGGGTCTGTCGCTATGAGCACGCCCACCGACATCCTCGTTCTCGCCGACGACCTCTCGGGCGCCGCCGAGGCCGCCGCATCCTTTCTCGGCCACGTCCCCGAAGCGAGGCTCGTCTTGCGCCCGGAGCAGGCGGACCGGTCCGGTGTCACGGTCGTCGATCTGAACACGCGGGGGGCGGGGTCACCGCAGGCGCATTCGGCGCTGCAAGCCGCACTCGACCGCAACCCCGCGGACCGCCTCACGGTCGTCAAGATCGACTCACTGTTACGCGGGCACATCGGTGCGACCGTGGACGTCCTGGCCGATCGCGGCCCGGTCGTCGTCGCGGCCGGGCTCCCCGGTCTCGGCCGCACGGTGCGAGGCGGGGTGCTCCACGTCGACGGCGTTCCCCTACATCGCACCGACCTGTGGCACCTGGAGCCCGCACCGCCGCCGGTGTCGATCGCCGACCTCGTCCGCCGCCCCAGCCTCATCTGTTCCTCACCGGCGCACATCGCTGCCGCGCTGGCCGACGGTGCGGTCGCGATCTGCGATGTGACATGCGACGCCGACCTCGATGCCGCGCTCGCCGCCGCTCGACAGGTTCCGGGTGTCCAGTTGGTCGGAACTGCAGCGCTGACGGCTGCGTTGGCGCGGACATTCGAAGCGAGTGCTGCCGCGCGGACCACCCGAAATCCCTGTCAGGCAGCCGTTCTGACCGTTGTTGGCACCGGCGCTCAGAACGCGGCGGCACAGGTTTCGGCGCTCGTGGACGCCGGTGCGACACCGATCACCGTCACCGCCGACCAGCTCCTCGCGGGCACCGCCGACGCGTCGCAGCTGACACAGGCGTTGGCGACGCACCCGCAGGTCGTCCTCACCATCAGCGGGTCGGTGCCGGCGGCGCAGCGCACCGAGCTGGCCACCAGGCTAGGTTCTTACGTGGCCGCCGGTGAGCGCGCCGCGACACACCGCCCCGATCTCGTCCTCACCGGCGGGGAGACTGCCCGCGCGGTCATCGACGCGCTGGGAATCGTGGCGCTGCAGCCCGTCGGCGTCGTACACCACGGAGCCGTCGTGAGTGAGGTCTCCGATGGTCGGAGAATCGTGACCCGGCCCGGAAGTTTCGGTACCCGCGACAGTTTCGTCGACATCACCGCACACCTCGTTGGTGCGCAACAGTTTTCACCCACCCACCAGTTGAAGGGCACCACCATGACGCCGAACTCCGGCACCACCGCACTCCCCGTCGTCGCCGTCACCATGGGGGATGGCGCCGGGATCGGTCCCGAGGTGATCGTTCCGGCACTGCTCGACGACGCCGTCGCGAGCTGGTGCGTCCCCGTCGTGATCGGAGACGCGAAGCGGTTGGCCCAGGCCGCAGACATCCTGGGCATCACGTGCGAGATCGTTCCGGTCGAGACGGTCGGTGACGCCCACGTCGCCCCGGGCCGGATCAACGTCATCGATCTCGACCTGCTTCCGGCCGACCTGCCCTGGGGTGAGCTCTCGGCCGTCGCCGGCAACGCGGCCTACGAATACATCCGGGTGGCCAGCGAACTGGCGGTCCGCGGAGAAGTCCAGGCGATCTGCACCGCGCCGCTGAACAAGGAAGCGCTGCACGCCGCGGGACACATCTATCCGGGACACACGGAGCTTCTGGCGCACCTGACCGGCACCGAGGAGGTGTCGATGATGTTGTCGTCGCCGAAGCTGAAGGTCATCCACGTGACCACCCACATCGGGCTGCTCGACGCCGTTGCCAAGATCGAACCGGGCCTGGTGGAACGAACGGTGCGCCGGGGTCACGACGCACTCGTGCGATCCGGCAACCCCAACCCCAAGATCGGCCTGTGCGGTATCAATCCGCACGCCGGCGAGAACGGGCTCTTCGGCTACGGCGAGGAAGACCAGAAGATCGTGCCGGCCGTCGAAGCGCTGGTGGCAGACGGGATCGACGCGCACGGACCGCTCCCGGCCGACACCGCCTTCTTCCTCGCCGGCCGCGGCGACTACGACCTGATCGTGGCGATGTATCACGATCAAGGCCACGGCCCGGTCAAGGTGCTCGGTATCGAGGCGGGCGTCAACATCACTGTCGGTCTGCCGGTCATCCGGACCTCGGTTGATCACGGAACCGCTTTCGACATTGCGGGCAAAGGCATCGCAGAGGCAGGTAGCATGGTCGAAGCTCTCCGCCAGGCCGCCGAACTCGCCACCAGCACAACGGTTCTCAATTAGGAGCAGGTGATGCCACCACGTGGGTCCACGGGCCGCCGCGCTGAGATCATTCGGCTGGCCCGGTCCACAGGGCTGGCAAGTGTCGAGGAGCTCTCGGCCCAGTTCGGCGTGACCGCGTCGACGATCCGCCGCGATCTGAGTCTGCTGACCGAACAGGGACTGATCGCGCGAACCTACGGGGGCGCGATCGCACTCGGGAGGCAGCCCGAATCGTCGATCCGGCAACGGGCGATGCAGGGGTTCGACGCGAAGCACGCCATCGCGAAGTGGGCAGCCGAGCAGGTGCAACCCGGCGAGACGATCCTCCTCGACGCCGGGACCACGGTGGGGGCGATGGGCGACTACCTGCGCACCGTCGCCGATCTGACGGTGGTGACCGCGGGTCTGACCGCTCTCGAAGCGCTCGCCGATGCCGACGCCGTCCGCGTCGAGTGCATCGGAGGCACGCTGCGCCACCTCAGCCAGGGTTTCGTCGGCCCGCTGGCGGAGGCCACGCTGGAGCGGCTGACGTTCGATCGCGCCTTCCTGGGCGCAGATGCTGTCAACCCGGAGCTGGGCATCTGCGAAGCGGAGCTGGAACAGACGCGGCTCAAGGAACTGATGATGCAGCGCGCGGAGACGGTCTACGTGCTGGCCCATGCAGAGAAGTTGGGGCGCAGGCCTTTTCACGCGTGGGCGCCGATCCCGGCCGGCGCCATGCTGGTGACAGATGCCGACGTCACCGAGGAACAGATCCGCTCGTTCGAGAAGGCCTCGCTCACCGTCGCCGTGGCGCCGCAGCTCGTGGATCCGGCGGTGAGCCCCGCGACGTGATCGCGGGGCCCACTTCGATCTCGAAGCATTAGGGTGATGCAGTGGCCGGCTCGCTGAACCCCGCGCAACTGCGGGCGTACTTCGCGTTGATGGAGTCGGTCAGCCTGCTGCAGTACGCGGTACGCCAGCAGCTCATGGAAGACGGCGGCCTGAGCTACGTGCAGTTCGAGATCCTCGCGAAGCTCTCGGACAACGATCGACCGCTCACGATGACCGATCTCGCCGACGGCGTCGTCTACAGCCGTTCCGGGTTGACCCACCAGGCCGGACTCCTGGAACGGCAGGGCTTGATCACCCGCACCCCGTCCTCCGATGATCAGCGCGCCACCGTCGTCGCGATCACCGAGCAGGGCCGCGACCGGCTGGCCGCGGTCCTGCCCGGTCACATCGATCTGGTGCGCGAATTGCTCTTCGATGCCCTGTCCGATCGTGAGATTCGCACACTCGGGGACATGATGAGCGCGGCGCGCGACCACATGCGTGCCCGCCCGCCGCGCTCAGCCGCCCCCCGTAGACGCCGTGTCGACTGAACCACGTCAGTGCGCGTCCGGAATCAGCAGCGTCTTGCCGTGCAGGCGGCCGCTGTCGGAGGCATCGTGCACCGCGGCGGCCTCTGCGAGAGGGCGGCGATCGGCGACCTCGATACGGAGCTGCCCCTCGTCGACGCGCTGCACCAGCGCGGCCAGTTGAGTGGCATCGCTGCGGACGAACACCCGCTGCGTGCGGACCCCCCGCGGGGGCTCCGCGGGCCCGAACACCATGGTCCCGACGTGGAATCCGCCGTCGGCGATCAGACTGATCAGCTCGTCGGTCTGCTCGTCGGTGGTGGAGACGAGGTTGAGCACCACGTCGAACGGGGCGCCTTCGACCTGGATCGGTGAGCGGGCGTAATCAATGTGGCCGACCAGCTGATCGGCTCCGAGGCCCTGCAGTCGCTGCGCGTCGCGGTCTCTCGTCGTCGCGGTGACGCGCGCGCCGGCCTGCTTCGCCAGTTGCACGGCGTATCCGCCGACTGCGCCGGACGCGCCGTTGATCAGCACTCGCTGTCCCTCTGCGAGTCCGGCGATCTCGAACAGGGCCTGCCACGCGGTCAGTGCCGGCTCGGGCAGGGCGGCGGCGTCGGCGAGGGGCACCGATGTCGGAGCCGCTGCCAGCGCGTCGGCGGGCACCAGGGCGTACTCGGCGGCCGCGCCGTCAGCATCGAGGGGCAGGAACGCGACCACGGCATCGCCGACAGACCATCCCGTCACTCCGTCGCCGAGCTCGGCGATGGTGCCGGCCACGTCCACACCGGGGATATGGGGGAAACCGACCTGGTAGACCTCGGCCAGGTAACCGCCCCGGATGCCAGCGTCCACCGGGTTGAACGATGTGGCCGCGACCTCGACCAGCACCTGCTGCGGGCCGGGTGTCGGGCGCGGTGCGTCTTCGTAACGCAGCACGTCGCTGCCGCCGTACTCGTGATACCGCACTGCCTTCATGGTGTCCTCCTCTGTTGATGTGCTTCGATTTCGAAGCAGCTAAATGGTGTAACTTGCTTCGGCGTCGAAGCATTCCCGCGGACAAGTTGGGATCGGTAGGCCGACGGGACCGGTTCACTTCTGGGCACGCGGCCCCGACCCTGCGGGCCCCCACGGAGGAAGACACCATGACCGACCAGGCTGCACACAGCACGACGACCGCCACCGTGGCGTCGTCCGAGTACCCGACGATGTCGTCGCAGGACTACACCGGCCTGAGCGGCAGCGACCTGGCCTGGTCGGCCAGCCCGCTCGGCGAACCGGACGACACCGGGTTCGACCCCGACTTCGCGCCGCAGCGCAGCGGCAACGCTGCGGTGGTGGCGGCGATGGTCGGCGCGGGACTCGCACTGGGCTCGCTCGGCGTGGTCGCCTTCGCCTATCTGCACCCGGCGGAGTCGGCGCCGGTGATCGTGCGACCGAATGCGGTGGAGCTGCCGTCAACCCCGGCTCCGGTGGCCGCGCCGGCCCCGGTTGCCGCTCCTGCCCCAGCCACTGACGTCGTCGCCGCGCCTCCGGCCGCCGTTCCGCCGCCCATCACGCCAGCCACGCAGGTCGTGATGCGCCGCACGCCGACGAAGACGCCGACTCCCGAGCCCGTCGCAATGCCGGCTCCCGCAGCTCCCGCGCCCGTGCCGCCGCCGGCCGACCCCGCCGTGCCCCCGCAGCCCGCGCCGGTCGTCGTGGTGAACGTGCCGCTTCCCGAGCTGCCGCCCATCGTGGTCAAGCACCCGCTGCCGAAGCCGCCGGTGGAGACCCCGGAGCCCGTCGAGCAGCCGGAGCTCGTCGAGCAGCCGGCACCGGCAGTCGATCCCGAGCCGGCACCCGCGGCAGATCCAGAGCCGAGTGCCGTTGTGCCGCAGCCGTAGTGAGGGTCAGGCGAAGCGCACGGCAAGCGTGGCGAGACCGAAGATCTTCTTGCCGGCCGATTTCGCACCGATGATCAACACGCCCGCGCGTGCGTCGGGGTCGAGTGACTTGACCTTGCCGCTGAACTCGACGTCGGCGCCTTCCTTGGCCGACACGATCGCCGGCGCGGACAACCGCACGGCGAAACGCAAGGCCGCCCCGGGATCGCCCGTCCACGACGAGGCGAACCCGGCGCCCAACCCCATCGTCAACATCCCGTGGGCGATCACGTCGGGCAGCCCGGCGAGTTTGGCGATGTCCTCGTCCCAGTGGATGGGGTTCGCGTCACCGGCCACGCCGGCGTAGTTGACGAGGTCACCCCGAGACAGACGGGTGTGGTGCACCGGGATCTCCTCGCCGGCCGACACGTCCTCGAAGGCACGCGAGCCCGGCGTGCGCGTGGAGCCACCGTCGGACAGCCGGACGTCCCCATCGGGCCGCACCGTCTTCTCGTAGCCGTCCTGCGAACCCCCGATGTCGAGGATGTTCATGTCGTGCATCATCGCGTTCTGCACCGCGGTCTTGACGTCGGCGCCGATGTCCTCGGCCGTCACCCCGACCACCGTGGTGTGCAGCGTGTGCACGCGCTCGCCGGCGGCGTCGGTGAAGGTGTTCGTCACGGTGATCAGGTCACGCCCGGCGATACGGCGCACCGACGTCAGCTCGACGTCGATCTTGAGTTCGTCGCCGGCCACGATCGGGCGGTGCTGCTCGAAGACCTCCTCGGTCTGCATGTAGGTGTCGTAGCCGACGACCACCTCTTCGAACATTCGGCGATTGCACTGCATCCCCGGTGCCGACGTGAAGGTCAGCGGGGCGATCAGGTCGGAGTAGCCCAGCGCGGCGGCGGCGTCGACGTCCCAATGCGCCGGGTGATAGTCCTGCACGGCGCGGGCGTACTCCCGCAGCTTCTCGCGGCCGACCAGGTACGTGCCGTCCATCTGGTAGTAGTGGCCCACCCGGGCTTCCAGTGGCGACGTTTCGGCTGCGGCAGTCATGACTGCGTGATCTTACGCGTGACGCCAACGGCACCTTTGCCGCAGACTGTGCGCACTGCCCAGCGAAGGAGATCAGGTGACCGACAGCTCGTCCGCATCGATTGTTGCTCCGCCGCTGCCGGGAGGGGCGACGCTGCCCTTCCCGCCCGTGCCCTCGGGCAGCGTCGCCGGCCGCACCCTGGGCGAGTCGACGTATGCGCCGCGCCCGAAGCCGCAGCGTCTGCACCCGGACACCCCCAACGTCGTCATCGTGCTGATCGACGACGCGGGACCCGGTCTCCCGGCCACATTCGGCGGTGAGATCACGACGGCGACGCTGGACCGGATGACCGCAGAAGGTGTGTCGTACAACAGGTTTCACACCACCGCGATGTGCTCGCCGACGCGGGCGTCGCTGCTCACCGGGCGTAACCATCACGAGATCGGCAACGGTCAGATCGCCGAACTCGCCAACGACTGGGACGGTTACGCCGGCAAGATCCCCCGGTCGAGTGCGACGGTGGCCGAGGTGCTCAAGCAATACGGATACGCGACGTCCGCGTTCGGGAAATGGCACAACACCCCGGCCGAGGAGACGACCGCTGCAGGCCCGTTCGACAACTGGCCGACCGGGCTTGGATTCGAGTATTTCTACGGCTTCCTGGCCGGCGAGGCTTCCCAGTACGAGCCCCACCTAGTCCGCAACACCACGGTGGTACCCCCGCCGCGGACGCCGGAGGAGGGCTACCACCTGTCGGAGGACCTGGCCGACGACGCGATCGGGTGGCTGCGTCGGCACCGCGCGTTCAACGCGGACAAGCCCTTCTTCATGTACTGGGCCAGCGGGTGCCTGCACGGACCGCACCACATCATGAAGGACTGGGCAGACAAGTACGCCGGTGCCTTCGACGACGGATGGGACGCCTACCGGGAGCGGGTGTTCACCCGAGCCAAGGACAAGGGTTGGATTCCAGCCGACTGCCAGTTGACCGAACGCGACGAAACCCTGCCGGCGTGGGACGACATCCCCGACGACGAGAAGCCGTTCCAGCGCCGACTGATGGAGGTCGCGGCCGGCTACGCCGAACACGTCGACGTCCAGGTGGGTCGCCTCGCCGACGAACTCGATCGGCTGGGCTACGCCGACAACACGGTGTTCGTCTACATCTGGGGTGACAACGGCTCCTCCGGTGAGGGACAGAACGGCACCATCGCAGAACTGTTGGCGCAGAACGGGATCCCGACGACCGTCCGACAGCACATCGACGCACTCGAGGAGCTGGGCGGCCTCGATGTGCTCGGCTCCCCGTTGGTGGACAACCAGTACCACGCCGGCTGGGCGTGGGCCGGCTCGACGCCGTACAAGGGCATGAAACTGCTGGCGTCGCACCTGGGCGGGACCCGCAACCCGATGGTGGTGCGGTGGCCCGCGAAGATCACGCCCGACCCGGCACCCCGCGATGTGTTCCTGCATTGCAACGACGTGGTGCCGACGGTCTACGAGCTGATCGGGATCGAGCCGCCCCGGTCGGTGAACGGTGAGCCCCAGATGCCGCTGGCGGGTGCCAGCTTCGCCCGCACGCTCACCGACCGGTCCGCAGACGGCGGTAAACCCACGCAGTACTTCGAGATCATGGGCAGCCGGGCGATCTATCACGACGGATGGCTCGCGTGCGCCCGCGGACCGCGGCTGCCCTGGGTCCCCGGCCAGCCCGAGGGCATCGCCACTTGGACCCCCGACCATGACGCGTGGGAGCTCTACCACCTCGACGAAGACTGGTCGCAGGCCGACGATCTCGCTACCGCTCACCCCGACAAGCTCGCTCAGATGCGCGAGATGTTCGCGATCGAAGCGGCGCGCAACGCGGTGCTGCCGATCGGCGGCGGTCTGTGGGTGCCGGTCTATCACCCGGAGCTTCGCATCACCCCGCCGTACCGCGAGTGGGAGTTCGCCGGGGACATGGTCCGGATGCCGGAATTCTGCGCACCGGCGCTGGGCAACAAGGACAACACCGTCACGATCGACGTCGAGATCCCGCAGAACGCCAACGGGGTGCTGTATGCGCTCGGTGGTGCGGCCGGCGGGCTCACCTGCTACATGGATGACGGCTACCTCTGCTACGAATACAACCTGTTCATATTGTCTCGCACCGTGATTCGCTCGGCCGAGCGAGTGACCCCGGGTCGGTCGCAGATCGTCGTGACCACCCGCTACGCCGAGCGCCGGCCGGCCGGACCGCTCGACGTCACCGTGACAGTCGACGGCGACGAGGTCGCGCAGGGGCAGGTGCCGATCAGTGCGCCGTTGCTGTTCACCGCCAACGACTGCCTCGACATCGGCACCTGCCTCGGGTCGCCCGTCTCCCGGGACTACCGTGAGCGGGCGCCGTTCCCCTTCGAGGGGCACATCGGCCGCGTGCACGTCGCCTACCTCTAGTGGCACGCGATGGGCTCACCGCGTCCCAGCAGCGGGCGTGGATCAGCTACATGCGGGTGTACCACCGACTCGAGTACGAGATGAACCGGCATCTGCAGCGCGACTGCGGGATGTCACTCGCGGACTACACGGTGCTCAACGCGCTGTTCAATGCACCGGATCGCACGGCCCAACTGTCGAGCCTGGCCACGGTGATCGGCTGGGAGCGCAGCCGGCTGTCGCACCATCTGAAGCGCATGGGCGCGCGCGGGCTCGTGGGCCGGCTGCCGTCGGCCGCCGACGGCCGCGCCACCGACATCACGCTCACCGACGACGGCGCCCGCAGGTTCCGTGCAGCCGCGCCGATGCATGCGGCCTGGGTGCGCGAGACGGTCTTCTCCGACACAGACCGTGGCCAGGAGACGGCTCTCGCCGACGTCCTGACCACGATCCATGACTCACTCCTGCGCGCGGGCACGCTCCCGCCCCCGGAGTTCGGCTCGCCGACCGAGTGACTCACACCTGTTCTGCCCCGCCGTCGACGAACACTTCCGCGCCCGTCATGAAGCTGCTCTGATCCGACGCCAAGAACAGCACCGCAGCGGCTATCTCTTCCGGTTGACCCACCCGGCCCAACGGCACGTCCGCGGCCTGCGCGTCCAGCAGCTCCTGCTCGTTGCCCGGCGCCAGCCCGACCAGTCCCGGGGTCTCGATCGGGCCCGGCACCACGGTGTTCACCCGGATGCCGCTACCCGCCAGCTCCGCGGCCCAGGTACGGCCGAACGACCGGATCGCCGCCTTGGTGGCTGCGTACACGCTGAACGACGGCGTGCCATTGGACGCGGCGGTCGAACCCGCGAGGACGATCGAGGCGCCGCGATTGAGCAGAGGCAGCACCTTCTGCACCGTGAACAGTGTGCCGCCCACGTTGGTGGTGAACGTCGAGGTGAAGTGCTCGACGGTGATGTCAGGCAGCGCGGCGAACTCACCGCCGCCGGCGTTGGCGAACACGACATCCAGTCCGTGACCCCGCGCTTCGATGGCCTCGACGACTGCGCTGAGTTCCTCGGGCTTCGACACGTCGCTGCGCACCCCGGTTGCCGCGTCGCCGATCGACGCGACTGCCGCGTCGAGAGCCTCCTGCCGACGCCCGGTGATCACGACGTGCGCACCCTCGGCTGCGAGTCGTTGCGCGGTGGCCAGCCCGATTCCGGATGTCCCGCCGGTGACCAGTGCGGTCTTGCCGTCCAGCTGTCCCATGATATTTCCCTTCGTCGTGGTGAACGTACCGTGCAACATGCGTGACATGTCACCTATTCCATGGCAGAGTTCGGTGACACATCACGCAATCAAGGAGCACCGTTATGGACAGCGACAACGTCACAGCGATCAAGGCCGCATACGACATCGCGGAGAAGAAGGACCTCGACGGCTGGATCGCCGCGTTCACCGAGGACGGTGCTTTCACCGACAACTCCGTCGGAGTGACGTATCGCGGCAGCCAGCTCGCCGACCCCGTCCGCAACTACGGCACCGCTTTCTCGAACATGCACCGTGAGCTGTACAGCTTCTACGAGGCCGGCAACGTCGTCATCGTGCAGCTCGCGCTGCAGGGAACTCACGATGGCCCGCTCGCTCTCCCGTTCGGCACGCTGCAGCCCACCGGTAAGACGATGGACGCGCCCTGCTGCGACGTCTTCGAACTCGACAACGGCAAGATCGTGCGGTTCGACTGCTATCCCGAAGGGTCGATCATCTTCGCGCAACTCGGTGTGCTGACCAACCTCGCGGCTGCGCTCGATCAGAGCTGATTGGCGTCGGGCGGGAAGCCTCGATACGTTCGTCGGCGTGACGTTTCCCGCTCTCAGCTCGCTCGCCCGCTGGATGGCCCCAGTCCTAGCCGTGACCGCCGTGGCCACCGCCGGAGCAGTCGCCGGCCCGACGCCCACCGGGTCGCGAGCTGACGCCGTGCGCCTCGCCGCCGACGCCAACCCGCTCGCCGGCCTGCCGTTCTACGTCAACCCCGATTCCAAGGGAATCCGGGCGGCGCGCGGCGCCGGCAATCCCGTGCTCGACCGGGTCGTCAACACGCCCACCGCCTACTGGATGGACCAGCTCTCCACGCCGGCGGTCGACGCGAAGTACATCGCGACCGCACAGGCGGCGGGCACCATGCCGATCCTGGCCCTCTACGGCATTCCGCATCGCGACTGCGGCAGCTTCGCCGCGGGCGGCTTCGGATCCGCGGGCGCCTACCGCAACTGGATCGACGGCGTCGCCGGGGCGATCGGCGGCGGGCCGGCCACCGTGATCCTCGAACCCGACGCCCTCGCGATGGCCGACTGCCTCTCGGGTGATCAGCGCCAGGAGCGATTCGATCTGATCGCCTACGCCGTGGACACGCTGACGCGCAATCCCGGAACCGCCGTCTACGTCGATGCGGGCCACTCCCGCTGGGTCAGCGCCGAGGAGATGGCCAACCGGCTCAACCAGGTCGGTGTCGCCAAGGCCCGCGGCTTCAGCCTCAATACGGCGAACTTCTTCACCACCGACGAGGAGGTCGGCTACGGCTCGGCGATCTCCGGCATGACCGGCGGTAAGCCTTTTGTCATCGACACCTCCCGCAACGGTGCCGGACCTGTCGAGGGTGATCCGCTGTACTGGTGTAACCCGGACGGACGCGCACTCGGCGTGCCACCCACCGCGAACACCGGCAACCCGCAGATCGACGCCTTCCTGTGGGTGAAGCGACCCGGCGAATCCGACGGTTCGTGCGGCCGGGGTGAGCCCGGAGCAGGCACGTTCGTCAACCAGTACGCCGTCGAACTGGCCCGCAACGCCGGCTGGTGACACCGCCCGCCGCGTAGGATTCCTGCCGGGAAAGACCCCAGGCGGAAGGACAGGCGGTGGCGAGCGGACCCGATACCGCGACGCTGGAACAGGTACTCGAGGCGGCCGGACGGGCGCCGTCGCGGCAGAACACGCAACCGTGGCACTGGCACGTCGAGGCTGACGGGCTGCACCTGGACGCCGACTGGACCCGCCGTCTCGGCGACTCGCCCTTCGACCGAAGCGACGTCCTGCTCGCCTGCGGGGCGGTGCTGGATCACTGCGCGATCGCGTTGGGCGCCGCCGGCTGGACCACCCGCATCCACCGCTTTCCCGACGGCACCGGGCTCGATCCTGGCGCTTGGCCACCTTCGAGATGATCGAATCCTTTCCGGCGCCGGCCGCGCGCGAACTCGCCGACGTCATCCACCGTCGCCGGTCGGACCGCCGCGGCTACGGCACCGCCGCCCTGCTGGACGCGACGATCGAAACGCTGCTGATACGTGCCGCGCGCCGGGGGGTGGACCTGGCGGTGGTTCCGACCGCCCGCTGGCACCGCGACGACACCGGACAGGTGCATCTGCACTACGGCGATCACGCGGAAGCATCCGCGGCTCCCGCCGACGGTGTTCTGCTGGTCCTCGGCACCGAAGACGACAGCGATGCGGCCCGCCTGCGCGCCGGCGAGGCGGCGAGCCGCGTCCTGCTCTCGGCCACGGCGTTGGGTCTGGCATCCTGCCCGTTGACCGAACCGCTGCGCCCGGCGCGGGACAGGGTCGCCGTCGCATGCGACGTGTTCGACGGGACCAAGCACCCTCAGATGCTGCTGCGCATCGGCACGCAACCGATCGACGTGCCGGAAGTCGCCGGCGTGTTCCGGCGGCCGCTGGCCGAGACGACGACGTGGGCGGTGCCGCGAGCTTAGCGGCGCAACCTCTGCACGGCCGCTGTGCGGCTCGGTGGCCGGTGCCACCCTGCCTGCGCCGTCCAGATGACGTGCGAGAGGCCGTGGCCCAGGCGGTCCAGCCTGGCCAGCGCCGACGACAGATTGGCAGCCAGCGGGAGTTCACCGTCCGGATCGCAGATCGACAGCATGCGGCGGACCGGATCGCCACCCACGATCGTCCAATCCACATCGCTGCGCGCGCAGTGCACGCTGATGTAGTACAGCGCGGTGAAACCCGCTGTGCCGAAGAATTCGACTGCGCGCAAGTCGAGCACCAGCTGTCTCGATATCCGCGTGTGCCGCTGCACGTAGCGGCCGAAATCGCGTCCGTTCAGCGCGTCGATCTCACCGATGACGGCGATCGCGACTCGGGTCGATGAGCAGTACCGCGCCTCGAAAACAGCTGCACCACAACGCTGTTGCTCGTAGTCCGCGCTGTAGGTGAGGGAAAAGCTGCGGTGCTTCTCGACGGCCGTCATGGTGGGGGACCTCGGATCGGTTGACTTCATGGGCAGTCCTCGGGCTGCAAGCTCAACCAAGGTCAAGATAGTACGGATTTCGTTTCAGCGAAAGGTTTGTGCGCATTCTGTGAGCGTGCGGTCCCAGCAGCGCATCTGTCGACGGGGTATCAGCTGAATATTGACGCGTGAGCTGATGTGACGGCCCGATGCAACGAAATCCGTCGTCTCGGCGGCGCAGGCACAATGGTTCGTGCCCTCACACGCGATCATCTCCGGGGCCGGCATCGCCGGTCCTGCCCTGGCCCATCAGCTCAATGCGCGCGGATGGCGGACCACGATCCTCGAGCGCTACCCTCAGCGCCGCGACGAGGGGCAGAACGTCGACATCCGCGGCGCCGCCCGCGACGTCATCCGCCGCATGGGTATCGACGCCGACGGCGTGCGGCCAACACCACCGAGATCGGAACCCGCTTCGTCACCTCCGACGGCACGGCCGTGGCGTCGTTCCCGGTGGGCTCCGGGGGCCACTCCGACGGACCCACCGCGGAGCTGGAGATCCTGCGCGGCGAACTCTCGCGCATCCTCATCGAGCACACCGCCGACCACACCGACTACCGGTTCGACACCCAGCTCGTCGACGTCACCGACCACAGTGACCGGGTGACGGCCGCGCTGAGCGACGGCTCCACGCTGGACGCCGACGTCCTCGTCATCGCCGAGGGGCTGTACTCCCGGTCCCGCCGGTTCGTCACCCCCGTCGAGGTGACCACGCTGGGCATGTACTGCGCCTACGCCACGCTGCCGCGGGATGACACCGACGACCGCTGGTGGAACTGGCAGCACGCCACGAAATCCCGCAGCGTGCATCTGCGACCCGACAACCTCGGCACCACGCGAGGCCTGCTGACGTTCATGTCCGACGTGCGCGGCCTCGAAGAACTCAGCAATCGCGATCAGATCACCGTGCTGCGGCGCACATTCGAAGGCGTCGGGGGTGCCGCGCCGCGGATCCTCGACGCGCTCGACTCCGGTGCGCCGATGTACTTCTCGGCCGTCGGCCAGGTGCGCCCGCCGGTCTGGAGCAAGGGGCGCGTCGGGTTGCTCGGGGACAGCGCGTTCTGCAACGCGACGTTCGGCGGCGCAGGGACCAGCCTCGCCCTCATCGGCGGCTACCTATTGGCCCGCGAGCTGGCCGCCGGAGACGACCCGAGCGTTGCGCTGCGACGCTACCGGGAAGCCATGCAGCCGTTCGTCGCGACGGCGCCCACCGTGCGGGAGAACTCGCTTCGGCTGGCGAACCCGCGCTCACGCTTCGGAGTCCGTGCCGTACACGGTGTCGCACGCGTTGCCGCCGGTCCGCTCGGCCGGGCGGTCAGCAAGGTATCAGGAATGACCGGCATCGGCGGCGACGAGCAATCACTGGATTGAGGCTCGCAGCAGCGCGTCGATGACCTCCATCTCGGCCACCGTCGCCCATGACGGATTCGACTGCACGGGAACGCGAAACACCTCCATCGAAGCCAGGTCCGGGACCGTACGCAGCTGCGCGGCCGTCAACGGTTCAGGCAGCAATGGGATGTCCACCGGCACCCGATGCCGACCGTCGGTGATGACCACGTCGCCGGTGATCCGCCCGACGCCCCAGATTCCCCGGTCAGGCCGCGTCGTCACCCACAGCAGCACCCGCTGACCGGGCCGCATCAACCGGGTCCGGTAGTTGTCGGCCACGCACCACTGCGGTGCGGTGCGCCCGGCCGAGACCATCGGCTCCACCGGCGTGTGCCGGGGATTGCTCTTGATGATCCAGGCGCCCAGCGTCTCGAGCGAGACACGCTCAGACGTCGGAACTCTCCCGCCACAGATCGATGCCGGATTCGATGGCGTACCGGTCGATGTCGGCGAGCTCCTCGTCCGTGAAGTCCAGATTCTTCAACGCGCCGAGGTTCTCGTCGAGCTGGGCCACGCTGGAGGCACCGATCAACGTCGAGGCGACCGTCGGCTCCCGCAGCACCCACGCCAGCGCCAGCTGGGCCAGCGACTGCCCGCGGCGCTCGGCGATGCCGGCGAGGCCCCGCAGCCGCTCCACCACGTCGTCGGTGACCTGCTCGTCGTCGAACGTCGGGCGTGCGGTGGCCCGTTCCACGCCGTCGGCGGGCTGTGTGAGGTACCGGTCGGTGAGCAGACCCTGCGCCAGCGCGGTGAACGCGATCGCGCCCATGCCCGCGGTGTCCAGCTCCGCGGTCAGACCGTCCTCGATCCACCGGTTGAGAAGGGAGTACGACGGTTGGTGGATGACCAGCGGCGTGCCCAAACTCTTTGCGATGCTTGCCGCTTCGGCCGTTTTCGCCTGAGAGTAGGACGAGATGCCGACGTAGCGCGCCTTGCCGGTACGCACCGCGGTGTCCAACGCACCGATCGTCTCCTCCAGCGGAGTGTGGGGGTCGATGCGATGGGAGTAGAAGATGTCGACGTAGTCCAGGCCGAGCCGGTCCAGGGATTCGTCGAGGCTGTTGAGGACATAGGTGCGGCCGCCGAGCTGACCGTAGGGGCCGGGCCACATGTCCCAGCCGGCCTTGGTGGAGATCAGTAGTTCGTTGCGGTACGGCTTGAAGTCACGCCGCAGCATGCGGCCGAAGTTCTCCTCCGCCGAGCCGTACGGCGGGCCGTAGTTGTTCGCCAGATCGAAGTGCGTGATACCGCGATCGAAGGCGTACCGCAACACTTCTCGTTGCGTGTCGAACGGCCGGTTGTCGCCGAAGTTGTACCAGAGGCCCAGCGAGATCGCCGGCAACAGCAGCCCCGAGGTGCCCACCCGCCGGTAGGGCATCTCGCTGTAGCGCTGGGCCGACGCCACCCAGGGGTCGTGCGTGAACGGAACGTCCGGGATCGCGAATTGCTCGGCCATCTGTTCATCGTAGGCGCGCCGTCGAGGCCTCAGGAGTCAGCGTCGCAGTGGGACCGCCGCCTCGAACTGTGCCGCCTTGCCTGCCGACTGCCACGACAGCCAGCGTTCCCACCGGTGCAGATTCGTGCGCTGCCACCACCGGTCCAGCGGCGGGCTGATGCGGCGGCCGATCTCGAGCGCGGTGATGGCCGGTGCCCGCGCGAGCAGCAGCGCGACACCGGGCAGCGCCGACGGGAGCCGGTAGCGGCGGCGGTTCCACGGCAGCATGTACAGGCCGAGGTAGCCGGCTTGCACCCGATAGTGGTACTCGGCGCGCAGCCGGCCGAGTCCCCGATGTGCGGCGGTGGGCCCGAACGCGGGTACGAATGATTCGACCAATTCGCTTCCGCTGGAGCCACTGTCGTGACTGCGAGAGGAGTCGGCCATCAGCAGGATGCGCCAGGCGTCGGCGACGGTCTCGGGGAAGTAGCCGTCACACCGCACCCCGACGAGATGGCCGCAGTAGCGGTTGAAGTGCAGCACCGCGCGCATCTCGGCGGGGGAGGTCAGGTGACCGAGCAGGAACAGCCCGAGGGCGGGCGCGACGCTGCCGCCGAGCAGCGTGAGCAGCATCGCGGACTGGCTGATCGGCAGACCCCACCGGGCGGCGTCCCACTCGGGGTGCTGGCGCACCCGCTCCCGGACACTGACGTGCATGATGCGCACGTGCAGCGAGATCTGCCTGCCGAGTGAGCCGGGAGTCAGCAGCGCACCCGGGCGACACACCTCGATCCACCAGCGGGACGTCTCGAGGTAGCGGTGCAGCGCGCGCTGGCCCGCATAGCCGCCCGACAGCGACAGCGGGACCGCGAGCCAGCCCTCGGTGTAGGTGTCGGTGGTGCCGGCGTTGCCGAGCGCGCCGAGCGCGTACGCCCACCGTCGCCACACCGCGGCGCCCTTCTCGACAAGATCCGCGTCCAGCCAGTCGGGCTCCTGCTCGAACTCGGCGAACAGCACCCGCATCGACTCCGGCGCCTCGGGCACGCTGTCGATGCCGCGGCGTTGGGCCTGCTCCACCAGATCACGGGCACGGCGCGCGCCCAACTCCCCGTGGTAGGTCTCGGCGACGAAGCGCTCGGCCACCGGGTCCCCCTCGGACAGGCCGTCGATGAACGCGCGGGCAACGGCGTCGGAGGGGAATGGATCAATTCCTGTAAGGCGTCGAATGCCGTTGCGCAGTCGGGCGCGTCGGACGCCCACCTCGGGGTAGCGGAACGCGGTGGGCGCCGCGGGTGGACGGGCGGTGTCGGCCATCTGTCTGTCTTAGCGCAGCGGCCGCGGCCAGGGGCGAATTCGGCTGCGACGCTGCGCCGATCCGGGGAGGATGGCGGGGTGGCCACCCTGGTATCGGTGAACGTGGGAATGCCCCGGGACGTGTCGTGGAACGGCCGCACGGTCTTCACCGGAGCCTGGAAAGATCCCGTCTCCGGACCACGGCGGATTCGTCGGCTCAACATCGACGGCGACGGGCAGGGGGACCTCGGTGGCCACGGCGGTGAGAACCGCGCGGTGCTCGTCTATCAGATGGAGTCCTACCGGCACTGGGCGCACGAGTTCGGCCGCGACGACCTGATACCCGGCCTGCTGGGGGAGAACCTCACCGTGGAGGGCCTCTCGGATGACGACGTCTGCATCGGTGACCGCTACCGCGTGGGCGACGCGGTCCTCGAGGTCACCCAGCCCAGAGTCACCTGCTACCGCGCCGGGATGCGGATCGGCGAGCCCCGCATGGCAGCGCTGCTCGTCGCGCACCGCCGGCCGGGGTTCTACTGCCGGGTGATCACCGAGGGCGATGTCGAAGCCGGCCAGGAGATCGTCAAGATCGCCGACGGCCCCGAGCGGATGTCCGTCGCCGAGATCGACCAGCTGCTCTATCTTCCCGGCCATCCCCGCGATGGACTGGCCCGAGCACTACGTATCCCCGCCCTCAGCCCGGGCTGGCAGGGTTCGCTCCGCGCACTGGCCGACCAGGAGGCCGGAGCGGTCGGTAACCCCGGCCTGGCCGCCGCCGGCCCGCCGCCCGCCTGGACCGGCTTCCGCTCACTGATCGTGCGCGACGTCGTCGAGGAGAGCCGGTCGGTGCGCTCGGTGGTCCTTGCCGATCCGGCGGACACCCCGCTGCCGAAATGGCTTGCCGGCCAATCGGTCACGGTCCGGCTGCCGCGTACCGGCGAAACGCCCGCCCTGATCCGCACCTATTCGCTGTGCAACGCGCCGGGTAGTCCGACCTATCGCATCGGCGTCAAACGAGAACCACACGGCGCTGCCAGCTCCTACCTGCACACGCAGCTGCGCCCTGGAGACTCGCTCGATGTCGCCGCGCCACGCGGCACCTTCTGGCTGACCGAGGACGAGTCGCCGGTGGTTCTCGTCTCCGCCGGGGTCGGGGTCACCCCGGTGCTCTCGATGCTCAACGCGCTGGCCGCGACGTCGTCCACCCGGCCGGTGTGGTGGCTGCACGGTGCGCGCAACGGCATCGAGCACGCGTTCGCCTCCGAGGCGCAGGCCGCATTGAAAGCGTTGCCACACAGCGTGTCTCATGTCGTCTACAGTCAGCCGGCACCGGCGGACCGGGCCGGGGTCGGCTTCAGCGAACCCGGCAGACTCTCGGCCGCGACGCTCGAGGCGCTCGACGTTCCCCGCGAGGCCACCGCCTACGTCTGTGGACCGCAACCCTTCATGACCGGGATGGAGGCGGCGCTGCTGGCGCACGGACTGGACCGGTCGCGCGTGCACACCGAGATCTTCGGTGCGGGTCCGGCGCTCACCCCGGGCATCGCCGCCACGGCCGTCACGCCGCACCTACCGGAGGGGGAGCCGGGACCCGGCCCCGAGGTGCAGTTCGTCCGCAGCGGGCTGGCAGTGCCCTGGGGGCCGAACCGCATGAGCCTGCTCGAACTCGCCGAGGCGTGCGATGTGCCGACGCGGTGGTCGTGCCGCACCGGCGTGTGTCACAACTGCGAGACGGCGTTGCTGTCCGGATCGGTGCGCTACGACCCCGAACCGCTGGAACCACCCGCCGAGGGGAACGTGCTCATCTGCTGCGCGTCACCCGTCGAGCCGCTGGCGCTGGACCTGTAGCGCCGGCTGCCACCTGAACACCCCGGCGCCCTGTGCGTAGGACAGGTGGCCGCCGAGCGCGCCGCCGATCCCCATCGCCAGAAGGCCGAGGATCGAATACCGGCGCGCGGCAGCCGGCTTGTCCTTCCGGTACGCGCGGTACGCGAGCGCGAACAGCCCGACCGCCACAGCGTTGGACCCCGCATGCACCAGACCCACCCTCTGTTGCCGCCGACTCAACAGCGCGAAATCGGCCCAGCCGGCGAGCACCGTCGGTGGAACAGCGGCGAGACCGACCCCGACCAACCTGCGTGCCGTGGTGGGATCGTCGAACGCCACGTCGAACAGCACCGAGCTGGACCACGCCCCGATCGGGATCGTCACCAACAGCGGATGAACCGGGTGCCCCAGCCACGCCCCACGTAGCAACCCTGCGAGCCCGGAACGCGTGACGATCTGGTCCGCCACGCCCGCCGCGACGGCGGCCGCCTCGTCGAGAGAATCGAGACGTTCGACGTCGGCGAGGATCTCATGCAGGTTCATGCCGAGGCACTACCCCGTCGCCGCCCGTCCAATCCGAACCCGCACGCATAGTGACACCGCCGAGGGGTAACCGCGCCGGCATGGCGAAGATCGGTTACTTCCTGTCCTGTGAGCAGTACACCCCCGCGAGTCTCGTCGACCAGGCCAAACGTGCCGAGGACGCCGGCTTCGAGGCGCTGTGGATCTCCGATCATTTCCATCCGTGGAACGACGAGCAGGGGCAGAGCCCCTTCGTGTGGGGCATCATCGGAGCGCTGTCACAGGTCACGTCCCTGCCAGTCAGCACGGCTGTCACGTGTCCGACGATGCGGATCCACCCGGCCATCATCGCGCAGGCGGCCGCGACCGCAGCGGTTCAGCTCGACGGCAAGTTCGTGCTCGGAGTCGGCAGTGGGGAGTTGCTCAACGAGCACATTTTCGGCGACCCGTGGCCGTCGGTGGGTGTGCGGTTGGAGATGCTCGAGGAGGCGATCGATGTGATCCGCTTGTTGCACCGAGGCGACGAGGTCAGCCACCACGGCGAGCACTACGAGGTGCAGGAGGCCCGCATCTACACCCGCACCAAGCGGCCGGTGCCCATCTACGTGTCCGGATTCGGGCCGCAGGCAGCAGAATTCGCGGGACGTCTCGGCGACGGCTTCTGCACGACGATGCCCGACGCCGAATTGGTCAAGACCTTCCGCGACTCAGGGGGCGGTGACAAGCCGGTGCAGGCGGGCACGAAGGTGAGCTGGGATCGCGATGCCGACGCTGGACTCGATGCCGCGCATCGGTTGTGGGCCAACGAGGCGCTGCCCGGTCAGCTCGCGCAGACGCTGCCGCGACCGCGCGACTTCATGGATGCCGCGACGCTGGTACCGCGCGACATGGTGGCCGAATCGGTGGCGTGCGGCCCCGATCCCGATGCGCACGTCGCCCAAGTGCGGCAGTACCTCGACGCCGGGGTGGACGAGGTCTACGTGCAGCAGATCGGACCGGATCTCGACGGGTTCTTCACGAGTTGGCAGCAGGACGTGCTGCCGCAGTTCCGCTGAGCGGGTAGGGCGCTGGTGTGCGCACAGATCGCCCTGCGGGCTGATCGAACGATCTGGACGCACACCAGGGCGGCCCGTCAGGCCTGTTTCATCGCCGCGGTGATCGCGGCGACCCGCGGATCGTTCTGCAGCTCCTCCAGCGTCTCGGGCAGTGGCAGCCGCCAGTTCGGGTATTCGTCCACGGTGCCCGGCAGGTTCGGCTGGCGCACCTCGCCGATGACGTCGTAGGGCGAGATCAGCTTGAGCCTGCTCGGCGTGCGGGCCAGCAGCCGGTGCATCGCCAGCACGACCGCGGTCTCGTCCGACTCCTCGGCCCCGAGGAGACCCTCAGACCGCAACAGCGTCAACCACTCTGCGCGCTCGGTGTCGGCGTTGGCCTGTTCGGCAGGAACATCGGTCAGCAAGCCGAGGTCGGCGCGTGCCCGCACGTGCTCCCCCTGAAGGAAGCCCGCAGCTGTCGGCAGGTCGTGGGTCGAGATGCTCGCGGCCGCCCGCTCGGGCCATCGGTTCGGTGGTAACAGCGGCTCGTCCGGCTGGTCGAGGTCGCGGGTGAACCACGCGACCGCGCAGCCGAGCATCTCGTTGTCGGCCAGCGCCTGCGTCACCTCCGGCTCGACGGTGCCCAGGTCCTCGCCGACCACGGTGGCGTTGGCGCGGTGAGCCTCCAGCGCCAGCACGGCCAGCATCGCCTCGGCGTCGTAATACACGTAGGTGCCACGGTCGGGGCCGTCACCCGGTGGTATCCACCACAGCCGCCACAAGCCGGCGACGTGGTCGATGCGCAGACCGTCAGCGTGCGACAGCACCGCCCGCAGCATGTCGCGTAGCGGTGCATAACCGCTGGCGGCCAACCGATCCGGACGCCACGGCGGCAGCCCCCAGTCCTGGCCCCGGGGCGTGAAGTTGTCGGGTGGCGCGCCGATGCTCACTCCGGGGGCCAGCACGTCGGCCAGCGCCCACGCGTCGGCGCCGTCTGCGTCGACACCCACCGCGAGGTCGTGCAGCACCCCCAGCGACATGCCCGAGGCTTTCGCCGCGTCGCGCACTGCGACCAGTTGATCCGCGCACTGCTGCTGCACCCACGCGTGAAAAGCCAGTCGTGGAGCCAACTCTCGACGCGCATCGGCCACCGCGTCGCTACCGACCTGACGTAGCGGCGCGGGCCACCGGCTCCACCGGCCGCCGTGCCGTTCGGCGAGCGCGCAGTACGTCGCCCAGTCGCGCAACCCCTCAGATGCACCGTCGGCGAGCGGGTCGGGCCGGCCCGCCGAGTGCCACAGCAGTTCCAGGGCCGAGCGTTTCGCTGCCCACACCAGGTCATGGTCGATGCGCGGTGTGCTTGCCGATACGCGCAGTGCGTCGACATCGGCGCGGGTGGCGGGATCGGCGTCGCGGTAGGCCGGCAGGTCCTCGATCCGTAACGCCAATGGGTTGGCAAACCGCCGGCTCGACGGCGTGTACGGCGAGGGTTGCACCGGATGCGTCGGTCCTGGTGCGTGTAGCGGGTTGAGAAGAACTGCGCCGCAATCATGTTCGGTAGCAGACCACTGGATGAATTCCGTGAGATCGCCGAGGTCGCCGATGCCCCAGGAGCGTCCGGAGCGCAGCGCATAGAGCTGGAGCATCCACCCCCAGGTATCCGGTGCCGTCGGCACGGTCGGCGGTGCCGCGACGACCGTGACCTCCTGACCGTCGCTGGTGTGCAGCTGATACCAGCCAGGTGCCAGGTCGGCCGGGATCTCGCCGTTCACGTCGATGCGTGTGCCGTCTTCGGCGACGAGCAGCGTCGCCTGCGGGACCGGCCGCGGCTGCCCGGTCAAGCGCACCGCAAGAGTGGGCGGCAGCACGCCGGCGCGCTCGCGCTCCTCGAGGCGGGCGAGTTCGGCGCGGCGTTGTTCCTCGGTGCCGGCCTCCACGTCCAGGAGGCCCAGCACGCGGATCACCACGTCCGCGTCGACATTCACCGGTTCGCGGCGTTCGTTGCGATAGAATGTCGCGACGCCGTGGGCGTCGGCCAGCCGACGCAGGTCGTCGGGCACAGGCGGGGGATCGGCAGTCACCGCGCTTCTGTACCCCGCGCGGCGATCCTTACA
Organism: Actinomycetes bacterium; assembly: GCA_023404955.1. GTDB lineage: Bacteria > Actinomycetota > Actinomycetes > Mycobacteriales > Mycobacteriaceae > Mycobacterium. Next base: position 42,999 of record JAEXZY010000035.1, read on the forward strand.
CTCAGACCGCGGCCCCGACCAGGTGCCCGATCCCGTAGGTGAGCAGCAACGCAAGGCCGCCACCGATCACATTGCGGGCCATGGCGCGCTGCTTCGGTGCACCGCCCAGCCCCGCCGACACCGCGCCGGTGAGCAGCAGTGCGGCGAGGACGGCGATCACGGTGACCGGTACCCGCCATGTCATCGGCGGCAGCACGATCGCGATGATCGGGAGTAACGCACCGATGGTGAACGACAGCGCCGAGGACACGGCGGCCTGCCACGGATTGGTGTATTCGCCAGGGGTGATGCCCAATTCGGCCTCGGCGTGCGCGGTGAAGGCATCGTGGGAGGTGAGCTCTTCTGCGACCGTGCGTGCGGTGGCCGCGTTCAGTCCCTTGGCCTCGTAGAGTGCGGCGAGTTCGTCGAGTTCCGCGGCGGGATCGTCGCGTAACTCGCGCTGCTCCTTGGTCAGCAACGCTTTCTCGGTGTCGCGCTGGGTGCTCACCGAGACGTATTCGCCCAGGGCCATCGACACCGCTCCGGCGGCCAGCCCGGCGATGCCGGCAGTGAGGATCGGGCCCCGCTCAGCTGTCGCCGCGGCGACGCCGACCACCAGGCCTGCGGTCGAGACGATCCCGTCGTTGGCCCCGAGGACGCCGGCCCGCAACCAATTCAGTTTGGCGGCAACGGAACCGATATGAGGTTCAGCAGCATGGTGTTCGGTGGTCACCGCGCCACCGTAGTCAGAATCGGCGAGTTCTACCAGCAAACCAAGGCTTCCCAAACGCCGATGAGCGCCTACGCTTTACCCATGAAGTTCGGTATCGCCACCTTTGTCAACGACGACGCCATCGACACCGTGTCGCTGGCTCGAGCGATCGAGGAGCGCGGTTTCACGTCGCTGTCGGTGGCCGAGCACACCCACATCCCGGTCAGCCGGGAGACGCCGTACCCCAATGGCGGCGACCTGCCGTCGGTGTACTACCGCACGCTGGATCCGTTCGTCACGCTGGCCGCTGCGGCGGCAGTGACGTCGAGCATCGAATTGGTCACCGGGATCGCGCTACTCATCCAGCGTGATCCGATCATCACCGCAAAAGAAGCAGCCAGCATCGACCTGATCTCCGGCGGTCGCTTCGTGTTCGGCGTGGGTGCCGGCTGGAACCTCGAGGAGATGCGTGATCACGGCACCGACCCCGCAACCCGCGGCGCGCTGCTCGACGAACGCATCGAGGCGATCATCGCGCTGTGGACCATCGAGCCCGCCGAATACCACGGCAGCCACGTCGATTTCGAGCCGTCCTACGCGCGGCCCAAACCGGTGCGGACCCCGCATCCGCCGGTGTTCATCGGTGGTAACTCGAAGGCCACGGTGACACGTATCGTCCGGCACCGCGCGGGGTGGTTGTCCAATCCGCTGCCAGTCGACGACATTCGCTCGCGTGTCCAACAACTCCGGGCCCGGGCCGAGCACGAGGTGCCGTTGCGGATGTTCGCGGCGCCCGATGATCTCGAGTACCTGAACGAGGTGGCCGGTCTCGGCTTCGAGGAGGCGCAGCTGCTGCTGCCCACGAAGCCGCTCGACGAGTCGTTGCGCATTCTCGACCGACTGGCGGAACGTGTCGCGCAGTTCGGCTGACTCAGTGTGCGGCGGCGATGCGCGGCGGCGCGCCCACGGGCTGCGGGGCCGTGGCCGGCGCGGCGGCGCGACGTCGACGGCGCTGATCGCGGACGATCCGCCGGGTCAGTTGGCGCTCGTCGCGCTCGCTGATGGATCGGATGCGCTGGGCCAGCACGTCGAGCTGTTGCCAGCTCAGGCCGTCGAGGTCACCATCGACGTCGTGAGTCGCAACGACGACGGCACCGCGGAGGAGCGGCACGTTCTTGGCCGTGAATTTCGTTGTCGCCAACAGCAACTCGGTGGCGTGACGGTTGACGCGGCGCTGGCAGCGGCCCGCGGAGGAACTGAACCAGAAATCGAACTGACGGTCGGCGCTGCTCAGCGACTGCAGTCCGCGATCGTGCACGAGACGGTCGATATCGGCCCGGGTGTAGGCCCGTGTCTCATAAACCAGGCCCTGAGTGCTGAAGTACAAGATGGTGTTCATGGCGATAGTCCATTCGTCACTTTCTCGGCGGTGGTGTGACGCGTCATCCGCGTCGTTACAGGTGTTACCCATGTGACAAATGAGACAAACGTTGATAACGATTCAAACATTCCCATTGCGCGCTACGGTCGCGTGATGGACTTCGCGGACTACCGCACATTCGACGCCGTCGGGCTGGCCGAGTTGGTCGCGTCCGGTCAGGTGTCGACGGATGAGCTGCTGACCGCCGCCCGGGAGCGCGCCGACGCCGTCAACCCGCGGATCAACGCGATCGTGCGCGACGTGCCCGCACCCCAACCCGCCGACGGTCCGCTGCGCGGGGTGCCGTTCCTGATCAAGGATCTCGGCCAGGACTTCGCCGGGCTGCCGACCGGATCCGGCTCCCGGGCGCTGGCCTCGTGGCCTGCTACCGAGCACTCCACGGTCGTGCAGCGCTGGCTCGACGCCGGGCTGGTGATCTTCGGCAAGACCAACACCCCGGAGTTCGGGGCCAAGGGCGTCACCGAACCGGTCGCCAACGGCGCGGCGCGCAACCCGTGGAACGTCGGCCACAGTCCGGGCGGCTCCTCGGGTGGGTCCGCAGCCGCGGTGGCTGCCGGCATCGTCCCGTGCGCGGGTGCCAGCGACGGCGGTGGGTCGATTCGCATCCCGGCGGGTTGCTGCGGACTGTTCGGCCTCAAACCCGGTCGCGGCCTCGTCCCGTCGGGCCCGGGCGCCGGGGAGCCCATGCACGGCGCCGCGGTCAACGGCGTCGTGTCCCGTTCGGTGCGCGACACCGCCGCCATGCTCGACGTGCTGCGCGGCGGTGAACCCGGCGCCCCGTACTCGCCCGCGATGCCGGACGAGCCGTTCGCCTCGTGCCTGGACGCCGACCCCGCGCCGCTGCGGATCGGGTTTCGTGTCCCGTCGGCGATCACCCCGTCACCGCACCCGGAGGCCTACGCCGCCGTCGAGAACGCGGTGCGGGTGCTCACGGACCTCGGTCATCATGTCGAGGAGCTGCCGGAGGCGCCGTTCGACGACGCCGCACTGGCCCGCGATTTCCTGCTCACCTGGTTCGTCTCCCTGGCGTACGAGGTGGAGGAGACGAAACGGCTCACGGGGGCGGGCGACGCCTCCTTCGAACGCGACACGCTGATCATGGCCGCGCTGGGCCGGGCGACGGGGGCCGTGGACTACGTCGACGCCGTGGCGCGCCGCCACGAGCACACCCGCCGGCTCACCGACTTCTTCTCCTCTTTCGACCTGTTGCTGACGCCGACACTGGCCAGCCCACCACCGAAAATCGGAGCCTTCGACCTGCCGGCGGCACTGGCCCGTGGCGCCGACGTGCTGCTCAAGACTAGGACCGCCTCGCTGCTGCGGTTCACCAAGATCGTCGACGACATGGTCGACGACAACCTCGGCTGGGTGCCGTACACCCAGCTGGCGAACCTCACCGGCCGCCCGGCCATGTCGGTGCCGCTGCACTGGACCGCCGACGGGCTCCCGCTCGGGGTTCAGTTCGTCGCCCCGCTGGCCGGGGAGTCGCTGCTGATCCGGCTCGCGGCACAACTCGAGCGCGCCGCACCCTGGTTCGATCGAGTGGCCCCGCTCTAGCGTTCCTCGCCCTCTGGCGACTCCGCTTGGCGGCGTTCCTCTTTGAGTCGATCCTTGCTGCGGATCAGCCGTAGCAGGGTCACCAACGCCAGCCCTCCGACGATGTTGCCGAGCACGGTGTAGCCGAACCACGACAGCCAATCCAGGTAGCCGAACGACGTGCCACCGGCGATCAGCGCTCCGAAGATCAGCAGCGAATCCAGGATCGAGTGGAACAGCTGCAGACCCGCCAGCAGGAACGCGCCGGCGACGGCGGCGGCGATCTTGGCGGGCATCGAATCGGTGCCGTGCTGCATGCGCGTCATCAGCGTGATGACCATGCCGCCCAGCAGCGCGAGTGTGATGCTTTCGGCATTCAGCGGCGCGTCGACATAATGCTGAGCCGACTCGATCGTCTGGGCGTGCAGCTTCGGGAACGCCGTCATGACCAGCCACATGATCAGCCAGCCGCCGACCAGATTCGCCGCGAGCGTGCCGCCCCACAGCTTCAGTAGCTGCCTCACGCTCGCGCGCTTGGCGGCCACGGTGGTGACCGGCACCAGGAAGCCTTCGGTGAACAGCTCGCTGCGGCCCAGCAGCAACGCCAGGAATCCGACCGAGAACGCCACCCCCGCGAGCAGCGGGTCGCCGGTGGCGAGCAGGACCGACAGGTAGGCGAGCACACCCATCGCCACCTCGGTGCCGCCGAAGAACCCGGTGACCAAGATCTCCCGGACACTGCGGTGCAGGCGCTGGGTGCCCTCGTCGACCATGCGGTTGAAGGCTTGTTCGAGGGCGTCTTCGATCGGACTGTCGGAGTCGCCGAGGGTGCGCTGGTCGGTGTCCATCACGCGCGAGTACCCGCCCGCAGAGCTGCGATGCTCGCAGATGCGAACGTCAGCCCCGTGGAGGGGCGAAGTACAGCTCTTGGCGCACGGTGCAGACCAGCGTGCCGTCGCGGTTGAACATCGAGCCGCTGCCCAACGCCAGCGCGCCGGTGCTGCTGGGCGAGCACTGGTCGTAGAGCAGCCAGTCGGACAGGTTCGCGGGGGCGTGGAACCACACCGAGTGATCGCGCTGCAGGGACGTGCCGACCCGGCCCCGAGCCCGGTACACCGGTTCGGTCAGCGTCACCGCCGACAGGTAGGCCACCAGCGCCGCCGTCCGCTCCGGTCCCTGAGCTGGGAGCGGACCATCGGGCCGCCACCAGATCCGGCTGCGCGCCGGGGGCGTCGACGCCACATCGACGATCCGGCGTTCGAACCAGCGCAGGCTGGCCCACTGTCCGGCCGTCGCCTCCGACGATTCCGCCAGGTGCGGCGCGACCACCGGCAACGATTCCGGCGCGGGCACCTCCGGGCAGTTGGGCTGGTATCCATCGTTCGCCGCCCCCGGCGCCAGCGCGGTGAACGAGGACATCGCCTCGAGCAGGATCTGGTCATCCTGACGTGCCGTGACCCGGCGCGCCGAGAACGTGCGCCCCTCCTGGAGGTCGACGACGTCGAACTGCACCGGGCGGCGTGCGTCACCCGGCCGGAGGAAGTAGGTGTGCACGCTGTGCGGCGCGCGATCGGGCGCAGTGAGGCTCGCGGCGAGCAGCGCCTGAGCGGAGATGTGCCCACCGAGGATGTGATTCGCGGGGGCCGGCAACTGCTCCCCGCTGAACGAGCGCCCGTCGGTCCGAGTCAGATCCAGGGACGCCAGCACCGCGTCGAGGGAAGAAGGCACCGGCAGATCATGCCCGACGTTGCCGAACCACAGACTGTCAGCAGGTTTACGCGGCGCCCGTGGTGGTCAATCTCACGCCATGCCTGGGCTCGGTGATGCGCTGGAATGGGTCAAACACGAGATCTCGGCGCGCGTACCGAAGGCCGATCTCGACCAGCGCGACGCCGACTACATCCTGGAGCAGCTGCCCGGACTGTGGTTGCTGGCTTCCCTGTACTTCCGTGCCGACGTGCGCGGGCTGGACCGCATCCCCGCCAACGGCCCCGTGCTGCTGGTCGGCAACCACAGCGGGGGCAACCTCCCGCCGGACACGTTCGTGTTCACGCTGGCGTTCTGCTCGTACTTCGGTGTCGAGCGGCCCTTCTACCAGTTGGCGCACAACCTCGTGGTCTCCATGCCGGGCCTGGGTTCGCTGCGCAAGTTCGGCACCGTCGCCGCGAATCACGACAACGCCACGCTCGCGCTGAAATCGGGCGCGGCGCTGCTGGTGTACCCGGGCGGTGACTACGAGGTGTTCCGGCCGTCGTGGGAACGCCATGAGGTCGATTTCGGCGGCCGCAAGGGCTACGTGAAGCTCGCGCGCGAGGCCGGGGTGCCGATCGTGCCCGTCGCCAGCGTCGGTGGCCAGGAGGCCGCGCTGTTCCTGGACCGCGGGCAGTGGCTGGCCAAGCTGCTGATGGTCGACAAGCTGGCCCGGCTCAAGAGCGTGCCGATCCTGTTCGCCCCGCCATGGGGGTTGACGGTCAGCGACTTCATCCCGCGGCTGCCGCTGCCGACCAAGGTCGTCATCGAGGTCCAGGAACCCATCGACGCCGCCGACATCGCCAACGCCGACGATGACGTGATCAACGACAAGGTGCTGGCGAGCCTGCAGGGCGCGGTGGACCGGCTCGCCGCCGAGCGGCGCTTCCCGGTGATCGGATAGGGGGAGCGATGCGACTGTCTCGCAGCATCGTCGTGGACGCCGAACCACACCTGGTGTGGAAACACGTCAGCGACCCCGGGTGCTATCCCGAGTTCATGGCGAACCTCGAACGATGGGAGATCGTGACCGACACCCCGGCCGGGGTGGGCGCGCGCTACACCGTGCACTGGAAGGTGGGCTCGGTGCCGATCGGCGGCGTGATCGAAGTGTCGGAGTTCGACGAGCCGCGCGACCTCGCCTGGATCGGCATCACCGGAATCACTCTGCGCGGGCGCTTCCGGATGCGCGACGCCGGCGACGGCCGTACCAAGGTGTCGTTCCGACTCGCCTACGAAGCACCCGGTGGGCTGCTCGGCCTGATCGCCGACCGAGTCGCCGCGAGCCAGGTGACCCGGACGATGGACGAAACGCTGCGCCGCCTCAAGGACCTGGTCGAACACTGAGTTCGAGACCGGGCGATACTTACGCCCGACCCCGGGGGAGGCGCGAGATGACTGACGTGTCGGTGATCACCGGCGGTGCCGGCGGCATGGGTCGCGCGACCGCCGCCCTCCTCGGCCGCGACCACGCGGTGGTGCTCGTCGACGTCCGCGCCGACCGCTTGGCGGAGACTCGGGCGAGGCTCGACGGGCAGGGAATCTCGGCGATCGCCGTCTCCGGCGACGTCACCGATCCGCAGACGGTCGCCCGCGCCCTCGATCAGGCCGCCGACCTCGGCACGCTGCGCTCGGTGATCCACACCGCGGGCGTGAGTCCGAGCATGGGCGACGCCGACTTCATCATCAGGACCAACGCGCTCGGCACCGTCACCGTCGGCGAGGAGTTCTTCCGCGTCGCCCCTAGCGGTGCCGCGCTGGTGAACGTGGCGTCGATGGCGGCGTACCTGTTGCCCGAGACCATGTTGCCGACAGCGGCGTACCCGTTGGCCCTCGAGGACGCCGATGCCTTCGTGGCACAGATGCTTTCGGCGTGCGACATCGGACCCGACGAGGTGCGGCCCGGGCTCGGCTACGGCATCAGCAAGAGCTTCGTGCGCTGGTATTCGACCGCGCAGGCCGAGCGCTTCAACCAGCGCGGACTGCGTGTGCTCTCGGTGTCTCCCGGCTCCACCGACACCGAGATGGGCCGGCTGGAGGAGCAGGCAGGCGCGGGCGCCATGGTGGTGGACGCCGCGGTGCCGCGGTGGGGCACCGCCGAGGAGATGGCCGAGCTGCTGGCCTTCTGCGCGAGCAGCCGGGCGGGCTACCTGACCGGTACCGACATCCTCTGCGACGGCGGCGTCGTCGCCTCGGTCACCGAACGTGCCCGCCGGACGTCGGCCGGCTGACCGACCCGGCCGGTGGCCGTGATCCCGGCGTGGTCGGTGCCGCTGTTCTTCGTCGTGGGTGCGGTGTCTCAGTACGTCGGCGCGGCCATCGGTGTCTGGCTGTTCGCGACGACCGAACCGGCGACCGTGGCGTGGCTGCGGGCGCTGGGCGCCGCGGTGGTGCTGCTGGCGTGGCGACGGCCCTGGGGAGCGAGTTGGACGCGGCGCAGCGTCGGCGCGGCTGCGGCGTTCGGTGCCGTCACGCTCGCGATGAACATCGCGTTCTACGAGGCGATCGCGCGGATACCGCTGGGCACGGCTGTGGCGATCGAGTTCACCGGCCCCGTGGCAGTGGCCGTGATCGGCTCCCGCCGTCCCTCGGACTATGTCGCGGTGGGATTGGTCGGCGCGGGGGTCTACCTGCTGGCCGGGGTGCAATCCGACGTCGACGCAGCGGGGGTGGCGTTCGCGTTGCTCGCCGCCGCGCTGTGGGCGGGCTACATCGTGCTCGGCAAGCGGGTCGCCGACGCCGGGGCCGGGCTGGATTCGCTGGCGGTGGGCATGGCGGTGGCCGCGGTGGTCAGTGCGCCGGTGCTGATCGCGTTGCAAGCCGCCACTGACGTGTCCGTGCTCGCCGAACCGCGCACATGGCTGTGGGGCGCGGGCATCGGGTTGCTTTCCAGTGCCATCCCCTACGCGTTGGATCAGCCGGTGCTGGCCACGATCGGCCGGGCCCGGTTCGCGCTGCTGCTGGCGCTGCTGCCCGCGACCGCGGCGGTCGTCGGCGCCGTCGCGCGGGCGCAGCGCCTGTCTCGTTTACACA
>JAEXZY010000037.1 GCA_023404955.1 Actinomycetes bacterium
AAGACCCCCTGAGCGGCGCCCAACACCCGGTCTACCTGCGCGATATACGCGCCAACACCCGAGCCGCCCACCCGCTCAAACTAACCGCCCGACAACCCCACAACCACGCCCCAAGACAACGAAAAACCAACAATCAGGCCTGCCGAAGAGCCGCCATCTCCGCAGCATGGGCGGTGATCTGCTGGGCCGATGCCTCCAGTTGCTGCCGCGTGTGCCGAATGTGTTCCTGCATCGCCGCCAAGCGGCCGTCCATTTGGTGCACCAGCTGAGTGAGGTTGTGTGGCTCCGGGCGCTCCCCCAGTGCGACTTCGGCCTGGGCGCCGGCGGCCCGGGCTATGCCCCGCGCGGTCTCCCCAGCGCGGGTTGCAATCGCCGCGGCATCGCGCACCGCCTCCCGGAATGCATCGGACAGCGCCGCAGCCCTAGCGTCGTCGCTGCGATAGCGCGCCGCCGCGTCCTCGGCGGCCGCGGCCATCCCGCTAGCGCCTTCGGGAACGTCCCCGCCTGCCACCCCCGCCGGGGCGGACAGCGCGGCGGGAGTCGAGGCCCGATCGGGAAACAACAAGACCGCGGCAGCGAGGATGCGATCCACCTGCGCCACGTAGCTATCCCCAATGCCCATACCCGCAAGGATATGCGGACCCGCGTTCTGAGCCACCTGCCGACAGCTGAAGGACGGCGTGTTCGGGTGGCTCAAGCACGCGCGAGCTCGGTGAAAGCTACAGTGGACGGCCGCACGTCTCGACGGCTTTGCCGGCGAGGACTTTCTCTGAAGTTCGTAGACGGTGCTTGCGGGCTCATCCGAGGGAAGCGCTACTGGACTTTCATCGGCAGTCGGCCTTGAATCGGCGACAACAGCGCCGTGATCTCGTCAGGCCGAAGCTGTGCCCACAACCCGAGGAACGCATTGGCAACCACGAGCTCGGCGGTGAGATCTAGCTTCTCCCCGATCTGGCGGAAGATGATGTGCCGGTCGTGATTGGTGAGTCCGGTCTCCCGAACCACCTTCTTTACGCGGTCCTGCTGGTCCATCGGAAGATTTAATGCCGCTGTGAGCTTTGCCGCTTGGTTGTCGAGATCGCCCAGCACAACGTCGTAGACATGCACCTCGGGATCATCACCGCCGGGCAGCACGTAGATTCCGTTTTCCTCATCCCCCTTGTCTGTCTTATCGCCGTCGAGGAATACAACGCCGGGTACCACGGCCGTTGGATCCTTCAAGCGGCCCTCTTGGATCTTGATCGCTTGCTCAGCGCCCCCGAGCCCATGAATTGCCACAGCGCTGAGGTCGACTCCGTAGTGGCGCAGAGCCGCCGCGAGGACAAGTTCACCGAACACGTCCTCCACAAACACCACCATCTGAGCTGGTATAGCTCCCGTGATCGAACGGAGAGCCTCAATGTTGAGGGTTCCTTGCATGACCTCACCGTCGATCGCCGCCCACACAGCGTCCGACGGCAGCGCTTCCAAAGCCTCCGACGAGTGTGTGGTGAAGATGACCTGGCACTTCTTGCGAACTGCAACGCTGATCAAGTAGTCCACCAGTCGCTTTGTAGCGACGGGGTGTAGCCCATTCTCGATCTCCTCGATGAGAATTAGGCTGTTTTCTTCAGCAGCCTCGATACCCGCGACGATCCGGATGATGCTGGCCTGCCCGGCTCCGAAGTGGAACTCCGTATATGACGTGCCGGTGTCGTCGTCTCTGGCTGCATAGAGAGTCGCGCGCGTGGTCACATCCAGTTCAGAGTAGCCATCCACCGTCTTGCCGAGGATCGCCTGAGTTGCCTCGATGACCTCGGACGGGAGGTTCGTTTCCGAGATCGCCTTGAAACTACTACCTCGAGCGAGACGAAGGTCCGCACGCTCTGTCGCGGGCACCGTCCGGGTAACCCCGAATATGAGCACGTCACGGGCAAACGGCTTCCGGTTCCACTTCGATGAGGGGAAGTTGACGCTCCGCCGCACCTCCGCGGCCGAATCCACTGCCTTATCGATGACTCCGTGCTCGATCGACCACTTCACCATGCTTGAGTCGTAGCGGCCGCTCTTCGCGAAGAAACGTTCCGGCTTCACCCCCCTGTACGCCAACGCAGCGGCCCCTAAGATCGTGGACTTCCCACCGCCGTTCGGACCGATCAGTGCGGTCACCGGAAAGTCGAATCGGACCTCTTTATCGGTGAAGCCTCGAACCCTGCGAAGTATCACCCGCCGAAGGTACTTGCCGTACTTGCCCTTGTTGACTTTCTCAGCAAGCGCCGACATGTCACTCGGGCTGATCTCCGTCATTGGCAGATGCTAGCCACTGGACGTCGAGTCCCCTGCGGACTTCGCATCGTGCCGCGAGGGAGATAGGGCCTCGGCTCAGCGGAGTAGGCGGTCAACTAACCACGGTGTGCCGGCCGTGGGTGGACCGCAGCGACGCGCGCTACAGCGACACGGGTCCGGCTCTCAATGACGGAGCCGTTATCAACGGCCGGAACTGACTCGCGCCGGTGGCGGTCCGGCCTCCGCGGGCCAGTCTTCTCAACTGAGCGGACCGCTAAACCGGTGCAATCGGGTCCCCACGCGTTCATCGGCCCGCCGCTCTAGAACACAGCCTTCAGATAGACGAGGATGTCGACTCCTGTGTTGCCGGGTAGCACACCGTCCGGCGCCGCGGGGTCTGTACCGAGCAATGCTCCTTGGGGGCCGTAGAGGTCGGACTCGCCCGTGAACAAGGTGAAGTCGGAGTTGGATACGCAAGTCATCTTCGGGCAGACCTTTGCCTGGCGGCCAGACGGCACGAGGCGGAAGGGCCGGTCGGAGCTAAATGTCGCTGTGGCCCAGACGGTGCCGGGTATCGCGTTCGATGAGGTAGCTACGCCGACCATGCGCACTGTGTTGGTCGAGCACTGCGGCAGCACGAGGCGAACGCGTGAATTTTGAGCTGCGGTGCCCGCGATCGCCGGAGAGCCCACGTTGTCGACGACGATACGTACGCGGTACTCCTCGTCTGGCACGGCTGAAAGATCGGTCATGAATCCGCCCGGGTTGGTGAGTGCCGACGGCCGCGCCGCGACCATCCGGGACCGCATGTCTTCATCCGGTTCGCCGGGCGCACCCTGGTAGACGGCGTTGTTGAATGTGGGCTGCGAACCGAACGGGCCAGCCGTAGTTAGAGGCCGGTCAGAAATCAGTGGCCGATCTGGTCCCCAGGGTGCGGGAAAGGACACCATCGGGTCTTGGCAATTTGAGTCTGGCGGTTGGCCGGGGTCAGGTGGTTGCCCAGACGGCGCGGGCTCGGCGGCTCGCGGTCCGGAGAGCTCTGAAGGCCGGAGTGCGGCCCCGATCCTGGTCACCATGGGTGATCCCCACAGACAAGCCGTGAGAGCTGCAACGGCGAGAACGACTACGTAGCAACCTGCTACGGCTCGAGCGACCTGCGTGAACCGTGCAGCCTTGAGCCGCTTCTCCTCGTACTTGGAAACAACGCCGACCACAATGCCCAACACGGTGACGCCCAATGCTGGCAGTGGCAAGGTCCACCACTGTCGGTGCACGCCCCAGCTCACGATCCACAGCAGCACGGCGAAGGTGAACACCAGCAGGAAGTACTTCTTGCCCGCCTCGATCGTGACGTCGCCGTTCGTCTCGGGGTTCGGCAGACTCGAACCCGCCGCGGGGCCTGGGCGATGTTCGTCGACCAACTTGCTGTCCCCTTGGCTCGCCACGGTTTCGCGTTAGTAGACCACGGGTTCGGCGAAACCGCGCGAAGGCATGCGCTTGGCAATACGGTTGCCGACCCTGATTTCGCTTGGACGACAACGGCGGACTCGTCGACGAGCAGGCCTAGCCCAAATCCTCCAAGTACACGTCCTCGATGCTGAACCCCGGCAGCCGATCCCGCAGCAGGTTCGTCACCAGTTGTCGTGCAGCGGCCTCCGCAGCGTGGTGCGTTACGAAGCGCGACTCGCGGCTGTACTCGATCACCGTGTACGCCACCACCCACTCCGGCATCCCGGCCGGCGTGATCCCGGTGCTGAGGTGGATGCGTGTCGCGTGCCGCGTGATGCCCACGGCGGGAAGGTATCGCCGGGGTACGACAGACAGGGACAGCTACTTCTCCGCGAGCTTCGTTTCTTCTCGCGAGGGATCTTCGGCCGGAGCTGCTCGCAGTCGATCGTCACCCTCTTATGTAGGTTGCCAAATTCCGTGGCAAGTCCCAACGCTAAGACCGCCCTGATGGCACATTGTCACGGGATTGGCGGACGCCTCATTGTCATTTAATAGGCGGATCCGACGATCGGCCGGCCGAGAAGATCCTGCTCAGAAAGGCCGAGAATTGATCCGGCGTTCTCGGTGGCAGACAGGATCACGCCCTGAGATGACTGAACGACCACCCCATCGCGGTCTGGGTCTATTTTCAGACCTGCCAGGGCCGCCGCAGCGAGCGCGTCAGGCGGCTCCCATGGGCCCATAGTCTGTATAGCGCTTTCCAGCTAACTGACGCCGCTTTTCACAGAACGTCGAGGTTCGTGCAGTCCAGGTGCTCCCCACAACCAACGGACTTCCCCACCCCGTCACCCGACGTGCGTGTCGCGGCTGACCCGGCCGCGTGCGACCAGTTCACCCACCACCGCGACCCCGCACGCCTGAGCGAGCAGTAGCGAGATCAAGACCAGGACCTGCACCGCGCCGGCTTGGGCCGCGGAGCCCGTGGCGAGAAGGACACCGACGAAGGCGCCGGGAAGGGTGACCAGACCCGCTGTGCGCGCCTGGTCGAGATTGGGCAGCAGCGCATCGGCGAGTTGGCGCTCCATCACCATGCGACGCGAAAACCGCTCAGAAAGACCGAGACTCAGCGCCGCCTCCACCTCGCCCCGGCGATCATCGAGGGCGTCGAGCGCGCGCCGCGCAGCCACCGCCGACGCTGTCATCGTGCCGCCGAGCACGATCTCGAACACCGGGACCAGGGCGACGCCCTTCGGCGGCACCACGCCGGTGGCCAGAAGCAACGGCACCACCGCGGACATGCCGGCCGCCAACGCGATACACAACCACCACGACCCGCGCCGCGCCTGACTGCGCCGCGCCGCCGTCACCGAGGCGACGATGAACATCACCGCGAGCACCAGCAACGACGACCACACTCGTTGCAGCGCGGCGGCAAGCACCGTTGCGACCGCCGCCAGCTGAGCCGCGGCGCGTGCACCCGCCATGGGCGCGGCCAGTGCGGAACCCTGCAGAAGCCAACGCGTCACAGCGCCGGCAGCCAAGGCCATGGCGACGCAGACAGCAACCAGCACGGGGGTCAGGAGCGGCTCGGCAGCAGACACCCCACCAGTCTTGCCGACGCGACGCCGCCACGGGGTGAGGTCCTCAGCGTCCTCTCAGCGCCTCGGTGCGACACTGCAGTCGAGCTCCCAGACCGTGGTGTCGAGCTTGGTGAACCGTTGTGAGTGGGAGAGTATCGAGAGGTGAAAGTCCTTCTGGTCGAGGACGAGCCGGGGTTGGCGGCGACCTTGACGATGGGTCTGCGCGCCGAGGGCTGGGTCGTTGTGCATGCCGACAACGGGGTCGACGGACTCTGGGAGGCAACGGAGAACGCCTTTGACGTGGTGGTCCTCGACATCATGCTGCCCGGGAAGAACGGCTACGAAGTGTTACGCACCATGCGGTCGCGCAACGTCTGGACCCCCGTGCTGATGCTGACCGCCAAGGACGGTGACTACGACCAGACCGACGCGTTCGACCTGGGGGCCGACGACTATCTGACCAAGCCGGTGTCGTTCATCGTGCTGCGGGCACGTCTGCGCGCGCTGGTGCGGCGGGGAGCTCCCCAGCGACCGGTGGTACTGACCGCCGGCACGCTGTCCCTCGATCCCGCGCGCCGTGTCGTGACCCGCGGTGAAGAGGCCATCGAGCTGACCCCGCGCGAGTACGGGCTCTTGCACTACCTGATGCGGCACAAAGACACCGCCGTCACGAAAAATGACATCCTGCAACATGTCTGGGATGCGCACTACGCGGGGCCGGACAACGTCGTCGAGGTGTACGTCGGCTACGTCCGACGCAAGATCGACGCACCCTTTGGTACGAACACCATCCACACCGTGCGCGGAGTCGGCTACCGGCTCGACTCGGGGGAATACCTCAGCGGCAGCTGAACACAGAACACCGCTCCGCCGCCGGCACGGTCGCCGACCGAGACGCTGCCCTGATGTGCGGCCACGACCTCGGACACGATGGCCAGGCCCAGACCGGTTCCGCCGCCGGCACGGGAGCGGTCCTGATCCAGCCTGACGAACCTGTCGAAGATCCTCGCCCGTTTGTCGGGCGGGATACCCGGCCCGTCGTCGGCCACCGAAAAGACCGCGACATCACCCTCGGTTCGGACGCGCACCTCGATGCGGGACGCGGCATGGCGGGCGGCGTTGTCCAGCAGATTGCGGACCACCCTCGTCAGACCACCCGGATCACCGATCACGCGCGTGGGCACCAAGTCGGCCACGATATGCAGCCGTGTCTCACGCGCGACGCGATCGAGTTCCTGAGACGCGAGGTCGTCGAGGTCCACGTCGACCCGCCGCACCGGCAGTCCCCGTTCGTCGGCACGCGCCAGGAGCAGCAGATCGTCGACGAGCGACTGCATCCGCGTCGCCTCGGACCGCAGCAGCGAAGAGGTGAGGTGTTCGCCGAGGAGTTCCGGATGCGCGGCGACGACGTCGAGGGCGGACAGGATCGCGGCGACGGGGCTGCGGAGTTCGTGCGACGCATCGCCCACGAATCGCCGTTGCGCCTCGTGACCCGACTGGATGCGTGCGAGCATCTCGTTCATCGTGACTGCCAGCGCCGTGATCTCATCGGCGCTGGCCGGAACGGGGACTCGCTCACCGAGGTCGGAGGAGCTGATTGCCGAGACGCGGGCCCGGATGACATCGACCGAGCGTAAAGACCGCTTCACCAGCCAGTAGGTGACCGCCCCTGCGACGACCACGACCAGCGGTGCCGCCCCGGCCAGCAGCGCGAGCACGGTCTTGACCGTCGACTCCACGGCTTCACTCCCGGCTCCCACCAGGATGGTGTAGCGACGGCCGTCCGCAACCTGCACGGTCTCACCACTGATCCGCATGTCGTCGTTCGGCGACAGATGATCGGGCAGCCCAATACGCGGCTGGGC
This sequence comes from Actinomycetes bacterium, assembly GCA_023404955.1. Classification (GTDB taxonomy): domain Bacteria; phylum Actinomycetota; class Actinomycetes; order Mycobacteriales; family Mycobacteriaceae; genus Mycobacterium. The sequence continues at coordinate 7,160 of JAEXZY010000037.1, forward strand.
TCCGAAAAGGTCCGGGGAAACCACCGGGACAGCGCCCGCGCGCTGCGAACTCCGAACCACGGCGCCCGTGCCGTCGACGACCTGGACGCTGACCACACGCTGATCGGTGGTGAGCAGTGCCGCATCGAGTTCCTCGGCGCCGTCGGACTGCAGGGCCGCGGCGATGTCGCGGACACGGCCCGCGGCCGCATCGTCGATACCCGACAGCAGGGAACGGTAGAGCACGAAGGACAGGCCGGCGCCGGCGACTGCGAGGGCGACGAGCACCACGGATGCCGACACCAGCGCCGAGCGGGCAGAGATACCCCAGAACCTGGGCCGCCACCACGTGTGAGGTTGCTTCACACGGGGCATCGCTGCTCCGACCGCACGGTTCCCACCGGACCTCCTCGAGCCTGCCGCGCCGAAGCGCTGTTCGGCGCCCGCGCCGATCATGTCACTCGCAGATGCCCCGGCGCGGCTCTGATGTCCTCGACCGAGCCGTCCGCCGCAAGGACGGCGACGAGCACGGCCGTTGCGAGCACAACGGTGATGCTGCCCAGCAGCAGGCCGCCGACGACATCGCTCAACCAGTGCACGCCGAGGTAGAGCCGCGTCGCGGCTACGACACCGACCACCAGGACAGCTCCCACACCCAGCGCCGCCCGGATGGCCGTTCGCGCTGTCCGTCCCAGCACGAACGCGAGGATCCCCGTCAGCGCAACGGTTCCCGTGACGTGTCCCGAAGGAAAACCATGTCCCGTCTCGGCGATCACCTGCGCGCCGCGGGGCGGTCGGGCCGCGCCGACCAGCGATTTCACCGCCGCACCCGCTGAGCCCGCAGCCGCGACCGTTACAACCACGGCGGCACCCAGCAGCCACGACCGCCGCCAGCCGAGCACCACCCCTGCAAGGACGGCGACACCGACGATCACCATCGGACTGAACGCCTGGGTGACCACCGCAGCGGCGGCTGTGATCGCCGGCGTGCGATGAGCGATGATCCATGCCAGCAGGGTGTGATCGACGTTGGTGCCCGCATGCGCACGATGCGCGACGACCGCCAGGGCGATGAAGACGACCGCCAGCGAAGCCATCGCACCAACCGCCGCGACACGAACGCGACCCTGCCCGAATTCACGAGTCATGAGTCCAGAGTTCACGATTGACGCTGATAGGGCGCTGAGAACGACGCCTCGGCCGGCCTCCTCAGCGTTCTCTCAGCAGTTCCTACCTACAGTCCCGCGCGACGTGTTCGCTCGCCGGCCTCCTCGTCCGGCGGCATCGGAGGGGGAGGTATCCGTGGACCACGCCGACGCAACCAGTGCGCCGTCGACACTGGCGCAGTTGGTCGGGAGCGGGCTGATCGGGGTCCGTGAAGGTCTGGAGACCGGCATCGTCGTCATGATCCTGGTGGCGTTCCTGGTCAAAACCGGCCGCCGCGAGATGATTCCCTGGGCGACACTAGGAGTCGCCGGAGCCGTGGCGATGGAGGCGGCGATCTTCCTCGGCATCCACTACGGGACGTCGACGGTCTCTGGCGTCGCCGCTGAGCTGACGGCCGGAATCGCCTCGATGGTCGCCGTCGCCATCGTCACCTCGATGGTGCTGTGGATGCGCACCGCAGCACGCAGCATCTCGGGCGGGCTCCGCGACGATCTGACACGAGCAATGTCAATCGGCCCGTTCGCGGTGGCCGGCTTGGCGTTTCTCGCCGTCGGACGCGAAGGCGTCGAAACCGCATTGCTGATGGTCGGCTACGCCGAGAACAGTGCGGGCACGTCCTGGCCGCTGATCGGTCTCGTAGGTGGGGTCGCGATCGCTGCGGTGCTCGCCGTGGGGATGTACCTCGGTGCGGTTCGGGTGAACCTGTCCTCGTTCTTCACCGTGACCGGAACACTTCTGGTGGTCGTCGCCGCCGGCATCCTTGCCTACGCCGTCCGGGCGCTGCAGACGGCCGGATGGCTTCCCGGCCTGGCCGACGTTGCTTTCGACCTGTCCCCTCACTTCGAGCTGTCGAGTTGGTACGGCGCAGTCCTGCAGGGTGTTTTCAACATGCGTCCAGACCCGACCGTGCTCCAGGTCGTCGCGTGGGTCTGCTATCTCGTCGTGGTTCTCTCGCTGTTCCTGAGGCCGCATCGCGCCACCGCACCCGTCTCCTGAGCTGAGTCGCTGCTTTTCTCAGCGGTTCTTCAGCACGTTCTGCCTACGGTCGGGCGCCATGAGCGAGCGACTCGATCTGGCCCCGTCACGCAGCGGACGTATCACCATGAGCAAGGTCCCGGAGATCACCGTGTGGTTCTGGGTGATCAAGATCCTGTGCACCACGGTGGGCGAGAGCTTCGCCGACTGGATCAACATGTCTCTCGGAGTTGGTCTGATCACCACGGCGGTCCTGTTCACCGTGGTGCTGGGCATCGTGCTGACGTGGCAGGTGCTGCTGAGCAGATATCAGCCGTTCCCCTACTGGCTGACGGTTGTGGTGCTCAGCGTGACCGGGACGTTGTACACCGACATCCTCACCGACACATTCGGGGTTCCGCTGGCATGGAGCACAGCCGCTTTCGCTGTCGCACTGCTCGTGGTGTTCGGCATCTGGTTCGCTCGCGAACGGACGCTGTCGATTCACTCGATCGTGAGTGTCCCGCGCGAATTGTTCTACTGGGTGGCGATCCTGGTGACGTTCGCATTGGGTACCGCCGTCGGCGACTGGACACTCGAGCTGACCGGATGGGGGCCTGGCACCGCCGTGCTGTTGCCGGCAGGGTTGATAGCCTCGATCGCTCTCGGATGGCGGCTGGGCGCCAATCCGGTGCTGGCGTTCTGGCTGGCATATGTCCTGACCCGGCCGCTCGGCGCGAATCTCGGTGACTGGCTGGGATTCCCACCCGATCAACGGGGTCTGGGACTGGGCGTCGGACTGACGAGCGTGCTGTTCTTGGCGCTGATCCTGGCCATCGTCGTGTACCTCACGATCAGCCGAGTCGATGTGATCGTGAGGACCGCAGCGCCCCGGCGCGCCGGAGGCGGGCGTGAGCGGTTGATGCTCGGTTACTTCGCCGTGATCGCGATTGCAGCCGGCTCCCTGTTGACCTGGGCGCACCATCAGCCGCACTCGGCTCCGAGTCCGGCCGAGTCCGAATCGGGACCCGCTGTCATTGCACCGGTGACGCCGGGACAGGTCGCAGCGCGGTTCCCGGCAGCTGACGTCGCGACCTTCCGTAGCCTCGCAACCCGGATGACGGCGGCGGTTCAGGCCGGCGATCAGCGGGGGGCAGCGGGGGCCGCGCGTCAACTCGAGATGTCCTGGGACGACGCACAACCGCGGCTCCAGGCGCTGGACGACAGCACCTGGTCGGCGGTCGACGGCCGGATCGACGCCGTGCTCACGGCGGTCCGTGCGCCCCACCCCGACCCGGCGACCGAGAGCCAGGCTCTCGAGCAGCTGCTCGTAGCGCTGAGCTGACCTGCCTCGTGACCGGTTCGGCGACCGTCCATCCCGTACGGATGGTCCTTCTACCCGTAGCAGTTCTGCTCGCGGCGGTCGGGCTGATGTATCTCGACGGCACCGGCCGGCGGGACGAACGGTCCTATCAGGCAGGGTATTCGGTGATTCCCGACCGTCGGGTGCTGCTGGACCACCTCGCGGCGCCGGGAGTGACTCCGGAAACACTGTGTGCCGATCACTACGAGCGAGCGCTGCGTATCGACGAAACCACTTGGGCCCGTGACGACTTCATCGCCGGATGCCGACGGGCGGTGGCCGAGGGACTCGAATGAGCGATCGGCTTCGCCGAGTCGGCCCGCTACCTCGCGGCGGCCGCTCACCCGCGG
>JAEXZY010000051.1 GCA_023404955.1 Actinomycetes bacterium
CCCCCCCGCCCCCCCGCCCCCCCCCCGCCACCCTCGCTGCCTCGGCACGGTCCCGGGCGAACGGCTTCTCGGTGAGCACCGGCTTGCCGGCCGCGACCGCGGCCAGATTCCACGGCGCATGCAAGGCATTGGCCAGCGGGTTGTAGATGACGTCGACTTCGGAGTCGTCGACCACATCCTGGTAGGAGGCGAGGTCCCGCTCGACACCGAACCGATCGGCAAACACCTTTGCGCGCAACGGGTCCCGCGCCGCTACGGCGACCACCCGGTGGCCCAGTTCACGGGCGGGGCCGATGATCGCGTTCTCGGCGATCCGCGACGCGCCCAGGACGCCGATCCGCAGGCTCACGCCGTGATGCCCGCGACGGCTCCCGTCACGAAAGCCACGCTGGCGCGGACGTCGGCGAGCGGTCCGTCGCCGTCGGGTTCGCCGGTGAGGATGGTGTCCTGCTCCATCACGTACCAACCGTCGAATCCGCTGTCCTGCAACGCGGTCACGATCCCGGCGATGTCGACGTCGCCCTGGCCCAGCGGTACGTACATCCCGGCGGCGACGGCCTCGGTGTAGGTCAGCTCGCCGGATCGGACCCGCGCTGCCAATGCGGCATCGACGTCCTTGAGATGGCAGTGCTGGACGCGTTCGGGGACCTCGCGCGCCAGCTGCAGCGGATCTGTGCCGCCGATCAGCAGGTGTCCGGTGTCCAGACACAGCGGGATGCGGGAACCGGCGAGCACACGATCCACTTCGGCGCGGGTCTCGACCATGGTGCCGACGTGCGGATGCAGCACAGCTTTCAGGCCCCGTTCGGCGACCACCTCGGTCAGCCGGTCGAGGTTGGTCAGCAGTGTCTCCCATTGCCGCTCGGACAATTCCGGGCGGGTGTCGTACCCGTCGGCCCCGGTGGCTGCGGCGAGCACCACCACCCCCGCCCCGGCAGCGACGAGAGACTCGAGTGGACCGGCCAGATCGTCGACCGGGTCGTGGCTCTCGTCGAACAGCACCACGGGCACGAAGCCGCCCACGCACTGCAGCCCGAAACGACCGAGTGTCGCGGCCAGCTCCGCGGTCTCGGCGGGGAGGAAGCCCTCGGGGCCGAGTTCTGTAGCGGTCAGACCGGCGCTGACCATCTCGCTCAGCACGCGAGCCGGCGGGAGCTGATGGCCCCAGCCCGGTACCTCACACACGCCCCAGGAGATCGGGGCTCCCGCGAGTTTCACTGCCGTGCCTCCTTTTTGACCGACTCGATGGCAACCGGGGCGCCGCGTCGCAGCGATTCGGTGGCGGCCTCCGCAATCCACGCGACCTCCACCGCGTCGGCAACCGTGGCGCCTCGGATGGGGGAGCCGCCGACGACGTCGATGAACGCGCTCAGCTCTGCCCGGAACGCTTGGGTGAACCGGTCCATGAAGAAGTGGTGCGGCTGACCGGTCGGGAACGACGTGCTCGGGTCCCCGTTGACCACCGGGACGCCCTCGTCCCAGCCGGCGACCATGGTGTCGTCGAACCCGTGCACTTCGAGCCGGCAGTCGTAGCCCCGACCGTTGTACCGGGCGGCGGAGACCACGCCGAGCGCACCCCCGTCGAAACGCACAGCGATGACGGCGGTGTCCACGTCGCCGTACTCGGTGAACAGCGGATCGCCCTGCACGCTGCCGGTGGCGTAGACCTCGACCACCTCCTGCCCGGTCACCCAGCGGATCGCGTCGAAATCGTGGACGGCGCAATCGCGGAAGATGCCGCCGGAGCCGCGGATGTAATCCATCGGCGGGGGAGCAGGGTCCATCGTGGTGCTCCGCACCGTGTGCAGCCGGCCCAGCCCGCCGCCGTCGACGGCCTGCTTCACCGCGGCGAACGCAGTGTCGAAGCGCCGCTGATACCCCACCTGGACCGGCACGCCCGACCGGGTGATGATCTCGGCGACGCGGGCGCTCTCGGCGGCTGTGGACGCGATCGGCTTCTCGCAGAACGTCGGCAGGCCGGCCTCGACCGCGGCCAACGCCAGCTCGGCGTGAGCCGGTGTCGCCGCCGCCACGACGACGCCGTCCACCCCGGCAGACAGCAGGTCGGCGACGGAATCGGCAGGAGTGGCGCCGTATTTGGTGGCGACTTCCGCGACGACGTGGGGCCGCTCGTCAGTGACGACGAGCCGCTCCACATTGGGCAGGTTCGTCAAGGTCTCGGCGTGGAAGGCGCCGATGCGGCCGAGGCCGATCAGACCCAGGGTGGTCATGGCATTCTCCGATCGTGGTAGTCGTTCAGCGCGGTCTCGAGCTGTTCGTCGGTGAGGTCCTCGTGCAGGGCGTCCAGCACGATGTCGACCTGGCTGCGCGGCGCGAGCGAGCCCACCGGCGGATCGCTGTCGAGATTGGTGGGGAAGGCGTAGCCCTCGGCGGTGGCGATCACGACATTGCGGAGCTCGTGCTCGGGCCGGCCGGCGGCACGCATCCGGCGCAGCACCGGGTACACCGCGCGCACCATCGCGGCGCGGTCCAGCGCCTCCATCGCGCGGCCGAATGGTGAGCTCACCTGCAGGAGGTTGGCGATGCGCCGGATGTCGCCCGAAACATTGGCCCCTGCACCGTGATACAGGGCGGGATTGAAGAACACCGCGTCACCGATGCCGAGCGGTACCTGCACGTGGTGCTGCGCGAAGTAGTCGATGAACTCGGGTCGGTGGAACGCGAGGTACCCGCCGGCGAAGCGCTGGGAGAACGGCAGCAGCATCGTCGGACCGCTGGCGACCGGCATGTCGCAGTGCGCGACGGCGCCCTGCAGGGTCAGTGCCGGCGACATGCGGTGGAGGTGGGCGGGATACTGCTCGAGGTGCTCGACGGGGACGAAGCCGAGGTGGTAGTCCCGATGCGGAACCTGGGCTGCGCCACCGGGATTGACGATGTTGACCTGCGAGGTCACCTGATAGCGGGGGCCGAGCCAGGCCTGGCACACCAACGCCAGCGTGTCGTTGGCGTAGTACTCGGCGTAGGCCTGCGGATCGCGCAGCGCCAGCTTCTGCGACGCATTCCAGATGCGGTCGTTGGCCCCGGGTGCGCCGAAGTGATCGCCCGCGGTGCGATCGCCCTGGCGTTCTTGCTCGACGATCGCGAAGAACGCGTCGTTGGCCTTGCTCACGGCCTCGCAGCTGAAGGCCCCGGTGAAGACGACAACGCCCGGTCCGTCGGTGAGGGCGCGGATCACCTCGGCCTGTAGGGCACGGCGGTCGCCAAATGCGGCGTCGGCCGAGTAGACGAGGACGTTGCTGCGCACGTCGGCGGAATGCGGATAGTCGGCCGGGTCGGTCTGCTGCTGGACCTGCGCGCGGAAGTCGTCGAGGTCGCAATCCGCCTCGCCGAGCCATGCCGCCGGGTGCAGGGAGGTCGCCATGGCGGTTAGTCTTGCTGTGATCGGCACCGCAATCAACGGCAAAAACCCATCAAAAACACCTCACAAGATTTGGCGGGGGACCTCACGAGACCTGGCGAGCAGACGCGAACTCGAGCAACACGCCGCGCCGAAACTCGAGTCCGCGTCTTCTCGCCGGGAGAAACAGGGGCACGTCGATGGCGCATCGGTACAAGATCCGGGAGATCGCCCAGCAGAGCGGGCTGAGTGAGGCGACGGTCGACCGGGTGCTCAACCGCCGGCCCGGCGTCCGGGAAACCACCGTCGCCGAGGTCAACCAGGCGATCGCCGACCTCGACAAGCAGCGCGCGCAGCTCCGGCTCAACGGCCGGCGCTACCTGATCGACGTCGTCATGCAGACGCCGCAGCGGTTCTCAGACGCGTTCCGCGCCGCGGTCGAGGCCGAACTCCCGGTGTTCGCGCCGGCCATGCTGCGAGCCCGCTTCCATCTGTGGGAGGCCGGTTCCACGGCGCAGATGGTCGACACTCTGGCCCGTATTCGCGGAAGCCATGGCGTGATCCTCAAGGCTCAGGACGAGCCGCAGGTCGCCGAGGCGGTGGATCGGCTGGTGGATTCCGGGGTCCCGGTGGTGACCTACACGACCGACATACCGGCCAGCGCGCGCAGCGCCTATGTGGGCATCGACAACCACGGCGCCGGTGTCACGGCGGCCTACCTGATGCAACAGTGGTTGGGAAGCTCGCCGTCGGATGTGCTGATCACCCTCAGTCGCGCCGTCTTCCGGGGGGAGGGGGAGCGCGAGGTGGGGTTCCGGTCCGCGCTGCGCGCCTCCGGCCGGACGATCGTCGAGGTGAGCGGCAGCGACGGGATCGACGCAAGCAACGAGCGGCTGGTGCTCGACGCACTGGCAGCCAACCCGGGGATCCAAGCCGTGTACTCCGTCGGGGGTGGCAACGTGGCGACCGTTTCGGCGTTCGAGAAGCTGAAGCGCCCCTGTCGGGTGTTCGTCGCGCACGATCTCGACGCCGACAACCGCCGGTTGCTGGGCGAAGGCAAGCTGTCGGCCGTGCTCCACAACGATCTGCGCGCCGACGCCCGGCTGGCTCTGCGGCTGATCCTGCACGAGCGCGGGGCTTTGCCCGCCGAAGCGGCCCGCCCTGTGCCGATCCAGGTGATCACTCCCTACAACCTGCCGGCGCAGGGCTAGGTGATCGCTACTGATCGGTAATCTTTTCTAAGAAGGTTTTCCGGGCCCGATAACGTGACCAAGACCACATTGCCAGCTGGTCCACGCGCCGCGGATGCGGCCTGAGCAGGGAATTCGGCGACACACAACCAGCACGTCACCTGCACCCGTGGTATAGGCGGTCCTAAGAGAAGTGCCATAATCGGTACTGCCAGTGACACCAACTTCTTGACGGGTGTCCATTGACGGCGCACCGCATGGGTGGCGACTCGATGGACATTCGCCCGAAGCCTCGCTGGAGTGCGGACGAGAAGGCCGACGAGAAAGACACGGAAGGCAAGCGAGTGGCAGACAACGGCACCGTGAGTGCGAAGGCATCCGGCGCGCCCCGGCAGAAGCTCGAGAAGGTCGTCATCCGCTTCGCCGGCGACTCGGGCGACGGCATGCAGCTCACCGGCGACCGATTCACCTCCGAGGCGGCTTTGTTCGGCAACGACCTTGCCACGCAACCGAATTACCCGGCAGAAATCCGTGCACCACAGGGCACGCTGCCCGGTGTGTCGTCGTTCCAGATCCAGATCGCCGACTACGACATCCTCACCGCCGGCGATCGCCCGGACGTGCTGGTCGCGATGAACCCGGCCGCCCTCAAAGCCAACGTGTCCGACCTGCCCCGGGGCGGGCTGATCATCGCCAACTCCGACGAGTTCACCAAGCGCAACCTCGCGAAAGTCGGGTACGACGCGAACCCGCTCGAGACCGACGAGCTGTCCGACTACGTGGTGCAGGCCGTCGCGATGACCACGCTGACGCTCGGCGCCGTCGAGTCGATCGGCGCAAGCAAGAAGGACGGTCAACGCGCCAAGAACATGTTCGCCCTCGGCCTGCTGTCGTGGATGTACGGCCGCGAGCTGGAGCACAGCGAGGCGTTCATCCGGGAGAAGTTCGCCCGCAAGCCCGAGGTTGCCGAGGCCAACGTGCTCGCGCTGAAGGCCGGCTGGAACTACGGCGAGACCACCGAGGCGTTCGGCACCACCTACGAGGTCGCGCCGGCGAAGCTGAAAAGCGGTGAGTACCGGCAGATCTCGGGTAACACGGCGCTGGCCTACGGCATCGTCACCGCCGGCCAGCTGTCCGACCTGCAGGTCGTGCTCGGTACCTACCCGATCACGCCGGCCTCGGACATCCTGCACGAGCTGTCCAAGCACAAGAACTTCAACGTCCTGACCTTCCAGGCCGAGGACGAGATCGCCGGCATCGGTGCCGCGATCGGCGCGTCGTACGGCGGCGCGATCGGTGTCACCAGCACCTCCGGGCCGGGCATCTCGCTGAAGTCGGAGGCCATCGGACTGGCCGTGATGACCGAATTGCCGCTCCTCGTCATCGACGTCCAGCGCGGCGGCCCGTCGACCGGTCTGCCCACCAAGACCGAGCAGGCCGATCTGCTGCAGGCGATGTTCGGCCGCAACGGTGAATCACCGGTGGCCATCCTGGCCCCGCGCTCACCGTCGGACTGCTTCGACATCGCGGTCGAGGCGGTACGCATCGCGATCAACTACCACACCCCGGTGATGATCCTGTCCGACGGTGCGATCGCCAACGGCTCTGAGCCGTGGCGCATCCCGGACGTCAGCACGTTCGCGCCGATCGAGCACACGTTCGCCAAAGAGGGCGAGCCGTTCCAGCCGTACGCGCGCGACCCCGAGACCCTGGCCCGCCAATTCGCGGTGCCCGGCACCCCGGGGCTGGCGCACCGCATCGGTGGGCTGGAATCGGCCAACGGGTCGGGCAACATCTCCTACGAGCCGAAGAACCACGACCTGATGGTCCGGCTGCGCCAGGAGAAGGTTGCCGGCATCGACGTCGCGGATCTCGAGGTCGACGATCCGACCGGCGACGCCGACCTGCTGCTGCTCGGGTGGGGAAGCAGCTACGGACCGATCGGTGAGGCCTGCCGGCGCGCCCGGCGCAAGGGCATCAAGGTCGCCCACGCGCAGCTGCGTCACCTCAACCCGTTCCCTGCGAACCTGGGCGAGGTGCTGGGCCGCTACTCGCGCGTCGTCGTGCCCGAGATGAACCTGGGCCAGCTGGCTCTGTTGCTGCGCGGCCAGTTCCTGGTCGACGTGCAGTCGGTGACCAAGGTGGAGGGCATGGCCTTCCTGGCCGACGAGGTCGAGGGCATCATCGATGCCGCGTTGGACGGGACGCTGGCCGAGAAGGAACACGAGAAAGCCAAGTTCGCGCGGCTGGCTGCGGCCACCATCGACACTGAAGCGACTGGAGTGAACGCATGACGGACACGATCGGCACCGACCTCGGGCTGACGCCGCTGAGCAAGATGAGCCTGGTCCCGACGACGGATCAGCCGCAGAAGGCCAAGGACTTCACCAGCGACCAGGAGGTGCGCTGGTGCCCGGGCTGCGGTGACTACGTCATCCTCAACACCATTCGCAACTTCCTGCCCGAGCTGGGGCTGCGGCGGGAGAACATCGCGTTCGTCAGCGGCATCGGCTGCTCGAGCCGCTTCCCGTACTACCTGGAGACCTACGGGTTCCATTCGATCCACGGCCGCGCGCCGACGATCGCGACCGGGCTGGCGCTTGCGCGCGAGGACCTGTCGGTGTGGGTGGTGACCGGTGACGGCGACGCGCTGTCCATCGGCGGCAACCACCTGATCCACGCGCTGCGCCGCAACGTGAACCTGACGATCCTGCTGTTCAACAACCGCATCTACGGCCTGACCAAGGGGCAGTACTCGCCGACGTCCGAGGTCGGAAAGGTCACCAAGTCGACGCCGATGGGCTCGCTGGACTATCCCTTCAACCCGGTGTCGCTGGCGCTGGGTGCCGAGGCGACGTTCGTGGGCCGCGCGCTGGACTCCGACCGCAAGGGCCTGTCGGAGGTGCTGCGCGGCGCCGCTGAGCACCGCGGTGCCGCACTGGTCGAGATCATGCAGGACTGCCCGATCTTCAACGACGGCTCGTTCGACGCGTTGCGTAAGGAAGGCGCCGAGGAGCGGCTGATCAACCTGCGCCACGGCGAGCCGATCACCTTCGGCGCCGACGGTGAGTACTGCGTCGTCAAGTCCGGCTTCGGGCTCGAGGTTGCCAAGACCGCCGACGTGGCCGCCGACCAGATCGTGGTGCACGACGCAGAACTGGACGACCCGGCGTACGCATTCGCGCTGTCGCGGCTTTCCGAGCAGAACCTCGACCACATGGTGATGGGCATCTTCCGCAAGGTCAGCAAGCCGACCTACGACGATGCGGCACGCCAGCAGGTCAACGCCGCTCGCGAGGCCCGCGCGCACGACACCGCGGCGCTGCAGGCGCTGCTGCGCGGAAAAGACACCTGGTCGGTCGACTGATCGGTCTTCGGGCATCTGCCCGTCGTGCTGAGCTAACGTCACGTGTGTGACGTCACCGCTGCCGTTGGCCGCTGTCATTCTCGCCGGAGGGGCCTCCCGCCGCATGGGCCGGGACAAGGCCGCCGTGGCCATCGATGACCCGGCCGGCCCCGCCGGACGGACGACCCTGCTGCAGCGTGTGGTGTCTATCGTGAGCGCGCGCTGCGCACCGGTGTTCGTGATCGCCGCACCGGGTCAGGCACTGCCTGACGTGGACGCCACGGTACTGCGCGACGAGGTTCGCGGAGTCGGCCCGCTGCTGGCCACCGGACGCGGTCTGCGCGCGGCGGCCGACGCGGGCGTCGAGCACGCCTTCGTGTGCGCGGTCGACATGCCCGAGTTGACCACCGAGATCATCGACACCCTCGCCCGCCCCGCGCAGCGGCTCGGTGTCGACGTCGTGCTGCCGTGGGACGGCCGTGACCACTATCTGGCGGGCATCTACCGGACGGGGCTGCACGACGTCGTCGACCAGTTGATCCGCTCGGGCCAGCGCAGCATGCGCGCGCTGGTGGACTCTGTCGACACCCAGCGGATCGTGATGCCCGAGCAGGCGGCGCTCACCAACGTCAACACCGAGGCCGATCTGTCGGCGTTGATGCCGCCGAAATTCTCGCAGCGAACTCACTGAACAATTGCACCGAATTCGCACGGTGAATTCCGGAATTCGTGGCACGCAATTGCAACGCCTTGCGCTGGGAAAGTGCAGTGGTGTCCCTCCGAGGCCCTGCTGTGCCGAGGCCGGCCGTGTGGATCGACGCGACATGAAGACCTCTGTGCTGCAGCGGTATTGAGGGCGACTTGGTCGAAAAGCCAGTCTGCAGGCCGATATTGAGGTGTGCTAATAACATGGCCGTCGGACAGCCACAATGGTCGCCAGAATGGTCGTCAGAGGTAAAAGTGCTGTCTCTCTAGAATGCCATCGCGCTAACTCGTGTTCGGTTGTGCCGCAGTCGTATCCAAGAGAAGAGCAGTTGGGATCGCCCGCTTACGCCGGAGGAGACGTGGGGTGTGCGGGGTGACTGCGACGGCGGCCGAGTTGGGGTGTCCCGGGTCACAAAAACGTGGTGATTTGGCTCACGGGCGGGAGTTCTGGTGCGACGCCCGACGCCTGCGTCAAACATCGGCGCGACCAGCATGGACACTCGAATTTCGCGCCGTGATTGTTTCGTGATCTGCCGGCAATTCGTCTGACACTCGAGATGACTTTGTGTAGCCAGGTTTGTACGGTCCCAAACAGCTTCGAAAGCGAAGCCCATAACTCAAAACCACGAACCAGCGTGTGTGTGGGCCACGAGAGGCGCGTCAGCGTCCAACGGCGCCGGATATCTCCGGCGAGATCGACTCGATCTCCCCCAGTCGCACCCGACCGAGACGGTGTGACCCGACATTCCCCGCCTGCAACAGGCAGCACTGCCGTGCGTCCGCACGGCGTGTTTCGGCGCGCGCTCGGCGAAAGGACGAAAGTTGAAGAACATCCGCAAGACGTTTGGGCTGGCCACCATCGCCGGCGCGCTCGCCGTGGCACCCATGGCAGCGGTCACGGGTTTTGGTGCCGGAACCGCGAATGCGGACAGCGTCAACTGGGACGCCGTCGCGGCCTGCGAGTCGGGCGGCAACTGGGCCATCAACACCGGTAACGGTTACTACGGCGGCCTCCAGTTCACGATGAGCACCTGGAAGGCCAACGGCGGCTCGGGCTCGCCGCACGGCGCCAGCCGCGAAGAGCAGATCCGCGTGGCCGAGAACGTGCTGCGCTCGCAGGGCATCGGTGCGTGGCCGGTGTGCGGTCGCCGCGGCTGACCCCCTCTATCACGCTTTCCGCGAGGCGGTGTCGACTTCGGTCGACACCGCCTCGTTGTTCTCACCGGCCTCTTACACCAGATAAGTAACGTCTAAAACTTCATTCTCATCGGTAACAGGTGATGTTGGTCACCCGACAGACCGGATAGCCGCAGCGTGAGACGCCTTCGTCGCATGCGGGCCTTGGGTCACAACGGTCGGGGAAGGACCGCACAATGAACGCTCGCTCGATTGTCAGCAAGGGCCTGATGGCCGCCGCGCTCTCCGGAGCCTTTGCCGCCGTGCCGATGGCACTCGACGGCGCCACCGCAACGGCGCACGCCGACTCGGTGAACTGGGACGCCATCGCGCAGTGCGAATCGGGCGGCAACTGGAGCATCAACACCGGCAACGGCCACTACGGCGGCCTGCAGTTCAAGCAGGCCACCTGGAGCTCCAACGGTGGCACGGGCAGCCCGGCCACGGCCTCGCGCGCCGAGCAGATCCGCGTCGCGGAGAACGTCCTGCAGAGCCAGGGCCTCAAAGCGTGGCCCAAGTGCGGCGCCGCGGGCATGAGCGCCGCGCAGGTCTGGGGCAATCCTGCGGCTGCCGCGCCTGCGCCTGCCGTCAAGCCTGCCACTGCGAAAGGCTGCGCCAACCTCCCGACGTCCGCACTCGGCGGCTTCGTCGACCTGCGCAAGATGTGCACGGCGATCTTCACCCCGCGCACCGCGCGCTGACCCTGTTCAGCCTCGCGGGAGGGTGAATGCCGACCGCGCTGCGATCGACGCCAGGTGGGCGGTGACAAAGCGCTCGGGAAGGAGCGCCGATCCCCAGCTCGCGGCCGCGCTTAGCGCGGCGGGCCGTGCGTTCAAGACGCGCCCGATGGTCGCTGCCTCCCGCACCAGCGCACGCACTCGTCGTCGGCGGAACGTCGCAAACGAGGTGAAAGCCTGCGGTACGTCCTGCGCCTGAGCCACACAGCGCGCAAGCACGGCCGCATCCTCGATCCCCTGACAGCCACCCTGCCCCAGGTGCGGCCGCATCGGGTGCGCGGCGTCGCCGATGATGACCACCGGGCCGCGAGACCAGTGCCGGGGGGCGACGCGGTCGTAGAGGTCGTTGCGCAGCAGATTCTCCGGCGTCGTCGCGGCCAGCAGTGCCGGAATCGGCGCCGCCCAGCCGGACAGCAGGCGCGCGAGGTGGGCGTGCTCGCCCTCCGGGGCGCGCCCGCCCTCCGGCGTCCGCTCCGTCGCGAACCAGTAGGTGTGCTCAGCACCCAGCGGCACATGACCGACCTGCACGCCCGGGCCGAGGGTTTCGCCGGCCAGCGCCGGGTCCATCGGTGTGTCGGCGACACCCCGCCACGCCGTGTAGCCGACATAGCGGCTCGGTAGGTCCCCGTTGAGCACGCCCGCGACGACCGAGCGGACGCCGTCGGCGCCGATCACCGCGTCGGCCTCGACGATGCCACCGTCCGCTGTCCTCGCCTCGACGCCGGACAGCGTCGTCGATACAGCCGTCACCGACGCCCCGGTGGTGACGGCGTCGTCGGGTAGGGCCGCGGCCAGCAGCTCAGTCAACGTCGATCGGCGCACCACCACGAGCGGCTCCCCGAGAGCGGTGACCATCCGCTGTCCGGTCGGCCGGCGCAACCACCGCCCACTGCGCCAGCGGATCGCGCCCGCGGTGACCCTGCCGCCGGCGTCGCGGACGGCATCACCCACGCCGATCTCGTCGAGCGCAGCCAGCGCGTTGGGCCAGATGCTGATTCCCGTGCCCGCCCCGAGGTCGGTTCGCTGCTCGAGCACGCGGACCTCGTGGCCGTCACGATGCAGCGCCACCGCGCTCGCCAATCCGGCGATACCGGCGCCGACGACGAGGAAGCGCGCTGGCATGCGCTGACCCTAACCCGCCGGTTGTGTTACGAAGTGGGCATGGCCCCCGAATCCCCGTTCGACGATCTGGACACGTATCTGTCGCTGCCCCGGGTGGGTGGCCTCGCGATCACGCCCGACGGTTCGCGCGTCGTGACGACCGTGTCCCAGATCAACGACGACCGTACCGAATTCGTCAGCGCCGTCTGGGAATTGGACCCCGCCGGGCACGCGGCGGCTCGCCGCATCACCCATGGCGTGCGCGGAGAGTCGGCGCCGGTGTTCACCGCGGACGGCGACCTGCTGTTCCTGGCGACGCGTCGCGGCATGGAGGACAAGGACGCAGATCCGCCGAAGGCCCTGTGGTGCCTGCCTGCGACCGGGGGAGAGGCCACGCGGGTCGCGGAGTTCCCCGGAGGCGTCGACGCCGCGGTGACGGCACGCGCTTGTGACCTCACCGTCGTCACCGCATCCGTTCTGCGGTCGGCGCGCGACCTCGACGACGATCGCCGTCTGCGCGAGGTCCGCGAGAAGGCCAAGATCTCGGCCGTGCTGCACACCGGCTATCCGGTGCGGCACTGGGACCACGACCTCGGACCCGATGCGCCCCATCTGTTCATCGGGCGCCGCGACCTCACCCCCCAACCGGGCGGGGCGCTGCGCGATGCGCACGTCGCCGTCAGTGCCGACGGAACCTTCCTGGTCACGACGTGGCAGATCCCCGCGCCAGGAGCCGCCCTGCGAAACACATTGGTGCGCATCGACATCGCTACGGGCGAGCGGTCCACCCTGGTCGACGACCCGGACGCGGACCTCGGGATGCCTGCCATCTCACCGGACGGCTCTGCGGTCGCGTTCACCCGCGAAACCTTCTCCACGCCGACGCAGGCGCCGCGAATCACGCTGTGGCTGCTGCGTTTCGGTTCACCGCCTATCGAACTCACCGGGGACTGGGACCGGTGGCCCACCTCGGTCGCGTGGGCGCCCGACGGTGCGTCGTTGTTCGTCACGGCCGACGAGGCCGGCCGCGGTCCCATCTTCGTCGTCGACGTCGCGACCTCTGCCATGCGGCGGCTCGTCTCCGACGACTTCACCTACACCGACCTCCGGGTGGCCACCACCGGCGTGGCGTTCGCACTGCGCAGTTCCTATGCCGCGCCGCCGCATCCCGTGCGCATCGACCCCGACGGCACGGTGACCGTACTGCCGTGTGTCGCGCTGCCCGCGGTGCCCGGCACGCTGACCGAGGTGACCGCCACCGCCGACGACGGCGTTCCGGTCCGGTCGTGGCTGGCGCTGCCGGAAGGCGATGCTGCCGCGCCGCTCGTGCTGTGGATTCACGGCGGGCCACTGGCGAGCTGGAACGCCTGGCACTGGCGGTGGAACCCGTGGCTGATGGTGGCGCGCGGATATGCGGTGCTGCTGCCCGATCCGGCGCTGTCCACCGGCTACGGCCAGGACTTCATCCAACGCGGCTGGGGTGCTTGGGGATTCGCGCCCTACACCGATCTGATGGCGGCCACCGACGCCGCGTGCGCGCACCCCCGCGTCGACGCGACCCGCACCGCGGCCATGGGCGGTTCGTTCGGTGGCTACATGGCCAACTGGATCGCGGGCCACACCGACAGGTTCGACGCGATCGTCACCCACGCCAGCCTGTGGGCGCTGGACCAGTTCGGCGGGACCACCGACGGCGGCTACTGGTGGTCGCGCGAGATGACACCGGAGATGACCGCGGCGAACTCGCCGCATCGGTTCGTCTCCGACATCGTGACCCCGATGCTGGTGATCCACGGAGATCGGGACTACCGCGTGCCCATCGGGGAAGCGCTGCGACTCTGGTACGACCTGCTCAGCTCGTCAGGCCTGCCCGCCGCCGCAGACGGGACGACCGAGCACCGCTTCCTCTATTTCCCGTCGGAGAACCACTGGGTGTTGAGCCCGTCGCACGCCAAGCTCTGGTACGAGGTGGTGTTCGGATTCCTGGCCTGTCACGTCCACGGAAGGGACACCGAGGTGCCCGAAGCGCTCGGGTAGCGTCGCGTCATATGAGCGCATCGGACCGCGAACACGACATCGTCCTCTACGGCGCGACAGGGTTCGTCGGCAAGCTGACCGCCCTGTACCTCGCCTCCGCGGCGGGGGATGCCCACATCGCGCTGGCGGGACGCTCGGCTGACCGACTGCTCGCCGTGCGCGAGACCCTGCCGGCATCGGCGCAATCGTGGCCGCTGATCACCGCCGACGCCTCCGACCCGTCGTCACTGGCCGCCATGGCCGCCAGCACGCGGGTCGTCATCAGCACCGTTGGCCCCTATCTGCGGTACGGGCTTCCGCTGGTCGCCGCGTGCGCCGCTGCCGGCACCGACTACACCGATCTCACCGGTGAACCGCTGTTCATTCGGCGGGCCATCGATGAGTACCACAAGCAGGCCGTCGACACCGGTGCCCGCATCGTGCACTCCTGCGGGTTCGATTCGATCCCCTCGGACCTGACGGTCTTCGCGCTGTACAGGCAGGCAGAAAAGGACGGCGCGGGTCAGCTGGGCGACACCAACTACGTGGTGCGGCGCTTCGCCGGCGGGATGTCCGGCGGCACCATTGCGTCGATGACCGAGCTCGTCCGGGAGGCAGCCGAAGACCCGGAGAGCCGCAAGCTGCTCAACGACCCGTACACGCTGTCCCCGGACCGCGGCGCCGAGCCCGAGCTCGGTGGCCAACCCGACGCGCGCTGGCGGCGTGGCCGCGACATCGCCCCCGAGCTCGACGGCTACTGGGTCGGCGCGTTCGCGATGGCGATGCCGAACTCCCGCATCGTGCGGCGCAGCAACGCCCTGTTGGAGTACGCCTATGGCAGGCGGTTCGAGTATGCGGAGCAGATGAGCCTCGGCAAGTCCCCGGTCGCGCCGTTGGCCGCGGCGATGGCCACCGGCGGCAACATCGCCGTCGTCGAATTGGGCAGCCGGTTCCTCAACCGGGTCCCGCGCAGCGCACTGGAACGCATCCTGCCCAAGCCCGGCTCCGGGCCCAGTGAGCAGACCCGCGAGAAGGGGCACTACACCGTCGAGACGTACACCACCACCTCGTCGGGCGCGCGCTACGTCGCCCGGATGTCGCAGCAGGGTGACCCCGGATACAAGGCGACATCGGTGCTGCTCTCCGAGAGTGCGCTGGCGCTGGCGTTGGACCGCGACAAGCTCTCCGATCTGCGGGGAGTATTGACCCCGGCCTCCGCCATGGGAGATGCGTTGCTGGACCGATTCCCCGCCGCCGGAGTGAGCCTGGACGTCACGAAGCTGGCCTGACCGAACACCCGTCGAACCGTCTCAGCCGGGTCTACCCTGTCGCTCATGAGCGGCCTCGATGATCTCTACAGCCAAATCCCTGTACAGCAGATCGCCGGCAGGTTGGGCGTCGACGAGAGCGAGGTCGACAGCGCCGTCAAGAGGCTGGTGCCGGTTCTGGTGGGCGGGCTGCAGCACAACGCCGCCGATCCCGACACCGCCCACGGCATCGCAGCGGCCGCCGATTCGCATGCTCGCAGCGGCCTGCTCGACGGCGGCGTCAGTGTCGACCAGGTCGATGAAGCCGACGGCTCCCGCGCGATCGCGAAGATCTTCGGCGGCAACGACACCGGGCAGGTGGCCTCCGCGCTGTCCGGCGGCGGCGCAGGCAACAGCGATCTGATCCAGAAACTGCTGCCGATCCTCGCGCCGATCGTGCTGGCCTACATCGGCAAGCGGCTCTCGGGTGGAGCGCAGGTACCCGGGCAGTCCGGTGGCGGAGGTATCGGCGACATCCTGGGCAGCATCCTCGGCGGCGGCGCCGCACCCGGCGGGAACAACCCGCTGGGAAGCATCCTGGGCTCGGTGCTGGGCGGCGACAAGTCCGGCGGAATGGGTGACATCCTCGGCGGCCTTCTGGGCGGGAAGAAGTAGCCCGCGGCGTCTTCCTAGAATGGCTCGGTGACCTCCCAGCCGCTCGCCAACACCGAACCCTCCGGGCTCGATGCCCTGCCCAAGTCGTGGGAGCCCTCGGCTGTCGAGAGCGATCTGTACCAGAGCTGGGTCGATGCCGGATACTTCACCCCCGACCCGGCCAGCGAGAAGCCCGCCTACTCCATCGTGCTGCCCCCGCCGAACGTCACGGGCAGCCTGCACATGGGTCACGCACTGGACCACACGCTGATGGACGCGCTGACCCGCCGTAAGCGCATGCAGGGTTTCGAGGTGCTGTGGCTGCCCGGCATGGACCACGCCGGTATCGCCACCCAATCGGTGGTGGAGAAGCAGCTCGCCGCCGACGGCAAAACCAAAGAGGACCTCGGACGTGAGTCGTTCGTCGAGAAGGTGTGGGACTGGAAGCGGGAGTCCGGCGGCACGATCGGTGCTCAGATGCGCCGCATCGGAGACGGCGTCGACTGGAGCCGTGACCGGTTCACGATGGACGAGGGGCTTTCCCGGGCCGTCCGCACGATCTTCAAGCGGCTGTTCGACGCCGGGCTGATCTATCAGGCCGAGCGCCTGGTCAACTGGTCGCCGGTGCTGGAAACCGCGATCTCCGATCTGGAGGTCAAGTACTCCGACATCGAGGGTGAGCTGGTCTCGTTCCGCTACGGGTCGATGTCCGACGACGAGCCGCACCTCGTGGTGGCCACCACCCGCCTCGAGACGATGCTGGGGGACACCGCGATCGCGGTGCATCCCGACGACGAACGCTACCGCGACCTGGTCGGCACGACGCTGCCCCATCCGTTCCTCGATCGCCAGGTCATCGTGGTCGCCGATTACCACGTCGATCCCGAGTTCGGCACGGGCGCAGTCAAAGTCACGCCGGCGCACGACCCGAACGACTTCGAGATCGGTCTGCGCCACCAGCTGCCCATGCCGACGATGCTCGACACCAAGGGTCGGATCGCCGATACCGGAACGCGGTTCGACGGGATGGACCGGTTCGAGGCGCGGGTCGCGGTGCGTGAGGCGTTGGCCGAAGAAGGCCGCATCGTCGCCGAGAAGCGTCCGTACCTGCACAGCGTCGGCCACTCCGAGCGCAGCGGCGAACCGATCGAGCCGCGACTGAGCCTGCAGTGGTGGGTCAAGGTCGAGTCGTTGGCGAAGGCCGCCGGTGACGCGGTGCGGGGCGGCGACACCGTGATCCACCCACAGAGCCTGGAGCCGCGCTGGTTCGCCTGGGTGGACAACATGCACGACTGGACGATCTCGCGCCAACTCTGGTGGGGCCATCGCATCCCGATCTGGCACGGTCCGAACGGCGAGACGGTGTGCGTCGGCCCGGACGAGACGCCGCCGGAGGGGTGGGAACAGGATCCCGACGTGCTCGACACGTGGTTCTCGTCCGCGCTGTGGCCGTTCTCCACCATGGGGTGGCCGGACCGCACCCCCGAGCTCGAGAAGTTCTATCCGACAACCGTTCTCGTCACGGGCTACGACATCCTGTTCTTCTGGGTGGCCCGGATGATGATGTTCGGCACCTTCGTGTCCGGCGACCCGGCCATCACGTGCGACGGGCAGCGGAGCGCCCCGGTGCCCTTCGAGAACGTGTTCCTGCACGGCCTCATTCGGGACGAGCACGGTCGCAAGATGAGCAAGTCGCGCGGCAACGGGATCGACCCGCTGGACTGGGTGGAGAAGTTCGGCGCCGACGCGCTGCGGTTCACGCTGGCCCGCGGCGCGAGCCCCGGCGGCGACCTCGCGATCGGCGAAGACCACGCCCGCGCCTCGCGAAACTTCGCCACGAAGCTGTTCAACGCAACGCGGTTCGCGCTGATGAACGGCACAAGCCCCGCTCCGCTGCCGCCTGTCGCAGAATTGACCGACGCCGACCGCTGGATCCTGGGCAGGCTGGAAGAGGTTCGCGCCGAAGTGGATTCGGCACTCGACGCCTACGAGTTCAGCCGCGCGTGTGAGGCGCTCTACCACTTCGCGTGGGACGAATTCTGCGACTGGTACGTGGAGCTCGCCAAGGTTCAACTCGGCGAGGGTGTTTCGCACACCACGGCGGTGCTCGCGGCCGTGCTCGACACGCTGCTGAAGCTGCTCCACCCGGTGATGCCGTTCGTCACCGAGGTGCTGTGGAAGACAGTGACCGGCGGCGAGTCACTGGTGATCGCCGAGTGGCCCGCGGCCAGCGGCGTGAATCTCGACACCGCTGCAGCGCAGCGGATCGCCGACATGCAGAAGCTGATCACCGAGGTGCGCAGGTTCCGCAGCGACCAGGGGTTGGGGGATCGGCAGAAGGTGCCCGCACGGCTGTCCGGCGTCGACGCGGCCGGCCTGGCCGCCCACGTGCCCGCCGTCACCTCGCTGTCCTGGCTCACCCCGCCGGCCGAGGACTTCACCGCCTCGGCGTCGGTGGAGGTCCGGCTCTCCGGCGGCACCGTGCTCGTCGAGGTCGACACCTCGGGGACCGTCGACGTCGAAGCGGAGCGGCGCCGACTGGAGAAAGATCTAGCCGCAGCGAAGAAGGAGCTGGCCGGCACCTCGGCCAAACTGGGCAACGACGCGTTCCTGGCCAAGGCGCCCGCGGACGTCGTCGACAAGATCAAGGCGCGCCAACAGCTCGCCGGCGAAGAAGTCGAGCGCATCTCGGCACGGTTGGCCGCCCTCACGTGAGCTCACCCGAACCCGCACCCGACGAGATCGCAGCCCTGCTGCAGGTCGAGCACCTGCTCGACCAGCGGTGGCCGGAAACCAAGATCGAGCCCAGCACTGCCCGTATCGCGGCGCTGCTCGAACTGCTCGGCTCTCCGCAGAACGGCTACCCGTCGATTCACATCGCCGGCACGAACGGCAAGACGTCGGTGGCCCGGATGGTCGACGCGTTGCTGACCGCGCTGCACCGACGCACCGGCCGCACCACCAGCCCGCACCTGCAGTCGGCCGTCGAGCGCATCTCCATCGACGGGCGGCCGATCAGCCCGGCCACCTACGTCGACACCTACCGGGAGATCGAACCGTTCGTGGAGCTGGTCGATCGTCAGTCCGAGGCCGGGGGAGGGCCGCGCTGCTCGAAGTTCGAGGTGGTCACGGCCATGGCGTTCGCCGCGTTCTCCGACGCCCCGATCGACGTGGCCGTCGTCGAAGTCGGCCTCGGCGGACGCTGGGACGCGACCAACGTGGTCAACGCGCCCGTCGCGGTGATCACCCCGATCGGCATGGACCACACCGACTACCTGGGCGACACCATCGCCGAGATCGCCGGGGAGAAGGCGGGCATCATCACCCGCCAAGCCGACGACCTGGTGCCCACCGACACCGTCGCCGTCATCGGCCGTCAGGTGCCCGAGGCGATGGAGGTGCTGCTGACCGCCGCGGTGCGAGCCGACGCAGCCGTGGCGCGGGAGGACTCCGAGTTCGCGGTACTCGATCGCCAGGTGGCGATCGGTGGGCAGATGCTCGAACTGCAGGGGCTCGGGGGACGGTACTCAGAGATCTTCCTGCCGCTGCACGGTGAGCATCAGGCCCACAACGCCGTCCTCGCGCTCGCCGCGGTCGAGGCGTTCTTCGGCGCCGGCGCGGACCGTCAGCTCGACGTGGATGCGGTGCGCGCCGGATTCGCGGCCGCCACATCGCCCGGTCGACTGGAGCGGATGCGCACCGCCCCAACGGTGTTCATCGATGCCGCGCACAACCCGGCGGGGGCGGCGGCCTTGACGTCCGCGCTTGCCGAGGAGTTCGACTTCCGCTTCCTGGTCGGGGTGGTGTCGGTGATGGCCGACAAGGACGTCGACGGGATCCTGGCCGCGCTCGAGCCGGCCTTCGACCAGATCGTCGTCACCACCAACGGCTCGCCGCGCGCGCTGGAGACCGACGCGCTCGCCGTCAAAGCCGAGGAGATCTTCGGACCAGAACGGGTCGTCACCGCGGCCACCCTGCCCGATGCGATCGAGACGGCCACCGCGCTCGTCGAGGACTCCGGCGGCGACGTCGAGGGCGCCGGCGGCATGAGCGGGGCCGGCATCGTGATCACCGGCTCCGTCGTCACCGCCGGGGCGGCGCGCACGCTGTTCGGAAAGGACCCGGCATGAGCACCCCGCCGCCGCCCGACCCGTGGAAGAGCTTTCGCGGCGTCATGGCCGGCACCCTCATCCTCGAGGCCATCGTGGTGCTGCTCGCGTTGCCGGTGGTCGGTGCCGTCGGCGGCGGCCTGACCGGACCCACGATCGGGTACGTGGTGGGCGTCGCGGTACTGCTCCTCCTGATGGCCGGCGTGCAGGGCCGCCCCTGGGCCATCTGGGCCAACCTCGGGGTGCAACTCCTTCTGGTCGCCGGCTGGGTCCTGTATCCAGGGATCGGCTTCATCGGTCTGCTCTTCGTCGTGGTGTGGCTGCTGATCGCCTATCTGCGGGCCGAGGTGCTGCGTCGGCAGAAGCGGGGCCTGCTGCCCGGGCAGCGGCGCGACCCCGAATAAGACACGGAGTAGGCCGCCCGCAGCGTGTGGGTAGGCTGTCGGCCGTGACAGAGCGAACCCTCGTCCTCATCAAGCCCGACGGCGTCGCCCGGCGGCTCATCGGCGAGATCATCAGCAGGATCGAAGCCAAGGGACTGACCGTCGCCGCGCTCGAGCTCAAGAACGTCGACGACGCGCTGGCGCGAGCCCACTACGCCGAGCACGACGGCAAACCGTTCTTCGACTCGCTGCTGGAGTTCATCACGTCCGGCCCCGTCGTGGCGGCCGTGCTCGAGGGGCCGCGCGCGATCGCCGCGTTCCGTCAGCTGGCCGGCGGCACCGATCCGGTCGAGAAGGCCGTGCCCGGCACCATCCGCGGCGATCTCGGCTTGGAGACGCAGTTCAACCTGGTGCACGGCTCCGACTCCCCGGAGTCCGCCGCGCGCGAGATCGAGCTCTGGTTCCCCGGCAGCTGACCGGCTCGCCGACCCGCTGACGCCGCGTTTCGGGTTCCTCCGCAGTGATGTGGGATACTGGGCGCGAGCGACCGGCCTGACTACCCCGGGTTGGTCACTCGGATGAAGACTTCGACGACTGCGACCATCGCTACCCCGATGCGGCGCCGACCGTCCAGCCATCATTCAGACCGGCACCGAGAACGTCCCATCGGGATGCCTCGGAGCGAGACCAACAACAGTTCGGGATCACGTCGCCCGGACGCAATAGTCAGTAGCCCTCGCGTGGCCGCGTCAGCAAATGACGCGCCCGGGGGCTTGAGGAGAATACGTGGCCGACAATGACAATCTCGGTGACAACCTTCAGGACCCCGGCACCGCGTCGCCCGAGCAGGCGCAGCCGACAGAGTCGGCCGCTGCCGCTCCGCCGCCACCCGAACGCCTGAGGGTTCACTCCCTGGCCCGGGTGCTCGGGACGACCAGCAGGCGCATCATCGACGCGCTGGCCGAGCTCGACGGGCGGACCCGTAGCGCGCACTCCACGATCGGCCGGGACGAGGCCGACCGCGTGCGTGCGGCGCTGGCCGAACCCGAACCAGAGCCTGCTCCTGAGGCCGAGCCTGCTCCCGAGCCCGCAGTCTCCGAGTCCCCGGCCGCCGAGGTGCCGGAGTCGCCCACCGAGGAAGAGCCGGAGTCGCGGCTGATCCTGGAGACGCCGCCTGCGGTCGAGGCAGAGCCGGCCGACTACCTGCCTTTGTTCGTGGCGCCGCAACCGGTGGTGCGCGCCGAACCCAGCGCCGCCGAGGACGATGACGAGGACGACTCCGCGTCGGACTCCGACGCGGATCAGGATTCGGACTCCGACGCCGACACCGACGACGAGTCATCGGGTCGGCCGTCCGCCAAGCGCCGGCGTCGAGGCCGTCGCGGCCGCGGTCGCGGGCGCGGAGAACAGAACGGCGACGAGCCGGGAAGCGACGACGAGGACGCGTCCGCCGAGTCGGGCGAGACCACCGAATCCGCCGATGACGCCGACGACGACGGCGGGGACGACGAGAACGGCGCGGAGGGCGCAACCCGCCGCCGCCGTCGTCGCCGCCGCCGCAAGTCCGGTTCCGGCGACGACAACGACAACGGTTCGTCCCCCGACGATCCGCCCAACACCGTCGTGCACGAGAGGGAGCCGCGCGGCAAGGGCGCCAAAGGTTCGTCGGACTCCGAGATCCAGGGCATCAGCGGTTCCACCCGGCTGGAAGCCAAGCGGCAGCGCCGCCGCGATGGTCGCGACGCCGGCCGTCGCCGCCCCCCGATCCTGTCCGAGGCCGAGTTCCTGGCCCGGCGCGAAGCCGTCGAACGCACGATGGTCGTGCGGGACAAGGTCCGCAGCGAGCCGCCGCACGAGGGCGCCCGCTACACCCAGATCGCGGTGCTCGAGGACGGCGTCGTGGTCGAGCACTTCGTCACCTCGGCGGCGCAAGTGTCCCTGGTGGGCAACATCTACCTCGGCATCGTGCAGAACGTGCTGCCGTCGATGGAGGCCGCATTCGTCGACATCGGCCGCGGCCGCAACGGTGTGCTCTACGCCGGTGAGGTGAACTGGGAGGCCGCCGGTCTGGGTGGCGCCCAGCGCAAGATCGAACAGGCGCTCAAGCCCGGCGACTACGTGGTCGTGCAGGTCAGCAAGGATCCGGTGGGGCACAAGGGCGCGCGGTTGACCACGCAGGTCTCCCTGGCCGGCCGCTACCTGGTGTACGTGCCGGGCGCATCGTCGACAGGCATCAGCCGCAAGCTGCCCGACACCGAACGGCAGCGGCTCAAGGAGATCCTGCGCGAGGTGGTGCCGTCGAATGCCGGCGTGATCATCCGCACCGCCTCCGAAGGTGTCAAAGAAGACGACATCCGCAGCGACGTCGAGCGGCTGCAGGGCCGGTGGACCGAGATCGAGGCCAAGGCCGCCGAGATCACGGAGAAGAAGGCCGGCGCGGCCGTGGCGCTCTACGAAGAGCCCGATGTGCTGGTCAAGGTGATCCGCGATCTGTTCAACGAGGATTTCTCGAAGCTGATCGTGTCGGGAGACGACGCGTGGACGACGATCAACGACTACGTCACCGGCGTGGCCCCGGAATTGCTCGCCCGGATGGAGAAGTACGAGCCTGCCGGGTCCGACGGGCCCGACGTGTTCGCGGTGCACCGCATCGACGAGCAGCTGGCCAAGGCGATGGACCGCAAGGTGTGGCTGCCGTCGGGCGGCACCTTGGTGATCGACCGCACCGAGGCGATGACGGTCGTCGACGTCAACACCGGGAAGTTCACCGGATCGGGCGGCAACCTCGAGCAGACGGTCACCCGGAACAACCTCGAAGCGGCCGAGGAGATCGTGCGCCAGCTGCGGCTGCGCGACATCGGCGGCATCGTGGTCATCGACTTCATCGACATGGTGCTCGAATCCAATCGTGACCTGGTGCTGCGCCGGCTGACCGAGGCGCTGGCCCGCGACCGCACTCGCCATCAGGTGTCGGAGGTGACGTCGCTGGGGTTGGTGCAGCTGACCCGCAAGCGGCTCGGCACCGGCCTGATCGAGGCGTTCTCCACCACGTGTACGCACTGCGGCGGGCGCGGCATCACGCTGCACGGCGATCCGGTCGACACCGCATCGGGCGGCGGCCGCAAGGCCGATACCAACGGCGGTGGCGCAGGCAGCGGCGGCGGTGGGGGCCGGCGTGGCAAGAGGGGCAAGCGCGGCGCCCCGCAGCAGGAGGTGCAGGTCGCCAAGGTGCCCGCGCACTCGCCCGGCGAGCATCCGATGTTCAAGGCGATGGCCGCAGCCAACGGCAAGCACGAGGACGACGAGCACGATCACGACGATGACCACGACGTGGAGTCCGCCGGCACTGCCGACGAGGCCGCCGAACTCGATCCGGACGCCATCCGGGACGCGGTCGTCGACAGCGAGGACGAAGAGCTCGACGACGACTTCGACGAAGACGACGACTCGGACGACGACGAGGACTCGGACGACGAGGACGACGACATCGTCGTGCTCGATGACGACGACTCCGAAGACGACGACTCAGATGACGACGACTCGGATGACGACTTCGACGACGAAGACGACGAAGACGACGAAGACGACGACGATGAGGACTCGGACGACGAGGACTCTGACGACGAGGACGATGAGCAGCCCGCTGCCGTCGCCGCCCCGCCTGTCCGGCAGCGTCGCCGCGCCGCCGCACGTCCGGCTGGGCCGCCCAGTCACGACTGAGCGGTTTGACCCTCAACCCGCTGCTCACGTAACCTTGAGCAGTTGTCTCCAGGGCCTGCCCACGCGGGCCCGAGGCAGGGATGGAAGGTCCCGCACCAAGATCCGCACGCAGACCGTCAGGTGATGCGCGCCCGCACGCGAAGTAGAGGATGACCAACGATGGCAGCGCAGAAAGCCACGTACGCGATCGTCAAGACCGGTGGCAAGCAGTACAAGGTCGCCGCCGGTGACATCGTCAAGGTGGAGAAGCTCGACGTCGAGCCCGGTGGCACGGTGTCGCTGCCGGTGGCCCTCGTCGTCGACGGGGCCGACGTGACCACCGACGCGACGGCGCTGGAAAAGGTCGCGGTCACCGGCGAGGTCCTCGAGCACACCAAGGGTCCCAAGATCCGCATCCACAAGTTCAAGAACAAGACCGGCTATCACAAGCGCCAGGGGCACCGTCAGCAGCTGACGGTCCTCAAGGTCACCGGCATCAAGTAACGACGGGAGCGACAGACATGGCACACAAGAAGGGCGCTTCCAGCTCACGCAACGGTCGCGATTCAGCCGCCCAGCGGCTCGGCGTCAAGCGCTTCGGCGGGCAGGTCGTCAAGGCCGGCGAGATCCTGGTCCGTCAGCGCGGCACGCACTTCCACCCCGGCGTCAACGTCGGCCGTGGCGGTGACGACACCCTGTTCGCCACCGCGCCCGGTGCCGTCGAGTTCGGCACCAAGCGCGGTCGCAAGTACGTCAACATCGTGCGGGTGACCCGCACCGACGCCTGACTTCTTTCTCCATCGTCGAGATCGACGTTCGGGCGCCACGCACTCGCACTATGGCGCCCATACGTCGATTTCGGCACTGAGAGAGGAGAAACATCGATGACCCGCTTCGTCGACCGCGTGGTGATCCACGCCAGGGCGGGTAACGGTGGCAATGGCTGCGCATCGGTGCACCGCGAGAAATTCAAGCCCCTCGGCGGTCCCGACGGTGGCAACGGCGGACGCGGCGGCAGCATCGTCTTCGTCGTGGACCCGCAGGTGCACACGCTGCTCGACTTCCACTTCCACCCCCACGTGGTCGCCCCGTCGGGCAAGCAGGGCGCCGGTAGCAACCGCGACGGCGCCAACGGCGCGGATCTCGAAGTCAAGGTGCCCGACGGCACCGTCGTCCTCGATGAGCAGGGCCGCATGCTGGCCGACCTCGTCGGCCCCGGTACTCGCTTCGAAGCCGCCGCCGGTGGCCGCGGCGGACTCGGCAACGCGGCGTTGGCATCGCGGGCCCGCAAAGCGCCCGGCTTCGCGCTCCTCGGCGAGAAGGGTGACGTCCGCGATCTCACCCTCGAACTCAAGACCGTCGCCGACGTCGGGTTGGTCGGATTCCCGTCGGCCGGGAAGTCCTCCCTGGTGTCGGCGATCTCGGCAGCCAAGCCCAAGATCGCCGACTATCCGTTCACCACGCTGGCCCCCAACCTCGGGGTGGTCTCCGCCGGCGACTACACGTTCACCGTCGCCGACGTCCCCGGACTGATTCCCGGCGCCTCCGAAGGCCGCGGGCTGGGGCTGGACTTCCTGCGCCACATCGAACGCTGTGCGGTGCTCGTGCACGTCGTCGACTGCGCGACGCTGGAGCCGGGCCGCGATCCGATCTCCGACATCGAGGCGCTCGAAGCCGAGATCGCCGCCTACACCCCGACGCTGCAGGGGGACACCACGCTCGGCGATCTCGCCGAGCGTCCCCGCGCGGTGGTGCTGAACAAGATCGACGTGCCGGATGCGCGTGAACTCGCCGACTTCGTCTCCGAGGAGATCGCCTCGACGTTCGGGTGGCCGGTCTTCGAGGTGTCCACGGTGGCTCGAGAAGGGCTGCGGCCGTTGACGTTCGCACTGTGGGACATGGTCGCGGCCTACCGCGCGGCGCAACCCGAGGTCGTTCCGCGGCGCCCCGTGATCCGGCCGGTGCCCGTCGATGAGACGTCGTTCTCCGTCGAGCCGGACGGCCAGGGTGGCTTCGTCGTGCACGGCACCCGCCCGCAACGCTGGGTGGCGCAGACCAACTTCGACAACGACGAAGCCGTCGGATATCTCGGTGACCGGTTGGCGCGCCTGGGTGTCGAGGACGAACTGCTCAAGCTCGGTGCCCGGCCGGGGTGCGCGGTGACCATCGGCGACATGACATTCGACTGGGAGCCGCAGACTCCCGCCGGCGTCGACGTGCACCTGTCGGGCCGCGGCACCGACGTCCGACTCGAACAGAGCGACCGGGTGTCCGCCGACGAGCGCAAGGCAGCGAGAAAGGCGCGTCGGGAGAGTACTCCCGAATGAGCCGCCACCGCGAGGCGGTACGCACCGCACGATCGGTGGTCGTCAAGATCGGTACCACCGCGTTGACCACGCCCACAGGCGAATTCGACAGTGGCCGGTTGTACAACCTCGTCGACGCGTTCGAAGCCCGCATGAAGGCAGGATCCGACGTCGTGATCGTGTCCTCGGGCGCGATCGCCGCCGGCATCGAGCCGCTGGGACTATCCCGGAGGCCGACCGACCTGGCCACCAAGCAGGCCGCCGCCAGTGTCGGTCAAGTGGCGCTGGTCAATTCGTGGAGCACGGCGTTCGCTCGCTACCAGCGCACCGTCGGCCAGGTCCTGCTCACGGCACACGACATCTCGATGCGTGTGCAGCACACCAACGCTCAGCGCACTCTCGACCGGTTGCGCGGGCTGCACGCCGTCGCGATCGTCAACGAGAACGACACCGTGGCCACCAACGAGATCCGGTTCGGTGACAACGACCGTCTCTCTGCGCTCGTCGCGCACCTGGTGGGCGCCGACGCGTTGATCCTGCTCTCTGACGTCGACGGCCTCTACGACAGCGATCCGCGGAAAGCGAACGCGCGCTTCATCCCCGAGGTTGCCGGACCCGACGATCTGGCCGGGGTGACGGCGGGGCGGGGCAGCCATCTCGGCACCGGCGGCATGGAGTCCAAGCTGTCGGCAGCGCTGCTCGCCTCCGATGCCGGAGTGCCGGTGCTGCTGGCCGCCGCGGCCGATGCTGCTGCCGCGCTGGAGGATGCGTCGGTGGGCACCGTCTTCGCACCCCGCGCCGAACGCATGTCGGCGCGCCGCTTCTGGGTGCGCTACGCCGCCGAGTCCGCTGGGGCGCTGACGCTGGACGACGGTGCGGTCGACGCCGTTGTGCGGCGGCGCCGTTCCCTGCTCCCGGCCGGGATCACGGAAGTGTCGGGTCGGTTCTCCGGCGGCGACGTCGTCGAATTGCGCAGCAATGACGCGACGATGGTGGCCCGGGGTGTGGTGGCCTACGACGCCGCCGAACTGACGACGATGCTGGGCCGGTCGACGTCCGATCTGCCCGCCGAGATGCGGCGCCCCGTCGTGCACGCCGACGACCTGGTCGCGGTCTAGAAGCGGTCCTTCAGCCAGTTCTCGAGCCACTGTGCCCGGCGCTCGGCCGCGTCGATCGCGTCGTTATCGGAATGCCGCAGCGGTACGCCGTGCGCGGACGCGGTCTCGACGACCGCCGCGCGCACGTCTGGATCGGCGAGCAGCAGCGTGGCGATCATGCTCGCTGACAGCGTGCGATTGCGCAGCCTGCCGCGGTAGTTCACCTCGGTGGGAACGCGGATGCTGAGCAGGCCGGACAGCGGGCCGCCGGCTGCGGCCACCGCGGCGGTCAGCACGGCGTCGGATGCCAGGCCGATGACGCGCCGCCGGAAAGGGAAGCGCGGCAACGGAAGTCGGCCGACTTGTGCCTGCAAGCCATCCGCCAGCAGATAGCCGACGAGGCTGTGGGTTTCGATGTCGGTGACATCGGACCAGTGGACGGAGTCGCCGTCGAACTCCACGTCGTCACCGCTGACGGCGAGCCCGCCGACATGGTTGAGCAACCGGACCGCACGCTGCAGTGGGTCGGGCAGACGGGTGAGCGCGGCCACCGCATCGCCGACACCGAGTCCCCAGCGCTGCGACGCCGGTCCCTTCGGCGGCGGCGGCACACCCGGCAGGCGCGAGATCACCCCGCTCACACCGGGCTCGCCAACGTCGGCAACTCGTCGGCGAGCAGCGCCAGCATCGGCGAGCATCCGTTGTCGATCTTCACCGTCGCCAGGTCGTCGCCGCGGGTGCGGCCCCGGTTGACGATCGCGATCGGGATGCCGCGCGCTGCTGCGTGCCGGACGAACCGGTAGCCGGAGTACACCGTCAGCGACGACCCGGCGACCAGCAGCGCATCGGCGTCGTCGACCATCGCGTACGCCTCGTCCACCCGCGCTTTCGGCACGCTCTCACCGAAGTACACGATGTCCGGCTTGAGCATGCCGCCGCAGTGGGGGCAGTCGATGATCCGGAACTCCGACGTGTCGCCGACGACAGCGTCGGCGTCCGGCGCGACGGCGATGCTGTCTAGGCTCGCGACCCGTTCCCGGAAGCCGGGATTGGCCGCCTCGAGCATGTCGTCGAGCGCCGCACGAGACATGCCGCGCCCGCACTGCAGACACATCACATGCACGTAGGTGCCGTGCAGATCGATGACCGCGCGGCTGCCCGCCTTGGTGTGCAGCAGGTCGACGTTCTGGGTGATCAGACCGGTGACGACGCCGGCGCGTTCCAGCGCGGCCAGCGCACGGTGGCCCGCATTGGGGCGGCGTTCGTCCATGTGTCGCCACCCGACGTGGTTACGGGCCCAGTAGCGCTGCCGGAAGACGGGGTCCGAGGTGAACTGCCGGATGGTCATGGGGTTGGCCGGCGGGGAATCGGGGCCGCGATAGTCCGGGATCCCCGAGTCCGTCGACATGCCGGCGCCGGTGAGCACGGCGACGCGGCGACCGCGAAGCGCGGTGATCAGTTCGGGGGACTCCACCTCATCGAGGATAGGGGTCTACCGGATCGGTGCAGGTCAGCGCAGGCACTCGGCAGCGCCGTCGAGGATCTCGGCGCTCATGTTCTGCTCCATCATCTGCAGGGCCGCGTTACCGAGGTCGGCATCGATGTGGGCGACCGCGTCGCGCGGAACCACGACCGGGAAGTGCCGGACGTACGCGTCGAGTGCTGTGTAGAGGACGCACTGCTCGGTGACCTGACCGGTCAGCACGAGGCGGTCGGGCTTCAACTGGGTCAGCAGATAGGCCAGCGACGTGGCGTAGAACGCGCTGTGGCGCACCTTGGTCATCACCCGAAGGCCGTGCTTGGGCACGATCGGCTCCACCAGGTCGGGCCGGTCGCCGTCGAGTGCGCTGCGGACGATGTCGCTGAATTCGGCGCTGAAGTCGCCGTAGTTGTCGTTGACATAGATCAGCTCTGCGTCGTCGCGCTCCTGTGCTTCGGCGACGAGACTGCTCAGCGGCTCGACGATCGGCTCGACGTGCGGGATCAGCTTCTCGGCGTCGGGGTGTTGATAGGTGTTCATCATGTCGATGACCAGGATTGCGGTGGTGCTCATGGGGCCGTAGATACCCAGCGATTGAACGCGGACACATCGGGGACACAATGAACCATGGACTTTTACTCGGCGTATCGGCAGGGGTTCGTCCGCGTCGCCGCCTGTACCCATCACACGACGCTCGCCGATCCGGTCGCGAACGCCGAATCGGTGCTGCGCATCGCCCGCCAGTGCCACGACGACAACGTCGGCCTCGCGGTGTTTCCCGAGCTGACGTTGTCGGGGTACTCGATCGAGGACATCGTGATGCAGGACGCTCTGCTCGAGGCCGTCGACGCCGCGGTCGGTGAGATCGCGGCCGGCTCGGCAGCACTGCTGCCGGTACTCGTCGTCGGAGCGCCGCTGCGGCACCGCAACCGGATCTACAACACCGCCGTCGTCATCCACCGCGGCCAGGTGCTCGGTGTGGTGCCGAAGTCGTACCTGCCCACCTATCGGGAGTTCTACGAGAAGCGCCAGATCGCCGCCGGCGACGAGGAGAGCGGTGACATCCGAGTCGGGGGATTCGACGTTCCGTTCGGCCCCGACCTGCTCTTCGCTGCTGATGACCTACCCGATTTCGTTCTGCACGTGGAGATCTGCGAGGACATGTTCGTGCCCGTACCACCCAGCGCCGAGGCGGCGCTGGCGGGTGCGACAGTGCTCGCCAACCTCTCGGGCAGCCCGATCACGATCGGCCGGGCCGAGGACCGTTCCCTGCTGGCGCGTTCGGCGTCGTCTCGTTGTCTGGCCGCCTACGTCTATGCCGCTGCAGGAGAGGGAGAATCGACCACGGACCTGGCGTGGGACGGGCAGACGATGATCTGGGAGAACGGGGTGTGCCTGGCCCAGTCCGAGCGCTTCCCCAAGGGGGAGCGGCGGTCCGTCGCCGACGTCGACCTGCAGTTGCTCCGCAACGAGCGGGTTCGAATGGGCACGTTCGACGACAACCGGCGGCACCACCTGATCGACGACGACTCCTATCGGCGAATCGAGTTCACGCT
This sequence comes from Actinomycetes bacterium, assembly GCA_023404955.1. Classification (GTDB taxonomy): domain Bacteria; phylum Actinomycetota; class Actinomycetes; order Mycobacteriales; family Mycobacteriaceae; genus Mycobacterium. The sequence continues at coordinate 30,161 of JAEXZY010000051.1, forward strand.
GAACCCGCCCGCCGGGGACATCGGACTGCGTCGCGACGTCGAGCGATTCCCGTTCGTTCCCAACGACCCTGCTCGTCTCGAGCAGGACTGCTACGAGGCATACAACATCCAGGTCTCCGGTCTCGAACAGCGGCTGCGGGCGTTGAAGTACCCGAAGGTGGTGCTGGGCTTGTCGGGCGGGCTGGACTCCACCCACGCGCTGATCGTCGCCGCACGCGCGATGGACCGCGAAGAACGGCCGCGCAGTGACATTCTCGCCTACACCCTGCCCGGGTTCGCCACCGGCGAACGCACCAAGAACAACGCCACCCGGCTCGCCGAGGCGCTGGGTGTCACGTTCGAGACCATCGACATCAGGGCCACCGCGGAGCTGATGCTCAAGGAGCTCGACCACCCGTTCTCCCACGGCGAGAAGGTGTATGACGTCACGTTCGAGAACGTGCAGGCCGGCCTGCGGACCGATTACCTGTTCCGGCTGGCCAACTACCGCGGCGGCATCGTGCTGGGCACCGGCGATCTCTCCGAGCTGGCGCTGGGCTGGTCCACCTACGGGGTGGGCGATCAGATGTCGCACTACAACGTCAACGGCGGCGTCCCGAAGACGTTGATCCAGCATCTGATCCGCTGGGTCATCTCGTCGGAGCAGTTCGACGAGACGGTCAACGAGGTGCTGGCCGACGTCCTGGACACCGAGATCAGCCCCGAACTGGTTCCCGCCGGTGAGGACGAGGAGATCCAGAGCAGCCAGGACAAAGTGGGTCCGTATGTGCTGCAGGACTTCTCGCTGTTCCAGGTGCTGCGCTACGGCTTCCGGCCGTCGCGGGTGGCGTTCCTCGCGTGGCATGCGTGGCGCGACGCCGACCATGGGGACTGGCCATTCGGCATAGCCGAGGACAAGCGTCCGTCGTTCACGATCGGCGAGATCCGGCATTGGCTGGAGGTTTTCGCTCAGCGCTACTACTCGTTCAGTCAGTTCAAACGCTCGGCGTTGCCCAACGGCCCGAAAGTCTCGGCCGGCGGGTCACTTTCACCGCGCGGCGATTGGCGTGCGCCGTCGGACATGTCGGCGCGCACGTGGCTCGACGAGATCGAGCGCTGCGTACCGCAGGATTAGTCCTGCAGGACGTCGTCGATCGCTTCTTCGGTCGGAGCGCAGTCGCCGGCACCGGAGACAAGTGTCGCCAGTGCGCCCGCCGCGCAGGCGCGGCGCAGCGCCACCTCGGCCCCGCTCGCCCAGCCTGCGGCGAGCACGCCGGCGAACACGTCACCCGCGCCGGTGGTGTCGATCGGCTCGACCGTCGGGGCGGGCACGTCGTGCGCCTCGCCGTCGGTCACGTGTTGCGCGCCGCGAGCGCCGCGTGTGACGACCAGGTGAGCAACCTCGATGCCGTGCCAGTCCGACGCCTCGGTCTCGTTGACCACGACGACGTCGGCATGCTCGGCCAGGTGGCTGCGGTGCGCGGGATCGGCGAGTGCGGGGGAGGCATTGACCATCACGACGGCGCCGCCCTCGCGGGCGACCGCGGCCGCGGCGACGGCCGTGTCGATCGGGATCTCCAGCGAGATCAGCACCACGTCGCTGTCGGCGATCACGGATTGCACCTGCGTCGACGTCACGCTCAGGTGTGCGTTGGCGCCCGGCGCCACCACGATGCAGTTCTCCGCGCCGGCGTCGACGAGGATCGCCGCCGACCCGCTCGGGCCCGGGACCTCGGTCACGGCTCGCACGTCGACGCCGCTGCCGCTCAGGTGCGCGCGCAACTCGCCGGCCGCCGCGTCGGTGCCCAGGGCGGCGACGAGCCGCACCGACGCCCCGGCTCGAGCGGCCGCCACGGCCTGGTTTCCGCCCTTGCCGCCGGGGCTCGTCGCCAGTGAGGAGGCCAGTACCGTCTCGCCCGGCTCTGGGAGAGCCTCCACGGTGAAGGTGAGGTCGGCATTGACACTGCCCACCACGCAGATCCTCGCCACCGCGGCAACGCTACGCTGGGCGGATGAGTCTGCACGCACCGGAGCGCAGTGCGGGTGCGCCAGGGGTGACCGAAGATCTACGCGAGCAGGTGCACGACGCCGCCCGGCGTGCCCGCGCCGCGTCGCGGGATCTGGCGACGCTGAGCACCGAGACCAAGAATCGGGTCCTGCACACCGCCGCTGATCACCTGCTGTTGAACACCCGCGCGATCCTCGAGGCCAACGACGCGGACCTGGCGGCTGCCCGCGACGCCGGTACCCCGGAGGCCATGCTCGACCGGCTGGCGCTCACCCCGACCCGCGTGGACGGGATCGCCGACGGACTCCGGCAGGTCGCCGCACTGCCCGACCCCGTCGGCGAGGTGTTGCGCGGGCGAACCCTGCCCAACGGGTTGCAGCTGCGTCAGCAGCGCGTCCCGCTCGGCGTCGTCGGCATCGTCTACGAGGGCCGCCCCAACGTCACCGTCGACGCGTTCGGTCTGACGCTGAAGTCCGGCAACGCCGTGCTGTTGCGCGGCAGCTCGTCGGCCGCCCGGTCGAACGCAGCCCTGGTGGAGGCGCTGCGCGGGGCTCTGCAGGCCGAAGGGCTGAACCCTGACGCGGTGCAGCTGCTGCCCAGCGCCGACCGCGCCAGTGTCACGCATCTGATCCAGGCGCGTGGCCTCGTGGACGTGGTGATCCCGCGGGGCGGGGCCGGCCTGATCGACGCTGTGGTGCGCGACGCGCAGGTGCCCACCATCGAGACCGGCGTGGGCAACTGCCACGTCTACGTCCACGCCTCGGCCGATCTCGACATGGCCGAGACGATCGTGCTCAACGCGAAGACCCGCAGGCCCAGCGTCTGCAACGCCGCCGAGACCCTGCTGATCGACGCGGCGATCGCTGAGGTTGCGGTGCCCCGGCTGACGGGTGCGCTGCAGTCCGCCGGCGTCACGGTGCACGCCGACCCGTCCGAGGACGAGCTGCGCGCCGAGTTCCTCTCCATGGACATCGCCCTTTCTGTCGTCGACGGAGTCGATGCCGCGATCGCGCACATCAACGATTACGGCACCGGCCACACCGAGGCCATCGTCACCACGGATCTGGCTGCGGCACAACGGTTTACCGAACGCGTCGACGCCGCCGCGGTGATGGTGAACGCCTCGACCTCGTTCACCGACGGGGAGCAGTTCGGATTCGGTGCCGAGATCGGCATCTCGACGCAGAAGCTGCACGCCCGGGGACCGATGGGGCTCCCCGAGCTGACCTCGACCAAATGGATCGTCTGGGGCGACGGGCAGACCCGTCCGGCCTGAGCAAGGAGAACCACTGTGAGTGTCCCCGCGCGCCCAGCGCCGCTGTTCGCCGACATCGACGATGTCGCGGGCCGGCTGGCCGAGACCGGATATCTGCCGGACACGGCGACCGCGACGGCGGTCTTCCTCGCCGACCGGCTGGGAAAGCCGCTGCTGGTGGAAGGACCCGCAGGCGTCGGCAAGACCGAACTGGCACGGGCGATTGCCCAGGCCACCGGCTCGGGACTGGTGCGGTTGCAGTGTTACGAGGGCGTCGACGAGGCGCGGGCCCTCTACGAGTGGAACCACGCCAAGCAGATCCTGCGCATCCAGGCCGGTTCGAGTGATTGGGACCAGACCAAGACCGACGTCTTCTCCGAAGAGTTCCTGCTGTCGCGTCCGCTGTTGACTGCGATCCGGCGCACCGAGCCGACCGTGCTGCTGATCGACGAAACCGACAAGGCCGACATCGAGATCGAAGGCCTGCTGCTCGAGGTGCTCAGCGACTTCGCGGTCACCGTGCCCGAACTCGGCACGATCGTGGCCGAGCGCAAGCCGCTGGTGGTGCTCACCTCCAACGCCACCCGCGAGCTGTCCGAAGCGCTCAAGCGCCGCTGCCTGTTCCTGCACATCGACTTCCCCGACCCCGACCTGGAGCGGCGCATCCTGCTCTCGCGGGTGCCGGAGCTGCCCGAGCGGCTGGCCGAGGAATTGGTACGCATCGTCGGCGTGATGCGCGCGATGGCATTGAAGAAGGTGCCGTCGGTGGCCGAGACCATCGACTGGGCGCGCACCGTGCTGGCACTCGGGCTGGACACCATCGACGACGAGGTGATCGCCGCGACGCTTGGCGTGGTCCTCAAACACCAGTCCGACCAGGTCAAGGCCGCCGGGGAGCTGAGGCTCAACTGATGGCCCCGCGTCGCACGCGCCCGCCGCAACCGCTGGCCCCGCATGGGATTCCGGGCCATCTCGTCGAGTTCGTCGAGGCGCTGCGCTCTGCGGGTATAGCGGTCGGACCGTCGGAAACAGTCGACGCCGGACGCGTGATGACCGTGCTCGGGTTGACCGATCGTCTGGCGCTGCGGGAGGGGATCGCGTGTGCGGTGCTACGCCGCCCCGATCACCGCGACACCTATGACGCGCTGTTCGACCTGTACTTCCCGGCCGCGCTGGGCTCGCGGACCGTGCTCGCCGACGAATCGAGTGAGAACCAGAGCGTGCCGCCTGACGACGTGGAGGCGATGCGGCAGGCACTGCTCGATCTGCTCTCGGACAACGAGGATGCGGGACAGCTCGACGATCGGCTCGCGGCGATGATCGCTCAGATCGTCGAGGCCTACGGCCGCTACAACTCGAGCAGGGGACCGTCGTACTCGTCGTATCAGGCGCTCAAGGCGATGAGCCTGGACAGCCTCGAGGGCCGACTGCTGGCCGGTCTGCTGGCGCCCTACGGCGAGGAGCCGACACCCACGCAGGAGCAGATCGCCAAAGCCCTTGCTGCGCAGCGGGTCGCACAGCTGCGGAAGATGGTGGAGGCCGAGACCAAGCGGCGCACCGCCGAGCAACTGGGCCGCGAACACGTGCAGACCTATGGCGTGCCGCAATTGTCCGAGAACGTCGAGTTCCTGCGCGCCTCAGGGGAACAGCTGCGACAGATGCGCCGGGTGGTGGCCCCGCTGGCGCGCACGCTGGCGAGCCGGCTCGCGGCGCGGCGGCGACGCTCCCGCGCCGGGGAGATCGATCTGCGCAAGACGCTGCGCAAGTCGATGTCCACCGGTGGTGTGCCGATCGACGTGGTGCTCAAGAAGCCGCATCCCGCGCGGCCGGAGCTCGTGGTGCTCTGCGACGTGTCGGGCTCGGTCGCGGGGTTCAGCCATTTCACGCTGTTGCTGGTACACGCACTGCGGCAACAGTTCTCGCGGGTGCGCGTGTTCGCCTTCATCGACACCACCGACGAGGTGACCGAGATGTTCGGTCCCGACTCGGATTTGGCGGTGGCCGTGCAGCGCATCACCCGGGAGGCGGGCGTGTACACCCGCGACGGGCACTCCGACTACGGCCACGCGTTCGTGTCGTTCATGGACAAGTACCCGAACGTGCTCTCGCCGCGCAGTTCGCTGCTGGTGCTCGGCGACGCCCGCAACAACTACCGCAATCCCGAAGCCGACCTGCTCGCCCACATGGTGAACGCCAGCCGCCACGCGCACTGGCTCAACCCCGAGCCGAAGCATCTGTGGGGCAGCGGCGACTCCGCGGTACCGCGCTACACCGACGTCATCGCGATGCACGAGTGCCGGTCGGCCAAGCAGCTGGCCTCGGTGATCGACTCGCTGCTCCCGGTCTAGGGATCGCGCGTGTCGCGGACGAAATCGCACACTCACGGCCGGGCTCAGGCGAAGGACACCGTGACGTCGCCGCCCTTGGGGTCCGCGCCGGCGACCAACGACCACGGCGCCCGGTACACCCGGCCCGGTGCCGCCGGCCACAGCGTGCGCGCGGTACCGACGACACGACCGTCCTGCACCGCACGCAGGGAAGGCAAGCGACGGTACTCGTCCGTCCAGAGCAGGAGGTCCCCTCGCGGAGCACTGCCGCCCGCCGTTGAAACACGCTGCGGCGCAACCCACCTCAACGGGGATTCGGCTCGAATGTGAGCCGCGCTGTGCACGGGCTCCGCCGTGCCGCCGGTGCGCAGCCAGTGTTCGACCGCCGCAGCAACGTGGCGACCGTCGAGCGCGGCGCCGTCGGCCGTGTCGACGGGGTGCAACAGATTGCCGACCGCGAAGACGCCGGGCCTGCTGGTGCGCAACCCGGCGTCGACGGCCGGGCCGCGGGTGCCCGGGTCCATCTCCAGGCCGGCGGTCCGGGCCAGCTCGTGATCGGGAACCCAGTCGCCGGTGAAAACGACGGTGTCGCAGGCGATGTCGTGGCGCACCCCGTTGCGTTCGACGGTGACCGACGAGACCCTGCCTTTACCGTTGACGGCGACCACCGTGCTGTTGGTCAGCACCGGACCGGCCATGAGTGCGCGGCCCGGAACGCGGAAGGCCGCATACGCTTCGGCGCGTGGATAGCGACTGACCATCGCGACCGTCGCGCATCCTGCCTCGCGCAGCGTCAGCACTGCCGACCAGCTGACCAGTTCGGCGCCCACGATGACGGCCCGGGAGCCGACCCGGCCGTGGTGGAGGTGGACGAGGTTCTGCAGCTGACCCGTCGTGTACACGCCGTCGGGCCGGTCGCCGGGCACGAGCCGTGCGGGGCGGGGTCGCTCCCGGGCGCCCGTCGCGAGGATCACCGCGTCGGCGGTGACGGTCCGCACCCCGCGCGGCGAGGTGACCTGCAGGGTGCGCTCGCCGGCCCACCCCGTCACCATCGCTTCGGTTTCGAGGGTCGCGCCCGCCTCGGCGGCCATCGCGCTCAGCCGTCGCGCGTAGGTCGGTCCGGAGACGAAGCGGTGCAGATCCCGCAGCCCGTAGCCCAGATGGTCGCTGTGGCGCGGGATTCCGCCGGTGTGACGCTCGCGCTCGAGCACCAGCACCTCGCCGTCGACGGCGGGTGCCAGTGCGGCGGCGGCGGTGAGCCCGGATGGGCCGCCGCCGATGATCGCGACCCTGCTCACCGCGCCACCCCCTGGGCCAGCAGCTCCGCGGTGTGCGCACCGCAGTAGAACCCCTGGCACCGCCCGTTCATCACCCGGGTGCGGCGCCGCAGACCGTCGAGATCAGCGGGGGGAATGGGGGAGTCGAACGCGTCGCGGATCTCTCCCACGCTCACGCGTTCGCAGAAGCAGACCAGCCGGCCGTAGTCGGGATCGGCGGCGATGCGCTGCTCGTCCTGATAGGGCCGCACTCCGATCTCGCCGATGTTCGGCATCCGCGGCGGGGGTGGCAGTCCGTCCCGCTCGGCGACGTCGACGCCCGCGTCGGCGAGCAGTCCCGTCACGTACTCGGCCACCGCCATGCCCGACGTCAGCCCCGTGGACCGGATACCGCCCACGAGGACATACCGCGCGGCCGCATCGAGGTCGATCACGTAGTCGTCGTGATTGCTCGCCGCGCGCAGCCCCGCGTACGTCGCGGTGATCTCTTCATCGAAGAGCGCAGGCATCAGCGCGCGGCCCTTCGTCGTCAAGAAGTCCAGGCCCTTCTCCGAGGTTCCGGTTGCCGTCCGGTCGGTGAGGTTCTCCGAGGTGGGCCCGACCATCACGTTGCCGTAGATCGTCGGGCTGACGAGCACGCCCTTGCCCCGTGACGACGGGACGGCGAGCACGATCACCGGCACCATGGGCCGCGCCAGTTTGTCGAACACCAGCAGCTCGCCGCGCCGCGGGGTGACGGTGAGGCGCTCATAGCCGAACTGCGAATCGAGGTGATCGGCGCCCAGCCCGGCGGCGTTGATCATCCACCGGGCCCGAATCTCGCCACGGGTGGTGTGCACGGTGGTGTACTCGGCGCCCGGCTGCACGGCCGTCACCCGCGCGCCGCGCAGCAGCGTCGCACCGCGCGCCACCGCGTCGGTGGCCAGCGCGAGGTTCGTGGTCCACGTGCAGATGATGGACTCGCCGGGAACGCTGAGCCCGGCCATCGCGCCGGGCCCGAGCGTGGGTACGCGGCGATAAACCTCGTCGGCACTGAGCAGCCCGCAGTCGCGGTAGCCGTTGCCCTCGGCCTTGACCATCAGGGTCGGCAGCGCGTCGACTTCCTCCTGGGTCCAGGCGACGAGCATGGCTCCGGTGCGCTCGACCGGGATGCCGGTCTGTTCGGCGTAGTCGCCGAGGAGGTGGTAGCCGCGGGCGACGAGGCGGGACTCGAGAGTGCCGGGGGTGGCGTCGAAGCCGGTGTGCAGTAGCGCGGTGTTGGCCTTGCTGGTGCCGTCGCCGACGTCGTCGCGGGCCTCGATGATCGTGACGGACAGGCGGGTGCCGGCGAGCGCACGGGCGATCGCCGCACCGACGATGCCGGCGCCGACGACTGCGACGTCGACGACGTCGGTGACGAGCTCGGGGTCGGAAGTCATGCAGGACTCACTCGGTGGTCTCCTCAACGATGCGGCGCCAGCGCGCCAGGAAATCGGCGGCGCGTTCGGCCGGCCAGCTCGGGTCGTAGGTGCGGTCCGGTGCCCAGGCGCCGATGGCGTCGCGGACGGCCAGTCCGGGATCGGCGGCGAGCCGCGCGCACGCCGCGGCGCCGAGCGCGGTGGCGTGCTCTGACGGGTAGACCTCGACGGGGAGCTGTGCCAGGTCTGCCTGGGCCTGCATGAGCACCCGGGAGCGGGTCAGGCCCCCGTCGACCCGCAGCCGGGTCAGCGATCGGCCGAGGTCGGCGGAGACGAGTTCGGTCAGTGCGGTCACCTGTGCGGCGACCCCCTCGAGGAGTGCCCGGACCAGGTGCCCGCGGGTGCTCGACAGCGTCATCCCGGTGAAGGTCGCGGTCGCCGCCGCGTTCCACCACGGCGCGGCCAATCCGGCCAGGGCGGGCACGCAGACCACACCGTCGCTCGTGTCCGCGGCCACCGCGTCGATGTGGTCGGCGGCGGGCACCAGGCCGAGGTCGACGGCCCAGCGCACCGCGGAGGCTGCGGTGTAGACCTGGCCGTCGACGCAGTACGCGGTCTCGTCGCGCAGCCGCCAGGCCACCGACGTGGTCAATCCCCAGCGCGAACGCACCGCGTCGGTGCCCAGCTGGGCCAGCAGGAACGCGCCGGTGCCGTAGGTGCACTTCGCCGAGCCCGGCTCCAGGCAGCTCTCGGCGAGCAGGGCGGCCTGCTGGTCGACGATCAGGCCGCCCACCGGGAGCGTCGGGCCGAACACGTCGGTGTGCCCGACGATCTGATCGCAGGCCACGATGTCAGGCATCGGCTCGTCGGCGAGCCCGAAGAGGCCGACGAGCTCTGGGTCCCAGCCTGGCTGGTCGAGCGTCGTCAGCAGCGACCGGCTGGCCGTCGAGACATCGGTGACGAAGGCGCCGCACAGCCGGTGCACCAGCCAGGTGTCGGTGGTGGTGACGACGCCGTCGCGGGTCAGGTTCTCCCGAATCCACGCCATCTTCGGTGCCGAGAAGTAGGGGTCGAGGACCAGGCCCGTGCGCTCGGCGATACCCGCCCCGTGCTCGACGAGCGAGCCACACAGCGCCTCGGCGCGCCGGTCCTGCCACACGATCGCCCGGGTGAGCGGAGCGCCGGTCGCGCGGTCCCATGCCAGCACGGTCTCGCCCTGATTGGCCAGCGCCACGGCCGCCACGGGCACGCCCCCCTCGGCGAGCGCCCGGCGCCCCGCGGTGACCACGCTGTCGAACAGCGCCTCGGGGTCCTGCTCGACGCCGCCGCCGGGCAGGTAGTGGGGCCGCAGTGACACCTCGGCCGTCGCGCACACCGCCCCGTCGTCGTCGACGACGACGGCCTTCGTGCCCGACGTGCCCTGGTCGATCGCCAGGATGTGTCCGCTCACTCCCGCAACTCGGCGTCGATGGACGTCATGTCGGGCATCGTCAGCCCCGCGCGGCCGTGCCGGACCAGCAGGTAGATCAGGTAGGCCGCGCCGATGGCGACCATGACGAGCACGTATGCCCACGCCTGCTTGAATGCGGCGTCGCGGAACAGCGCCAGCTCGAAGGCCAGCCAGACGACGGCCACCACGAGGATCGGGATCTCCCACTTTCCGAGGTCGAACTTGCCGTTCACAGGGAGCGACGAGCGTTTCACCAAGTACAGCACCACTGTCGAGGCGTACATCACAGCAGGAAGGAGTGTCGCTGCGCTGAAGAGCGTGAACAGAGCGGTCTCCGAATGCGCGAAGATCGCCAGGATCAGCTGCGCCAGGGCGAAGTACACCAGCGTCGCCTTGAACGGGGTGTGGAACCGAGGCGAGATCTGATTCCACTGCTGCCAGCCGGGGAAGCGACGATCGCGCGACATCGCCCAGGTCAACCGGACGCCGGTGATCATGATGACCAGCCCGCACGCGAAGATCGCGAGCACGACCATGAGCAGCAGCAGCGTCGCCACCACTGAACCCAGCGTGTTCTTGATGACGTCGGCGATGGGCGTGCCCGATTCGGCCAGCGCGATGGGATCGCCTGCGGCGAGCGTGACCGCGACGAGGAACACGAAGCCGAGCACGCCGGAGGCCAGCACCGCGTTGCACATGGCCCGCGGAACCACGCGCTCGGGGTCGTGGGTCTCCTCGGCGAGATTGGCGGCCGACTCGAACCCGACGATCGTGAACGCACCCAGCAGGAACCCCAGCATCCACGGCCCGGCCGAGGTCCAGTCGCCGAAGCTCCAAAAGCCCTCTGGCGCCACCGTGCCCTTGCTGAACAGGTTGCTGACGTCCATGTCGCCACGCACTGCGGCGACGACGAGCAGCAGCACCGTCAACAGCGCCATCCCGATCAATTCCAGCGTCACCAAGCTGTTGTTCACCCGCTCGGCCCACGGGGTGGACAGCGCCACCAACACGGCCTGCAGGACCAGGACGCCGGCGGTCATCACCCACGCGATCGTCGCGGTGCTCTCGTAGTCGAGCAGCACCGGCAGGATCGTCGACGCGATCGTGTAGTCGACCGCGACCACGACGATCGCCAGGAAAGTGAACGAGATCCAGCCGATGATCCAGCCGAGGATGGGGTTCGCCAGCCGCGACATCCACTGGTAGTGGTAGCCGGTGACCGGGATGCGAGAGGCCAACGCGCCCAGCACGAACGCCACGGCCAGCTGGCCGATCACCGCGATCGGCCAGGTCCAGATCCCGACGGGGCCGGAGCTGTTGAGCACCGCGCCGTAGGTGGTGAAGATGCCCGTGGCGATCGAGACGAAGGCGAACGCGACGGCGAACGACGCGAAGCGGCCGGTCCGCCGCTCGAGCGACTGGGTGTAGCCGAACTGGGCGAGCTCGGCGGAGTCGTGCGAGTCAGGGCGGGTCATGGAAGCCTCCTGGCCGTCGGTGGGTCAGTTGGTATAGACCATCTGGTTGAACCAGAGTATCGGCGGCGGAGGTGACGCCCGTCAATCCGAAAACCGAATTTTTACCCGGTCGTCACACGCGTCGAAGCCCAGCTCGCGGGACTAATCTGTCGGGATGGCTTCGGGCACGCCGCTGTACATGTCGATCGCCGCGGACGTGCGGGACCGGATCGCCACCGAACAGTTGGGTCCGCACACGCTGTTGCCGTCCGAGCGTGAACTGGCCGAACAGCACGGCGTCAGCCGGATGACCGCCCGCCAGGCCCTGTCGCTGCTGGAGAGCGAAGGGTCGGTGTATCGCAAGCCGCCGCGCGGCACCTTCGTGGCCGAACCCCGCGTCCGGTTCCACGTCGGCAGCTTCTCGGAGGAAGTGGCGCGGATGGGGCGCCGCCCGGCCGCCAAGCTGTTGTGGGCCGAGCACCAGACCGCCAAACCCGCGGTCCGGCGCGCACTCGACCTGCCCGACGGCGCCGCGGTGCATGTCTTCTACCGCCTGCGCAGCGTGGACGATGTGCCGTTCGCGCTCGAGACCACCTATCTACCGGCCGACCTGACGCCGGGAATCTTGGACGAGCCGGACGACGGTTCGCTGTGGGCGCTGCTGCGCTCCCGCTACGGCATCGACCTGGCCCGATCGACGGCCGTACTCGAGTCGATCGTGCTCGACGACGCGTCGAGCGTGCAGCTCGGCGTGCGTGCCGGGTCGGCCGGCACACTGCTGACCCGCAGCACCCGCGACACCTCGGGACGGTGCGTCGAGTACGCACGCGACATCTACCGCGCCGACCGCGCCGCCTTCGAGGTCTCCGAGGAACTGGGTGTCGATCGGCTCTCGTCGGTCTGAACGCCGGTTTTCGGTCCCGTAAGCTCGCTATTCGTGCAAGCGCGACGGCGGCTCGGAGTGATGGGCGGAACGTTCGATCCCATCCACCACGGCCACCTGGTCGCCGCCAGCGAGGTGGCCAACCTGTTCGATCTCGACGAGGTGGTGTTCGTCCCGACCGGGCAGCCGTGGCAGAAGCGCAGCAGGGTGGTCACCCCCGCGGAGGACCGCTATCTGATGACCGTCGTGGCGACCGCGTCGAACCCGATGTTCTCGGTCAGCCGGGTCGACATCGACCGCGGCGGCCCCACCTACACCAAGGACACCCTGCGGGATCTGCGCGCACTCAACCCCGACGCCGACCTGTACTTCATCACCGGCGCCGACGCGCTGGCCTCGATCCTGTCCTGGCAGAACTGGGAAGAGATGTTCTCGATCGCCCGCTTCGTCGGTGTCAGCAGGCCCGGCTACGAGCTCGACGGCAAGCACATCTCGGCGGCCATGGCGGAGCTGCCCGACGATGCCCTGCATCTGGTCGAGGTCCCGGCGCTGGCCATCTCGTCGACCGACTGCCGTGAGCGCGCCGAAGCGTCACGGCCGATCTGGTATCTGGTACCCGACGGTGTCGTGCAGTACGTCGCCAAACGACACCTGTATCAACCGCATGCGAAGGAGACGGCCACTGACCGCCACATCTGAAGCCATTCACATGGCCGAAACCGCCGCGCGCGCGGCGGCGGCCAAACTCGCCGACGACGTCGTCGTCATCGATGTGTCCGAACAACTGGTGATCACCGACTGCTTCGTCATCGCATCCGCGTCCAACGAGCGTCAGGTCAACGCGATCGTCGACGAGGTCGAGGACAAGATGCGCGCCGCCGGGTACAAACCTGCGCGCCGCGAGGGCACCCGCGAAGGCCGCTGGACCCTGCTCGACTACGTCGACGTCGTGGTGCACATCCAGCACCAGGACGAGCGCAACTTCTACGCCCTGGACCGGCTGTGGCGCGACTGCCCGCTGATACCGGTGGAGCTGTCCGGAGACGACGCGTGACGGTGCGCAAGCTCGTCATGCTGCGGCACGGGCAGACCGAGTACAACGCCGGCAGCCGCATGCAGGGTCAACTGGACACCGACCTGTCGGACCTGGGCCGTGAGCAGGCCGTGGTCGCGGCCGAAGCGCTCGCCAAACGTCAACCGCTGCTGATCATCTCCTCCGATCTGCGCCGCGCACTCGACACCGCGGTGGCGCTCGGGGACCGGTGCGGCCAGCAGGTGTCCGTCGACGCCCGCCTGCGTGAGACGCACCTCGGTGACTGGCAGGGAATGACGCATCTCGAGGTCGACGATGTCGCTCCCGGTGCCCGGCTGGCATGGCGCGACGACGCGCGCTGGGCCCCGCACGGCGGGGAGAGCCGGGTCGACGTCGCCGATCGCAGCCTGCCGCTGGTCCGTGAATTGGTGGCCGGGCAGCCCGAATGGGGCGCCGACAGCGCGGACCGGCCGGTGGTGCTGGTGGCGCACGGCGGATTGATCGCCGCGCTGACCGCGGCGTTGCTGGACCTCCCCGTCGACAACTGGCCCGTCCTCGGCGGGCTGGGCAATGCCAGCTGGGTGCAGCTGGCCGGCCACACCCGCCGCGAGGGGGACCCGGCGAGCCTGGCCGACATCCGCTGGCGCCTCGACGTGTGGAACGCCTCGGCGCAGGTCGCAGGCGATGTCCTCTGAGTCGAGCGTCGAGCGCAGGACGCTGCTCGTCTTCTGCGACTCCCTCTCGTATTACGGCCCGACCGGTGGATTGCCCGCCGACGATCCCCGTATCTGGCCCAATCTGGTTGCCGCTCAGCTCGATTGGGAAGCCGAGATCATCGGGCGGATCGGGTGGACCAGCCGTGACGTGTGGTGGGCGGCGACCCAGGATCCTCGGTCGTGGGCGGCGCTGCCCCGGGCCGGTGCCGTGATCTTCGCGACGTCCGGCATGGACTCGCTGCCGTCGGTGCTGCCCACGGCGCTGCGCGAACTCATCCGCTACGCGCGGCCCCCACGGCTGAGGCGCTGGGTGCGTGATGGATACGGCTGGCTGCAGCCGCGGCTCTCGCCGATCGCGCGGTCGGCGCTGCCGCCGCATCTGACCGTCGAGTACCTCGAGATGACGCGGTCGGCCATCGATTTCAACCGGCCCGGGATACCGGTGGTGGCCTCACTGCCGTCGGTGCACACCGCGTCGTCCTACGGCAACGCCCATCACGGCCGGGCCGGTACCGTCGCTGCGCTCAGCCGCTGGGCCGCCGAGGTGGAGGTCCCCCTGGTCGACCTCAAAGCCGCTGTGGCCGAAGAGATCTACAGTGGTCGAGGAAACCCCGACGGGATTCACTGGAACTTCGAGGCCCATCGGGCGGTCGCCGACCTGATGCTCAAGGGACTGGCCGAAGCGGGCGTCCCGATCCCCGATTCGCGCAACCGTCCATGACGGTGGTGGTGGTCAGCGACTCCTCGGCGCGCCTGGGGGACGCGGCGCAGCGATGGGGCATCCGCGAGGTACCGCTGCACGTGCTCGTCGACGGCGCCGATCTGCGCGACGGTCTCGACGAGGTGCCACACGACGTGCACGACCGGCCCAGGGTCACGACGGCGGGTGCGGCGCCGGCCGAGTTGGCCGAACACTACCGCCGCGCGCTGGCCGACAGCGACGGCGACGGGGTGGTGGCCGTGCACCTCTCGGCGGCACTGTCGAGCACCTACAGCGCCGCGGTGAGCGCCGCGCGGGAGTTCGGATCGTCGGTGCGGGTGGTGAATTCGCGATCGGCCGCGATGGGCACTGGGTTCATCGCGCGCGAGGCGGCCCTGTGCGCGGCCCGTGGCGGCGACCTCGACGCGGTCGCCGAGGCGGCGCGCGCGGCCCGCGAGTGCACTCGGGTGTTCCTCGTCGTGCACCGGCTGGACAATCTCCGTCGCAGCGGGCGCATCGGCACCGCGTCGTCATGGCTGGGCACCGCGTTGTCGCTCAAGCCGCTGTTGACGCTCGACGTGGACGGCCGGCTCGTGCTCGATCAACGCATCCGGACTGTGAGCAAAGCGCATGCGGCACTGGTGGATCGCGTTGCCGACATCGTCGGCACGAAACCGGCCGATGTCGTGGTCCACCACGTCGACAATCACGACGGCGCAGACCAACTCGGCGCGGCGCTCACCCAGCGGCTACCCCAGTTGTCGTCGTTGACCGTCGAGGACATGGGTCCGGTGCTGTCGGTGCATGTCGGTGGGGGAGCAGTCGGGGTGGCCGTGCAGGTCTGTGAGTCGTAGCCCGGCGCGTCTGGTCAGCGGCTGACTCGGCCCGTGATCGGTGGCAGGTCGGCCAGCGTCACAATGCCCGGCCGTGCTGCCACGACCGCGGGCACGGCGTTGGTCACTGGTAGTGCGGTGTAGATCATGCCCAGACCCATGAAACCTGGCTCAGTCCAGTCTTTCGGCGGCAGGCAGTGCACGACGGTCCGCATGTTGGGCAGCCCGAATACCTGCACGACGTGACCGTGCTCGAGTGGCTTCGGGGGTGTGACGTGGCTGCCCATGATCCAGTTGAAACCGACGCTGACCACGTTGCGCTCGCCCACCCAGCCGCGGTGGTACCCCATCACCCCGCCGACGGTGCCCGCGGGGATCGTCATGAAGCCGAGGTCGCTGTCCCCGGTGGCGGCGGTGAACGTCACGTCGAAGGTCATCCGGTCCAGCGTCGCGCCGATCGCGTCCGCCATCATCGCCGCCGACTCGGCGAACACCTCGCTCTCGCGGCGCACGCTCTCGGCGAGGCCGGGCGTGTCGGGATCTTGCGAGAAGCCCATCGCGGTCTGCGTGCCTGCGGATTCGTAGGTCGAGCAGTCCACCGACTCGGTGATCCGGATTTCGTCGACCCGCTCGCACGCGCCGCTGAGAACCATGCCGACGAGATTCGACATCCCCGGATGGGCGCCGCTGCCGAAGATCGTGGAATTCCCCGTCGCGCAGGCTTTTCGGATACGGTCGAGATCTTCGGGTGACTGCTTTCCGCCGGTGATCCAGGCGGCCGAGGAGCAGACGTTGACGCCGGACTCGAGCAGCCGGACCAGCTCGTCGACGCTCGGCCACAGCGGGTTGTAGCAGCAGGCATCGGGACGCAGCGCGACGAGTTTCTCGATGTCGTCGGTCGCAGCGATCCCGGTCGGTTCGGGCCAGCCGGCCAGCTCGGCGGCGTCGACGCCGACCTTGTCCGCCCCGTGGGCGTAGACGCCGACGAGTTCCATGTCATCGCGCCCGATGATCGCGTGCAGGGACCGGCGGCCGATGTTCCCGGTGGTCCACTGGATGACCCGAAGCGGCTTGTCCAGTGACGTGACGCGTGGCATGGCGTCAACCTACCGCCTCTAGTCTGACCGTATGGGTGAGTCGACGCGGGTGGCCGTGGTGACGGGCGCCAGCAGGGGAGCCGGGCGCGGCATCGCGGCGGCGCTGGCGAGTCACGGCTGGCGGGTGTACGGGACAGGCCGCGGCATCGATCCCGCGCCGGGCTGGGGCATCGGGGTGCAGGTGGATCACCGAGACGACGACGCCGTCGGTGAGTTCTTCGGCCGGCTGGCACGCGAGGAGGGTCGGCTGGACCTCCTGGTCAACAACGCCGCCGCGATCTCCGACGATCTGGTGGGCCCGGAACCGTTCTGGCGCAGGCCTCGTGCCCTGGCCGACGTGCTAGACGTCGGGTTGCGGTCCTCCTACGTCGCCGCCTGGTACGCCGCCCCGTTGCTGGTCGAGCAGTCCCGCGGGCTCATCGCGTTCACGTCGTCACCGGGGTCGGTGTGCTACATGCACGGCCCCGCGTACGGCGCGCAGAAGGCGGGCACGGACAAGATGGCCGCCGACATGGCGGTCGATTTTCGCGGTACCGGGGTGGCGACGGTGTCGATCTGGATGGGAATACTGCTCACCGAACGCATGCGCGGCGTCTTCGACGGCCCCGATGCGCTCGCGGCGTTCGCCCCGCACGCCGAAACACCCGAATTCACGGGCCATCTCATCGACGCGATGTTCCGCGACCCCGAACTCGCTGCGCGCAGCGGACACACCGTGATCGGCGCGGAGCTGGCACGCGAGTACGGAATCGCCGACGAGGGCGGTCGCATCCCGCCGTCGCACCGGGACATGCTGGGCGCGCCCCGCGAACCCAGCTCGGTCATCGTCAGGGGCTGATCAACGGCCACAGGCCCTGCGGGCCTGCAGTGAGCGCCATGTCGGTCAGCCGATCATCCCAGTACTTTGTCGAGCCGAACTCCGAACGCCATGCGAGCGCCGCCCGGGTGACATGGTGCAGGCGGTGCTCGACCGTCGTGCCGATCGCGCCGTGCACCTGATGAGCGTTGCGGACCACCACCGACGTGGCGTGCCCTGCGCACGAACGTGCTGCGGCCACAAGGAATTCCAGGTGTGGAGCGGTCCAGTCGCTGGCCATGGCGGCCGACAGCGCCGCTTCGGTGGCCGAGCGGGCCAGCGCCGCCTCGCAGGCGATGTCGGAGACGAGGTGCTGGATGGCTTGGAATTTCGCCAGCGGCCGGCCGAACTGGTGACGCGTCGTCGTGTGTTCCACACACGACGCGAGCGCGCTGTCCAGCGCCGCGCAGATCTGCACGGCACGCACGAGCGCTCCCTTGAGGCGGAGGGTGGCGACGACCCCGTCGGTCACCGTGACGCCGGACAGCGACGCGGTGTCGGCCTCGACGGTGTCGCGGGGCTCGCCGATCATGTTGGCACCGGCGGTGATCGACACGTCCGCGGCATCGACGTCGGCCACCCGGTAGCCGTCGTCGAGCCGCCAGACCAGCACGATCCGCCGGGCGCTCGACGCCCACGGCACGCCGGTACCGCGGCCCTCATCATCGAGGAGCGCCACGGTGCGCTGCCGGGAATCGCACGCCAGGCCAGCAGCCTCGAGCAGCCAGCAGGCCAAAAGGTCGTGCTCGGCCAACGGGATTCGGGCGGCATGGCGCACGGCGGCCGACAGCAGCTCGGCAGCCTCGGGCCATCCCGCGCCGCTGCCGCCGGAGCTCTCCGCGCCGGTGAGCCGCACCAGGCCCAGCGCATCGAGGCGATCCCAGAGATCGCTGTCCCCGCCGTGTTCGGCGAACACGGCGGCCATCATGTCGGCCAGTGCTGGGTCGACCTCGAGTGCACTCATCGCAGCCCCAATCCGCGCGCGATCACACCGCGCAGCACCTCATTGGTCCCCCCGCGGATGGTGAACCCCGGCCGCTGATCGACCGCGGTGTCTGCCAGCGCTGCGAATCGCGCACCGTGTTCGGTTGCCAGATGGCCGAATTCGGCGATGTCGCCCTCGGTGGTGGTGCCCAGCACCTTCACGACGGCCGCGGGGACGTCCGGGGATTCACCGCGCTGGAGCGCGCCGGCCACGGCGGACGACATCTGATGAAGACCGGCGATGCGGCCCACCAGCCTGCCCAGTTCGGCATCACGGGGTATCTCGTTGTCGCTCATCGCCTGCGCCATCGCGTCGAGCAGCATGAAGGTGGAGAGGACACGTTCGGGTCCGCTGCGCTCGAAGGCCAATTCGGAGGTGACCTGCTGCCATCCGGCACCGATCTCGCCGAACACCATGTCGTCGGGGACGAAGGTGTCGTCGAGGATGACCTCGTTGAAGTGGTGGGCGCCGTTCATCGACGTGATGGGCCGGATCTCCACGTCGGGGCTGCGGAGGTCCACGATGAATTGACTCAATCCGGCGTGCCGGTGCTGCGGATCCACCGGGGCGGTGCGCACCAGCGCGATGAAGGCGTGGGCCAGATGTGCGCCCGAGGTCCACACTTTCGTGCCGGTGAGCCGCCATCCGCCCTCGACTCGCTCGGCGCGGGTCCGGACGCTGGCCAGGTCCGAACCGGAATCCGGCTCACTCATTCCGATACCGAAAAAGCATTCGCCGGCAACGATTCTCGGAAGGAAGTGCGCTTTCTGCTTCTCGGTGCCGTATTTGAGCAGCGACGGCACGATCTGCCGGTCGGCGATCCAGTGTGCGGCCACGGGGGCACCCGCGGCCAGCAGTTCCTCGGTCACGACGAACCGTTCGACGAATGAGCGTCCCGGCCCGCCGTAGTCGACGGGCACCGTCATGCCGAGCCACCCGCGGGCGGCCAGCGCCGCGGTGAATTCCTCGTCCCAGCCCGACAGCCACACATCGACCGACGGGGTGAAGGTGCCGGCGGCGCGCTGCTCGGCGAGGAACCGGCGAACGTCGGCGCGCAGCTCGTCGGCGCTCGCGTCCTCGAGGCTCGACTGCGGTACCAGGCGGGGGAGCGCCATCAGTCTCCTACGGGTTCGGGGGCGTCGTCAGCGCTCTCTGTGGTCTGTGAGGTCTATGTGGTCGACTCGACGCCGTCGGGAGCTGGTGGCGAGGGCGAATCCGAGGCCGGCGACGAACATCACCGACAGCAGGCCGCCGACATAGTGGTTCATCGGGCCACCCGGGGAGATGAAGCTGCCGGGAGGTCCGATCACCGTGATGGTTTCGATCAGCTGTTCCACCGTGAACACGGCGGCGAGTACGCCGAGCCACCGCGGCAGCCGGCCCTCGTTGGCGTGGAGCAGGATGGGGGTCGCCACCAGAATGTTGGCGATGGTCGCCACGGGCAGCCACATGGTGCCGACGTCCTCGATCGCACGCCCCGTGGCGACCGCGGTCTGGCCGGGGCGCAGCGAGAGACCGCCGGCGAACCACACGGCGACGCACAGTTCGGCGACCAGCAGTGTCGAGCCGAGCGTGAACAGGTGGGCCGGTGGTCCACTGAGTCGGTCGCGCGCGAAGGCCAGCACGACGGCGAGCGCGAGGGCGGCGAAGGTCAGCAGCAGCGCCTGCATCCGGGTGACGCCAGGGTCGGCGCCCGGCAGGGCGTGGAGGGCGACGACGGCCGTGGCATACAGCACCGCGAACGCTGCGCCGGCGATCATCGGGGCTCGACCGTTCATTGCCGGTCATGCTATCCCGCTGTCCCCAGAGCCGAGTTCATCCACAGTCGGGGCGGGCTGATGACGCGCATCGCCAGGCTCGTCGGCCGGGGTGCCTACCGTCGCGGTATGTCGACCGAACAGCCTGCCGAGCGGCTCCGTCGGCGTCTGGGTTCCGATGCCACGCGGGACGACGCGGAGCTCGACGATGACGGCGCCGACGCGGCGCTCTCGCGGTGGCTGCCCGAGCAGAGCGCGGACCGGGGCCCGGCGTGGCTCGCCCGCGTTCGCGCTGATCCAGGCCGCGCCGGCGTCGTCGCACTGGGCGTCGTCGGCCTGGTCGCGGTACTGGTCACGGTCGTCAGCCTCATGCGTGATCAGCCTCCGGCGGTGGTGTCGGCCAAGCTCCCGCCGGTCGAGATGGCGGCCTCCGGCGTCCCCGCCCCCGTCAGCTCGACCGCGGCGCCCGGACCGGTCGTGATCAGCGTCGCCGGATTGGTGCACCGGCCCGGTCTGGTCACGCTGGAGCCCGGTGCCCGCATCGCCGATGCGATCGACGCCGCGGGTGGCGCGCTCGACGGTGCCGACGTGCTCGGACTGAACATGGCGCGCAAGGTCGCCGACGGGGAACAGATCGTGGTGGGCATCGGTGCGGCGCCCGGCCAGCCGGCCGAGATGGGCAGCTCGGTGGTGTCGGACGCGTCGGGGTCGACGAGTACGCCGCCCACGGCCGGTGCGCCGCCCGGTGCGGGTGCGCAGGCGCCGGTCGACCTGAACACTGCGACCGCCGAGCAGCTCGACGCCCTGCCCGGCGTCGGTCCGGTCACGGCCGCGGCGATCGTGGCGTGGCGCGACACCCATGGCCGCTTCGGCAGCGTCGATCAGCTCGGTGACGTAGACGGAATCGGTCCGGCCCGGTTGGACAAACTGCGCCCGCTTGTGAGCGCGGGATGACCGATCTCCGCCTCATTCCCGCCGCGCTGACCGCGTGGGCGGTGACGGCGGCGGGGATCAGCTGGGGGTACGCGGCCGCGGGCGCTGCCGTCCTGGGCGGTGTCGCCGCGACTGTCGCGACGGGATGCTGGGCGAGCCGGACGCGGACCCGCGGAGGGCGAGGCCCGGTGTTGATCGCCGCAGCCGCGGTGGCGCTGGTGGGCGGCGGCTTCGCGGTCGCGGTGTGCCTGCGTGTCGACGCAGTGCGGCATCACCCGGTGACGACGTATGTCGGCTCGGTCGCCGAGGTCGTCATCACGCCCGACGAGACACCCCGCGTGCTCGACGGCGGTCGGACGATGTTTCGGGCGACACTTGCGCGGCTCGACGGCGTCCCGTCGTCGGGCGCAGTGCTGGTGTTCGCCTCCGGTGCCGACTACGCCGCGATCCCGGCGGGTCGACCCGCGGGCTTCCGCGCCCGGGTGAGCCGCCCGGGCCGCCAGGACCTGACAGTCGCGGTGCTGTCCGCGACGGGACGGCCCCGCCTCGGTGAGGCGGCGCCGGTGTACCGGCTCGCGCACCGGATCCGAGCCGGATTCGCCGACGCGGTGCGTCTTGTGTTGCCGGGCGACCAGGCCGCGTTGGTGCCGGCGCTAGTACTCGGGGACACCTCTGCGGTGCCGGCGACGACGGCCAAGGACTTCCGGGTCGCCGGGCTGACCCATCTGATGGCCGTGTCCGGTGCGAACATCACCATCGTCTGCGCAGCGATGCTGCTCAGCGCCGTTCTGCTGGGGCCGCGCGCGGCCGTCGTGCTGGCTGCGGTGACGCTGGCCGGTTTCGTCGTGGTGGTGCAGCCGTCGGCGAGCGTGCTGCGGGCCGCCGTCATGGGTGCGATCACGCTGCTGGCCGTGCTCACCCACCGGCGTCGGCAGGCGCTGCCCGCACTGGCCGCCGCGGTCATCGTGCTCATGGTCGCCACGCCGCAGCTCGCGGTGGACGTCGGCTTCGCGCTGTCGGTGTCGGCCACCGCGGGTCTGGTCCTGGTCGCACCCGTGTGGTCCCAGCGGCTGACAGGCCGCGGCTGGCCCAAGCCGCTGGCCGACGCGGTGAGCGTGGCGCTGGCGGCCCAGCTGATCACCGCGCCGCTGGTCGCGGGGGTGTCGGGCTCGGTGAGTCTGGTCGCCGTGATCGCCAATCTGCTTGTCGCGCCGGTCATTCCGCCGATCACGTTGATCGGGACGGCGGCGGCGGCGCTGTGCCCGATGTGGCCCGCGGGTGCGCAGCTGCTCATCCGGTTCACTGGTCCAGAGGTGTGGTGGCTGGGCAGTGTGGCCCGCTGGGCGGCCGCGGTGCCGGTGGCGGCGCTACCGGTGCCGTCGGGGTTCGCCGGGGTGGCGGTCGTCGCGGCAGCCTCGTGCCTCGTCGCGGCGGTGTGGCATTGGGCGCTGTCGGGACGGCGTGACACCATCGTCCGGTGAGCACCGGTCTGCACCTGATCCTCGGTGACGAGGAGTTGCTCGTCGAACGCGCTGTCGCAGGGGTTCTGGCCCAGGCGCGTAAGTCGGCGGGTACCGCCGACGTCCCGGTCGACCGCCTGCGGGCCGGTGAGGTCAGCGTCAGCGAGATCGCAGAACTGCTCAGCCCGTCGTTGTTCGCCGACGAGCGCGTCGTCGTGCTGGAATCGGCCGCCGAGGCGGGCAAGGAGGCGGTGGCCGTCATCGAAGGTGCTGCCGCCGACCTCCCTGAGGGCACCCTGCTGGTCGTCGTGCACTCCGGCGGCGGGCGGGCCAAGGCGCTCGCCGATCGGCTGAAGAAGCTCGGCGCCGAGGTGCACCCGTGCGCGCGGATCACCAAGGCTACCGAGCGCGCCGAGTTCGTCCGCAGGGAATTCCGCGCCCTGCGCACCAAGGTCAGCGACGACACCGTGACCGCGGTGATCGACGCGATCGGCTCCGATCTGCGCGAGCTGGCCTCGGCGTGCTCGCAGTTGGTGGCCGACACGGCCGGGGTGGTGGACGCGGCGGCGGTTCGCCGCTATCACTCCGGAAAAGCAGAGGTCAAAGGCTTCGACATCGCGGACAAGGCGGTGGTCGGTGATGTGGCGGGCGCGGCGGAGGCGCTGCGCTGGGCGATGATGGCCGGCGAACCGCACGTCGTGCTGGCCGACGCGCTCGCCGAGGCGGTGCACACGATCGCCAGGGTGGCGCCGCTGTCAGGTGATCCGTACCGGCTGGCCGGAGAGCTAGGCATGCCGCCCTGGCGCGTGCAGAAGGCGCAGAAGCAGGCGCGACGGTGGTCGCGGGACTCGGTGGCCGAGGCGCTGCGGCTGGTGGCAGCGCTCAACGCCGACGTCAAAGGCGCGGCGGCAGACGCCGACTACGCGTTGGAGAACGCGGTGCGCTCGGTCGCCTCGCTGGTGAGCGACTGACGCGGCGCGTCAGATCGTGTACTGACGCGGGGCGTCAGATCTTGTTGAGCGCCTTGGCCAGCGCCGACTTACGGTTGGCGGCCTGGTTCTTGTGGATGACGCCCTTGCTGGCGGCCTTGTCGAGCTTGCGGCTGGTCGCGACCAGCAGCTCGCCGGCCTTGTCCTTGTCGCCGGCCTCGACGGCCTGCCGGAACCCGCGGACCGCCGTGTGAAGCGACGACTTCACCGACTTGTTGCGCAGTCTGCGGCGCTCGTTGGTGCGGTTCCGCTTCTCCTGCGACTTGATGTTGGCCACGCGTGTAATCCTTCGGCAATCTCGACGGGTTGGGTTGAGTCTGTGGGGCGCCCGCGGGGGGCAGCGACTGTTCAGGTTAGCAGCGAGCGCGTACTTCACCCAAAACGGAAGCCACTGGCCTGCCGAAACGACGGAAATGCTGCAGCATGGCAAGGTGCGTGTCTGGAGCGCATGCATCGCGCACGTCTGCGTACGGGAGGAGCACGAGAGCTTTGCCGACAGAAACCGCACGGACCACACGCACCACCAAGCCGACCCGACGGCACGAGGGCATCTTCGGCGGATACAACCGGCTCGGCACCTACGCGCAGGCGTTCGACGAGATGTTCGACGCCAACGGCAACGTGCGCGGCCCCTACAAGGGCATCCACAAGGAGCTGGGCCCCGCCGACGTCGCCGACCTCGAGGCGCGCTCCGACGCGCTGGGCCGGGCCTTCATCGACCAGGGCATCACGTTCTCGCTGTCCGGGCAGGAGCGCCCCTTCCCGCTCGACCTCGTCCCGCGGGTCATCTCGGCGGCCGAGTGGACGCGGCTCGAGCGCGGCATCCGTCAGCGGGTGCAGGCGTTGGAGATGTACCTCGACGACATCTACGGCGAGCAGGAGATTCTGCGTGACGGGGTGATTCCGCGCCGGCTCGTCACCTCGTGCGAGCACTTCCACCGCGAAGCTGTCGGCATCGCCCCGCCCAACGGGGTCCGCATCCACGTCGCAGGCATCGACCTGATCCGCGACGCCCAGGGGACATGGCGTGTGCTGGAGGACAACCTGCGGTCGCCGTCCGGGGTGTCCTACGTCATGGAGAACCGCCGCACGATGGCGCGGGTGTTCCCGAACCTGTTCGCCACCCATCGGGTGCGCGCCGTCGGCGACTACTCGTCGCATCTGCTGCGCGCGCTGCGCAACGCCGCGGCCAACAACGTCGCCGATCCCACCGTCGTCGTCCTCACCCCCGGGGTGTACAACTCGGCGTACTTCGAGCATTCACTGCTCGCCCGGCAGATGGGCGTCGAGCTCGTCGAGGGCCGCGACCTGTTCTGCCGCGACAACGCCGTGTACATGCGCACCACCGAAGGTGAGCGGCAGGTCGACGTCATCTACCGCCGCATCGACGACGACTACCTGGACCCGATGCAGTTCAAGCCCGACTCCGTGCTCGGGGTGGCGGGCATCTTGAATGCGGCCCGCGCCGGCAATGTCGTGATCTCCAGCGCCGTCGGCAACGGTGTCGGAGACGACAAGCTCGTCTACACCTACGTGCCGACGATCATCGAGTACTACCTCGGCGAGAAACCTCTGCTGGCCAACGTCGACACGTACCGCTGCTGGCTCGACGAGGAACGCGAAGAGGTGCTCGACCGGGTCGACGAGCTGGTCATCAAACCCGTCGAGGGCTCGGGCGGCTACGGCATCGTGTTCGGGCCCGACGCCTCACCCAAGGAGCTGGCGACGATCACCAGGAAGATCAACGCAGACCCCCGAGGGTGGATCGCCCAGCCGGTGATGCAGCTGTCGACGGTGCCGACGCAGATCGACGACGAGCTCGCACCCCGCCACGTCGACCTGCGCCCGTTCGCCGTCAACGACGGGGACGAGGTGTATGTGCTGCCGGGTGGGCTGACCCGGGTGGCGCTGCCCGAAGGGTCGTTGGTGGTCAACTCCAGCCAGGGTGGTGGCTCCAAGGACACCTGGGTGTTGGCGTCGCGCACGTCGGTCGCCGACCGCGAACTCGGCGCGGCCGAAGTGGTGCGCTCGCTTCCCCGAGCCGCGGCCGCCAAGAACGGCAGCCGCAACGGCAAGGCGGAATCGAGTCACGATCAGCAACAGCAACAGCAACAGCAACAGCAGTAGAGGAAGGTGACGATGCTGGCCAGAAACGCCGAATCTCTCTACTGGATCGGACGCTACGTCGAGCGCGCCGACGACACCGCGCGCATCCTCGATGTCACGGTGCACCAGCTGCTGGAGGACTCCAGCGTCGATCCCGACCAGGCTTCACGCACCCTTCTGCGGGTGCTGGGTATCGATCCGCCCGACGAGGTCCTCGACGTGTGGTCGTTGACCGACATCGTGGCGTTCAGCAGGGAGACCTACGGGGGCAACTCGATCGTCGAGGCGATCTCCGCGGCGCGCGAAAATGCCCGTGGCGCACGCGAAGTCACGTCCACCGAGATCTGGGAGTGCCTGAACACCACGTACAACGCGCTGGCCGAACGGGAGCGCGCCGCCAAACGGCTGGGGCCGCACGAATTCCTGTCCTACGTCGAGGGGCGTGCCGCGATGTTCGCGGGGCTGGCCGACTCCACGCTGTCGCGCGACGACGGCTATCGCTTCATGCTCCTGGGACGTGCTCTGGAACGGGTGGACATGACGGTCCGTCTGCTGCTGTCGCGGGTCGGCGACAGCGCGTCGTCGCCGGCGTGGGTCACGCTGCTGCGCTCTGCGGGTGCCCACGACACCTATCTGCGGACCTACCGCGGCGTGCTCGACGCCGGCCGTGTCGTGGAATTCATGCTGCTGGACCGTCTCTTTCCGCGGTCGATCTTCTATTCGCTGCGGCTGGCCGAACACAGTCTCGACGAATTGATGAACCGTCCGCACGGGCGTCTCGGCGCGACCGCCGAGGCGCAGCTGCTGCTGGGCCGGGCGCGCAGCGAACTGGAGTTCCTGCGGCCCGGGGTGCTGCTCGAATCGCTCGAGCAGCGGCTCGCCGCACTGCAAACGACGGTCTTCGATGTCGGAGAGTCGTTGGCGCTGCAGTACTTCCACTCCGCGCCGTGGGTGGCATGGACGGATGCCGGACGCAACGCACTGGTGATCGAAGAAGGGGAGATCTGAACATGTGGCGGATGCGCGTGGTCCACTCGACGGGCTATGCCTACAAATCCCCGGTCACCGCGTCGTTCAACGAGGCGCGACTGACGCCGCGGTCGGATTCCCGGCAGAACGTGATCCTCAACCGGGTCGAGACCGTTCCGGCGACCCGGTCCTACCGCTACGTCGACTACTGGGGCACCGCGGTCACCGCGTTCGACCTGCACGCCCCGCACACCGAGCTCGAAGTCACCGCGTCGTCGGTGGTGGAGACCGATCGGCCCGAGGCGCCGGCGGAGAAAGTGACGTGGGCCGATCTCGGCGGTGAGGCCGTCATTGACCGCTACGACGAGGTACTGGCGCCCACCCATTACGTGCCGGCCAGCAAGCGCATCGAGCGTGTCGGTCGGCGCATCGCCAAGTACCACGAGCCTGCCGAGGCGGTCATCGAGGCGGCGCGCTGGGTCCAGGCAGAACTGCAGTACGTGCCGGGTACCACGGGTGTGCACACCTCCGGCGTCGATGCGCTGCGCGAAGGCAAAGGAGTGTGCCAGGATTTCGCGCACTTGACGTTGATGTTGTTGCGCGGCATGGGGATTCCGTCACGCTATGTGTCGGGATATCTGCATCCACAGCGCGAGGCGAAGATCGGCGAGACGATCGACGGGCAGAGCCACGCGTGGATCCAGGCGTGGACGGGCGAATGGTGGCACTACGACCCCACCAACGACACCGAGATCACTGAGCAGTACATCAGTGTCGGTGTGGGCCGCGACTATTCGGACGTGACCCCGCTCAGGGCATCTACTCGGGCGAGGGTTCCACCGATCTGGACGTCATCGTGGAGATCACCCGGCTGGCTTGACGCACACGCCCGGGTGCACCTCCACCCGGTGCAGATCGTCACCGAGTTCGATCTGGCGGTCGAACGCCGTCGCCGCCAGATCGCGCCACTCGTCTTCCTGGCCGGGCACCAGCGCCGGCACGTAGTGCGTCAGGATCAGGATGCCGACCCCGGCGCGCGCCGCGGTCTCGGCGGCCTGCTGCACCGACGAGTGATAGTCGCAGATGTCGCGGATGCGTTGCATCGGCATCGGATCGATCAAATCTTTGCGGATCACGGTGTGCACCAGAGCGCCTGCGCCGGTAGCCAATTCGTCAAGACCCCGGCACGGCACCGTGTCCCCGGCCAGCACCACCGAGGCGCCGTCGTGCTCGATGCGGAACCCGACCGTCGGCGCAACGGGGCGATGATCTGTGGGCCCGACGACGATCCGGACCCCGTCACGGCCCCACACCACTCCGCCGGTCACCTCCTCGACCTCGACCGGCGGCGGTGCGGTCAGGTCGGCATGGTGGGCGATGCGGTAGCCGATGTCGAACTGCAGGGCTTCCAGCGTCTTCTGCACGACCTGTGCGGTGCCGGGTGGGCCGATGATCGGCAGCGGCGTCAGTTCAGGGGCGAAATTGCCCACCCAGCGACTGATCAGAACGTCGCCGAGATCGGTGATGTGATCGCTGTGGAGATGGGTCAGCAACAGCGCGGTCAGTGCGTTGGCGCTCACGCCGACCGCCGCGGCGCGTTGCAGCACGCCGCGGCCGCAGTCGACCAGGAACGTCTGTCCGCCGGCGCGCACCAGCGTCGAGGGGCCCGCACGGCGCGGGTCGGGGATCGGGCTACCGGTGCCGAGCAGGGTCACTTCGATCATGGAGCAGGTATACCGCCGCGACGGGTGCGGCGAGGCGCAATCAGTCGTCGCGGCTCGACTGCACCGCCGCGGTGTCGGCGTAGCGGTTGCCGGTCACCGCGTCACCGGCGCGCCCGAGCGCACTGACCTGTTCGGGGGAGAGCTGCACCGACAGCGACGCGAGGTTCTCGTCGATGCGGGCCGCCCGCCGCGTACCGGGGATCGGCACGCTGGCCACGCCGAGGTCATCCGCGCGGTGACGGAGCCAGGCGAGCGCCACCTGGGCCGCGGTGGCGCCGATCTCACCGGCCACCTGCGCGACCGCGTCCACGACGCGCTGATTCGCCTCTAGTGCCCCATCCGCGAAGCGTGGCATCGTGCGGCGGAAGTCGTTGTCGCCGATGTCGGCGGCCGAGCGCACCGAGCCGGTCAGGAACCCGCGCCCCAGCGGTGAGAACGGGACGATTCCGACGCCCAGTTCTGCGGCCACCGGTGCGATCGTGGTCTCGATATCGCGGGTCCAGATCGACCATTCGCTCTGCAGTGCGGCGATCGGGTGTACGGCATGGGCGGCTCGCAGTTCCGCCGCTGACACCTCGGAGAGCCCGATGTGACGGACCTTTCCGGCGCGGACCATCTCGGCCATGGCGCCGACTGTTTCCTCGATGGGCACCGCCGGATCCCGCCGGTGCAGGTAGTAGAGGTCGATGACATCGGTCTGCAGCCGCTGCAGGCTCTCGTCGATGCACTGCTGTGCGTAGCCCGCATCGCCGCGCACGGCGACACGGCCCTGGGTACCTGCCGGGTTGGCGACGATGCCGAACTTCGTCGCGAGAGTCACCTCGTCACGGCGGTCGGCCAGGAGCCGAGCGATCAACCGCTCGTTGTCGCCCGATCCGTAGACGTTCGCGGTGTCGATGAACGTGACACCGACGTCGACGGCGTGGTGCAGCGTGGCGAGAGACTCGGCATCGTCGACCGCGCCGCCGTACACCGGCGTCAGCGCCATCCCGCCGAATCCGAGTGCGCTGACTGCCAGGTGATCGCCCAGGGTGATCGAGCTCGTCATGTGGTCCTCCTCATGGTGTCTGTTACGGGAACCGACCTCGCGATGCGTTCTGTTCCGCTGCTTCCTGGGAGTATCCTGATGTGAGCTACGTCACCAGGAGGTCGTGATGCGGATTTCCGACGTGTTGCGCGCCAAGGGGGCGTCTGTCGCGACGATCACCCCCGAGACGTCGGTGGCGGCCCTTCTGACAGAACTCGCCGTACACAACATCGGCGCGATGGTGGTGGTGTCGTCCGACGGACTCCAGGGCATCGTCTCGGAGCGCGACGTGGTGCGCGGTCTGCACGAGGTCGGAGCCGACCTGCTGCGCCGTCCCGTGGCCGACATCATGACGACCGTGGTCGCCACGTGTGTCCCCGATGATTCCGTGGACAGCCTGAGCGCGCTGATGACCACCAACCGGGTGCGCCACGTACCCGTCGTCGTCGACGGCCGGCTGCGCGGCATCGTCAGCATCGGGGACGTCGTGAAGACGCGGATGGAGGAGCTCGAGCGCGAGCAGCAGCGTCTGCAGGACTACATCACCCAGGGATAGCGGGGTCCAGCAGCGAGTTGTCGGCGAAGGCCCCTCGGTACGCGGCGGCGGGATGGCTGTCGGGTAGCCGGTCGCCGCGTCCGAACAGCTTGTGCCGCAACGTGCCCGATTTGTCGGTGGCGATCAGCCCACGTTCCCGGAGAGTCGGGAACAGGCGGTCCGCCGTCTCCTGGAAAGAACTCGGAACCGTCGCGTGGTAGACGTTGATGCCGTTGACGCCGGCTTCGCGCCATTCTTCGAGCTGGTCGGCGATCTCCTCGGCTGTGCCGACGACCCGGTTGGCTCCCTCGAGAACCCAGGCCAGGTCACGAATCGTGGGCTCAGCGTTGCCCGATGCTTCGGCGGCCCACCGCGCGAAGCCCTGCACCCCGGTGAATTCGCCGAGTTCGTTGATCGGCGTGTCCAACGGGAGGTGTCCCGCGTCCACCCCGGCATCGCCGAGTGCATGCAGCGCAACACCTTCGAGATCCAGGTAGCGCTTGATCTCGTCGTGGCGCCGTACCGCGTCACGGTGAGTGTCGCCGACGACGAACGAGAGCCCCTGGGCGAAGGCGATATCGCCGGGGTCGCGGCCATGCTGCGCGGCCAGGGCGCGGGTCTCGGACGTCAGCGCGTGTGCCGCGGCAGGGTTCGGGCTGCTGATGTACACCCCCTCGGCGTTGCGGGCCGAGAACAGCTGGCCTGCCGGCGACGCGCCGGCCTGGAACAGTACCGGTGTGCGTTGCGGCGACGGGGACGAGAAGTGGGGTCCCTCGACCGAGTAGCGCTTGCCGACATGATGGATTCGATGGATACCGGCGGGATCGGAATGGACCCCGCGCGCCTTGTCGGCCACGAGTGCGTCGTCGTCCCAGGACCCTTCCCACAACTTGTACGTGACGTCGACGTACTCGTAGGCCCACTCGTAACGTTCGTCGTGCTCGAGTGTGCCCTCGTGCCCGAAACTACGAAACATGTTGGCGTTGAAGCTCGTCACGACGTTCCAGCCGAGCCGGCCGTCGGTGTAGTGGTCCAGAGAAGACATCTTGCGAGCGAAATTGAACGGATGATCCTGCACGATCGAACTGGTGAACACGATGCCGAGGTTCTCGGTGACCACCGCGAGCGCCGACGCCAACGCCGACGGGTCATTGACCGGCACCTGGATGCCGCCCTCAGCAGCCTTGCGCCAATTGCCATTCCATGGTGCGCGCAGTCCGAACACATCGGCGAAGAACAGTAGGTCGTAGCCGGCATTCTCGACAGCCGACGCCAATGACGTCCAATGACGCAGCTTGTTGAATTCGTGATTGCGCGCCTCGGGCGCCCGCCACAACCCGTGCAACACGTGGGAGGCGGTGTTCATCACGAACGCTGAGTAGAACAGCGGCCGCTTGTCGGTCACGAGATTGGCCCCAAAGTGTCGCGGATCAGCTTGTTGTCGGTGGTCTGCAGGAACTGCGCGATGCGGGGGTCTTTGAAGGTGTCGATCAGCTTGACCACGTTGGGGTCGTCGATGTGCTTGTTGCTGACCACCAGGCCGCCTTCACTGCCTTTCGGCGCGGGTTCGCGGGCGAGGATCTGCTGCTCTGTGAGACCGGCGGCGTAGACATCGGAGATGTGGACCACGACGGCGTCGACGTCGGCGAGGCTTCTGGCCAGCTGACCGATCGGCACCTGCACGAACTGGTAGTTCTTCGGGTTGGACGCGACGTCGTCGAGCTGTGGGAGACCCGCGAGCGTGTCCTTGCCGGGCTTGAGTGTGATCTGCTTGTCGTGGGCGAGATCAAGCAGCGCGATGGCCTGGCCGGCGGGATCGTCGCGCAGCGCGATCTTGGCGCCGTTGGGCACCTGATCCCAGTTGCGGTACTTGTTCGAATAGGTGGCCTGGTCCCAGGTGAACGTCGGCGCCGCCAGAGTCAGCTCGAAACCGTTGGCGGCGATGGCGTCGTTCAGAAACGGCTGATGCTCGAAGAAGTTTCCCGCGACTGTTCCGGCGTCGACGGCGCGGTTGATTTCGATCAGATTGTCGATCTTGACGGGTTCGATCGTGATTCCGTGGTCGGGCGCGATGTCAGAGGCGATGTAGCTCAGCAGGTTCTCGGCGGCGATGTCGGTGCTCCACGTCGCGACCGGCAGAGTGGTGCCGAACGGCTTGTCCTTGTTGGAGAACTGCGCATACGAGATGCCCCCGGCGACGGCGAGCACGACGACAGCCGCGGCGGCGAGCCACGGCCAGCGCTTTTTCTTCTTGATGTCGATGTCGATTCCTGCGCCCGACGGTGGGCTGATCTGGTCGGTCATGGGCGTCCTTTCACCGGGTGAGGGCTTTGACCACGCGGTCGCCGATGAATTGCACGACGGCGATGGTGATGATCAACGAGATCGCGGTGGCGATCATGATGTTGTCGTCGAAACGGTTGTAGCCGTAGGTGATCGCAAGATTGCCTATGCCGCCGGCGCCGATCGATCCGGCGATCGCCGAGTAGTCGATCATCGCAATCGTGTTGACGGTGAGCGCGCCGGCGATGGCGGGCAGTGCCTCCGACAGCTGCACGGTGCGGATCACCTGCAGCGTGGACCCGCCGGAGACCTGACCCATGTCTGTGACGTCGGAGCGGACTTCCCGAAGCGCGTTCTGCACCAATCGGGCGAAGAACGGAACCCCGGCGACGGTCATCGGCACGATCGCCGCTGGGATGCCGATCGTGGTGCCCACCAGGAACCGGGTCACCGGAATGATCGCTGCCATCAGGATCAGGAAGGGCAGCGACCGGCCGATGTTGACGATGGTGTTGAGGACGGTGAAAACCCGGGAATCCGGGTACAGGCCCAGGTCCGAGGTGTTGTGCAGGATCACCCCGATCGGAATACCGATCAGCACGACGAGTGCCATGGTGATACCGACCATCAGCCATGTTTCCCCG
The DNA here is from genome assembly GCA_023404955.1 of Actinomycetes bacterium. GTDB lineage: Bacteria > Actinomycetota > Actinomycetes > Mycobacteriales > Mycobacteriaceae > Mycobacterium. Next base: position 62,838 of record JAEXZY010000051.1, read on the forward strand.
TAGGCGGGCAGCAGCAGCTCGGGCACCTTGTGCCAGGGCGTGCTGAAGTCCTCCTGGGCCAGGAGCGTCACGCCGCGACTTCCGCCGAGGGCGACGCGCTGACATGCAGCCCCAGCTCCCTGAGATACCGGGCGAAACCTGCCGGCGCAGAGGGAGATAGCGCGAGCACGGCGCGACCGACCGCTATTCCGCGAATGGCTTCGACGCTGGCGCTGAGCACGCTGACTCGCGCGCCGGACAGGCCCGGCGCATTCTGGATCGTCGTCAGCCAGTCGAGCGGTACCTCACGTGAGGCGTAGGACACCTCCCACACCTCTGCGTCCCCGCGCGGGGGCACGCTCGGCCGGTCCGGCAGAAGTTCGTGAGCGAGCAGCGATTCGGGATTCAAGATGATGTCTTCCACGGACCCGCTCTCGATGATGCGCCCGTCGGCGATCCTGGCCACCGAGTCGGCGATCTCCCGCACGACCTCCATCTCATGGGTGATCAGGATGATGGACAGTCCGTACTCGTCGCGAAGATGACTGAGTAGCGCCAGGATCGATCTGGTCGTCGTCGGGTCCAGTCCCGAGGTGGCCTCGTCGGAGAGCACCAGCGACGGTCCGAGTGCGAGAGCGCGGGCGATGCCGACCCGCTGCTTCTGCCCGCCCGAGAGCTGCGCGGGGTACGAGGCGCCGCGGTCGGACAGGCCGACCCGATCGAGCAGTTCGCTGACTCGCCGACCGATGGATTCGTCTGTGGCGCCCAAATACTCGAGGGGGAGCGCCACGTTCTGGGCGACGGTGCGACGGCGCAACAGTGGTGCGGACTGGAAGATGACCCCGATCTTGCGGCGCGCAGCCACGAGCTCGTCGGGGGACAGGGTGGTGAAGTCCTTCCCGTCCACGCGCACTGTGCCGCTGGTGGGACGCTCCAGAAAGCTGACGCAGCGGCTCAGCGTGCTCTTACCGGCTCCGCTGGGTCCGACGACCGCCAGGATCTCGCCGTCGGCCACCGACAGGCTGACATCCTCGAGCACAGTTCGATCACCGAACCGCTTGGTCAGGTTCTCGATCTCGATCACGACGAGGAAACCTACGCATACTGTCAGGTGGTTGACAGCTTAGGGCTCGTGATGATCCGAAGTACCGCAGCATGATTGGAGCCTTGGGATCACGGTGTACGAAAACCCTGGACAGTTGGGCGCAGATAGGATGAGGCTGAGCGGATGGCTGACGGCCCGACGCTGCACTGGTACCTGCCCACCCACGGTGACACCGCCACGATCGCTGACAACCAGGCGGCAGCGGGGTCCCGCGTGCCGTCGTATCTCGAGCCGTCGCTGGAGAACCTGACCGCGCTGGCCCGCACGGCCGAAGATCTCGGCTTCGAGGCAGCGCTGACGCCGACCGGATCGCACTGCGAGGATTCGTGGTTGGCCACCGCGGCGCTGGCCCAGCACACCCGCGCGCTGAAGTTCCTCGTCGCGTTCCGGCCCGGCGTGCTGTCTCCGACGCTGGCGGCCCAGCAGGTCAGCACCTATCAGCGATTCACCGGGAACCGGTTGGCGCTCAACGTCGTCACTGGAGGCGACGACGTGGAGATGCGCCGGTTCGGCGACGATGTCGACAAGTCGGCGCGCTATCGGCGCACCGGCGAGTTCCTCACCATCGTGCGCGGCATTCTCTCTGGCGACGAGTTCTCGTTCGGCGGCGAGTTCTACACCGTCGAAGGTGCCAGGGCCGCCTACCCGGTGACCGTCCGGCCCACGATTTACTTCGGCGGGTCATCACCGGAGGCGATCGCGGTGGCCGCCGAGCACGCCGACGTCTACCTCACCTGGGGTGAGGCGCCGGACCAAGTCGCCGAGAAGTTCGCGCGGGTGCGTGCGGCCGCCGCCGAGCACGGCCGCACCCTGCGGTTCGGGGTGCGCCTGCACACCGTGGCTCGGCCGACCGCGGGGGAGGCGTGGCAGCGTGCCGAAGAACTGCTGGCCGACCTCACCCCGGAGCAGGTCGCGCGGGCGCACGCCCGCTACACGGCGAGCGTGTCCGAGGGGCAGCGACGGATGGCGGCGCTGACCGACGGAGTGCTCCGTGACGCCCGCAGTCTCGAGATCGAGCCCGGCCTGTGGGCGGGGCCCAGCCTGGTGCGCGACGGTGCGGGCACCGCCGCCGTCGGCAGCTATGCCGATGTCGCCGGGGTGCTCGACCGGTATGTCCAGGCCGGCGCACAGGAGTTCATCCTGTCGGGCTACCCGCAGATCGACGAGATCCGCCACGTCGGCGAAGGAGTCGTACCGCTCCTGCGGATCGGCGTTGCCGCGTAGCATTTTCGCGGTGCGCATCGACGTCACCGCGGCCCGCCGCTCGGAGGTCAAAGCCCTGTCGCGGGTGCTCGGACGGGCGTTCTTCGACGATCCGGTGATGCAGTGGATGGTGCCCGACGATGCACGTCGCGCGTCGGCGCTGCCCCGGATCTTCGCTGCGATGACCCGGCATCACTTCCTCGCCGGCGAGGCGGTCGAGCTGGCCAGCCGGGGCGCTGACGTCGGCGCTGCCGCGCTGTGGGACCCGCCCGGTCGGTGGAAGACCACGCCCCGGGAGGACCTCGCGATGATGCCGACCTTCCTGCTCGCGATGCGGGGTCAGTCCAAGCGTGGCATGGAGGTCTCCGAGTTGATGAAGCGTCACCACCCCGAGGAGCCGCACTGGTATCTCGCGGTGATCGGCAGTGATCCCGATGTGCGCGGCACCGGCTTCGGGCAAGCGCTGATGGCGTCGCGGCTGGACCGCTGTGATGCCGAGGGCGCTCCGGCGTACCTGGAGTCGACCAAGGAGTCGAACGTGCCGTACTACCTGCGGTTCGGCTTCGAGGTCACCGGTGAGCTCGTCGTCCCCGGCGGCGGCCCGACGATGTGGCAGATGTGGCGAGCGCCGCGCTGATTTTCTCCCGCGAGCAGACACAAACTGGAGCTTGTGAAGGCTGATCAGCTCGAGTTCGTGTCTGCTCGCCGGGTCAACTCCAGCTGTACTCGGCGCGCAGGCGGGTTGCCACCGCCTCGAACGTCGCACGCTCGAGGATCGCGCCCTCACGCCGGATGCCTTCCTCGGGTACGTCCAGCACGCGGTCGAGCCGTACCCAGCTGGCCCGACCCTCGTAGTCCCAGGTGCCGCTGCCGATACCGACCCAGTTCGGGTCGCCCCGATGGTGGTCCTGGCTGGACAGCATGAGGCCCAGCAGCGTGCTGCGGTCCCGGCCGACCACCAGCACAGGACGGTCCTTACCGCGGGTCGGGTCGTCTTCGTAGACCACCCAGGTCCACACGATCTCGCCTGGATCGGCGCGGCCGTCCAGGTCAGGGGCGTAGACGACCCGGCGGGCGCGGTGCGCGGTCGGGACGAACGTGTTCGAGACCGGCCGACCCGCCGGCAGCGCGTGGACCGGCGCATTCTGGGTGCCGGCGATCACCTCCAGGCCCAACCGCAGGCCCTGCGTGAGCCCGTACTGGAGGCCCTGCTGGATTCCGCGTGACAACGACTCCGACCGCTGGATGTGCCGTACCAGTTTGGGACCTTCGGAGAACACCAGCCTCTGGAACGTCTTGAAGGGCGAGGACGATGACGCCATAACACCCCACTGTAGGCGGTCGCCGCGGCGCTCGATTGTGCCGCGCGGCCGGGTGCTCGTTACTCTGGACTGGCCGTTTCCGGTACCCGTATCGCGCTCACCAGGAGAAATTCCATTAGCAGTTTCGCCGACAAGACCTTCACCGCGCCGGCGCAGATTCGGAACTTCTGCATCATCGCCCACATCGACCACGGCAAATCCACGTTGGCCGACCGGATGCTGGGTATCACCGGTGTGGTCGCCGACCGCGATATGCGGGCCCAGTACCTGGACCGGATGGACATCGAGCGGGAACGCGGCATCACTATCAAGGCCCAGAACGTGCGCCTGCCCTGGCAGGTCGACGGTGAAGACTACGTGCTGCATTTGATCGACACGCCCGGCCACGTCGATTTCACCTACGAGGTGTCCCGCGCGCTGGAGGCCTGTGAGGGTGCGGTGCTGCTGGTGGACGCCGCCCAGGGCATCGAGGCGCAGACGCTGGCCAACCTGTACCTGGCGCTGGACCGGGAGCTGACCATCATCCCGGTGCTCAACAAGATCGACCTGCCCGCGGCGGACCCGGACCGCTACGCCGGCGAGATCGCCCACATCATCGGCTGTGAGCCCGAGGACGTGCTGCGCGTCTCCGGCAAGACCGGCGGCGGGGTGCGCGAGCTGCTGGACGAGGTGGTCCGGCTGATCCCGGCCCCGGTGGGGGACGCCGATGCGCCCGCCCGGGCCATGATCTTCGACTCCGTCTACGACATCTACCGCGGCGTGGTGACCTACGTGCGCGTGGTCGACGGCAAGCTCAATCCCCGCGAGAAGATCAAGATGATGTCCACCGGGGCGACGCATGAGCTGCTGGAGGTCGGCATCGTCTCGCCCGAGCCGAAGGCCTCCGACGGGCTGGGCGTCGGTGAGGTCGGCTACCTGATCACCGGGGTGAAGGATGTGCGCCAGTCCAAGGTCGGTGACACCGTCACCACGGCGCGCAACGGGGCCACCGAGGCCCTCACCGGCTACCGCGAGCCGCGGCCGATGGTGTACTCGGGGCTGTACCCGGTGGACGGCTCGGACTACCCGGTGCTGCGCGAGGCCCTGGACAAACTGCAGCTCAACGACGCCGCCCTGACCTACGAGCCGGAGACGTCGGTGGCGCTGGGCTTCGGTTTCCGCTGCGGCTTCCT
>JAEXZY010000083.1 GCA_023404955.1 Actinomycetes bacterium
CCGTAGCGCCGGCCTCGGTTGTCCCAGCCCCGGTTGTCCCAGGCTCGGTCGTGTCTGTCTCGTGGTCCACCAGGTCGCCTGTCGTCTCGTCGTTCACGATCTCGTCGTTCATGAATGCGGGTCCCAACCGTCTGTCCACTCGGCGTGCGACATCCAGTGCGCCGCGCGCTCGGCACGCTCGCGGACCGCAGCGCCGTCCTCGCCCGGCTTCCCCACGATGTTGACATGGCCGATCTTCCGATCGGCGCGTTCTCCCTTTCCGTACAGGTGAATTTGCGCGTCGGGCATGCGTGCCATCAGATGGTGGGTGCGCTCATCCATCGACATCTCGGGCGCCTGTGGTGCGCCGAGGATGTTGGCCATCACGGTGACCTCGGCGCGCGGCGAGGTGTCGCCGAGCGGGTAGTCGAGAACGGCCCGGAGGTGCTGTTCGAACTGCGACGTGACCGCGCCGTCCATCGTCCAGTGGCCACTGTTGTGCGGACGCATCGCGAGCTCGTTGACCAGCAGCTCGCCGTCGATGGTCTCGAAGAGTTCCATCGCCATCACACCGACGACGCCGAGTTCGGATGCCAGCCGCAGCGACATCTCCTGTGCGCGTTCGGCGGTCTCGGCGCTCAGATTCGGTGCGGGGGCGATGACCACCGCGCACTGTCCCCGACGCTGCACGGTCTCGACCACAGGCCATGCGCCACCCTGCCCGAACGGCGAGCGCGCGATCATCGCCGACAGTTCGCGGCGCATCTGCACCTTTTCCTCGGCGATCAGATCGACGCCGGCAGTGAACTGCTCGTCGAACACCGCGAGTGCGTCCGGCCCGTTGTCGACGATCCACACGCCACGTCCGTCGTATCCGCCGCGTACGGCCTTCAACACGATGTTCCAGCCGTGCCGTTCACCGAATTCGACGAGTCGGCCGCGAGCCAGTCCGAGGTCACCTGCGAGGTCGGCGAAATCGGGTACAGGTAGCCCCAATTCGCTCAGCTTCACCCGCATCGCCCGCTTGTCCTGCGCGAACACCAACGCGGCTGACGGCGGCCGCACCGCGACGCCCTCGGACTCCAGCACCCGAAGATGCTCGAGGGGCACTCCCTCGTGGTCGAAGGTCAGCGCAACCGCACCAGTGGCGGCGCGTCGGAGATCGTCGAGATCGTCGTGCGAGCCGAGGACGACGTCCGCACTGACCTGGGCGGCGGGATCTGTCGCACTCGCGGCGAGCACGCGCAGACACTCACCCAGCGCGATGGAGGCCTGGTGAGTCATCCGGGCGAGCTGACCACCACCTATCATCGTCACGGTCGGCAAGATGTCGCGTTCGGGAATCGCTCGGGCGGCCGCATCGGGCGGTGCCGCGGCGTTTGCGCCGGTATCTGGATCTCGGGCAGTCACGCGATACATCGTGGCATGGCCGGCGTGACTGCCGCTTCACCGACCATGCAATGGGCATCCACCCACATCACCGATGAGGTACCCGGTCGCGCCGCAGCCCCACCCGTGCGCCGACATCACGCGACGTCGACGATGCGCCGGCGCCCTGGGGTCGAGCGTTCTCGTGGTCGGCCGCGGGCACCACGATCGCGAACACCGGGGGCCGTCGCGACGTGAGTTCGAGTCGTCCGCCGTCGGCCTCGACGAGTGCTCGGGCGAGTGAGAGTCCGACACCGTTGCCCGCTCCGCCGGAGAACCCTCGACGGAAGATGTCGGTCGCCACGTCGTCGGCGACGCCGGGGCCCTCGTCGGACACGGTGATGCGCAGCATGTCGCCCTTGAGGTCGCTGACGGAGATTCGACACTCCCCGCTGCCGTGCTGCAGCGCGTTGTCGACGAGCACGCTGACCGCTTCCCGCAGCCGACCGGGACCGGCGCTGCGCGCACTCGCGTCGCCAGAGAATGATGCGGCCAACGTGCGACCCTCGGCGGTGAAGGCCTGATCGAAGTCACCGACAAGGGTCATGATCAGCGACGACACGTCGATGCTGTGGGTTTGTACCGGTTCGTCGCGTGATGCAGCAACGAGTTCGTCGAGTTCCGCAGCGAGACGCTCAACCTGCCCGAGCGCCGCTTCGGCCTCGCTCACGACGGCCGGATCGTCGTGCAGCGAGAGTTCGTCGAGTCGCAATTGGATCGCGGTGAGGCGCGATCGAATCTGATGCGAGACATCGCCGACGATCTCGCCCTCGCGCTCGAGCCGCAACGCGATCTCGGCATTCGCATCGCCCAGCGCGCGCGAGACGCGGTCGAGCTCGTCGATGCCATAGGTCTTCCACCGTGACCGGAAGTCGCCGCGAGCCATGGCCTCCGAACGGTCGGCGAGGTCGATGAGGGGGTCGGCGATGCGCCCGGCCGTCACCGCGGCCGCGACCGTGCCCGCGGCCATCGATCCGGCGACCACCAAGCAGACGATGCCGACAGCGGCGAGTTGGTCGCTGCGGACGCTGTCCATCGGGATCTCGAGAATCAACGTGCCCGCAGCGCCGAGCCCGATCGAATCCGACATCGTCGCGCCGGTGATGTCGGCGCCGATCGACGTGGTGGCCCGCCTACCGTTGGCGTCCTGATAGCGCAGGGTGAGCCTGCCGTCCTCGGGAAGCATGAGCCGAATCGACTCCGAATCGATCGCCGCATTGTTGAGGTGTTCGCCCATCTCCGCCTGGCGGATGATCTGGTCTGAGATCGTCTTCAGACGCGAATCCATCAACTGGTGCGCGCTGTCGGCCACCCACCACCATGCGATGACGCTGAGCGGGATTCCCAGCAGCGCACCGACCGCCATGAGCATGGCGATCATCGTGTAGAGGATTCGACGGCGCACTGGAAGGTCTCTCGCTAGGCGTCGAACCGAAAGCCGACGCCGCGCACCGTCACGATGTGGCGCGGTCTGTCGTGACGGTCGTCGCCGATCTTGCGACGCAACCAGGAGATGTGCATGTCGAGGGGCTTCGACGAGCGCAGGTCCGCAGAACCCCACACCTCGGTCAGGATCTCGTCGCGCGACACCACCTCACCGGCACGCTCCATGAGGAAGCGCAGCAGGTCGAACTCGCGGTTCGCGAGCACCAGGTCCTCTCCGTTGACGAGTACCCGCCGCCCGCGCGCGTCGAGTTGGATGTCGCCGCCGGTGAGCACGACGTCGACGGTCTGCCGTCGCCGCAGCAGCGCGCGCACTCGCGCGAGCAGTTCGGCCAACCGGAAGGGTTTGCCCACATAGTCGTCGGCGCCCGCGTCGAGTCCGACGACGAAATCGACCTCGTCGGTGCGCGCGGTCAGCATCAACACCGCGAGCTCAGGACGTTCGACGCGCACGCGCCGACACACCTCGAGTCCGTCGATCTCGGGAAGCCCGAGGTCGAGGATGAGCAACTCGTAGCGTTGATCGCGGGCCTGCTCGAGCGCAGCCGATCCCGTCCCGACGACGTCGCATCCGTAGCCCTCGCGGGTGAGCGCACGCGCCAGGGGTTCGGCGATCGCCGCGTCGTCTTCTGCCAGCAATACGTCCGTCATCGCCTGTCGACCTCCACGCGGCGAGAGTACGCGGAGTCGCCGTCGTGTCGGCGACCGTCGTGTCTGTCGGCCAGGTCATAGCGGTCGCCGAAGTCATCCTCGTGTTCGTCTAGCACCTCGTGGTACAGGAGCGAATGCACCCGTTCGACCTGCGGCACATCGTCGAACAGGAGCGGTTCGTCGGATGCCGACTCGATGACCAGGGTGCCGGTACGCATCATGCGGTCGAGGAGTCCGTGTCGAAACTCGACGGTGTTGATCCGTCGGATGGGAATGTCGATACCCGAGCGGGTGACCACTCCCCTGCGGAAGATCACGCGACGGTCGGTGAGTACGAAGTGCGTCGATTTCCACGCGATGAGCGGACGGACGAAGAACCAGACCGCGGCAGCGACCCAGCACGCCGCGACAACCACGTTGAGAATCAGCGCGAGCGTCGTGTTCATTGTCGACGCCCCGATCGCCCCCGCCGCGAGTCCTGCGAGTCCGGTGCACACGATGAAGATCGAGAACGGGCCGACCAGACACTTCCAGTGCGGGTGGTGATGCACGACGACGCGCTCACCACTCGCGAGGTTGTCCCTGGGAAACGACATGAATCTCAGCATATCCGCAGATGAACGGGCGGTCGGTCAACCCGGCCCGGCTCCTGCCGCCCGCTCGGTAGACTGCGTGCACACGACGCGCAACAGGTCAGGAGAACCATGAGCTACCGCGACCCCCGCGACCCCCGAGATCAGGATCCCAGGGATCAGGGAACGGCGCGCTACGAGACCGGCTACTCGCCGCAGTCGCGTGCATACAGCCAGCCGACCGATCGGTACCAGCAGCAGTACGGCAATCAGCAGCCCGGCGACCCTCGCTATGACACCGGCCAGTACGACCCGAGATACGCCGCCGCGGGCTCGTACGGGAATCAGCCCAAGCAGCGTCAACGACCGAACATCAACGCGGGTCTCTACGCGGGCGGCGTCGTGATGACGGGCGTCGTGACCGGCCTGGCCGCCTGGCTGGTGGCGTGGATCATCCGGGCCATCGCCCAGCGCGTCAACGAGGCGGGCAATCTCGGCGTCTGGAATCCACTCGCGCAGGACGAGTATTGGTTCGCGATCACCGGATTCCTGTGCGCACTCGCGGGCGGCGCCCTCTGGTACGTCCTCTACCTGACGACCCCGTCGCCCAACCAGTTCTACCGCTGGATCGTCGGGCTACTGATCGCCGCAGCGGTGATCATCCCGCTTGTGCTCTCGGCGCAGATATCCACCGGGATCGGTACGGCCGTGGTCCATCTCGTCATCGGACTCCCTGTACTGTCGCTGATTCCCGCCATGGGCGAGAAGAGCATCCAGCGCTGAATCCGTGGGCGCTGAACCCCGTGTGCGCTGAACCCCGCAGGCACTGAATTCCGTCGGAACCGTGCTCAGTCCTGCGCGGGACGCAGGTGCAGCACGTCGCCCGCGGCGGCCGTGAATTTCTGGCCATCATCGGTGCGCACTGTGATCCGCCCCTGCTCATCGATGTGGTCGGCGACGCCCTCGACGTCACGGTCCCCCGGCAGCGAGAGCCGAACACGACGCCCGAGCGTGTCGCAGCGATCTCGATAACGTCGCGCGACCTCGGCGATGTCGTCGGGCCACGGCGCGTCGGCCAGCGCCCGCAGGTACTCCGCCACCAGTGCCGCAACGTCGACCGGGCGGCCGCGTTCCACCCGCCGGCTCGTGGCCGTCGGCACCGGAAGCTCGTCGGCGGTCATGCCGGTGTTGATTCCGATCCCGACCACCACCACCCCGCCCGTCGACGCCGGGATGTACTCGGCGAGGATGCCCGCCACCTTTTTCCCGTCGACGAGCACGTCGTTGGGCCACTTGAGTGTGGGACGTACACCCGTTGCCGACTCGATGGCCGACGCCGCGGCCACCCCTGTAGCCAGCGACAACCAGCCCAGCTGCTCGGTCTGATCGCCCGCGTCGAGCGCCACCGAGATGGCCACCTGTCCTCCCGCGGGAGCCGACCACACCCGCGCGTGCCTGCCGCGCCCCGACGTCTGGTCGGTGGTGATGCGCACCGTTCCGACGATCCCCGGCTCCCCCGCACGCGCTGCGAGGTCGGCGTTGGTCGACCCCGTCGACTCGACGACCTCGATCGTCGACCCCACACCGTTTGCGGGCGAGCCGTAGCGTTCCACGATGGCAGCGCGCAACGCGTCGGCGTCGTCAGATGGTCGGGAATCCTGTGGTGTCTGCTCGTCGCTCACAGGTATCGAGATTAGTCACCCGAGCAGTGTCGTCATGGCACACTTCGACACCTCGACGTGGCACCGATCACGAGAAAGATGAGGGCTGTCTCATATTGGGGTGGTTGACGCGGGCTACCGAGCGCTCGATAGCATCGGCTGTTATGACCTCTGCGCCGCAGCAGCCCGACGCTGCTCCAGACATCCACACCACCGCAGGCAAACTCGCCGACCTGCGCGAGCGTCTCGACGAGACGTTGCATCCGGTCGGTGAGGCCGCCATCGAGAAGATCCACGACAAGGGCAGACTCACCGCCCGCGAGCGCATCACCCATCTTCTCGACGAGGGGTCGTTCGTCGAACTCGACGCGCTCGCCCGTCATCGCAGCACCAACTTCGGTCTCGCAGAACGCCGCCCCGTCGGCGACGGTGTCGTGACCGGGTACGGCACCGTCGACGGCCGCGAGGTCTGTGTCTTCAGCCAGGATGTCACCGTCTTCGGCGGCAGCCTCGGCGAGGTCTACGGCGAGAAGATCGTCAAGGTCATGGACCTCGCGATCAAGACCGGCCGCCCACTGATCGGCATCAACGAGGGTGCGGGCGCCCGCATCCAGGAGGGCGTGGTCTCCCTCGGTCTCTATGCCGACATCTTCTATCGCAATGTGCGCGCATCCGGCGTGATCCCCCAGATCTCGCTGATCATGGGACCTGCTGCCGGCGGCCACGTCTACTCGCCCGCGCTGACCGACTTCGTCGTGATGGTCGACCAGCAGAGCCAGATGTTCATCACCGGTCCCGACGTCATCAAGACCGTCACCGGTGAGGACGTCACCATGGAGGAACTCGGCGGCGCCCAGACCCACATGTCGAAATCGGGCACCGTGCACTACGTCGCTTCCGGCGAGCAGGACGCCCTCGACTATGTCCGCGACCTGCTGTCGTACCTGCCGCCTAACAACTACGCCGAGCCGCCGCGCTACCCCGCGCCGCACCCCGGCCCCATCGAGGAGAGCCTCACCGACGAGGACCTCGAGCTCGACACCTTGATCCCGGATTCGCCGAACCAGCCCTACGACATGCACGAGGTCATCACCCGCATCCTCGACGACGATGAATTCTTGGAAATTCAAGCGGGTTACGCGCAGAACATCATCGTCGGCTTCGGCCGCATCGACGGCCGGCCCGTCGGCATCGTGGCCAACCAGCCCACCCAGTTCGCCGGCTGCTTGGACATCAACGCGTCGGAAAAGGCGGCCCGGTTCGTACGGACCTGCGATTGCTTCAACATCCCAATCGTCATGCTCGTCGATGTGCCGGGCTTCCTGCCCGGCACCGGCCAGGAATACAACGGCATCATTCGCCGCGGCGCGAAGCTGCTCTATGCCTACGGCGAGGCCACCGTCGCCAAGGTCACCGTGATCACGCGTAAGGCCTATGGCGGCGCGTACTGCGTGATGGGTTCCAAGGACATGGGTTGCGATGTCAACGTGGCCTGGCCGACCGCCCAGATCGCGGTCATGGGCGCCTCCGGCGCCGTCGGCTTCGTCAACCGCAAGGAACTCAAAGAGGCAGCGCAGAACGGCGAGGACGTCGACGCGCTGCGCTTGGAGCTGCAGCAGAAGTACGAAGACACGCTCGTCAATCCGTACATCGCCGCCGAACGAGGTTATGTCGACGCGGTCATCCCGCCCTCGCACACTCGCGGCTACATCGGGACCGCATTGCGACTGCTGGAGCGCAAGATCACGCAGACCCCGCCGAAGAAGCACGGCAACATCCCGCTGTAGATCAAACCAGTTGCCAGACAAGGAGTTCAGCAGTGGACCATGATGCCGACATCGTCGAGGTGTCCGATCCGCGGGACATGACGATCGACGACCCGCCCGCTCCCGATCCGCACTTTCACGTCGTCAAAGGCAACCCCAGTGCCGAGGAGATCGCGGCGCTGGTGACCGTGCTGGCCGGCGCGGGCGGCGCAGGGCATACCGAACCGGGCCCGCAGGAGCTCAACCCATGGGGGCACCCGATCGACAAGCTGCGCTACGACGTCACCAGCTGGCAGCGCGTCACGCTGCTGGAGCGGATGCACATGCGGCGATGACGACGCGCGTCGTCCTCGGCTCCGCCTCGAGCGGTCGACTACGCGTGCTGCGTCAGGCAGGCGTCGAGCCGCTCGTCGTTGTCTCCGACGTGGATGAGGACGCGCTCATTGCCTCACTTGATGTGGAAACACCGCCCGAAGCGGTGGTCCTGAAACTGGCTAACGCGAAAGCGATCAGCGTCGCTGCACAGTTGCCAGCTGAAGTCGCCGCCGATTGCGTTGTCATCGGCTGTGATTCAATGCTCTACCTGGACGGGTCACTGCGGGGTAAGCCCGGCAGTATCGACGCGGCACGCGAGCAGTGGTCCGTGATGGCCGGCTCGGTCGGACATCTTCTGACCGGTCACACGCTGCTGCGCCTCACCGACGGCGTCATCACCCACACGCAGGGCGAAACCGGAAGTACGGCGGTGCATTTCGGAACTCCGACGCCGGCCGATCTCGCGTCCTACTTGGCCACCGAAGAGCCGCTATTCGTTGCTGGCGCTTTCACGCTCGACGGATTCGGCGGATGGTTCATAGAACGGATCGAGGGCGACCCGTCCAACGTCATTGGCATCAGCCTGCCGTTGATCCGCCGACTCGTTGAGGCGACGGAACTGTCAATCAGCGATTTATGGAAAGTGGCTTAGCACTTCTCGTTGAGTCGCCGCAGCGAGAAGATGACACGCTTCGTCTTCTGCGAGATTTCGCTGCCACGACTGGGCGAAGTCGCGCAGACCGCCCAGTTGGAGTAGTTGTACACGTCTTGGTTCACGCTACGCGGTGCGAATCGAAGGTCGAGCTCAACGTCGCCAGTCACACTCCGCACATCGTTGATGGCAGATTGCAGGATCTCGCCGCGAACGTCAGGCATGACCCACTTGTCCGCAGCGGACGCTGGCCCAGCAAGCCCCGTTGTCGCGACAACAACAGCAGCAGTGGTCGCTCCCGCCGCAATGACTATCTTTCGCATCGCCCACCCCTTTGGTCTCGTCGCAGCCAACAAGGACCATAGCCCATCGGGTGCAGCGCCGATGTACATCGCCTGTGTCGGCGGGGTTTTCACAGGTTCGCGCCTCCACGACGCTTCGCGACCTGCAAGAGCAGCGGCGGCGTGACCCAAGTCACTTTTCATAGCCCTATGCACCCGGGTGCGAGATCAGCGATCATTAGCGTTGACCGTAAATAGTGCGCCGGGGGGCAATCATGGTTACTGCGCTGGACCGTTACCGAGAATCGTCACTGCGTCGCCGTCGCCGTGCAGAACGAGCAAACTACCGTCTAGACGTTCAAGGTTTGCGAGCACTCGCGGTCACCGCGGTGTTCGCGGGCCATCTCGTCGACTGGCCGCGCGGCGGCACCGTCGGCATCGACGTCTTCTTCGTCATCTCCGGCTTCTTCGTCACCGACATGCTGCTGCGCAGCGCCGAGCCCACTGGTTCGGTGTCTCTGGGCCGCTTCTGGCTCGACCGGGCTCGTCGCATCCTGCCCACCGCGGTCGTGGTGGTCCTCGCCGCCTACCTCGCCTCACTGGCACTTGTGCCCGGCACCGCTCACGAGACCGGCGTCGACGCCCTGTTCTCGTTAGCCTTCGTTGCCAACTGGCACTTCGCGTCTCAGGGCGCCGACGCATCCGCGGCTACAGACGCCGCCTCGCCGCTTCTGCACTACTGGCCGCTCGCCATTGAAGAGCAGTTCTACCTCGTCTGGCCGCTGCTCATCTTCGCGATCACCGCCGTCGTCGCGCACCGCGCATGGAGTCGCGAACGCTGGCTCGGCGCTGTCGCGGTCGCCAGCGGTCTCGTCACCGCGGCCTCCTTGGCCTGGGCCACCTACGAGACGGCCGCCGCACCACACTGGGCCTTCTTCAACACCTTCGCCCGCGTCTGGGAACTCGGGGCCGGCGCGCTGCTCGCCACGGCGGTCGGCACCCTCGCCCTCACCCCGATGTGGCTAAAGCCGATCCTCTCGTGGCTCGGCGTCGCGCTCATCGTCGCCGCCATGGTCCTCATTAACCCGGAAGCCGGCGGCTTCCCCGTGCCGTGGGCCCTTCTCCCCGTCGCCGGCACTGTCCTGGTGATCGCTGCCGGCGTCGGCAGCGAGCCGCTGTTCCAGCCGCTACTGCGCAATCGCGCCGCCACCTACCTCGGCGACCTCTCCTACGCGCTCTACCTCGTGCACTGGCCAGTCATCGTCCTGCTCGCGACCGCGATGCACACCGACGTCTACTTCTACGTCGCCGTACTGGCGCTGTCGTTCGGACTGGCTATCGCCTGCCACCACTTCGTCGAAGAACCGCTGCGCCAGTTCAACTGGGACGCCGTGCGCCAAGCCCGCCAAGACATGAAACACGGACTCTTCCACGTCCAGCGCGCCACCAAGGTGGCCGGCGTCGCCGCACTTGTCCTGATCACGCTCGCGGTCATCGCCTTCGCCGCGCGCCCTGACCGGTTCGAGCCCGCCCAGCACGCCCTGCCGTGCTGCGGCCACGTCGGCTGACGCCGCTCAGAAACTCACCCCGCCCAGCAAACCGTCCTCTACGCTGGGCCGCATGGGGGCCGGCACGCAGATCGGGGTTGCAGTCACGACGGTGGGGCGCTGGGACGCGCTGCGCAACCTCCTCGGTGATCTCGCCGCGCAATCCATCCCGCCCCGCGCGGTCGCCATCGCCCAACACAACCCCGACGCCTCGGCCGAGCTCGACGCCGTCATCGCCCCATTCACCGACCGGCTCGACATCCGCACCGCCGTCAGCCCCCGCGGAATCTCCAACGGGCGCAACGCCGCCGCCGAGAAGCTGGGCGAGGACGTCGACTGGCTGTGGTTCCCCAACGACAACAGCCGCGTCGCCCCCGACTTCATCGAGAAGGTCTCCGCCCACTGCGTCGATCCCACCACCGTGTGCGCCGTCAAACTCGTAGACCGCGAGGGACCGCGGACGTCACTGCCCGCGCCCGGCTCACCGCTGACCCGCCGCAACGTCTGGGGCGCCATCGAGGCCGCAATGTTCTTCCGCCGAACCGCGTTCGAGGCCGTCGGCGCCTTCGACCGCGGGATCGGCTCCGGCGCCGACACGCCATGGCAGTCCGGCGAAGGCACCGACCTCATCCTGCGCCTCGCCGAACGCGACGACTTCTCGATCGTGTGGGTCGACGACATCGTCATCGAGGCCGAAGTCGAATTCGGCCACCTCACGCCCGAAGAGCAGCGGCGCAAGTTGCGCCGGTACGGCCGTGGTGCGGGAAACATCCTGCGCCGCTGGCACTATCCGCTCTGGTACAAGGCCGCCTTCCTGCTCGCCGCCGCGCTCAAACCGATCCGCGAGCGCGATAAGTTCGGTGTCCCCGAAGCCTGGTCCCTGTTGGTGGGGCGCACCGAGGGCCTGGTCGGCAGGACGTTCACCCGCGACACCGACTACCGCGCGGTGCTGCGATGACACCCAGATGATCGGCCGCGTCCTCCTCGCCCTCCTCTTGATCTTCTTCAGCGCCGCCTGTCAGGCCCGCCCGTCGTCCGTCCAGATCGGCATGACCCTGCACCTGCGCGAGGCCGACGCTGCATCGCTGAGCCGGCAGTTCGATCTCATGGCACCGATGAAGGTGCGGTGGGTTCGCGTCGACATCGACTGGTCAGCGATCGAAAGCAATGCCGGACAATATGATTGGACCACCTCCGACCTGATCGTCGATGAGGCCAGGGCCCGCGGCATTCAGGTACTCGCCGTGCTCGCCTACAGTCCCACCTGGGCCGTCGCCAACCCGCAGGCTGAGCGGGCCACCTACGGGCGGCCCGCCGACGTCTCGACCTACACACGGTTCGTCCGCGACGCCGTCACGCGCTACGCCGCGCGCGGCGTGCACACCTGGGAGATCTGGAACGAACCCAACACCAGCAAGTTCTGGCCGCCCGGCCCCGATGTCGGAGAGTACGGCCGACTGTTTCGGGCAGCCGCGGAGGTCATCCGATCACTCGACCCGACCGCCACGCTGTTGATCGGCGGCCTCTCCCCCGAGTGGGACGGACCGACCGCGGACATGGAACCGGCCGACTACCTCGAGCGCCTCTACGACGACGGCGCCGTCCAGCTCGCCGACGCAGTCGCCGTGCACCCCTACAACTTTCCGTCATTCCCGATGGACAGCTACCAGCGGACCGCCGGCGGCTTTCATGACCTGCCGGCACTGCACGCGCTGATGGCCCGGCGCGGCGACGGCAACAAGAAGATCTGGATCACCGAGTTCGGCGCACCGACCGGCACCGGCCCCAACGCCGTCTCCGAACGTGACCAAGCCGCCACGCTCTTAAGGGCCCGCAGCGAAGCCGCGCAGTGGGACTGGGCCGGCCCACTGATCTACTACGAACTCGTCGACGGCGGAACCGATCCGCACGACATCGAAGAGAACTTCGGTGTGCTGCGCGCCGACTACTCCCCCAAGCTCGCGGCGCGCGCATTGATGGACACCGCCTAAGGCGCGGTGTTCGTCGGCAGTTTCAGCAGCCGGCGGATCAGTGGGCGCCTGCCCTCCGGCAGCCGCTCCACCACGCGGTTCATCAGCTCCTGATCCATCATCGTCAGCACCGACAGCGTGCGCAGCGCCAGCAGATACACCACGACGGCAGCAGGGATCGACACCAGCAGCGACACCGCACCGCCCCACTCGACGCTGATCAGGTAGGCCACCGCGCCCTGCGCGATCGCGGCGACCGTGATCGCGCCCAGAACCCGGTACGGCGGCACGAAGCCGAGTCGCCGTGTCACATACCAGGTCTCGATCGCGACCACGGCGACCTGCACGATGCCCCGCGACCAGGCCGCGCCCATCAGGCCGTAACGCGGCACCAACCAGAACCCCAGCGCCACCGTGCCCACCAGGCCGAGCCCATTCGACACCACCAGCAGACCCGTCTTGCCGGTGCTGTAGAGCAGGTAGAGCGTGGTCACGCCGAGACTGCTGATCGCCGCGGCCACCAGCAGCACCCCGGCCACCGGCACAGCGTCGGAGAAGTCGGCACCGAAGAGCAGCGGCACCAGCACCGGTGCGATCGCCGCCAGGCCCAGGCACAGCGGCACGATCACCATCGCGATCAGCGCGGTGGTCGACCGATACAGCCGGCGCATGTGGTCTTGCTCGCCCTGCCCGTGCTGCTCACTGAACCGCGGCAACAGTGCCGAGAGCAGCAGCGGCGGCAACTGCACCGCCATCTCGGCCACCGTCACTGCTGCGGTGAACAGACCCACCGCACTCAAACCGGTGTAGTGCTCGAGGAACACCACCTGCGTCCGGCCGAACACCAGGCCGCCGATCACCCCGACTGCCCAACTCCCCAGCGCGAAACGCACGACCTCGCGGCGCAACTGCGCGCTGAGCCGCGGCTTATGCCGCCACTGCCGGAACACCCGAGCGGCAGGCAACACCGAGCCCGCGATGTATCCGGCCAGCGCGCCCGGCACACCGAACAGCCACGCGCCCAGCGCCATCGTCGCGACCTTCAACAGCGCCGACTGGGAGGACAGTCGCGCCAGTTCGGCGAAGCGCTGCTCGCCGCGCAGATAGAACAGGTAGAGGTCGGCCAGCTTCCAGCAGACGAACCACGCTGCGGCCACCGCGATCACCACGCCCGGCGACGTGTCCTCGGCTCCCTCCAGCGCCCCCTCCCCCGGCCAGTACAGATACGCGATCAACCCGAGCCCGACCACCACCGTGGCCGCCGCAGAGAAGCGGGCCGTCGCGCCGACCAGACCGTCGGCTTCGTCGTCGCGGCCCTCGGCGCGCAAATTCGGGATGAAGCGCTGCTGGACGACGTCGATGCCCATGGCCGCGATGGTCGCGGCGACGGTCACGCACCACACCACGTAGGCGAAGACGCCGAGCTGATCGGGGCCGAGGAGCCGCGCGGTGATCGCATTGCCGACGAAACCGGCCAGGGCGACCGCCGCGCCCGAGGCGAATCCGAGAATCGTATTACGCGCGAAACTCGGTGACATCAGCGCGCTTTCGCACGCAGTGCGCGGGCCCGCCCGGCACCCAGGCGCAACAGGGACTTGACGGCACTGGCCCACGCCAGCTTGCCGGGCCTGCCGTGCCGCGCCCCCGCGGCGATCGAGCGCAGCACGCCGCCCAGCGAGCCCGCCCCGAGCGCGGACCCCACGGCGGAGGTGAGCATGTAGTCCCCGCGCACCCGCGGCGACTCATCGGCGAGCTCCTTCAACCCCCACTCGATCAGCTCGCGGCTGCGGTCTACCCCCGGCCGGGACACCGACACCTCGGTCCACACGATGTCGACGAGCGTGTCACCCAGCTGGATGATCGGCATCTGCGGGAACGCTCGCCGCAGTTCGATCATCCACGTCGGGTCGTCGTGCACAGCCCCGGCGGCGATCGACATGGGCACCGCATCGACCAGTGCTCGCGGGAACATCAACGTGGAGGTCTGCACCATGTGAAACGCCTGCGGCGCACGGTGTTCGAAGAGATAGGCGGCGACGCTCTCATGCGGGGTGATCAGCGTCTTCGGGCCTTCGACCGGAGGACGGCCGGCCAGGTGCCGGCAGAACCGGCAGGCCACCACCCACGCGTCGTCCGGCGGTACCGCCGCGAGTTGCTTTTCGAGCTTGTCCGGGCGCCACGTGTCATCGTCGTCGAGCAGTGCGATCACGGTGCCGGTCGACGCCTCGATCCCGGTCTGCTTCGCAAGGCTGGGCCCGACACCGCCGGAGGTGCGGACCACCTTCACCGTCGGCGACTCCGGCAGATCGGGCACGCAATCCCTGTCGAGCACCACCACGACTTCGGCGGGCGGCACGGTCTGCTGCAGGACCGATTCGACGGCGGCCCGCACGCTGGGCCGGCCGACCGTCGGGATGATCACGCTCACCGAGAGCGGAACAGTCATGGCGTTCCCTCCGATTCGGGTACACCGCGCTGGGACAACACGACCACCGAGAAGATCAGGCCGCTCACCGAGTACAGCTGCAGGTTGGGCAGCAGCGCCCAGAGGGCCTCCGTGCTGGCGGTGACGAAAAACGCGATGAGGAAACCGAATATCGCGATCTGTTGGGCGCCGGGCAGTCTGCGGGCCACGATGATGGCGCCGATCAGCACCGGGGCCAGCACGAGCAGGCCGACGATGCCCGACTTCACCAGCGTGTCGACCACGAGGTTGTGCCCGGTGCCGACGTAAGCCCAGACCGCGATGTTGCCCCACCACCGCGCCTCGGTCAGGAACCAGTTGACCCCGAGCCCGACGATGGGCGAGTGCTGCCAGACGTCGATGCTCGCCGCCCACACCGACGCGCGCCCACTCCACGCGTCGGGCTTCCACGCCAGGAACGGGAACACCAACATCGCCGTCGCGGTGACACTGGCGAGGACCGTGCCCAGCAGACGGATCGACACCACCGAGCGGAAGCGGCACACCGCCCACCACATCAGGACGATGCCGGCCGCGATCACCGACGTCCGGGATGCCGACGCCAGGATGGTCACGAAAAGCACAGCGCCGCAGAACAGTTGCCAGCGCAGTCGCGGAACAAGCGGCACCAACGCGAACGCGACCGCACAGTACATGCCGAGGGCGTTCCCATGACCGAACGGGCCGGCCAGTTCCCAGCCAGGGATGATCGCCTTGATCGAGTTCTGGCTGTACATCATGAAATCGGGGATCACCAATCCCCCGAGCAGCGAGTACACCCCCACCGCGGTGATGGTGATCGGCAGCCACTTCAGTTCGGCGATCGCGGCACCGGTCTGCCACAGGGCGGCGATGAACAGATTGGCGAGCAGGATCTTCGGCAGGTCAGCCGGCGCCGGCGGAGCGGGGCTCAGAACGTACGGCACGTTGAACGCGAGGAGCAGCAGGAGCAGACCGGTCACGTTGCGGTGCGGTGTCAGCCGGCGAAAGACGGCCAATGCGAATGTGATCAGCAGCAGTGCCGCCGACAACGCGAGGCTCGCCAGGTGTGCCAGCGGGAACTTCTCCGCAGCGGCATCGGCCTCCAGCGGCGGGAGGTCAGGCGAATGTTTGACGTTCAGGTGGGTGATCATCTCGGGGATGACCGCCAGCGCCACCACCCCGATGATCAACAGCGGCAGGGCGTGCCGCTCGTAGTCGAAGCGCACGCGCGTGAACCGCGAGCGGTGCACCGGCGCCGGCAGAAACGCATCCGGCGCGTCGCGCGTCGATGAGACAGAGGACTGCGTCGGCGCAGTGACGAACGCCGCCCGGCTTCGCGGTCGAGCGATGTCGTTCCCGGGCACAGACATCGGAGATCACCTGACGCGTCGGGCCGGGACCGCGGTGAGCACGGCGCCGAGCAGCGGCGCGCCGGCCCGGCGCAGAACGTTCACGGATTCGGCCAGCTGGCGGCGGCGCGTCCAGCCGTAGCGGATGACGAGCAGGACGCCACCGGTGTGCGGGGCGAGCACAGCCGCATCCTTCACGGTCAACGGTGGGGAATCGACGATCACGTAGTCGAATCGGGAGCTCAGCTCGCCGAGGACGGTCTTGACCGTCGGGGATCCGAGCAAGGCCGCCGGGTTGGACGACGTCGCTCCGGCCCGGATCGCGCTCACCCCGGGGAAGCTGGTGGTCTGCACCACGTCGGTCAGCGGGGTGGTGCCGGCCAGCACCTCCGACAAGCCTGCCGTGCCGCGCAACCCGAGCACATCGCCCAGATGCGGCCGGCGTAGGTCACCGTCGAGGAGGACCACCGTCGCGCCGGCTTCGGCGACGGCGAGCGCGAGGTTGATCGCCGTCGTCGTCCTGCCCTCCCCCGACACCGTTCCGGCGACCAGCACCACGCGGGGACCGTCGGGGAGTTCGAGGTTCTGCAGGTTGACGCGCAACGCCCGGAATGCATCGGCGGTCGGCGAATCCTCGCCGTCGAATGCGATGGGAAGGGCGTCGCGACGCTTCGGCGAGGCGATCTCGCCGATCACGCCGACGCCGGTGATGTCCTCGACGGTCTCGGGCCGTTGCACCCTCCCGCGCAGGCGATCCCACAGGACGGCCAGGACCACGCCGAAGATCACGCCCAGCACAGCGGCGATCCCGATGATGCGGGTTTTCTTGGGACTCACCGGGTCCTGCGGAATGCTGGCCCGCTGCTGCACGATGACCTGGGCGTTGGGCCTTACACCCAGCACCGGGGTTTCGAGCTCAGCTGCCATGACCACGAATTCGTCGCTCAGCGTGTTGGCGATGTCGCGCGCCCGTGACGGTGACGGGTCGGTGACCGTCACGTCGATCACCACGGTCTCGGTGGGCGCTTCGGCGGTGATCTCAGCCTGTAGCTGCGCCGCGCTCATGTCGAGGCCCAGCTTGTCGATGGTGCGTTGCGCGACGACCCCGCCTTTGAGCAACTGGGTGTAGGACAGCACGCGGTGCTGAGCGAACAGACCGCCGTCATTGGTCTCCGAATTCGTCCCATCCGACGGCGTGGAGACGAACAGTCGGGTCCCGGCCTGATACTGAGGGGCCGCGAGCAACACATAAGCGAACGCGCCGAGAAGTGCGACGAGGACGACGGCGCAAATCAATTTCCAGCCGGCCCGCAATGCCTGCGCGAAATCCTGAACAGTCAAGTGCGACCCTTCATCGCCGGAGCTCCCCCCCTTGCTTACGCCCGCCACACGCTATCTCAAGTTGTTTCGCTCCGATGCCCGTTACACAGGTGCGTCACGACTCCATTTCGCGGTGCTGATATCCCGTTCGGCCGTGACTTTCGCCGGTATAGTCCCAGCCCTGTTGGCATTACACCTCTCGATACAACGCCCGATCAGCCGAAAGTGGAACCGCGTGCAGCCGATCCTTTCCGTTTGCGCACCGATCGGCTATTCGGAGGATAGGGAATGAGACCGGCCGTGCTGACCCGGATTCTCTCGCTTCTGCTGTCGGCAATGCTGGCTGCCACGTTTGCCATTCCAGCTGACGCTCAGCCCAGCAATGCCGATCCGGCACCGGTGGTGTCGCTGACGTGGCGCACCCTCGGGGTGAATGCAGACATGTACCTCGGCCCCGAGAGTCCGACTGCGGTTACCATGCCGGTACCGACCGGGCTGAACGCCGTGCGTGTCCAGGGACTCATCCAGGCACCGAAAAACATCAACGCGGGCTTCCTGGAAGTCACCGACTCCGACGGCAGGCTGCTGGCCTCTGTTCCGCTGCCGCCCACCGGTACGGCGCCGCCGAGCACACCCCTCGACGTCGATGTCGCCGCAGCGCCCGTGCGCGCGAACTCTGTGGCGCTCACCTTCACGCTGCGCACCACTGACGACGCCGATCAATTCTGTGGGCCTCTGCAGCAGGTGCACCTGACGAACCTGTCGACCGTGTTCGGTGGAACCGAATCGCCCGCAACGACAATCGCGACGTTCTTTCCGCCCGTGCTCCAACAAGTCAGCGTGTACGCGCCGGCCGACGCCGACCCGGCGGAGCAGCAAGCAGTCCTGACACTGGTGTCGACACTGGTACGCATGTACCAGCCGCAGCCCCTGGCGGTTCGCGTCATCACCCAACCGCGCGGCGCAGTGCCGCCTCCGGCGCCGCCTCTGGGACGCGCCATCCTCGTCGAGTCCGGCGGTACGGCTGGGCTGAACGTCGTGAACCCCGGCTCGCCGGAGGCCTATCTGCGGTTGTCCGGCAAAGGCGACGAGCTGACCACCCAGGTGTCGCTGCTCGTCAACCGACTGCAGAGCCTGGTGCAGACCGGTTCGTCGCGCGTCGACCAGGCGGGTGCCGACGACGTGCCCACCGGCGACACGCTGACCTTCAGCCAGCTGAAGATGAGCGGGAAGGCCGACGTGTTGCGCCGCAGCACCGTCTCGGTCGGAGTCGACCGCTCGGCGCTGGGCAATGGGCGGGTCAACAGCGTGCAGGTGCACCTGCTCGCCGATTACACGCCGGTGCCCGATGAGGACGCCGCCAGCGTTGTCATCCAGAGCGACAACGTCGTCGTCTTCCAGAGCGCACTGAACGACTCGGGGCGCCTCGATGCGACGTTCGACCTGCCGAGCCAGACGTTGACCCAAACCGTCAAGCTCGACATGACGCTCACCTACACGCCACACCAGTCATGCGGCCCGCTGGTCGCACCGATGAGCTTCCAGGTCGACCCACGTTCGACACTCACTCTGCACCGCGGTGGCCCACCACTCGCCGGCTTCTCCGCGGTGCCCTCGGAGTTCAGCCCGAGCTTCATGGTGGCGCTGGACGGCAGCGGGCCCGGCCAGCTCATCGACGCCGCTCGGGTGGTCGCGGCGATCGCGAGCCTGTCCGGCCGCCAGCTCACCCCGCAGGTGGTCCCGCTGCAGACCGCCGTCGACTCACGTTCTGGGGCACTGATCGTCGCCAAGTCGGAGGCGATCGAGAAGACATCGCTGAACCCGCCCGTGGGAGGCAACGCCACGTCAGTGGACGTCGGGCTACCCACGGAATTGCGTGCCGACATCGCCGACGGGCTGGGGTCGATCCAGGCCTTCGCCGACCCGCCCCGCGATCGGTCCGTCGTTCTCGTCACCACCACCGACGCATGGAGCTTGGTCGACCCGCTGTTGGATTACATCGACAGCAACAACGGGGGCTGGTCGGCGCTCGGCGGAGACGTGCTCGCGGCCGGTGCGGCCGGCACGCCGACGACACTGACGCTGCGGGCAGGCGCCGACGAGTTCACACCGCCGAACGAGGCGTCATCGTCGAACCACACGGTGCCCCTGGCCATCGGCATCGCGGTACTGGCTGCGCTGCTGCTGGTCACCGCGATCGTGATCACGCGGCGCCGACGACCACGCCGCGTTACGGTGAAGCCGACAGCGACCGAGAGTTCGTGACGCGTTTGTGCCAGCACAGCAATTGACAGCCGGGGGAACGATGACTGCCGAGCTCACCGCCGCGGCGGCAGGCGTCGGCCTTGTCCCCAGCTTCCAACAGGTCGTGTCCCTCCCCGAGGGAGCCATCGTCGGCTACGAGGCGCTCGCGCGCTGGCCCACGATGGACGGTCTCGGCCCCATCGAGGTCTTCACTCACGCCAAACTCACGAGCCAGCTCGACGTCCTCGATCGCCACTGCATCCACTCCGCGGCTCGCGGCGCCCTCGACGGCGCCTGGCGCCCCGGCATGCTGCTGCTGATCAACTGCGAACCGACCACTGCCGTCGATGGCGCGCTGACCGGGGCCCTGGCTTCTGCCGCGGCGGCCTTCGACGTGGTGTTCGAGTTCACCGAACGCGGGCTGCTGACCAATCCGCAGGCGCTGCTCGGAAAGGTCGCCACCCTTCGCAGCCAGGGCTTCAAGATCGCCATGGACGACCTTGGCGCACACACGGATTCACTGGCTTTGCTGGACATCATCGAGCCGGAGTTCTTGAAACTCGACCTCAATCTCGTGCAGCGCCAACCCGACCGGGTGCAGGCGCGCACCATCGCAGGCATCATCGCCCACCACGAGCGCACCGGAGCGGTGATCGTCGCCGAGGGCATCGAAACCGAGGAGCACCTCGAGCAGGCGCTGGCCTACGGCGCCACCCTCGGCCAGGGGTACCGCTTCGGCCGCCCTGGTGCGCTGACTCACACCCCTGAGGCCTTCTTCGGACCCCCACGCGCATCGATCGCTCCGCTGCCCGACGACGCGTCGACCTTCGCGTTGGTACGCGACCGCCTCCGGCCCCGCACGGTGCGATTCGAGACGCTGCACGAACTGTCCCGCCACATCGAGCGGCTCGCGACCACCGCAGAGAGTCCGCCGATGGTGCTGGCCACCGTCCAGGACCAATCGAAGCTCAGCGCCTCGACGATGGAGACCTACACCGAGATCGCCCAGCGTGCTCCGCTGGTGGCCATGTTCGGCGCGAAGGTGCCCTGCGATCTCGGCAATGGCATCCGCGGCGTGCACCTCGACAACGACGATCCGCTCGTCAAGGAGTGGACCATCCTCATTCTCGGACCGGACATCGCTGCCGGGTTGATCGCCCGCGAACTCTCCTCCTCCGGCGCCGACCAGGCCGACCGCCGCTTCGACATGGTCATCACCTTCGATCGTGCCCTCGTCACGCTCGGCGTCCGCTGCCTCCTGAGCCGGCTCACCAGCTGAGCAGGCCGATGGGCTGGACTCCGAAGAGCCCAGCCCACCTGCGCCCCGCTAGAGCACCGAAGGCGGCGTGATGACCTTGACGGTCGTCACCCCGTCCGTCGATGACGCGTCGATCGTCGCGGTGCTGACGTAGACCGTCCCGTCGGGCGCAACCGTCGGCGCGGTCGCGACGCCTCCGGGCACCTCCAGCACCTTGGTGACGCCCGCCGCGCTCATCGCGTACACCGCCGACTTGATCGGTGTCGCCGCACCGGTCTGGTCGTCGGTCGTGATTTCGATGAGGGTCACGTACGCCGTCCCATCCGGGCCGAAGACGAACACCTTGCCTGTCGCACCCTGCAGACCACCCAATTCGATTGCAGCGGTCGGGATTCCGCGATCGGTGAACGAGCCGAGTGTCGCGCCGGCCTTGTCGAATGCCAAACCCCGCACCGATCCGTCATCGCTGATGACGATGAGTAGCCCCGTGCCGTCGGGGGCCACTGTCACCAGAGACGTGCCTCCCTGGAGCTGGCTGGGGCTGCCGGGAAGGGACACTGTCTTCGCGCCGCTGTTGAGCACGACCACATGGGTGGACGAGTCCCCCGTCGCCTCGTCGTAGGTTTCGACCACCTGATACGCCGTCCCATCAGGAGCGACGACGGGCAGCGACGACGGATACCCGTCAAGGCTGCGGACGGACACGGTCCCTGTCGGGCTCACCACCGCCACCACGGGCGAGCCGTCTACGCCCATCAACGGGACGTAGACCGTGTTGTCAGGTCCGATCGCAGCCACGTTGATGGTGGGCGCACCCGATCCGCCGAACTCGCCGGGGAGATCGATCACCGAGCTGGCCCCGCCGGGTCGGAGCACGAGCAGCCGCGCCGCGCCCTCCTCGTCGGCAACCGCCAGATAAGCCGTGCCGTCCGGCGCCACCTGCGGCCAGCCCTTGACCGAACCCGTTGCCGACGCCGAGGTTGTGACCCCGGTCGACGTCAGCCGCGCAATCTGGAAGCTGATGCCGTCGGTGTACGAGATCAACGTCACGAGCACGGAACCATCCGGCGACACGACGAGCTGCGAGCCGGGCGATCCGGCGAGAGTGCGCGTCGTCGCTGTCGACCCCGTCACCGTCACCAGCGTCGTGGTGAAGATGGACGACTGATCGTTGACGAGAACGTACGCCGTACCACCGGAAACGACCACCGGCAGAGCGCTTCTTCCGGGAACAGCCTGCGTGGTGGTTGATGTGCCGTCCGGCCGCACGACCAGAACCGACGTCTGCGGATTGGAACCTGCGGACGTGGTGGACAGGTACGCCGTTCCATCAGGGCCCACTGCTGGGTAGCCGCCCGGAGTGCCGGCGAGCTGGTAGGCCCGCCCCTGATCACCGGTGATGCCCACCAGGGTGTAGGACCCATTGGGGGCGGCGGTCAGGAAATACGCCGTCCCGTTCGCACCCACCACGGGATAGCCCACGAGAGCGGCGCCGTCCAGGCTGAGCACCTGCGTCGCCGTCCCGGTCGGGCTGACCGTCACGAACTTCACGCCGCCGCGCGCACCGGCGACCGTGACAAGAAGATTTCCGTCCGGCTGCGCCAGAGGCACGTTGGGGAATCCCGCAGTGTCAGCCGTCGTGAACAGAACCCGTCCGTCCTGTGTGAGGACGCTGACCCGAGTCACCGCATTGTCGAGGTTCTGACCCGGAATGCTGGTCGTCACCTGGTACAACGTCCCGCCCGGCGCGACCACCACACCGCTGACCGGGAGGCCGGGCGTTGATTCCGTGGTCACCACATTCGGCGCGATCGTCACCGTTACCTGTACCGGCGTCGAGCCGCCGTGGCCGTCGGTGACGGTAACCGTGAATGTGTCGGTGTCGATTCCCGGTGTCTGCGTAGCCTGTTCGCGCATCGCGGCGGTGGGCTTGTACGTGAACGCCCCCGTCGACGCGTCGAACGTGATAGCTCCACCCTTGACCGACGTGGTCGGCGCGCTGTAGGTGCGAGAGTCACCGTCGGCGTCCGACGACGTGACCGTGCCGGTGACCGTACCGTCGGACGCCGGCGCCCCAGCCGAGAAACTTCCCTGCGGCGCAACGTT
This sequence comes from Actinomycetes bacterium, assembly GCA_023404955.1. Classification (GTDB taxonomy): domain Bacteria; phylum Actinomycetota; class Actinomycetes; order Mycobacteriales; family Mycobacteriaceae; genus Mycobacterium. Next base: position 22,989 of record JAEXZY010000083.1, read on the forward strand.
GCTCGGGCTGATACTGACCGTGACCGGCACCTGCAGCGTGCCGCCGCGACCGTCGGACACCGTCACGGTGAACGTGTCCTGCTTGACGGTCGTGCTCGCCTCCAGCGCCGACGCGGCGTGCCGCGCGGCGTCGGTGGGCGTGTAGAGGAACGTGCCGTTGGCATTGACGACCACGCTGCCTTTGGCCGTCGTGGTGGACCCGGTGTAGGTCAGCGGGTCGCCGTTGGCGTCGGTGGCGCTCACCGTACCGCTGACCTTGCCGCTTGCATCCGGTTGTCCGGGATTGGCTGTGCCGTTGGTCGGCGCGCTGTTCGGCGCGGGCAGGATGGCCACCGACACCGTCACGGTCACGGTGCCGCCGACGTGGCCGTCGTCGACGGTCACTACGAAGGAGTCGGTCTTATCCGCCTCTGTCGCGCCAGCTTTGGCGGCGGTCTGCCGCGCGGCCGCCGACGCGGTGTAGGTGAAGGTGCCGTCGCTGTTCACGACGACGGTGCCGCCCTTCGTCGACGTGGTCGGCCCGCTGTAGCTGCGCGTGTCGTTGTCGGCGTCGGTCGAGGTGACCGCACCGGTGACCTTCGCGCCCGCATCGGGCGCACCGGCGGTGAAGGATCCGACCGGTGCGGCGTTGCGGGGCAGGACGGTCACGGTCACCGGGACCGCCAACGTGCCGCCGTTGCCGTCGGACACCGTCACGACGAAGGTGTCCTGCTTGTCCGCCGTCGACGCGCCCAGCGCCGACGCGGAGTGCCGCGCGGCGTCGGTCGGGTCGTAGCTGTAGGAGCCATCGCTGTTTACGACGACGGTCCCGCCCTTGGTCGATGTGATCGGCCCGCTGTAGGACAGCGCATCACCGTCGGGATCGGTCGCGCTCACCGTGCCGGTCACGGTACCGTCTGAATCCGGTTGTCCCGCAGTGAAACTACCGCCCGTCGGGGAGCCGTTGACGGGCCCGACGGTCGGCGAGATCGCGATCCGCACCGTGGTGGTGGTCGTGCCGCCGTGGCCGTCATCGACCGTGAACGTCAGCGTCTCGAACCGCGCTGCCTCCGGCGCGTCCGGGGCCGCCGCGGCCTGCCGCGCGGCTGCGGTGGGCGTGAACGTGAAGCTGCCCTCGCCGTTGTCGACGATCGTGCCCTTCTCACTGGCCGCCGGGGTGTAGGTCAGCGGATCCCGATCGGCGTCGCGGGCGGTGACGGTGACGTCCACCGCGCCGGTCTCGGCGTGCGGCGCGCCGGCAGAGGCCCGGGCACGCGTCGGTGCACTGTTGAGCGGCGCGATGTTCACAGTCACCGGGACCACGGCGGTTCCGCCGTACGCGTCGACGATGGTGACGAGGAACGTGTCGGTCGTGTCCTCGGCCGTGGCGCCGGTGACCGCGGCGGCGTGCCGGGCCTGCGCGGTCGGCGTGTAGACGAACCGCCCGGCGGCGGTCACCACGACGAAGCCCTTGTCCGTGGTGGCCGAGCCGCTGAACGTCAACCGGTCCCCGTCGGGATCGGTCGCCCTCACCTGGCCACGCACCGCTCCGTTGAACACATTGGGGCTGCCGGTGGTGACCTCGCCGGGCACCGGCGCAGCGTTGTCGCTCGCGGCGATCGCGACAGTGACCGTGATGGTGTCGGTGCCGCCGTGCCCGTCGTTCACGGTGACGGAGAACCGGTCGAAGCGGTCGCTGTAGCGGCCGCCGCGCACGGCGTCACGGGCTTCCTCGGTCGGCGTGTAGACGAAGCTGCCGTCCTCGTCGATGACGACCGAGCCCTTGGCCGGATCGCTTGCCTCGAAGGTGAGCGGGTCGTCGTCGGAATCGTCGGCGACGATCGCCCCGCCGACCGCACCGGTCACCAGATCGGGACGGCCCACCACACTCGATGCGTCGGGCCGCGCGTTGGTGGGGCTGATCCGCACGGTCACGCTGACCGGCGCGACGCCGCCGTTCCCGTCGTCGACGGTGACCACGAAGGTGTCGGTCTTGTCAGCGTCCGTGGCCCCGGCTTTCGCCGCGGCGTGGCGGGCGGCGGCGGTGGGTGTGTAGGTGAAACGGCCCGTCGGCGACACCACGACGGTGCCTTTGGCTGTCTCGGTCGGGCCGGTGTAGATCAGAGGGTCTCCGTCCTCATCGGACCCGATCACCCGGCCAGTGACCCGGCCGGTGAACGGCGACGGCGAACCCACGAGCACCCGCCCGGTCGGCGGATTGTTGTCGTCGGCAGCGGTGTCGATCAGCTCTCCAGCGGACACCGTCGGCGCACCCGAGCCGAGCCGATTGCTTTGCTGATTCGCCTGCCGTCGGGCGAAGGCGAGCAGCGCCCAGGCCAGCGGCGAGTCTGCGGGCGCCGATGGGCTGTCCGTGCCGCCCGGAAGCAGCAAGGTCGACAGCAGCGCCGTCGTCACCGCGGGCTCCTCGACAGAGGGCTCGATCGGGACATCCTGGTCGACCACCGGTAGGACCGTGGGCGGCGCGGCGACGGGCGCCGTCGGCGGCGCGACAGGTGTTTTGTCGGCGCGCAGCGCGGTAGCGCCGATCCCTTCGGTGGGCGCGACGACCGGCGCCGACTTCTCGACCGGAGCGTTGCGGATGACGGTGCGTTGGCGGTGGTTCGGACGCGTCGAATCGTCGTCGCCGCCACGGTCCTCGGAAACCTCTTCGATCACCGGTTCTGAATCGGGCTCTTGCACAACATCTTCAGGCGCAACAGTGCCCTCGCCTGACACCTCGACATCATCGAGCTCCGGCGCTTCGTCACCATCGTCCCCAAAGTCACCTTCGTCGCCGGCATCCTCATCGTGGTCGTCGTCGGTGTTCTCGTTCACCGCGTCGTTGACGGTCGGCGACTCCGACCCTTCAGTGGTGGTGTTCGACGGCGCATCGCCGGCTCCACCTGGACTGACCGATGTGCCGGTGTCGGGCTCGGCCCAGGCGACGCCGGGCGGCCACGCGATCGCCGACCCGATTCCCAATGCGACAGCAAGCGCTCCGACACGGCCGATATGGCGTGCGTGACCCATGAATCCCCCCATATGAAATTAGAGTCCCCCCACGTGACTCCCCCGCCAGGAAGTTAGCTCACGGCAAACACATTTCTGAAGCCTTCCTGTCAGCTCGTCATACTTTGCTTGCGAAGCGAACAAGCCCACCGGTGCCTGCCAGGGCAAATGTCGGAACAGAGACCGAAAATTTTTCGGCCCCGTCAGCCGCTCAGCGCGTCGCACCCCCAGCGGTAGGCTGACTGACGTGCCGCTACCGCCTGATCCCAGCCCCGCGCTGCAGTCCTACGCCCACCCCGAACGGCTCGTGACCGCCGATTGGCTGTCGAGCAATCTCGGCCGGCCGGGCCTGGCCATCGTCGAATCCGACGAGGACGTGCTGCTCTACGACACCGGCCACATCCCCGGCGCGGTCAAGATCGATTGGCACACCGACCTCAACGACCCGAACGTGCGTGACTACATCACCGGCGAGCAGTTCGCCGACCTGATGAACCGCAAGGGCATCTCCCGCGATGACACCGTGGTGATCTACGGCGACAAGAGCAACTGGTGGGCTGCCTACGCGCTGTGGGTGTTCACCCTCTTCGGTCATCCCGACGTACGCCTGCTCGACGGCGGCCGCTCGCTGTGGATCAACGACCACCGCGACACCACGCTCGACGTGCCGTCCAAGCAGAGCACCGGCTACCCCGTCGTCGAACGCAACGACGCACCCATCCGCGCGTTCAAAAACGACGTCCTCGCCGCGCTCGGCAAGGAACCGCTGATCGACGTTCGCTCCCCGCAGGAGTACACCGGCGAGCGCACTCACATGCCCGACTACCCCGAAGAGGGTGCACTGCGCGGCGGACACATTCCGACCGCGGTGTCCGTGCCGTGGGGCAAGGCCGCCCAGGACAACGGAAAGTTCCGCAGCCGAGCCGAACTCGACGAGCTGTACGGCTTCCTCCCAGCCGACGGAAACACGATCGCCTACTGCCGCATCGGTGAACGCTCCAGCCACACCTGGTTCGTGCTGACCCATCTGCTCGGCCGTGACGGCGTGCGCAACTACGACGGTTCGTGGACCGAGTGGGGCAACGCCGTGCGGGTGCCCGTCGCTGTCGGGGAAGAGCCCGGCGAGGCCCCGTGAGTATGCCTTCGGCACTGGCCGAGGTGGTCTCCGACTTCCAAGAGGTCGAAGGCCAGGACAAGCTCGCCATGCTGTTGGAGTTCGCGAACGAACTCCCCGAGCTCCCTTCGTCTTTGGAGGAAGCGGCGATGGAGCCGGTGCCGGAGTGCCAGTCTCCGCTGTTCCTCCACGTCGACGCCGACGACCGCGACCACGTGCGCCTCTACTTCAGCGCGCCCGCGGAGGCGCCCACCACACGGGGGTTCGCCGCGATCCTGGCCGCGGGCCTGGACGGGCAATCCGCCGATGACATCCTCGCCGTCCCCGACGACTTCTACACCGACCTCGGCCTCGGCGCGCTCATCAGCCCGCTCCGGCTGCGCGGCATGTCAGCCATGCTCACCCGCATCAAGCGCCGCCTGCGAGGCTGACGATCGCTGCAAATGTGGCACGGTGAGACAGCTTGAGAACTACCCTGTTGTGTAGGGAAGTAGGTGGCGCAGGTGAGTGAGTGCAGGACGTCGTCGGGATCGTCGTCAACCGATGACCGGCCCGCGGACGTCGTGCCCACCTTCACCGAGGCCGACTACCTGCGGGGCATGACCCGCCTCGTCGACGCCATCGAACTGCTGTCGCTGGCGCGCACGACGGACGACGTCCGGCGCATCGTCAGTACCGCGGCCCGGGACGTGATCGGTTGCGACGGCGCGACATTGATCATTCGTGATCTCGACGAGTGCGTGTACGTCGAAGAGAATGCGATCGCGCCGCTGTGGAAAGGCAGACGCTTTCCAATAGATTCGTGTATCAGCGGCTGGGTGATGCTGAACAGGCAGGCTGCCGCGATCTCCGACATCTACGCCGACGAGCGCATTCCTCACGACGCCTACCGGCCGACCTTCGTCAAGAGCATGGTCATGGTTCCGATCCGTCGACGGGATCCGATCGGCGCGATCGGGGCGTACTGGTCGCAGCAGCGAAATCCCACACAGCAAGAGGTGGCCCTCGTTCAGGCGCTCGCCGATGCGACCTCCATGGCGATCGAGAACGTCCAGGTGCACGCCGTCCTCGAACAGCAGTCAGGTGACCGGATCGAGGTGCCCGGCACCCCCGCGCACCCGCCGGGCGTCAGCGACCCCTTTGCCGCGGCCTTCGACAACGCACCGATCGGGATGGCCGTCGTCGGGCTCGACGGCACGTTCCAGCGCGTCAACCCCGAATTCTGCCGGCTCCTCGGCTACAGCCCGGAAGAGTTGGCGCACTTGACGTTTCAGAACATCACACATCCCGACGACCTCGACATCGACGTCGCCGAGGCGTCGCGACTGATAACCGGTGACATCGCCAGCTACCAGATGGACAAGCGCTACTACTCCCGAGACGGACACGTGGTGTGGGTTCGGCTGTCCGTGTTCCTCATCTACGACGACAACGACGAGCCCCTGGCCTTCATCTCGCACATCGAGGACATCTCCGCGCGCCGCCGTGACGAGGAATTGTTGCGTCGGCAGGCGACGCTCGACGCCCTCACCGGCGTCTACAACCGCAACAGGTTCGAAGAGGAGCTCCGCAGATACGCCGCACTGGCCGATCCCCAGTCGGGTGCCGACGCGGCAGCGGTGTTCATGATCGACCTCGACGGACTCAAGCAGATCAACGATCAGCACGGGCACACCGCCGGAGACGCCTACCTGCGAACGGTGGCGCAGACCATCAGTCGCCGGCTACGCCTGTCCGACACCGTCGGCCGTATCGGCGGCGACGAGTTCGCCGTCCTGCTGCCGCACGCCACGGTCGCGCAGGCTCAGCTGCTGGCGCAGACGCTGGTCGATCAAGTCGGGGCGCTGTCCCCCGGCGGCATCTGCATCGGAATCGCGATGATCACCCCGGACACCGTCGACGACGCCCTCGAACGTGCCGACAAGGCCATGTATCAAGCGAAACGGTCAGGCGGGGGTCACTGGTGCGGCCCGGAGCCGATCTCCACCGGCTGATTCGGCGCTCGCACGCCTACCAAGCCCTCAGTGCGGTGTTGTGGGCGAGATTGCGTTCAGGGCTGCCGACGCGACCCTCAGGGCAATCTGGCTCATAGGGACCGGAACACGGACCCCTCGGGTAACGTCTGCCACTCGGGGGACGAAGCACTGAGCAACACCTACCTTGGGGGGCACTGTGACCATGTCTTCGACGAAGCGTTCGGCGTTGGCGCTTGTCGCACTGGCGGCCGCGATGACCGCGGGCGCCATGAGCTTCGGCACCGCGCTGGCCAAGGCCGACGACATGCGCCCCAGCCCCTGGGTGAAGAGCGGCGGCGCGGGCGAGATCCGCAAGGACGCCACTCAGGGCGAGGTGCGCGACGGCTACATCCTGGCCCCCGCCGGCGGCGCGATCCGGCAGTCCCCGGTCGCCACGCCCGGCACCAAGGCCGGCGGCTTCAGCGGCGTGCGCGTCGGCCCCGGCATCGGCGGCTGGTAAGCGCTTCTAACCGTCTGCTTCGGCAGCCCTGCGTGACTCGTCGGCGGCGTCCCGGTTCTGTTGGGCTGCACGGCGGTGTTTTTCGGCCGCGGCGCGATGCCACGCGACGTCACCGATCCCGTCGGCGGCCGCTTGATCCAAACTGAGCGCCGCGCGTTCGTGTGTCGTGGCGGCCTGCTCATGCGCGATCGCCGCGGCCTCGTGGGCGTCATGCGCGCGCTGCCGCGAGTCCGCGGCCCGTTGCCGTGCGAAGTCGACGTTCTCCTCCGTGACCGGTTGATCGGCAGCCAGCTCGGCTCGGCGCTGCTTCAACTCCTCGGCGCGCTGCTGAGCCCGCCGACCGGCCGTGTCCGACATGCCTCCAACGGTAGGCGCGTCACCGCAGCGCCCTACCGGTTTCCGAGTCGAACAGATAGGTCTTCTCCGGCGGCACGATCAACCCGATCGATGCGCCCGCGTCCCACGACGATCCCGCCGTTGCTTGCGCGATCACCCGCGTCGGCTCCGGGGTGTCGACCACCGCCGTCACCAACGCGTGGCTGCCCAGCGGCTCCACGAAATCCACCCGCGCCGGTACCGCCCCGTCCGCGTGCACACTGCCGAGCTGCAGATGTTCCGGCCGCACACCCACCGTCACCGGCCCCTCGGCGCACTGCACCGCCGACAGCTGAGCGCCACCCAGCTGCAGCACGCCCGCACTGACCACGCCGGGCAGCAGATTCATCGGCGGGCTCCCCATGAACGCCGCGACGAACGTGTTCGCCGGCCGGTGATACACGTCGTCGGTGCTGCCGATCTGCTGTACCTCGCCGCCGGCCATCACGCACAGGCGGTCCCCCAGCGTCATGGCCTCCACCTGGTCGTGGGTGACGTAGACCGATGTGACCGGCACCTCGCGATGCAGCCGCTTCAGATCGCCGCGAACCTGGTTGCGCAGCTTGGCATCCAGGTTCGACAGCGGCTCGTCGAGCAAGAACGCCTGCGGCTCCCGCACCAACGCCCGGCCCATCGCCACCCGCTGCCGCTGCCCACCGGAGAGCTGACCGGGCTTGCGATTCAGCAACTCCCCGATCTGCAACAGCTCCGCGGTCTCGCGGACCCGCCGCTCGATCTCCGGGCGCGGCGTCTTGCGCTGCTTGAGCCCGTAGGCCAGGTTCTTGTACACCGTCATGTGCGGGTACAGCGCATAGTTCTGGAACACCATCGCGATGTCCCGCTGCCCCGGTCCTAAGCCGTTGACCACCTGGCCGCCGATGCGGATTTCCCCGTCGCTGGGCTTGTCCAGCCCGGCCAGCAGCCGCAGCGCCGTGCTCTTCCCGCAGCCCGACGGGCCCACCAGAATCAAGAACTCCCCGTCGGCCACCGTCAGACTCAAGTCCTTCAGCGCGGCGACGCCCCCGGCGTAGCGACGGGACACATTGCGAAACTCGACCTCTGCCAACGCTCTACCCCTTGATTCCGGTACTGGCGACCGACTGCACGAAATACCGTTGCGCGACGACGAACACCAGCAGCATCGGCAACAGGCTCATCACGTTGGCCGCCATCAGCAGCGGCCACTGCACGTGATGGGCGCCCTGAAAGTAACTGAGCCCCAACGGGATCGTCATCTGATCCTGCGAGGTAATAACGATCAGCGGCCACAGAAAGTCGTTCCACGACGTCAACACGGTCAGCGCCGCCAACGTCGACATCGCCGGCATCGACAGCGGCAGCACGATCTTGAACAGCACACCCAACCGCGAGGTGCCGTCGACCCGCGCCGCCTCTTCGAGTTCCACCGGCACGGTCTGGAAGAACTGACGCAGGAAGAAGATCCCGAACGCCGTCGCGAGATTGGGCAGCATCAACGCACCGATGTGGTCGATGCCCAGGCCCTCCCACACGTTGTCGCCGAACCACTTGACGATCAGGAACACCGGGATCATCGTCACCTGGAACGGCACCATCAGCGTGGCCATCAGCGTCACGAACAACGCTCCGCGGCCGAGGAACCGGATGCGCGCGAACGCGTAGCCCGCCAGGCTGCACACCACGAGATTGCTGATCAACACGACCGCGGTCACCGACAGGCTGTTGAGGAAGAAGTGCCCGAACGGGGCCTGCGCCCACGCCTCGGTGTAGTTCGCGAACCGCGGCTTCTCCGGGAACAGCACCGGCGGAAAGCGATTGGCCTCCCCCTCGGTCTCCAGCGACGTGATCAGCATCCACAGCAGCGGCACGATGAGCAGGAAGCTCAACGGGATCAACACCAGATGCCACGGACTGAACGGCAGGCGCCAGCGGTTCGGAGCGGTCGTTGTGGCCGTCATGGGTGGTGCGCGAATCTGCGAGCCAGCCGGAACTGCACGGCCGTGACGATCAGGATGACGACGAACAGCGCATAGGCCATCGCCGCGGCGTAGCCGGCGTCGAAGTGCACGAACGCCTGGTCCCACAGGTAGTAGACGATGACCGTGGTGGCGCGCAGCGGGCCGCCGCGGGTGGTGGCGTACACCTCGTCGAACAGCTGCAGCGCGTTGATGGTCAACCACACCAGCAGGAAGAGGTTCGCCGGGCCGAGCAGCGGCACCGTGATGGTGCGGAACCGGGTCAACGCATTCGCCCCGTCGATCGCCGCCGCTTCGTGCAACTCCGGCGGAACACCCTGCAGCGCAGCCAGATACACGATCACCGAGAAACCCGTCCAGCCCCAGATGGTCATCGCGACGATCACGTAGATCGCCTGTGACGGCGAGGCCAGGAACGGCTGCGCCGGCACCCCGACCGCGTTGAGCGCGGCGTTGACCAGCCCGTAGTCACGGTCGGTGAGCCACAGGAAGATGATGCCCTGGCTGATCGTCGACACCGCCATCGTGATGTAGGCCGCGGTCCGGTACACCGAGATGAAGCGCACCGAACGGTTCATCGCCGCCGCGACCAGCAGGCCGACGATCATCGTGCCCGGCACGAACAGCGCCGTGTAGATGATCGTGTGCTTGATCGCGTCGAGGAACACCGGATCGTCGGCCATCTTGCGGTAGTTGTCGAACCCCACCCACGGCGTCTCCGGCGTCAGCAGATCCGACCGCTGAAAGGACAGCTGCAGCGACATCAGCACCGGCAGCAGACCGAAGATCCCGATCAGCACCATCGCCGGCGTGCCCAGCGCCCACCCGGTCAGCCCGTCGGTGCCCCGCGGCCGCCACCGGCGCCGTGGCCGGGCGGGGGGCGGCACGGGCGGTGCCGCCACCCCAGCATCCGTGGTCACCATCCGATCTACTTCTCGGCCAGCTTCGCGTCCGCGGCCTGCGCGGCGGAGTTCAGGGCGTCCGCAGGCTGCTGCTTACCGAGCATCACGGCCACGATCGCCTGCCCCAGCGCGTCGGAGACGTCAGGGTACTGCTCGACGGTGGGCCGGACCTTCTTCACGTTGTTCAGATTCTCCACGAACACCGCTGTGCCCGGGACGTTTTGATTCAGCTTGTCGAGCACCTCCTGGTCCTTGCCGACCGACTGCCGGATGGGCAGATCACCGGTGCCCAGCGAGAACGCCTTGACCTGTTCGGGCGCTGAGAGCCACTTCACGAAGTCGGTGGCCGCCTGCTTCTTCTTGTCGCCGTTGTTGAACACCACCCAGTTGTCCGGGCCGGCGATGGTCTGATGGCCACCGGATGACCCGGCGAAGGTCGGCATCACCTGCACGCCGTACTCGATGTCGCTGAGCTGGCTCAGATCCCACGGGCCGGTGACGAGCATCCCCACCTTGCCGCTGTTCATCAACTTCGGGCCGTTCTCGTTGGTGGTGTCCAAGTACAGCGACTTATCGGTGACGGCCATCTGCTGCAGCACGGTGAGCGCCTTGACGCCGGCCTCGGAGTTGAACACGGCCTTCTCGTTGTCCTGCGACAGGATGTCGCCACCGGCCTCCCACAGCATCGGGATGTAGTGCCAGACGGTGTCCTCGCTGCCGTCGGCGGGGATCAGCCAGCCGTACTGCCCCTTGCTGGGGTCGGTGAGTTTGGCTGCGGCGGCGCGGAAGTCATCCCATGTCCAGTCCGGGCTGGGCGGTGCGATGCCCGCGTCGGCGAACAGCTTCTTGTTGTAGACGATCGCGAGGTTGTCCACCAGCGCCGGCACTCCGACGACCTTCTCGCCGACCGTGGCGGCCTCACGCTCGGCGGGATAGAAGTCGTCCCACTGCCACTCCGGCTTCTTCACCTCGTCCGCCATGTCGACCACCTGCGGAATCTGGGCGATGTTCGGCGACCACGAGCCGAACATGTAGGCCACGTCGGGCGCACTGCCGCCGCGCACCGCGGTCAGCACCTTCTGCAGCACCAGGTCGTTGCTCGAGTACAACTCGTTGACCTTCACGTCGGGATGGTCCTTGTTGTACTGCGCGATCAGGCCTTTGAACACCTCGCCCTCGGTGTCCTGGTAGCCGTGCCACACCGCGATCTCGGTGGGTCCCGACGACGACGAACCCCCGCCCCCGCACCCGGCGAGGACGAGCGCGATGACGGCGAGCAGTGCGATGCAGAGGCGGCGTCTGATCACGGTGGACACTCCTTAGTGGTGGGTACGCAACGATTCGGGCAGCAGATCTCCGTGCGCGGCGGTCAGTTCGTCACACAGATCGGCGATCTGGTCGACGCTCAGCGACGCGGCGGTGTTCGGGTCGACCATCGCCGCCGCGCGCACCAGTCGGGGGTCACCCTCGACGGCGGCGCGCACGGTGAGGTCGACGGGGCCGAGGAAGCCCCGGTTCAGCGCGGCGCACTGCGGCGGCAGGTCGCCGACCGCCATCGGGTGCGCGCCGAGCGAGTCGAGCAGCGTCGGCACCTCGACGGCCAGCCCGTCGGGCAGGTTGGTGATCAGCCCCGCGTTCGCGACGTTGGCCGAGATCATCCGCGGCGTACCGGTTTCCAGCGAGTGGATGACCTGCGGGGCGTACTCGGTGGACCCGGTGTCGATGGGCAGCGTGTCCGCGTCGGCCAGTTGCTCCCGCACGCGGCGGTACTCGGCCATGTTCGCCTCGCTGATCGAGACGTACTCGCCGATGTTGATCCGCAGCCTCGCGACCTCGTCCGGGTTGTGCAGATACCAGGGCACGTATTCGCTGCTGTGCTCGCTGGTCTCGGTCGGGTAGTAGCCCAGCCGGCCGTACATGTCGACCCGCACGCGGCGCTGCAGCTCGGGATCGGCGGCGATCCGCTCGTCGAGCAGCGGATAGAGGTTCTGCCCGCCGCGTTCCCAGCGCAGCACCCACGCCTGGTGGTTGACCCCGGCCGACCAGTAGGACACCTCGTCGTAGGGCACGTCGATCAGCTCGCACAGGCCGACCATCGTCCAGTACACCGAGTGGCACAACCCCAGCACCTTCAGCTTCGGCGCGACCGCGTGCAGATAGGTCACGTTCATCGCCATCGGGTTCGTGTAGTTGAGAAGCCAGGCGTCCGGGCACATCTCGGCCATGTCGGCGGCGATGCCGGCGAGCACCGGGAACGTGCGCAGACCGCGGAAGATGCCGCCGACACCGATGGTGTCCCCGATGGTCTGGTTCAGGCCGTACTTCGCGGGGATCTCGAAGTCCCGCACCGTGGCCTCGTGCATGCCGACCTGGATGACGTTGATGACGTAGTCGGCGCCGTCGAGCGCGCGCCGGCGATCCGTCGTGGACACCACCTCCGGCTGGGCACCGGCGGCTCGCGCGGTCGCCCGGGCGATGCTTTCGGCGGTCTCGAGCCGCTCGTCGTCGATGTCATGCAACACGACTCGCACCGAGCCGAGCTCGGGGAACGACAGGATGTCGCCGAGGAGCTCGCGAGTGAACTCGACGCTGCCCGCGCCGATGATCACGATCGTCGGTTTCACCGGGTGCCTTTCGTGGTGGGTTCCAGCACGGCCGCGGTCGGCTCCTCGCCGCGCTTCTCGTCGGCGTAGACCATCAGCGTCGAACCGACCAGCGCCAGCACGATGCCGATCGCGCCGTAGGGGCTGGGCAACGTCTGGTAGGCGATCAGGGACACCACGATGGTCAGCGCCGGGGCGAGAGCGTTGGTGGTGGGCGCGACGATCGAGGCCTTGCCTCGGGCCAGCGCCATCACCAGGAACAGCGCACCCACGGCATTGAGCAGCTGGGTGCCGGCCGTCAACAACGGGGCCTGCCAACCGAAGTCGAGCGGCAGGCCGCCCATCGAGAAGATCGCGACGGGAATGAGTGCGAGTCCGCTGATCGCCATCCAACCGAACGTCGTGGCCTCGTTGACGCCCAGCGTCGCGGTCTTGCGCATGAAGTAGGCCTGCACGCCCCACGCCACGCAGATCACGACGGCCAGCAGCAGCCACGGTCCCGTCGAGGCGTCGGAGTCGCTGCTGGTGATGCTGAACAGCACGATCGCGGCCAGCGCACAGATCAATCCGACGATCGCCAGCCCGCGAATGCGTTCGCGCAGCAGCACCATCGCCATCAGCACGGTGATCGCCGGGGAGATCGACACGATCGGGAAGATCAGGTAGGCCGGGCCGATCGTCAACGCCTGGAACAGCAGCAGCTGGCCGCCCGCGCCGGTGAGTCCGATCAGCAGACCGTAGATCGTCGCTTCCTTGCGGGTGTCGAACTTCTGCCCCTTGAGCGCGAACGCGGCGGGGATGATCATCGTCAGCGCCCAGATGCAGTAGATCATCTCGTCGGGGTAGCCGTACCAGTTCGCGGGCAGCGCGGAGAACGCGCCCCACACACCCCAGAACAGGATCAGCAGGGTGGCGTAGAAGATCCAGCTGCGGGCCGGCTTCGTGGTGGTGTCGGTCATGGTGTGGCCACCTTCTCGGATGTGGTTGCGTTAGTCGACAATTCGGCGATCGCTGCGGTGCTCAACGAGTGGCCGCTGTGTTTGGCCGCGTACAGCGCCGCGCCGACCGCCGGGTCGAGCAGCGGTTGCCGCAGGTCGTAGTGCGCGGGCAGGGCGTGCAGCGCGCTGGTGAACCCCTGCAGGAGCAGAGGATCGGAGAACATGCCCCCGGAGTAGGAGACCGGAACGGTCTCCTCATCGGCGAAACCCACCAGTGTGCTGGTGGTTTCGATCAGCGCGACCAGTTCGGCGACGGCATCGTCGAGGATCTGCGCTGCAGCGGTGTCGCCTTTCTGCGCGGCCTGGCAGACGGTGGTCGCCAGCGCAGCGATGGAACCGCGGCTGCCCTTCCACGTGTCGATGACCAGGCTGACGACGTCGAGGTCGCCGCCGACCTCGAGGCGTGACTTCATCAGGTCGTAGAGCGGGCCGCGGGGCATGCGGCCGTCGCTCATCCGGCTGAATGCGTTGAGGCCGCGGGTGGCCACCCAGTATGCCGAGCCCTCGTCCCCGAAGAGCTCACCCCAGCCGCCGACACGGTGCCCGACGCCGCGCCGCTCGCCGTAGGTCATCGATCCGGTGCCGCTGATCACGTTGATGCCGTCTTCGCCGCCGAGCGATCCGGCCCAGCCGCACACCATGTCGTTGTCGCAGCTGTACCGGTCGTGGCCGAGGACACCCGCGGGTACGGCATCGAGCGCGGCGATGTCCGCGCTGGCCTCGCCGTATCCTGGTAGGCCGAAGAACGCGGCGTCGATCGCGGCGGTGTCGATGCCGGCCTGGGCGCAGACGTCGGTGATGCCCTGTTGCAGAACGCGTTCGACGACGTCGAAGCCGTCGTTGAAGTAGTAGGACGTGGGTGCGGTGGCGCGGGCCAGCACGTGGCCGGCGTCGTCGATCAACGCGAACGCCGTCTTCGATCCGCCGCCGTCGACACCGAGGTAGCGCGCCATCACCGGGCTCCGGTCATCGGGTAGATCGTGACGCCGCGCACGACCCGGCTGACTTCTCCGGACGGGAACGGATTGTCCGGCGTCTTGCCGTAATCCAAAGACGTGAACAGCGCCAGAAACTGGCCGAACACCAGGTACGGCAGCGCGACCAGCGCGTCGGGCAGCTCGGCCAAACCGGGCAGCACGAGCGCCGTGCCGTACTCCTCGGGGACCGGAACCGCGGAGATCACGCGGACCGCATCGGCGCCGAGCTGGCTGCGCAACTCGGCGATGATGTCGAGGTCGTAGCGCCGGGTGTACGGATCGGTGGACACGTAGACGACGGCGAGGGTGTCCTCGTCGAGCACCGACTTCGGGCCGTGCCGAAAGCCCAGCGGGGAGTCGAAGTACGTCACCACCTCGCCGGCGGTCAATTCCAGGAGCTTGAGCGCTGATTCGCGCGCCAACCCCTCCAGCGGGCCGCTGCCCAGGTAGACGAAGCGCTGCTTCTTGCTCTGAGCGAGCGCACGGATGTCGTGCTGTAGGCCGGCGACGTGCTCGGCGGCGCGGGCCAACGCCTCGACCTGGTCGGGCTGCGCCGGGCCCAGCATCCGCAGGCACGTGAGCAGCATCGAGGTCAGGCTCGAGGTCATCGCGAACCCCGAGTCGTTGGTGCGGTCGGGCATGTAGACCACCAGCGAGTCCGGGCGGTCGGCGTGCGCGCGGCCCAGCTTGCCCTCGCGGTCGCACGTGAGCACCAGATGCCACACCTGATCGACCAGCTGATCGGCCAGCGCAGTGGTCGCCAGGCTCTCCGGGCTGTTGCCGCTGCGCGCGAACGAGACCAACAGCGTCGGGGTTTGGGGCTCGAGATGATCGAGCGGACTGGCGACGATGCTGGTGGTGGCGATCGGCTCGACCCGGTGGCGCAGGTGACGGCGCAGCAGCGGCGCGGCGATCTCCCCGGCAAACGCCGAACTGCCCGCCCCGGTGAGGATGATGCGCAGATCCGGGCGGGCCAGCAGATCCCGCACGAACGCCTCGGCGTGGTCATCGGACCTGCCGGCCACCTCCCGCCACGCGTCGGGCTGCTGACCGATCTCGAGAATCGTTGCGCCGCCGTCTTTCTGGTCGGGCACGCGGGTCTGGGTCACTGTGGGCTACCTCCGGGGTTGTCGGCGCGGCACGCGGCGGCGTAGGGCCGCAGCGCATCGCGGACGCGGTCGACCACCAGGGCCTGGGCGTCGTGGTCGAGCAGGCCGGCGCGGATGCGCTCGTACTGCAGGGGCAGGAACTGACTGATCAGCGGCAGCGGGATGCCGACACGGTCGAGATTGGCCAGCAGCGTGCGCCGCGCAGCATCGACCTCCTCGTCGGCCCAGTAGTAGCGCAGCCGATCGCTGTAGCTGTAGCGCCGCGCCGTGCGTTGCGCGACGGGATCGCCCTCGTAATAGTCCTGCCAGTACCGCGGCTCGGCGAGCATGCGCCGCTCGATCACCTCGATGAGGTTCGAGCGCGACGGCCGCGCAACCAGCTCGGTCTCGATCATCGCCAGCGCGAACAGGGCCTCGCGCATCGCGAACGTCAGTCCCGGTCCGACTTTGAGGACCGCCCAGTGGTCGTCGACGAGTTCGCGGAGCTGTTGGGGGCGTTGGTAGTCCGTCGAGTGCGCTTCGAACACGAGGTGCGCCTCGTCGTCGAGGACCTTGCGGAGGTCCGCGGTGGCCGCGTGCTCGTAGTCGATGACCTGGAGGTGATCGAACTCGACGCCGGGCTGCACGACCAGCGCCATCACCCGGGGCCACACGTCGTCGTGGCCGACAGCGGCGAACGCGCTGCGATGGGCGGCCAGGGTGGCCCGCGCCGCGTCGGCGGGTGTCGGGGTCAGCCGGTCCAACGTCTCGTGCGCACCGCCCGGGACGGGCACCTCGGTGCCGATCACGTACACCGGCGCGCCGACACCGGACTCCCGTGCGGTCTTCTCGGCGACCGCCAGCAGCCGCGCGCTGCGCTCGGCGACGACCTCGTCGGACAGCACGGCGGGATCGTCGGCGCAGCGCATGCTGCAGTCCAGGTGGATCTTGCGGTAGCCCGCCGCCACATACGCGGCGATCAGCGTCTCCGCGTGGCCCATCGCGACGACGGCGTTCTCCCGCTGCCACCGGTTCGGGCCGAGGTGATCACCGCCGAGGACCACGCGGTCGCGGGGGAAGCCCTGCGCGTCGGCGATGCCAAACACCAGGTCGCGAAAGTCGTTGGGCCGCATGCCCGTGTACCCGCCGAACTGGTCGACCTGATTCGACGTCGCCTCGATGAGCACGAACCCGCCGTCGGCAGCCGCCTGCACGATCGCGGCCTCCAACACCGTGGGATGCGCCGAACACACCGAGTACACCCCGACCGGCTCGCCGGCCTTGTGCCGCTCGACCGTCTCGGCGAGCCAGTCCACCCGCAGCATCTGGGCGCCCATCACGCCTGCACCCCCGCGACGACGCGGCACAGGTGGGCCACCGTCTCAGCCACCGCTTCCCGAGCCGGCACCAGGTACTTGCGCGGGTCCGTCAGCGCGGCATCGGACTCCAACACGCCACGCACCGCGCCGGTGTAGGCGATGTTGAGCGCGGTGCCGACGTTGACCTTCCGGATTCCCGCGGCCACCGCCTGCTTCAGGTTCTCGTCGGACACGCCCGAGGAGCCGTGCAGCACAAGGGGAATCGACACCGCGGCAGCGATATCGCTGATCAGTGCCATGTCGAGTTCGGCATCGCGCGTGGTCATCGCGTGCGAGCTGCCGACGGCCACCGCGAGCGCGTCCACGCCGGTTTTCTCCGCGAACGCTGCGGCCTCGTCGGGGTCGGTGCGGGCGCCCGGCTCGTGAGCACCGAGGACGCGGCCGTCCTTGCCGCCGACCTGGCCGAGTTCCGCCTCCACGAACAGTCCGGCCGCGTGGGCCTTCTCGACGAAAGCGGCTGTCTGACCGACATTCTCGTCCGCATCGAGATGGGCCGCGTCGATCATCACCGAGGTGACACCGAGCCCGGATGCCGCGCTGATCGCCTCGTCGAGGAGAGCGACATCCTGGATGTGGTCCAGATGCACGGCCAGCGGCGCACCGCTGGCCGCGGCGATGTGCGCGCACGCCGCGGTGATCGGCGCCAGCTGACCGCCGTGGAAACGCACGGTGTTCTCGCTGATCTGGATCAGCGCGGCTGCCCCGGCGCGCTCCACGCCCGCGGCGATGCCCTCCGCATGCTCGAGGGTGATGACGTTAAAAGCCAGCACCGCGCAACGGTTTTCGATCGCCGCAGCAATGAGATCGGAGGTGGACGCCAGGGTCACGCAGTGGCCTCCTTCGCCAGATGTGTGCGGTACATCACTTGACTATGAGAAGCTCGCTCAGAACGCGCAATACCAATCGGTCAAACGATCAGGAAAACTGATCGCCTGCTCACAACCGAGGAGTCAACCCGATGTCGATCAAGCGCACCGACCGGATGCGGGAGGTGCTGTCGGTGCTACGAGATCGCGGCGAAGTCGCGTCCACGGTGCTGTGCACCGAACTGCGCGTCTCCCCCGCCACGCTGCGCCGCGACCTCGCCGAGCTCGAAGAGCAGGGGCTGCTGGTCCGCACGCACGGCGGCGCGAAAGCGCTCGACCCGAGCGGCAGCGAGATCCCGGTGCGGCTGCGCGACCACCGCATGGTTGCGATCAAACGACGCATCGCCCAGCACGCCGCCGCGCTGATCCCGCCCGGCCCGCAGGCCGTCGCGCTCACCGGTGGCGTCACCACCGGCGAGGTGGCCCGCGCCCTCAAGGGGCGACCCAACATCACCGTCGTCACCAACTCACTGACCATCGCCGCCGACTGTGCCGTCGACGCCCACATGAAGGTGATCGCGACCGGCGGACTGGTGCGGGCCAACTCGTTGGAGGCGGTCGGACCGATGTCCGAGCACGCGTTCCAGGTGATCACCGTCGGCACCGCGGTCCTCGGTGCCGACGGGATGTCCGCCGAGATCGGCGCCACCACCTACGACGAGGCGGAGGCGCGCACAGCGATCGCGATGGCGTCCAACGCCCAGCGCGTCGTCGTCGCGGTGGACGGGTCGAAGATCGGCAACGTGACGCTCGCCAAGATGGTCGCGCCGGCCCAGATCCACCATCTCGTCACCGACTCCACCGCGGACCACGAGCAGCTCGACCGCATCGCAGCCGCCGGCGTGCACGTGCACGTCGTCGACGCAGAATGACGGTTCAGTAATACCGAGCAGCAGACGCCGGTGACCGCGGAGGGCCACACTGGTGATATGTCGACCTCCGAGCCGGTGCGGGGTCTTCGTCATCGCAAGAAGATCGCCACCCGCCGAGCCATCCGCCGCGCGGCGATCCATCTGTTCGAACGGCACGGCTTCGCCGACACCACCGTCGAGCAGATCGCCACGGCGGCCGACGTCTCACCCCGCACGTTCTACCGCTACTTCCCCACCAAAGAAGCCGTGCTGATCTGCGACCAGGCCGAACCGATCATGGCCGCGTTCCGCCACGCACCCGCCGAGCTCTCGCCCGTCGCGGCGTACCGGCACGCCGTCGACGAATACTTCGCCGGCTTGAGCGACGACGATCGGCACGACACCATCGTCGCCCAGCACATGCTCTACTCGCTGCCCGAGGCGCGTGGCGTGCTCTACGCCGAATACACCCTGCTGATCCAGCTGATGACCGACGCGCTCAAGCATCGCCCGGGACCGGCGCTCGGGGTGGCGGAGCGCCGCGTCATCGCGGGCGCGATCATCGGAGTCCTGATGGCCGTGTCGGACGGCGAGCCGCTGCCCGAAGAGGCGCTCGCCACCGCCCTGGACATTCTCGAGTCCACCCTCGCCCCGCCGATCCGCTGAGAGTTACTGGCGGGTAAGGGACCGGCTCGCCGAGACTCAGATTGCGGCGCTTAAACTCCCTCGGGATACATTCTTTAAGACGCTCTTAGATTTGACATGCCATCAGGAGGCGCAGTGGCCACTCACGCCAGCTCAAAGATCTCCAAGGTGCTCGTCGCCAACCGCGGAGAGATCGCCGTCCGGGTGATCCGAGCATGCAAGGACGCCGGACTCGAGAGCGTGGCGGTGTACGCCGAGCCCGACTCCGACGCCCCGCACGTCCGGTTGGCCGACGAAGCGTTCGCGCTCGGCGGGCAGACCTCCGCGGAGTCCTACCTGGTGTTCGAGAAGCTGCTCGATGCGGCCGCCAAGTCCGGTGCCAACGCCGTGCACCCCGGCTACGGCTTCCTCTCCGAGAACGCCGACTTCGCCCAGGCCGTCCTCGACGCCGGACTGATCTGGATCGGGCCCAGCCCGCAGTCGATCCGCGACCTCGGTGACAAGGTCACCGCTCGCCACATCGCCGCCCGCGCGCAGGCGCCGCTGGTGCCCGGTACACCGGACCCCGTCAAGGACGCCGACGAGATCCTCGCGTTCGCCAACGAGCACGGCCTGCCGATCGCGATCAAGGCGGCCTTCGGCGGCGGTGGCCGCGGCATGAAGGTGGCCCGCACCCTCGAGGAGATCCCCGAGCTGTTCGACTCGGCCACCCGTGAGGCCATCGCAGCGTTCGGCCGCGGCGAGTGCTTCGTCGAGCGTTACCTCGACAAGCCGCGCCACGTCGAGGCCCAGGTGATCGCCGATCAGCACGGCAACGTCGTCGTCGCCGGCACCCGCGACTGCTCGCTGCAGCGCCGCTTCCAGAAGCTCGTCGAGGAGGCGCCCGCGCCGTTCCTGACCGACGCGCAGCGCAAGGAGATCCACGAGTCGGCCAAGCGCATCTGCAAGGAGGCCGGCTACTACGGCGCAGGCACCGTCGAGTACCTCGTCGGCCAAGACGGGCTGATCAGCTTCCTCGAGGTCAACACCCGCCTGCAGGTGGAACACCCCGTCACCGAGGAGACCTCGGGCCTGGACCTGGTGCGTCAGCAGTTCAAGATCGCCAACGGTGAACCGCTCGACATCACCGAGGACCCGACCCCGCGCGGGCACTCGTTCGAGTTCCGCATCAACGGCGAGGACGCCGGCCGCGGCTTCCTGCCCGCCCCCGGCCCCGTCACCCGCTACGACATCCCCACCGGCCCCGGCGTGCGCCTGGACTCCGGCGTCGAGGCGGGCTCGGTGATCGGCGGCCAGTTCGACTCGATGCTGTCGAAGCTGATCGTCACCGGCGCCACCCGCGAGGAGGCGCTCGACCGCTCGCGCCGCGCCCTGGCCGAGTTCCACGTCGAAGGCCTCGCCACCGTGATCCCGTTCCACCGCGCCGTGGTCTCCGACCCCGCGTTCATCGGTGACGGCACCAAGTTCGACGTACACACCCGGTGGATCGAGACCGAGTGGAACAACACCGTCGAGCCCTTCACCGGTGGCGACCCGATCTCCGAGGAGGACACGCTGCCCCGGCAGACCGTCGTCGTCGAGGTCGGCGGCCGTCGCCTCGAGGTCTCGCTGCCCGGCGATCTGGCGCTCGGCAACGGCGGCGCGTCGCCGTCGGGTGCCATCCGCAAGAAGCCGAAGCCGCGTAAGCGTGGTGGCGGTGGCGGAGCGGCCGCGTCCGGCGACTCGGTGACCGCGCCGATGCAGGGCACCGTCGTCAAGGTGGCCGTCGAAGAGGGCCAGACCGTGGCTGCCGGCGATCTGATCGCCGTGCTCGAGGCCATGAAGATGGAGAACCCCGTGACCGCCCACAAGGACGGTGTGGTGACCGGCCTGGCCGTCGAGCCCGGCGCCGCGATCACCCAGGGCACCGTGCTCTGCGAGCTCAAGGGCGAGTGAGTCTCACCCCGAACGCACGGTTTCTGACGGATTTCCACCGATTTCCGTCGTAATCCGTGCGTTCGGTGAGCTGACCGATGGAGCCCGTCGAGATCAACGCCGGCGCGTGGTACCTGCGCGCCCCGCGGGCTGACGATCGCGTCGACGACCGCCCCGCGCTGGCCGACCTCGGCGAACACCGGGCCGACTACGTGCACCAGGCAATCGCCCACTGGCATGCGGAGACGCTGTTCACCTGGGCGGTCTGTGAGCCGACGACCGGCGAGCTGCTCGCCGAGGTGACCCTCGACCCGGCGACGCATGCGGTGGCGACCCGCACGCGCCCCGGCCACGAGCAGGCCGCGCAGACCGGGGCGGACGCGGTGACCCGCTTCGCCAAGGCGATGCTCTAGTGGCTCTGTTGGATCGACCAGCTGGGCGTCGAGAAGCCCTGCTGCGGCCAGTAGTAGTAGCCGTAACCGACCCGCGGCCAACCGACCCAGGGCTGTGCGACGGTGTCCGGCGTCGCCACCATGCTGCCGTCATCGTTGACGGTCATCGCGGCGCTCGCCGTACCGGCCAGCCCGAGGGCGGCGCCACCGATGATGCCGGCCGACAGCAGGGGCAGGGCGAGGGTGCGGGCGATGCGGTTCATGTGAGTCTCCTTGTCGAGGTGTTGACTCAACTCTCGCCCGTCAGGAGCCCGCAGTCTGTCCGGTGATCAGGCGATATACCGGAGGAACGTCATGTCCCCCGATCGGTGGACATCACCGGCTGTCGATGTCGGCACCTGAACACAGATCGGCGCAGTCGACAGTGACGACGTCGTCGCGGGAGCGCAGAAAAGGACCGGCACCCTCGTCGCCGGCCAGCGTCTCGAGCAGCGCCGGCCAGTGCCTCCGGGCGATCACCACCGGGTGTCCCGGCCTACCCACGTAGCTCGCGCGCGCCAGCCCGGTGTCCCGTGCGGCATCGAGCACGCGCCGTACCGCGGCGGCATTGACGTCGGGAGTGTCGACCGGCACGAAGGCCGCGTACTCGGGTTCATCGCCGAAGGCGAGCACCCCCGCGCGCACCGACGTGCTGAGTCCGTCGGCCCAGTCCTCGGCGATGACGGCCCGTGCCTGCGGCGGGATCGTCACACCGTCGACCGCTGCGCCCAGGACGACAACCACCTCACCGCATCCGCCTCCGCGCAGAGCCGCGACCGCCGACGCCAACCACTCACCAGTGTCAGCTAGCACTTTCGGCATGCCGTAACGCTTTCCGGCACCCGCGGCCAGAACCACGCCCACATCTGAATGATGTTGCAGCTCAGACACTCTCGTGGCTACCTCTCGACACCGTGGCAATTTTGACATCTGTGCGGGCGGCAATTGTGAACAACTGCTTAAAGTTATTGTCCAAGATCACTGCGTGCGCGTATGGTCGAGTCATCGGGTTGATGGACCAGCCCTATTTTGAGGAAACGTCATCGTCACGCGGGTCTGCAATTCCCGCGCAGGCTTTTTATCTCGGCCCCCTTGGCGCGACCACAGACCGAATTCCATTTCGACTGATGGAGCCCCCAGTGGCTGAAGCGCCTGTCAAGCAGCCGGACGCAGACACCGACACGCACACGTGTCACTCCGCGCAGTTCCAGACCCGTCGACCGCAGCCGTCGACCGCGATCGTCTCCGCACACGGCGAACTCGACGCCGCCAACGGCAACGCGTTCGTCAAGTACGCCCTGCGGGATGCAAAGCAGACTCAGTGGCTGGTGATCGACCTCAGCGGGTTGAGCTTCTTCGCCACCGCCGGCTTCTCCGCACTGCACACACTCAACGTGCAGTGCGCCGGCGAGAACATCCGGTGGGCGTTGATACCCAGCCTCGCGGTCGACCGGCTGCTGCGGCTCTGCGATCCGGATTCCACTCTGCCGATCTGCGTCGACATCGCCAACGCACTGACCACAGTGCACAGCGATCCCCCGCGCTTACTGAAGCTGGTCTCGCAGCCGCGTTAACGACTTCGCCAGCAGCCGAGACACGTGCATCTGCGAGATCCCGACCCGCTCGGCGATCTGCGTCTGAGTCATCGACTCGAAGAACCGCAGAACCAGCACCATGCGTTCCCGCTCGGGCAGAGCCTCGAGCAACGGACGCAGCGCCTCGCGGTTCTCGATCTGGTCGAGGCTCATGTCGACGTCGCCGAGGGTGTCGGCGATCGCCGGGGCGTCCTCGTTGCTACCGCTGCCGCCACTGTCGATGGACAGCGTGTTGTAGGAGCTGCCCGCGACGAGGCCCTCGACGACCTCGTCGCGGTCCATCTCGAGTTCGGCGGCCAGCTCGGTGGCCGTCGGCGCGCGGCCCAGACGCTGCGACAGGTCCGCGGTGGCAGCACCGAGTCTCAAGTGCAGTTCCTTGAGCCGGCGGGGCACCTTCACCGACCAGCTGTTGTCCCGGAAATGGCGGCGAACCTCGCCCATGATGGTGGGCACGGCGAAAGACACGAAGTCGGAGCCGGCGTTGACGTCGAACCGGATCACCGCGTTGACGAGGCCGACCCGCGCGACCTGCACCAGGTCGTCGCGCGGCTCGCCACGGCCGTCGAATCGGCGGGCGATGTGGTCGGCCAGCGGCAGGCAGCGTTCGACGATGGCGTCGCGCTGGCGCTGGAACGCCGGAGACCCCGCCTCGAGCCCTTCCAGCTTCCGGAACATGGCGACCACGTCCGCATATTCAGAGCTCGATCGCGAAGACGAACCCTGGGAGGACGACCGGGTCACTGCAACGAACTCGCTCGCCTTGTCGTCATGGTGATGCCGAATACCTGGCCTTCCGGCGACTGGCCGTCGGAGAACGTGGTCACCTCGTCGGTCAGCGAGCTCAGGACGTGCCAGCTGAAACTGCCGGGAGCGAGGATGTCGGGGCTGTCGCAGGTCGTCGACGCGTGGACGACCAGCGCCTCCGGTTGCGGATCCACGATCAACAGCAACGTCGACTCGGGAACGGCGGACCGGATCAGCCGGGTGCAGGCCTCGTCGACGGCAAGCCGCAGGTCAGCGACCGCGTCGAAATCCAGATCCTCGAAGGTGCCGATGGCGGCGACCAGGGTGCGCAGCACCGCCAGGTTCTCCAGCGTCGCGGCGACACGCAGCTCCACGGATTGGGCGCTGTACTGCTTCCCATTGACGTGGCTCGCGCCCTGCGCCATCTGACCTCCCGAAAACTTCCCCGAGAGACTACCCCAGGGTGCGTCGCCGCTACCCATGGGTGCTCCGGCCTGTCTCGACAAGCGTCAAATTCGAGTCTGGGCGCCGCCGATGAACTGTTGCTGACATGGTGCGCAACCCATACCCCAGCCCCCAAATCTGCAAACTCGGGCCCGAAAAGCGTTGCCTGATCGTGCAATTCTTCCCGCCCCGGTGAGACGCGCGTCACCTGTTTAGGGGGCGATCCCCGGGGAAGCCCAGACCGGCCGACGCCTGAGTCGGCGCCAGAGTTCGATATCCAGCTGAAAGGTGATCATGACTGACGAGAACAGCGGTCCCGCAGAGGGCATCAAGGGCGTCGTCGAGGACGTCAAGGGCAAGGCGAAAGAGACCGTCGGCACCGTCACCGGCCGCGACGACATGGTGCGCGAGGGCAAAGCCCAACAGGACAAGGCCGAAGCCGAGCGCGAGGTCGCGCAAAAGGAAGCCGAGGCCGAATCGGCTCGTGCCGGCGCCAAGGCTGCTGAGAAGCGCCAGGAAGCCAACCAGTAAAACGTCTTTGTCGACGGGCCCGACCGGAAACGTCCGGTCGGGCCCGTTGTTTTTGGCGTCAATGTCGATAGCCGCGCTGATCCAAGGCCAGCCCAACGCGCCCGAGTACCTCACCGAGGGCGCTCTGGCGATGAAGGACCACGAGAATCCACCCGAATTCCTTCAGGTAGCGAATCTTGTGCTCGATCTCGGGGCGATACCCGCTGCCGTACGGCCACTTGGCGAAGAGGTCGACGCCATCCATGTCGTTGACGTCGATTCCGATCTTGAGATCTTCATAGCCGATATCGACGAGACCCCAGGCTGCCGATCCGACACGCACCCCTGCCCGGGGCACCATGGGCCAGCGCTTGCGCAGGATGAGCCGCACCCAGGTGGCCCGCGGCGTATGCGCGCCGCCGTCCATCAGGTTCACAGTCTCCCGCGCGTGGTCCAGCCGGCGCGCTGACGGATAGCGGTCGGCGAGAGCCTGCACCTCCCCAATCTCGACACGCGTGGCCCGAGCTAGGTCGTCGAGATAGATCACCGCCTCGACGCGGGGGTGGTGACGGGCGAGATCAAACGCGGTGCGCTCGGGATTGGTGACCAGTATCCCGTCAATCGAACAGATCTCGTCAGGCTCGATGCTCTCGTTGCGAACGATGATTCCGCGCGGCGGTCGGGGGAACCGGCGAATCATCTCGATCGGCACGCCGTCGCCGATCCACCGGGCTCCGTGTAGGGCGGCGGCCGCACGGCCGGCGATCACGCCCTGTCCGCGAGACCACACCGACGCGGCGTGTATGCGGCCGAGCAGCGTCGGCGCCACGGCGGCCGGCATGTACACGTCGGGAAGAAGCCGCTGGTAACGGCTCCGAAGCACACCGCGGGTCAGCGCACCGGAGGACAGCGCCTCGCTGCCACGGAAGATGTGGGCCATCCGGGAATCGTGGCCTGCGGCACCGACAGCGGACATCAGACACAGGTCGGAAAGCACCACCGGGCGGTGTTGTGAGCGAGATTGCCGTCAGGGTCGCGCGGACGACCCTCAAGGCAATCTCGGCTACAGCATCCGGCAGCGGGTCATGTCAGAGCGTCGATCAACTCTCCGACGGTGTGCGCCGATTCGACCGGGTGCCTCATCCGGCCTTCGCGGTTGACCGTGTAGCTGTTGCGGCGCCCGACCTTCGACTTGTTGACATACCCGTCGGCGATGAGATCAGCGAGGATCGTCTGCACCGACCGCTCGGTGATCCCGATCAGCACGCTCAGCTCGCGCGCGGTCAGCGATCGCCCCTGCGCCAGGCACAGCAGCACGTGTCCGTGATTCGTCAGGAACGTCCACGTCCGCGCCGACGGTGCGACGTCGGCTACCTGTGGGGTTGCCGCCGCGCGCGACACCCCCTTACCAGGGCTGTTCCATGTGGCGGGCATCGACCACAGCATAGGTGATTCGCGTAGTCCGATTCGGCAATTGAGCCACGTCACGATGTGCGAAGCCCGATGTCTCGAGCTCTGGAGACGTCCTGCCTTACGCCGCCGACCGCGTACCCTGGTTCGCTTGTGGCGCAATGCTTCTCACGGGTACGATCAAGTTTTTCAGGGCAGGGCCGGGAGTGCGGTGATCACCGTCAGCGCGATGAGCATCCATCCCGCGCCCTGCCACGCCCACCAGACCGGCGTGTCACGCTCCACTCGGGTGGCGCGGAGCAGCGACACCGCGCCGCCGACAAGCAGAATGAGCGGCGCACCGACCGCCGCGCCCGCGCGTTGCGGGACGCCGCACGCCAACGCATCGATCGTCGATCCGGTGCAGGTGCTCATCCACAGTGAGGCGGTCAGAAGGAACAGCAGACCCGCCGCGGCGAAACCCAGTGCCGTGCGCACGGCCTCGCGCACCCCCGGGTCGTCGACACCGACGCCCGATCGGCGCTCGTGGCCCGACAGGTCCGTCATGGGATCGTGACTTCCCCGTGATCTGTGCAGGTAAACGTCGGTGGGCGCGTCTGTCACCGGTCCTGCTTACGATCCGGTGGTGACGCGGATGCGGTGGCGCTGGGCGAGCGCGCTCGGCCTCGCCGCCGGGGTCGGCGCCCTGCTCTGCGGCGTGCCGCCGTGGTGGTGTCTGGTCGTCGCGCTGCTCACGCCGATGATCCCCGGGTTCGTGGTGGCCGCCGTCGTCGGCGCGACCACGCCGGCAGCCCGCGAGACCGACGCCCGGAATGAGATGACGGGTACGGAGTTCGAGGATTACGTGGCCCGAATCGCCCGCTCCGTCGGGGTGCCGGTGATCATGACACCGCTCTCCGGTGACTGGGGCGTCGACCTGATCGTCGGGCACCGGCCGGATCGACTGGCGGTGCAGTGCAAGCGGCAGTCACGCCCGGTCGGCACCGGCGCCGTCCAGGAGGTGGTGGCCGGCGCACCGATGCAGGACTGCACCCGCACCATGGTCGTCACCAATCACCAGTTCACCCCTGCGGCACGGAAACTCGCCGAGCTGCATGGGTGCGAACTGGTGGGCGGCGATGAGTTGCCGCGGCTACGGTCGACGATCCGTCGACTCACCCGACCGATCGAACCGACATCGACCTGAGCACCGCACGCACGGCGTCGACCGCGGCGTCGATCTCCGCGCGCGACACCGTCAGCGCCGGCCGGAAGCGGACGCTGTCGGAACCGCATCCGAGCATGATCACCCCGGCATCCCAGAGCCGGGCCACCAGCGTGTCCCGCAGCTCGGCCCCGGGCAGGCTGAACGCACACATCAGGCCGCGGCCACGGACATCCCGCACCACGGTGGGGAACGCGGCGGCCACCTCGTCGAGACGCTCGAGAAGGTAGCGGCCATTGTCAGAGGCACGCTCGAAGAGATCGTCGGCCTCGATGACCTCGAGGATTCGGCGCGCACGCACCATGTCCGCGAGGTTGCCGCCCCACGTCGAGTTGATCCGCGAGCTCACCGCGAACACGTTGTCCGCGACTTCGTCGACCCGGCCGCCGGCCATCACGCCGCACACCTGCGTCTTCTTACCGAAGGCAACCACGTCCGGCTGAACGCCCAATTGCTGGTAGGCCCAAGCGGTTCCGGTGATGCCGCAGCCGGTCTGCACCTCGTCGAAGATCAGCAGCGCGTCGAACTCGTCGCACAGTTCCCGCATCGCGGCGAAGAACTGCGGGCGGATGTGGCGGTCACCGCCCTCCCCCTGGATCGGCTCGGCGATGAAGCAGGCGATGTCGTGCGGTGCTGCTTCGAACGCGGCGCGGGCCTGGCGCAGCGACTCGCGTTCCAGAGCCTCGACATCGGCTCCGTCGCGCAGATACGGCGCGTCGATGCGCGGCCAGTCGAACTTGGGGAAGCGCGCGACTTTGTTGGGGTCGGTGTTGGTCAGGGACATCGTGTAGCCACTGCGGCCGTGGAAGGCGCCGCGCAGGTGCAGCACCTTGGTGCCGAGCTCGGGGTCGCGGCCGTGCGCCTCGTTGAGGCGACTCTTCCAGTCGAACGCCACCTTGAGTGCGTTCTCGACGGCGAGCGCCCCACCGTCGACGAAGAACAGATGCGGCAGCGCGGGATCACCCAGGACGCGGGCGAAGGTCTCCACGAAGCGGGCCATCGGCACGCTGTAGACGTCGGAGTTGCTCGGCTTGTTCAGCGCCGCAGCGGTCAGCTCGGCGCGGAACTGCTCGTCATCGGCCAGTGCCGGATGGTTCATGCCGAGTGCCGACGAGGCGAAAAAGGTGAACATGTCGAGATAGCCACGACCGGTCCGCGCGTCGATCAGATAGGACCCGTGCGAGCGTTCCACGTCGAGGACGAGGTCCAGCCCGTCGGCCAAGATGCTGCGGGCCAGCGCCGGACGAACATCATCGGGGGTCATCCGGGATGGGACAGCAGGAGCCGCCAGAACATCGGTCATGCCGAGATCTTAACGGAATTTTTCCCGTCTATGCCAGCTTTTACCGCTACTGATCCGGTATGGACCGTCTATCGCTATAAAATTTATGTAGGATGATCGTGCTGCGGGTCTTGACGTCGGCCGCGGTCCGGATGCGTTGCAGCAAGCCTTCCAATGCCCGGGCCGACTTCACGTGGACCAGCAGCACGTAGTTGTCGTCACCGGCCACCGAGTAGCAGGCTTCGATCTCGGAGATGTGTTCGAGCCGGGCGGGGGCGTCATCGGGTTGGGACGGGTCGAGAGGGGTGATGGCGACGAACGCCGACAACATGTTGCCGACTGCCTCGGGATTGATCCGGGCGGTGTACCCGGTGACCACGCCGCGCGCTTCGAGGCGACGCACCCGCGATTGCACGGCCGACACCGACAGGCCCGCAGTCGCGGCCAGATGCGCCAGGGTGGCCCGTCCGTCGGCGACCAGTTCGCGGACCAGGACGCGGTCGATCTCGTCGAGCGGCTGGCATTCGTCGGGCCCGGTCATGGCCGCACTGTATCGGAGGACCCGTGACTGACGTCCAAACCTGGCAATTGCGGGCGCAATTCGCCGCCGGGCTGTCCGCCATGTACGGCGCCGAAGTGCCCGCCTATCACACCCTGGTGGAGGTCAGCTCCGAGGTGAACCGCGGCGCCGTCGCCGCCGACGGGGACGCGGTGCGGCTGGGTTCTCTCGACCGCGTCACCGCCGAGCGGCACGGCGCGATCCGGGTGGGCAACGCCGACGAGCTCGCCCAGGTCGCCGACCTCTTCGCCGCCTTCGGCATGTTCCCCGTCGGCTACTACGATCTGCGCGAGGCCGCCTCCCCGGTGCCCGTGGTCTCGACTGCATTCCGGCCCGTCGAGCCGGAAGAACTGGCCCGCAACCCCTTCCGCGTCTTCACCTCGATGCTGGCCGTCGCCGACCGGCGGTTCTTCTCCGACGACCTGGCGCAGCGCGTCGCCCGGTTCCTCCACGCCCGGGAACTCTTCGACCCGGCCCTGATCGCGACCGCCCGCCGCATCGCCGCCCTCGGCGCCTGTCCGTCGGCCGACGCCGAGGACTTCGTCGCCGCCGCTGTCGATGCGTTCGCGCTGTCGGGCGAGCCGATCGATCGCGGCTGGTACGACGAACTGTCGACGGTGTCCGCGGTGGCCGCCGACATCGCCGGGGTGCGATCGACCCACATCAACCATTTGACGCCCCGGGTGCTCGACATCGACGCCCTTCAGCAGCAGATGACCGCGCGCGGCATCACGATGATCGATCACATCCAGGGCCCGCCCCGCACCGACGGCCCGCAGGTGCTGTTGCGCCAGACCTCGTTCCGGGCGCTGGCCGAACCGCGCCGGTTCCGCGAACCTGACGGCTCCGTCGCCGACGGGACGTTGCGGGTGCGCTTCGGCGAGGTCGAGCAGCGCGGCGTGGCGCTGACCCCGCTGGGCCGGCAGCGATACGACGCCGCCATGGCCGCGCCCGACCCCGCTGCGGAGTGGGATCGGCACTTCCCCACCACCGACGCCGAACTCGCGGCGTCCGGACTGGCCTACTACCACGGGGGTGACCCGGCCCGCCCCGTCGTCTACGAAGATTTCCTGCCCGCCTCGGCAGCCGGCATCTTCCGCTCCAACCTCGACGGCGACGCCACAGCCACGCGCGGCTCCGATGACACCGACTACAGCCTCGACTGGATGGCGGCCACGATCGACCACCACATCCACGATCCCTACCACCTCTACGAGAAAGTCGCCTCCTCATGACCTCGACCGTGACCTCCACGCTCCCCACCTCCGACGAGCTGCGCACCCGCGTGCAGGAAGCGCTGGCCGCGGTGGGCGCCCAGGTGCCGCTCGGCGCCCCGAATGCCGGCGGCGTGACCGCGAGCTCCCCGGTCAACGGAGACGTGCTGTTCACGGTCACCGAGTCCTCGACCGGCGACGTCGACGCGGCGATCGCCGCGGCCGCCGACGCGTTCACCACCTGGCGGACCACGCCTGCGCCGGTGCGTGGCGCGCTGGTGGCCCGGCTCGGCCAGCTGCTGGTCGAGCACAAGGACGCGCTGGCCACGCTGGTGACGATCGAGGCCGGCAAGATCACGTCCGAGGCGCTCGGCGAGGTCCAGGAGATGATCGACATCTGCGAGTTCGCCGTCGGCCTCTCCCGCCAGCTCTACGGCAAGACCATCGCCTCCGAGCGGCCCGGGCACCGACTGATGGAAACCTGGCATCCCCTCGGCGTGGTCGGCGTGATCACGGCATTCAACTTCCCGGTCGCGGTGTGGGCGTGGAACACCGCGGTGGCGCTCGTCTGCGGTGACACCGTGGTGTGGAAGCCGTCCGAGCTGACCCCGCTGACCGCGATCGCGTGCCACGCGCTGCTGGCCCGCGCGTGCGCCGACGTCGGTGCTCCCACCGGTGTCTCTCAGCTGGTGCAGGGCGGCCGCGAGGTGGGCGAGCAACTCGTGGACGACGGGCGCGTCGCGCTGCTGTCGGCGACCGGCTCCGTGCGCATGGGCCGCGAGATCGGGCCGCGGGTGGCCCAGCGCTTCGGCAAAGTGCTGCTGGAACTCGGTGGCAACAACGCCGCCGTCGTGACCCCGTCGGCCGATCTCGACCTGGCGGTGCGCGGCATCGTGTTCTCGGCGGCCGGGACGGCCGGTCAGCGGTGCACGACGCTGCGCCGGCTGATCGTGCACTCGTCGATCGCCGACGAGCTGGTGGCCCGGATCGTGGCGGCCTACGAGCAGCTACCGGTGGGCGACCCCGCCGCCGAGGGCACGCTGGTCGGCCCGCTGATCCACGAGAGGTCCTACCGCGACATGGTCGGTGCGCTGCAGCAGGCGCGGGCCGAAGGCGGCGAGGTGACGGGCGGCGATCGGGTGGACGTCGGGGATGAGGGTGCGTTCTACGTCCGGCCCGCGGTGGTCCGAATGCCCGCGCAGAGCGAGGTCGTGCACCAGGAGACCTTCGCGCCCATCCTGTATGTGCTCACCTACGAGACGCTCGATGACGCAATCGGCCTGAACAATGCTGTCCCGCAGGGGCTTTCGTCGGCCATCTTCACCCTCGACGTGCGCGAGGCGGAGCGCTTTTTGGCCGCCGACGGATCGGACTGCGGCATCGCCAACGTCAACATCGGCACCTCCGGCGCCGAGATCGGCGGAGCGTTCGGCGGCGAGAAGGAGACCGGCGGCGGCCGTGAGTCGGGCTCCGACGCGTGGAAGGCGTACATGCGCCGGGCCACCAACACGGTGAACTACTCCTCGGAGCTCCCGCTGGCCCAGGGCGTGCACTTCGGCTGATTGCTTGCTGAGCGAGCTGGGGGCACCACCCGCTTGCGAGGGAGGGTTTGTCCGCCGACACGCCGCGACAGGCGTGCATTCTGCGCGCGCTCGCGGTCGAGAATCGTGGGCATGGAACTGGACGGCAAGGTCGCAATCGTCACCGGCGCGGCGTCGGGCATCGGCGCGGCGCTCGCGGCCGGGCTCGCCGCCCGCGGCGTGCGGGTCGTGATCGGTGACCTCGACGAGGCGGGTGCCCATGAAAGCGCCGAGGCGATCCGGCAGCGCGGCGGACAGGCCATCGGACTGAGAGCCGACGCCGCCGACGTCGTCGACATCGAGGGCATGATCACGTTGGCGAGCCGCGAATTCGACCCCGTCGACATCTACATCGCGAACGCCGGAATCATCGGCCGACCGGGGCTGGGCACCGAGAAGGACTGGGACACCATTCTCGACGTGAATCTGCGCGCTCACATTCGTGCAGCGAGACTGCTTGTGCCGCACTGGCAGTCGAAGGGCTCCGGCTACTTCGTGTCCGTGGCGTCAGCGGCAGGACTGCTGACGCAGCTCGGTGCGGCCGGTTACGCGGTGAGCAAGCACGCCGTCGTCGGGTTTGCCGAATGGCTGGCGATCAGCTACGGCGATGACGGCATAGGGGTCAGCTGCGTGTGCCCGCTCGGGGTGGAAACGCCACTGCTACAAGCGGTTCGCAGCACCGATGATCCGGACGCGCGACTCGGGGCGTCGTCGATCGAACAGTCTGCCGCGGTGCTCACCGCCGACGACGTGGCGACGGCGACGATCGAGGCGATGATCGCCGACCGCTTCCTGGTGCTCCCACACGCCGAACTATTGGACATGTACCGGCACAAGGGTGGTGACTACGACCGGTGGATCTCGGGGATGCGACGCTATCAACGCGCACTGCGCGCACAGGGCGAGACGTAAGAATCCTGTAACCACGCCACAGGTGCAGCGCACAGCCGCAAGCGGGCCATCCACAGCAAAGCCACTGTCACCTGTCAGAGCAGCTAGATTCGCGCTCTATTGACGCCCGCTAACCGTTTGCCCTGACACCCTCCCGGCCCGACGGGGACCGGGCACCACAGCGCCCTTCGCGACCCTGCATATCGCCCGGTCAGGTCGTTTCATCGCCCGCGGGGGGGCCCTCGCCGCGTGTAATCTCCGAACTCTGGACACCCGTTTGGGCGGCACGAGGAAGGGACGAGTGTGGACGTTCGCGCGCAATTGTCGCAACTCGACGAGACAACGCGAGACGCCCTCGCGCGCCGCATCAAGACCCGGCTCGCCGCGCGAGACGACGACACGAGCGACCATCACGTCGCGATCGTCGGCGGCGGCGTCGCAGCCCTCACCCTCGCCCTCGAACTGCGTTCCGCCCGGCCCGGCACCCGGATCCTCGTCGTCGAACCCACCCCGCACCCCGTCCCGGAAATCACCCACACCGTGGGCGAGTCCACCGTCGAGATCTCGGCGCACTACCTGCGCGACCGCCTCGGACTGGCCGACCACCTGCAGAACCACCAGATCCGCAAGATGGGTCTGCGGATGTTCTTCAGCCAGGACGACAACACCGACATCAGCCGCCGTGTCGAGGTCGGCAGCAGCGCGTTCGTCCCGCAAACCACCTATCAGATCGACCGGGGCAGGCTGGAGAACGAACTCCACCGCCGATGCCTGGCGGCCGGCATCGAGTTCGCCACCGGGCGCGTCCGTGCCGTCGCCTTCGGTGACGGCACGGCACCGCACCGGGTGACCATCCAGCGTGACGACGACGTCATCGAGCGAACGGCCCGCTGGGTCGTCGACGCCTCCGGGCGCAACCGACTGCTGCCGCGCGAACTCGATCTCAAGCGCGCCAACGGGCACCACTGCAACGCCGCGTGGCTGCGCATCGCCACCGAGATCGACGTCGGGCAGTGGAGCGACGACCCCTCCTGGCACGCCCGACTGTCCGAGGGGCGGCGCGAGTACTCGACCAACCATCTGATGGGCGAGGGCTACTGGGTCTGGCTGATCCGGTTGGCCTCCGGCGCCACCAGTGTCGGCATCGTCGCCGACCCGGACTTCCACCCCTTCGACGGGTTCAACACCCTCGACAAGGCTCTGGTGTGGCTGCGCAAACACGAACCGCAGTGCGCCGCAGTCCTGGACGCAGATGCGGGACTGATCAGAGACTTCCGGGTGATGAAGCAGTACAGCCACACCGTCGACAAGGTCTACGACGGGCAGGCGCGTTGGTGCCTCACCGGCGATGCCGGTGTGTTCCTCGACCCGCTCTACTCCTCCGGACTGGATCTGGTCGCGATCGGCAACGGTCTGATCACCGACCTGATCACCCGCGAACTCGACGGAGCCGACGTCGTCGCCCGCGCCGCCATCGGCGACTCGATGTTCCGTTCCCTGACCGACATGTGGTGCAACATCTATCGCGACCAGTACGTGCTGATGGGGTCGCCGACGGTGATGGCGGTCAAGGTCATCTGGGACATCGCGTTCTATTGGGGCTTCATCGGATTCCTGTACAGCAACGACCGTTTCACCAAGGTGGCCGACGATCCCGAACTCGTGCCCTACCTGCAGGGCCTCATCGACCTCAGCAATCGCATGCAGCTGTTCTTCCGCGAATGGGTCGCCGTCGAGCGCGACCCCTCCCCCGCCCGGTTCGTCGACCTCTACGTTCCGCTGAACTTCATGGCGACGCTGCACCATGCGATGATGGGCACCTCTGACGCGGTCCGCGAACGGTTCGACGCCAACGCCCTGCTGCTGCGCCAGATCGCGGGCCAGGTGATCGACACCGTCATGGCCGACAAGGCTTCCCGATTCTCCGACGACGATGTGATGGCGCAGGCGCAGGCGTGGCAGCGCGACGGGCTGCTTCGCGAACTGCGCACCGTCTTCCGTGAGCAGCAGGACATCGACCCCATCTCGACCGGGTGGGTGCTGTGCGCCGCGGCAGCCCGATGACCCCAGCCCAACACGACGACCGCGAGGCACTGGCGATCGTCGGCATCGGCTGCCGGCTGCCCGGTGGCGTCGACTCCCCCGGCGAGTTCTGGACACTGCTGCTCGACGGGGTCGACGCCACCCGTGAGGTACCCGAATCCCGCTGGCATGCACCGCGATTCCACGATCCCGCCCCGGGCAAGGCCGGCAAGATGGTGACCCGCCGGGGCGGATACCTCGACGAGATCGACCAGTTCGACGCGGCGTTCTTCGGCATCTCGCCCCGCGAGGCCAACCTGCTCGACCCTCAGCAGCGACTGCTGCTGCACGCCACCTGGGAAGCCCTCGAGGACGGCGGGATTCCTGCCGACGGGCTGGCCGGCACCGACGTCGGCGTGTTCATCGGCGGCTTCACGCTGGACTACCAGCTGCTGCAGAATCAGGGCCGCACCAGCCGATTCCGCTTCAAGCCGCATTCGGCGACCGGGATGATGATGACGATGCTCGCCAATCGCATCTCCTACGCCTTCGACTTCCGCGGTCCGAGCATGGCCGTCGACACCGCGTGCTCGAGTTCGCTGGTCGCGATTCATCTTGCTGCACAGAGCATCTGGAACGGCGACTGTCAGTTGGCGCTCGCCGGCGGCGTGAACATCATCGTCGGACCCAACACCGCGATCGCCGAATCCAAGAGCGGCTTCCTCTCGCCCGACGGCAGGTGTAAGGCCTTCGATGCGTCAGCCGACGGATACGCCCGCGGCGAGGGCGGCGCCGTCGTCGTCCTCAAGCCGCTGCGCGACGCGGTGCGCGACGGTGACCGGATTTACGCCCAGATCCTCGGCACCGCGGTCACCCAGGACGGCCACACCGACGGCATCACCGTGCCGAGCGAAGACGCTCAGCGGACCGCGATCATCACGGCGCTGCGACGCGCCGGTGTCGCACCCACCGACATCGGTTACGTGGAAGCTCACGGCACCGGGACCCCTGTCGGAGACCCGGTCGAAACCCAAGCTCTGGCAAGCGCACTCGCGACCGACCGGACCCCCGAGAACCCCCTGCTCATCGGATCGGTCAAGACGAACATCGGCCACCTCGAGGCCGGCGCCGGGGTCGCAGGCCTCATCAAAGCCGCACTGACCCTGCAGCACGGCCAGATTCCCGCCAACCTGCATCTGAACACCCCGAGCAGCCCGCTCGGCGAGCTGAACCTCGACATCCCCCGTACGACACGACCCTTCCCGGCAGGGCAGCGGCGCCTCGCCGGGGTGAACTCATTCGGCTTCGGCGGCACCAACGCCCACGTCGTCCTCGCTGAACCTCCCACCGCTGCAACGCCGTCCGCCCCGGATGAGACGGCAGAACTCACGCTGCTCCCCGTGTCCGCGCGGTCACCGGAAGCGCTGGCGGCGGCGGCCCGCCAGCTGGCCGACCACCTGCAGGCGCACCCCGACCTGAGCCTCACCGATCTGGGATACACCCTGAGCCGGCGCCGCAGTCATCTGAGCCATCGCCGCGCGCTCACCGTCGCCGGAATCGACGAAGCACGCGAGCAGTTGATCGAAATGGCCGCGACGGCCGGGGAATCGATGACCGGCCGCACCGGGACAGACGCTCCGAAACTGGCATTCGTCTGCACCGGCATGGGTCCGCAGTGGTGGAAGATGTGCCGCGGGCTGCTCGACACCCACCCGGTGTTCGCCGCGAGCATCGCGCGCACCGACCGCGAACTCGCCCGCTACACCGAGTGGTCGCTGCTCGAAGAGCTGCGCCGCGACGAGGCCGACTCGCGGATGGGTGAGACCGAGGTGGCCCAGCCGGCCAACTTCGCCGTCCAGATCGCGCTGGCCGAGCAGCTCGCGCACTTCGGGGTGGTGCCCGACGCGGTGATCGGCCACAGTGCCGGTGAAGTCGCCTCGCACTACCTCGCCGGACTGCTGACCTTCGAGCAGGCCGTGCAGGTGATCTACCACCGCAGCCGCCTGCAGCAGCGCACCACCGGGATGGGCCGCATGCTCGCGGTGGGCCTGAGCGCCGAGACGTTGATGCAGACGCTCGACGCCGATGCCGCCGCCGAGTTCGGGCACCGGGTGTCGATCGCCGCGATCAACAGCCCGTTCGCCGTGACGGTGGCCGGCGACGAGGACGTGCTCGCCGAGATCGTGCGCCAGCTGGACGAGGCAGAGGTGTTCAACCGCTACCTCGCGGTCAAGGTGCCCTACCACACGCACTACATGGACCTCGTGCGCGACGATCTGTTCGCAGCCTTCGACGGATTGTCCTCGGCACCAAGTCGCATCCCGCTGTACTCGACCGTCACCGGCGAAAACCTCACGAACTACGAGGCCGGCGCCGCCTACTGGTGGCAGAACTGCCGTGCCACCGTGCTTTTCGAGGCCGCCGCCCGGCGGATGCTCGACGACGGCTACACCCACTTCATCGAGCTCGGACCCCACCCCGTGCTGGCATCGTCGATCCTGGAGATCGCCGGTTCACAGGGCGTCGCGGTGGTGGCGACCCAGCGGCGAGGCGACGACGACGCCCGCACACTGCTGGGCGGAGTGGCAGCGCTCTACGCCCACGGTCACGACATCGATTGGCAGGCATTCCATCCCGACGGCGAGGCCCGCCTCGTGACGTTGCCGACCTACCCCTGGCAGTCCAAACGCTTTTGGCACGAAACGCAGGAGGCAGCCGAAGACCTGCACTACACCCCGGTGCATCCCCTCCTCGGCCAGCCCGTGACCGGTGCGCACCCGGCGTGGGAGGTCGAGCTCAGCGTCGTCTCACTGCCGTTCCTGGCCGACCATCAGGTCCAGGGGGCCGTCGTGGTGCCCGGCGCCGTCTACCTCGAGATGGCACTCGCGGCCGCTTCGGAAACCTACGGAACGGCCTGCAGCGTCGATGATCTGGTGTTGCACCGCGCACTCCTGCTCGACGACACCTGCGACCCGCTGGTGCGGACCACGCTGAACGAGGACACCGGCACGATCGAGTTCACCGCGTTCACCGGGATCGGTGACGGTGACTTCGGCTGGATCGTGACCGCGACGGCCGAGCTCAACACCCTCCCTCCCGTCCCCGCCCATGACCACGCAGCCGAAGAGGACTCCGTCGCAGCGCTGGACGCCGACGAGTTCTACGCACGCACCACGGCGCTCGGATTCACCTACGGCGACGCCTTCCAGCCGGTGCGAGACGTCACCGGCGGTGACGGCTGGGCGCGCGTGCGGATGCGCATCCCCACCGTCGTCGCTGACGACATCGACGCGTTCTCGTTCCACCCGGCCCTGCTCGACGGCGCCCTGCAGAGCCTCTTCGGCACGTCGACGGTGGCCGAGAACGCGACGCAGGCAACGTATCTGCCGACGCGCATCCGGCACTGCGCGGTCTATGGGCGCCCGGAGTCCGACATGACGGTGCACGTGCGGGTCGTCGCCGCGACCCGCGAGGAGATCGAGAGCGACATCACCGTCGTCGACCGGCTCGGCCAGACGTTGGTCGTCCTGCAGGGCTTCACCGTGCAGTCGTTGAGCGCCTCGTCGGCGATGTCGACCGAACGCATCGACCGCGGCCTCTACAGCGTGCAGTGGAGCGACTGCCCGCCGGCGCAGATACCTGCCGAGCCCACCACCGGAACCTGGCTGATCCTCTGCGACACCGTCGGTTTCGGATCGGCGCTGGCTCGCCAGCTGTCCGGGCACGGGCACCGGGTCACCGAGGTGGCCCACCAGTCCGTGCCCGAGATCACCGAGACGGGCACTGGATTCGCCGTCGATCCGCAACGGGGAGAGCAGCTTCGAGAGCTGATCGAGCGCTTACCCCACCATACGGGTGGTCTGACCAATGTCGTCGATTTCTGGCCCGTCGACATCTACTCCGGTTCCGACCATCGCCTCGGTGTGCACGCCCTGCTGCATGCGATCAATGCCCTGGCCACCTCCGACGGCGCGCCACCGCGGGTCCACATCGTCACCGCCAACGCACAACCGGCACTCGGCACCGAAGACCTCGCAGTCGACCAGGCCACCGTGTGGGGCCTCGGCCGCGTCGTCGGACATCAGGAATTCCCCGAGATGTGGGGAGGGCTCGTCGACATCGACGACGCCGACGACCCCGATCTGACCGCTGGACGGCTGTGCGCGCACCTGCTCGACGAGGACGCCGAAGACCAGATCGCGCTGCGCGGCGCCCGCACGCTGGCGCCGCGCCTGCTGCCATGCCCAGGCCTGACCAAACCGTTCCCGACGAAGCTCAACGCCACCGCGACCTACGTGGTCACCGGCGGCACCGGCGCGCTCGGGCGCAGCGTGGCCCTCTATCTCGCGGAACGGGGAGCCCGCCACATCACGCTGCTCAGCCGCCGCGAACTGCCGCCGCGGGCCCGCTGGTCCCATCTCGATGCCGGCGACCCCCACCACGCCACCGTGGAGACGATCCACCGCATCGAACGGCTCGGCGCCCAGGTGCGCTGCGTCGCCGTCGACATCACCGACGCTGAGCACGTCGAACGCTGGCGCGACGACCACGACCGTGCCGGCGCCCCGCCGATCCGCGGCATCGTGCACGCCGCCGGATCGGTCGACGACCGCCTCCTGGTCAGCATGACCGAAGACGACTTCGCCTCCGTGATGGCACCGAAGGTCATCGGTACCCGATTGCTGCACAACGCATTCGAGAAGGAAGACCTCGACTTCTTCGTGATGTTCGGCTCCGCCGGCTCGGTGATCGCCTCTCCGGGGCAGGCCAACTACGCCGCGGCGAACGCCTACCTCGACGCGTTCGCCCACTACCGCCGGGCCCGCGGTCTGCCGGCGCTGACCATCGGCTGGGGACCGTGGTCGGTGGGGATGGTCGAGGAGCTCAAGCTCGAGAAGATCTACGCCAACCGGGGTATCGAACTGATCACGCCGCGCGCCGGCGTCCGCATTCTGGACCGTCTGCTGTCCCAGAAGGTGGCCCACGTCGTCGCGATCACCGCGGACTG
Organism: Actinomycetes bacterium; assembly: GCA_023404955.1. Classification (GTDB taxonomy): domain Bacteria; phylum Actinomycetota; class Actinomycetes; order Mycobacteriales; family Mycobacteriaceae; genus Mycobacterium. The sequence goes on from JAEXZY010000083.1 coordinate 63,013, forward strand.
GAACCGGGCCCGCCAGGGCTTCGGTGCGCGCCTGCCGGCGATCTACCGTGACCTGGAGACCGGCGGCGACGTCTCCGGAGATGCCGGGGCGGCGTCGCTTCTCGACGCGCTCTCGGCGCTTCCGGACGCCGAGAGGCTCCCCGTCGTCACCGAGCACGTCCGGGGCATCGTCGCCGCGGTGTTCGACTGCGCTGCCGACGATGTCGAGCCCGATGCCATGCTCGACGATCTCGGGTTGGACTCGATGATGGCGATGGAGTTCCGCGTCCGCATCAACACGATGTTCTCGATCGACCTGCCGGTGCTGGAGATCTTGCGCGGAGTCAGTGTGAATTCGCTCGCCGCCCGAATCCTGGCCGAACTGCGGCAGATTCACGCCGAGAGCGTCGAGGCCGAGCACTCCGCCGTCCCGCCGGCTCCCGATGATCTCGACGAGCTCCTCGCCACGCTGTCCGACGACGAGCTGCGCGCGCTCCTGGCCGATATCGAAGGAAGTCCGGACGAGCAGTGACCGCAGCAGAACTCGCGCCTGCCGTGCACATCCGAGGGCTCCGCAAGTCCTACGGTCGGTTACAGGCCGTCTGCGATCTCGACCTCGACGTCGCCTACGGCGAGGTGGTCGCGATCCTGGGGCCCAACGGTGCGGGCAAGTCGACGACCATCGAGATCCTCGAAGGTCACCGCAGGCGCGACGCCGGGGACGTCCAGGTGCTCGGCGAAGACCCCGGCACCGCCGATCGTGACTGGCGCTCACGCATCGGCATCGTGCTGCAGGACGCCAGTGACTTCGGCACGTTGACCGTCGCCGAGACCATGCGGATGTTCGCCCAGTGCTACGGCAGAGCGCGCCCGCCAGAGGACGTGCTCGATCTCGTCGGGCTGTCCGAGAAGAGCGATGCGCGGGTGCGGACGCTCTCGGGCGGGCAGCGGCGCCGGCTCGACGTGGCCCTGGGCATCATCGCGAGCCCGGAACTGCTGTTCATGGACGAGCCGACCACCGGCTTCGACCCCGAGGCGCGACGCCAATTCTGGGACCTGATCAAGCTTCTCGCCGCCGACGGCACCACGATCGTGCTCACCACGCACTACCTCGAAGAGGCGGCCGCGCTGGCGGACCGGGTCGCCGTCATCGCAGCCGGGCGTCTGGTGGCCGTCGACACCCCACACCGACTGACCGCCGCCGCGCACACGACGGCGACCGTGCGATGGTTCGAACGCGGGTTGGAACGCGTCGTGCACACCGAGCATCCCACCGAGTTCATCAGAGCCCAGGCCGTCGGCGGCGGTGAACTCACGGGCCTCACCGTCACCCGACCCAGCCTGGAAGACGCCTACCTGCGGCTGATCGAGGCGACGTGATGACGACATCATCGAGGGCATCGTCGCGGTCGTCGCGCGCCCGCCACAGTTCCCGTTCCACGGTCGCGCTGCCGTCGCCGCTACGCATCGGACTGTCCCGGGTGATCCCCGAGCTGAAGATGTTCTACCGGCGCCCCGAGCAGCTGGTGCTGACCTTCTCGATGCCCGCGATCATCTGCCTGTTGCTGGGGTCGATCTTCTCGGAGAAGATCGCGGGCACCGACACGACGACCAGCGCGGTGATCGCCGCGAGCATGCTGGCCTACGGGATTCTGTCGACGTCGTTCATCAATCTGGGCATCAGTGTCGCGGCCGACCGTGAAACCGGCGCGCTGCGGCGATTGCGCGGCACCCCGGCGACCGCGACGTCCTACTTCGTCGGCAAAATCGCGCTTGTCGCCGTCGCCAGCATCGCCGAGGCCGTGATCCTGCTGCTGGTCGGGCTGTTCGCCTTCGGGCTGCGCCTGCCCGCCGGAATCAGCGAATGGTTGACCCTGGGTTGGGTTTTCGCGCTCGGCATCACGAGCTGCTCGCTGCTGGGCATCCTGATCAGCAACCTCGCCAACAACGCCGTCTCCGCTGCGGTCCTGACCAACGGTCCCGCGGTGAGTCTGCAGTTCATCTCGGGCACCTACGTCCCGGTGATGGTGCTGCCCACCTGGATGCTCGTGATCGGCTCGCTGTTCCCGGTCAAGTGGATGGCACAGGGTTTTCGATCGGTGCTGCTGCCGCCCGAGATGGAAGCGTTCGAACCCGCCGGCAGCTGGGAGCACGAGCGCATCCTCTGGGTGCTGACGGCGTGGACGGTGTTCGGTCTCCTCGCCTGCCTCAGGGTCTTTCGCTGGACGGAGAAGCGCTGACATGCCGCCGCTGCTGACCATCACCTACCAGTTCTTCCTGCAGATTGTCGTGATCCTGGCAACCTACCGGCTGCTGTGGCCGATGTTCCGCCGCCTGGGACAGGTGCAGGTGGTCGCGATCATGGTCGCCGGCTTCCTGCTCGGCCCGTCTGTGCTGGGGGTGATCTGGCCGCAGGCGCAGCAGTGGCTGTTCCCGACGAAACTGACCATGGGCGCCGAGACCATCACGCACCCCAACCTGATCGCCATCTACGTGGTGGGCCAACTCGGACTGGTGCTCTACATGTTCTTGGTGGGGTCGTCGTTCAAGCTCGACATCCTCGGCGCCCACACTCGCCAGGCAGGTGCCACGTCGGTCGCCGGGATCGGCGTCCCCCTCGTCCTGGGCGGCGTCGTCGGCTGGTGGATGGTCGATTCCGGCGGATACTTCACCGACAAGGTCGCGCACTGGCAGGGCGGGCTGTTCGTCGCGGCGGCCGTGGCCATCACGGCGTTCCCGATGCTGGCCTGGATCGTGTACGACTCGGGCTTGCTCAACACCCGGCTGGGCACGATGTCGCTGTCGTGTGCGGCCGTCGATGACGCCTGCTCATGGGTTCTGCTGGCGACGGTGGTCGCCACCGCCAAGGGCAGCGTGCTCGGCGCCGTCATCGCCGTCGGAGGTGGTCTGTTCTACCTGCTGTTCATGATCTACCTCGGACGGCCGCTGCTGGCGCGGCTCGAAACCTGGACTCCACGGAGGGATTTCGAGCGCACCGGCGGGCTGCCGATCACGAAGCTGAGCATCGTCCTGCTGGTGCTGCTGACCGCGAGCTGGTTCACCGATCTGGTCGGGATCTATTCGGTGTTCGGCGCATTCGTCGCCGGGCTGATGATGCCGCGCGGCGAGCTGCTCGACACGATCCGCGAGCGCTTCGAGCCGCTGACGGCCTACCTGCTGCTACCGGCCTTCTTCATCTATTCCGGGCTGAACACTCAGCTCAGCCTGATTCTGGACAGTTCCACGCTGCTGATGGCGGCCGTCGTGCTCGTCGTGTCGTTCGCCGCGAAGTTCGGGGCCGTCGGGCTGGCCGCACGATGGCAGGGCATGAGCTGGTACGAGGCGGGATCGATGGGGGCACTGGCCAATGCTCGCGGTTTGATGGAGCTGATCCTGCTCAACATCGGCCTGGAGGCCGGGCTGATCTCCACCAAGCTGTACACCATTCTGGCGGTGATGACGATCATCACGACGTTCGTCGCGACGCCCGTGCAGCGGCTGTTCGCGCGCCGGCTGCAACGTACCGGTGCGCAGTTCGGCCCGGACGGCGTGGAGCCGCTGAAAGCGGTGGCGTCCGGCAGCTAGCCGCAGCGGTTGCGGAAGTCGACAGCGGGCTGCCGGATGCCCTGCAGTTCGGCCTGCACCTGCGGGTTGGCGGCGGCGTAGTCAGCCAGAGCCGCCTGCCGCTCCTCCTTCGGGACGTCCTTGAGTGAGGTGAAGAAGTCGTTGACCTGCGGATGAGTGAACAGGTAGGCCGAGGTCGACGCCGTCACTCCCGCCATGACGCCGGCGAGATCGGCTGCGGTGCAGTTCGGTTGCGCCTGCGCCGGCGTCGCCGTGCAGACCAGCACGGCGCCGGCACCGAGCGCCCCCGCGATCATCCGCCGCACGGTGGTGAGTGAATTGGTCACTGTCTTCTCCTCGGTTTCTCGGGGTTCCGTCATCGTCGTCCGCCGCGCCCACCGCCGGGCCGGCCGCCTCCGCCACCCGGTCGGTTTCCCGGCCGCCCCGGCGCACCGATGCCGATGCCGGGGTCCCAGTCCACGTCGACGCCCCAGGTGACGCCGTCGTCGCAATACCAGTCGTAGCTACAGGGATAGGGCATGTAGGGTCCCGATGAGCCGGGGCCGTTGCCTGTGTTGGCGCCCCGAACATCACCCTGCGAACAGATCGTCGTGCCGCCTGCGCTGGTGCAGTCGGCCGCAGCGGGCGGTGCCGCTTCCACCAGAGCGACGACGAAGACGCCGGCCGCGAACACACCCAGTGCGCGCATCATCGGCGGCCACCCCCGCCGCCGCCACCACCGGGTCGGTTCCCCGGTGTGCCCGGCCGACCCCGATCCGGACGTGGGAGGTCATTGTTGGGCCGAGGTGGAGGCGGTGGTGAGATGTCCAAGCCGAGATCCCATTCTGATCCGTCGTAGCAATACCAGTCGAACTCGCACGGGTACGGCACGACCGGCCCGTTGTCCGATCCACCGTTCTGATCGCAGACCGTGATTCCGCTGCTCTTGACACACCCGGCCGCGGCCGAGGGCGCGGTGACTGCCGGCACCGTGACCAACGAGGTCAACAGAAGAGTGGATGTGGCAATCACTTTCGCGGTTCTCATCGCTGCCCCACTTTCTCGGTGAGCGCATGGTCAGGTGAAGACGAAGTGCTGGTAGTCAGAGACTAGGAGCGGCGCCGCGGGGGGACATCCCCCACACTGGGGGAAATCGACCGCTGTCCCGAAATCTCCACGAGCAATCGCGCCCCGGGGAGGTACGCTGCGATCGCCCGGGGTCGGCGTGAACCGGCACCCCTTGCGCCGGAGAGTCGTTGACCCCGGGCCCGCGACGCCCGCTTCTGGTCAATCGACGAGCAGGCCCAGCCTTTTCGATTCAGCGACCGCATCAGCACGTGACGACACACCCAATTTGCGGTAGATCGCGGTCGCCTGCGACTTGGCGGTCTCCCTACCCACCACCAGCGTGTCGGCGATCTGCTGCAGCGTGAGATGTGTTGACAGATAGGGTAACAACCGCAACTCCGCGGTCGTCAGAGGCCGATGCCGGCCGAAGGCGATCGCACGCACCCGATCAACCCATTGCAACAGCGCGACGGCGTCGGGCTCACGGAGCCCGGCCTGCTCGGCCGCACCGAGGTGGCGGCTGAGCATGACCGTGTCCTGCAGCACAGACGCCGTCCACGCCAGCAGACCGTGCCCGAGTAGCGCTGTGCGCGCCGCCAATTGACCGAGACGATCGAGCAGCTTCTCAGTGAGCGCCACCGAGGCCCGCGCCGCCGCCTCGTCCCCGACGCGCGCGGACATCACCGCGCTCGTGGCGTACACGACCACCATCGGCACCACATCGCACAGGTCGTATTTGTCGACCAGCATCCGTGCCGCTTCGCTGCGAGCGATGGCGGTGTCGTCGTCCCCCGCGGCGAAATCGAGAAGAGCGAGATGAGCCAGGGCGGCGGCTTGGAAGCCCGGAACGTTCTCCAAACAAGGCAGTGCCGACTCCAACAGCATTCGGGCGCGCACAGCGTGGCCGAGCATCGACTCCGCCGCGCCCATCATGACCGTGGCGGCACCCCACCACGGGTTCACCAGCTCGTCTCCCGCGGCGCGCACGACCTCTGCCTGCCGAATCACATCGCCGACCCCGCCGAGTCCCAGCAGTGAACCCACCAATGCGGCAGCGACTTTCACCGACGGTGTGCCGTCTGACAACGGCATGCCACGGTCGGCGGCGTGTGCGCAGAGCAGGGAGCGCCGAATCAACTCTCCGTCGCCGATTGTCACCCCGAGCCACGCCCGAGCGAGGGCTGCGTCGGGGTACTCGGCGAACGTGGCGGGGTCGAGCATCGCCAGCCTGCGGGCGAGAACACCTGCGCGACCGTCGAAACCGAGCCGGACGGCGTCGCGACCCACCAGGGCCGCCGCCCGGGCCCGGTTCTCCGCGGCCACCGCGTGCAACAACGCACTGTCGATGTCGCCGTCGCGCTCCACGAGCTCCGACGCGCGAGAAGCCAACAGGCGGTACCGATCCGGAGCTCGCGAGCGCAGACGATCCCGCAGTACGTCGGCGACCAGCCGGTGGTAGCGATACCACCTGCGGTGGTGATCGAGGGAGACGAGGAACCCGTTGTCGGACGCGGTCAACTCGTCGAGCAGGATCGCTGAATCCGTGCGATCGAGCACAGCGTCGAGCTGTGCTGCGCTGAAACGGTCCAGCACCGACGATTCGACGACGAAGTCGGCTTTCACCTCGTCGAGGCGGCCCAGCAGCTCTTCGACGAGATACTGGCCGACCAGCCCGTTTCTGCCCGCCATCACGTCGACCGAGACGCCGTCGCGCAGGGCCATGCTGGTCAACACGATCCCCGCCGCCCAGCCCTCGCAGTGCCTACTGATCCTCGACGTCGTCGCGGCATCGCACGCCAGCCCGACCGAGGCGATCGCGCTCGCTGCTTCGTCGTCGGTCATTCGCAAGGTGCCGGCGTCCACTTCCACCACACCGTCGACCAGACGGCGGCGCCCCAGCTCGACGGGAAGTGGCCCACGACCGACCACAGCGAGGAGGGTCGAGGGCGGAGCCGTGTCGATAAGTGCCCGCACCGCCGCGAGGGCCTGCGGATCGTCGACATGATGGGCGTCGTCGAGCACGACGACGAGAGGCCCCGCCACCTCGAGCGCCGAAGCCAGGGCGGGCAGCAACTGTGCGAGCGGCTCACGACCGGGCCCACCCAGATAGTCGAGCACGGTGTCGTCGAGTCGAGACACCGCAGCGACGGCGGTGGCCACGTGCAGCAGAAAGTGGGCAGGATCGTTGTCGAGATGGTCGAGTCGAACCCACGCGAACGGCCGGACATCGACCTCGTCCCAGAGCGCCATGGTCGTCGTCTTGCCGTAGCCGCCCGGAGCCGTCACCGTGACCAGTCGCGCGTCGGAGGCGCCCGACAGCAACTCCATCACGGCGGCACGGGGCACCACACTTGCGGCGATGCGCGGCCGGCCGATCGTGGCCACCGGCACGAAAGCTCGCCAGTCCCCTGCAACCACGCCCGTATCGTAAGCCGCTCACCAGCACCGATGGGGGTTTTTGATCATGCTCACCCGGTGTTGTCGGTGGACGTTGGCACCATGGACTCATGCCGTCGACCACCGATCCGCTCACGCGTTTCAGCGCGCTGACACGCGAGTGGTTCGCGGGCACGTTCGTCGAGCCGACACCGGCGCAGGCACAGGCCTGGAATGCCATCGCCGACGGCGACAACACCCTGGTCATCGCCCCGACCGGATCCGGCAAAACCCTCGCGGCGTTCCTGTGGGCCATCGACGGTCTGGCCCGCTCACCGGCGCCCGAGCCCACCACCCGGGTGCTGTACGTGTCCCCCTTGAAAGCACTGGCCGTCGACGTCGAGCGCAACCTGCGCACCCCGTTGACCGGGATCTCGCGGATCGCCGAACGAGCCGGTCAGGAGCCGCCGAAGATCAGCGTCGGCGTGCGATCCGGCGACACCACGCCCGCGAAGCGACGTGAGCTCATCACCAAGCCGCCGGACATCCTGATCACCACGCCGGAGTCCCTCTTCCTGATGCTGACCTCTGCCGCGCGGGAGACGCTCGCCGGCGTGCAGACCGTGATCGTGGACGAGGTGCACGCCGTCGCGGGCACCAAGCGTGGTGCGCACATGGCGGTGTCCCTGGAGCGGCTCGACGCCATGCTCGAACGGCCCGCCCAACGGATCGGGCTCTCGGCGACCGTGCGTCCACCTGAGGAAGTCGCGCGATTCCTCTCCGGCGCAGCGCCCACGACGATCGTGGCGCCGCCTGCGGCCAAGACCTTCGACCTCACCGTGCAGGTGCCCGTTCCCGACATGGCCAATCTGGAGAACAACTCGATCTGGCCCGATGTCGAGGAGCGCATCGTCGACCTGGTCGAGGCGCACAACAGCTCGATCGTGTTCACAAACTCACGACGCTTGGCCGAGCGCCTCACCGCGCGGCTCAACGAGATCCATGCAGAACGCCTGGGCATCGAGTTGGGTGGCCCCAATCCGGGAGTGGCCGGCGGCGCCCCGGCACACCTGATGGGCAGCGGACAGACGTTCGGTGCCGAACCACTACTCGCGCGGGCGCACCACGGCTCGGTGAGCAAGGAGGCCCGCGCCGACGTCGAGGACGCCCTCAAGAGCGGCCGCTTGAAGGCCGTGGTCGCCACGTCGAGCCTCGAGCTGGGTATCGACATGGGCGCCGTGGATCTGGTGATTCAGGTGGAGACGCCCCCGTCGGTGGCCAGCGGGTTGCAGCGCATCGGCCGCGCGGGCCACCAGGTCGGCGAGATCAGCCAGGGGGTGCTGTTCCCCAAGCACCGCACCGACTTGATCGGCTGCGCGGTCAGCGTGCAACGGATGCTCGGCGGCAAGATCGAGACGATGCGCGTGCCGGCCAACCCGCTCGACGTACTCGCCCAGCACACCGTCGCTGCGTGCGCGTTGGAACCGATCAACGTCGAGGCCTGGTTCGACACCGTACGGCGCAGCGCGCCCTTCGCCACGCTGCCCCGCAGCGCATTCGAAGCCACGCTCGACCTGCTGTCCGGCAAGTATCCGTCGACCGAGTTCGCCGAACTGCGTCCGCGCATCGTCTACGACCGGGATTCCGGCACCCTGACCGCTCGGCCCGGCGCTCAACGACTAGCCGTCACCTCCGGCGGCGCCATCCCCGACCGCGGCCTGTTCACGGTCTACCTCGCCTCCAGCGCCGACTCCGAAAAACCCTCGCGGGTCGGTGAACTCGACGAGGAGATGGTGTACGAGTCCCGGCCCGGTGACGTCATCTCGCTGGGCGCGACGAGCTGGCGGATCACTGAGATCACCCACGACCGCGTTCTGGTGATCCCCGCCCCGGGAGAGCCGGCGCGCCTGCCGTTCTGGCGTGGCGACGGCGTGGGGCGGCCCGCCGAGCTCGGCGAGGCGATCGGCGCCTTCAACGGCGAGTTGGCCCGTCTTGATCGCGCCGCGTTCGAGAACCGTTGCGATGAAGTCGGTTTCGACGCCTACGCTACCGACAACCTGTGGCAGTTGATCGACGAGCAACGCAACGCCACCACCGCGGTCCCGTCCGACACCACGCTGGTGGTGGAACGTTTCCGCGACGAGCTCGGCGACTGGCGGATCATCCTGCACTCCCCCTACGGCCTGCGGGTGCACGGTCCGCTCGCGCTGGCGGTGGGCAAGCGCCTCTACGAGCGCTTCGGAATCGACGAGAAACCGACGGCCTCCGACGACGGCATCATCGTCCGGCTGCCCGACACCGACGACACCGCCCCGGGCGCAGACATTTTCGTCTTCGAACCCGACGAGATAGAGCCGCTGGTCACCACCGAGGTCAGCTCGTCGGCGCTGTTCGCCTCCCGGTTCCGCGAATGCGCGGCCCGAGCGCTGCTGCTGCCCCGCCGTCACCCCGGCAAGCGCTCACCGCTGTGGCATCAACGCCAGCGTGCCGCGCAACTGCTCGATGTCGCGCGCAACTACCCCGACTTCCCCATCGTCTTGGAAGCCGTCCGCGAGTGCCTTCAGGACGTCTACGACGTGCCGATGCTGACCGACCTGATGTCCCGCATCGCGCAGCGCCGAGTGCGCCTGCTGGAGGTGGAGACACCGACGCCGTCACCTTTCGCGGCCTCGCTGCTGTTCGGGTACGTCGGGGCGTTCATGTACGAGGGCGACAGCCCACTCGCCGAACGGCGCGCGGCCGCGCTCGCGCTGGACCCCACGCTGCTCGCCGAACTGCTCGGCCGGGTCGAGCTGCGTGAGCTGCTCGACGCCCAGGTCATTGCCAGCACCACCCGCCAACTGCAACATCTCACCGACGAGCGGAAGGCCCGCGACGCCGAGGGCGTGGCCGACCTGCTGCGAATGCTGGGGCCGCTGACGGTCGACGAGATCGCCGCACGCTGCACCGTCGAGGACGTCGGCGGTTGGCTGGAGGGACTGCTGAGCGCCAAACGGTTGGTCACGGTGTCCTACGCGGGGCGCACCTGGTGGGCACCCGTGGAGGACATCGGTCGGCTACGCGACGGCGTCGGAGTAGCGGTACCGGTGGGTGTGCCCGTCGCGTTCCTCGAACCGGTGATGGACCCGCTGGGCGAACTACTGTCCCGCTTCGCCCGCACCCGAGGGCCGTTCACGACGGCCGAGGCAGCGGCGCGGTTCGGTCTCGGCGTGCGGGTGGCCGCCGACGTGCTCGGGCGGCTGGCGGCCGACGGGAAGCTGGTGCGAGGCGAATTCACCGATGTTCCCGGTGACACCGGTGACCAGTGGTGTGACGCCGAGGTGTTGCGCATCCTGCGCCGGCGCTCGCTGGCCGCGCTACGGGCGCAGATCGAGCCCGTCAGCACCGCGGCGTTCGGCCGCTTCCTGCCGGCCTGGCAACAGCTGGGGAGCGACCGCGTGTCGGGGGTCGACGGTTTGGCGTCGGTGATCGATCAGCTCGCCGGGGTGTCGATGCCGGCGTCTGCGGTCGAGCCGTTGATCTTCGGGCAGCGGGTGCGTGACTATCAGCCCGGCATGCTCGACGAACTCCTGGCCTCGGGCGAGGTGCTGTGGTCGGGTGCCGGCTCGCTGTCGTCCGCCGATGGCTGGGTGGCCTTCCATCCCGCCGACACCGCCCCGCTGTCGCTGGCCCCGCCGGGTGACCTCGACTTCACCGACACCCACCACACCATCCTCGGCGCGCTCAGCGGCGGCGGTGCGTATTTCTTCCGTCAGCTCGCCATCGACGGCGTGACCAGCGAAACGCTCAAAGAAGCGCTGTGGCAACTGATCTGGGCGGGCTACGTGGGAGGTGATACTTTCGCACCCGTACGTGCACTGCTGGCCGGGACCCGCGGCCCCGGCGCTCGCCGGTCCGCGGCGCCCTCGCACCGGCATCGCCGGGCCCCACGATTGAGTCGCTACAGCATCAGCTCAGCCGGGCTCGGAGCGCACCGCGACACCGATCCAACAGTGGCGGGCCGGTGGGCTGCGCTGCCCGCCGCCGAGGTCGACACCACGCTGCGAGCGTCCTACCAAGCCGATCAGCTGCTGGCACGGCACGGCGTGCTGACCAAAGGTGCGGTCGCTGCGGAGAACATCGCCGGCGGATTCGCCTCGATGTACAAGGTGCTCAGCACGATGGAAGAAGCCGGGCGTTGCCAGCGCGGCTACTTCGTCGAGTCACTCGGCGGCGCCCAATTCGCGACCGCGAGCACAGTCGACCGGTTGCGTAGCCACGCCGACAGCATCGACGACAAACAACAGAGCCTGCGCGCAGTCGCACTCGCGGCGACCGATCCGGCCAATCCTTTCGGAGCGGCACTGGCCTGGCCCAGCCAGGGCGGGGGCGCCCACCGCCCCGGCCGCAAAGCAGGCGCCCTGGTGGTGCTCGTCGACGGCGAGTTGGCGTGGTTCGTCGAGCGTGGTGGCAGATCACTGCTCAGCTTCTCCGAGGATGCCGGCGTGCACCACGCCGCGGCCGCCGCGCTCGCCGAACTGGTGACCCGACAACGTGTTCCGGCGCTGCTGGTGGAGCGCATCGACGGGGTCCCTGTGCTGGAGAGCCGTGAATCGACGGTGGTCGAGTCGCTGGTGCAGGCAGGATTCTCCCGGACGCCCCGCGGTCTGCGGTTGCGCTGATGCCCGAGGGTGACACCGTCTTCCGCACCGCCGACAAGTTGCGGAAAGCGCTGCAGGGTAAGACGTTGGCGCGCTGCGACGTACGCGTGCCGCGCTATGCGGCGGTGGACCTCAGCGGGCAGGTCGTCGACGAGGTACTGAGCCGCGGCAAACACCTGTTCATTCGGGTGGGGCAGGCGAGCATCCACTCGCATCTGAAAATGGACGGTGCATGGATCATCGGTCGGGTGCGAGTGCCGGCCTACAAGATCCGGATCGTTCTCGGCACCGCCGATTCCGTGGCGTCGGGAATCGATCTCGGCGTGCTCGAAGTGCTGGAACGCGATCACGACATGGATGCCGTGGCGCATCTGGGTCCCGACCTGCTCGGCGACGATTGGTCACCGGAGGTGGCGGCGGCGAACCTGATGGCAGACCCGGCGCGGCCGGTGGCCGAGACGCTGCTCGACCAGCGGGTGATGGCCGGGGTCGGAAACGTATACGCCAACGAGATGTCGTTCGTGTTCGGCTTGCGACCCACGACCCCCGTCGGCGAACTCGCCAATCCCGTAAGGGTGGTGACCCGCGCGCAGCAGATGTTGTGGCTCAACCGGTTACGCATCAATCGGACCACGACTGGCAACACGCGGCCAGGCCAGGACGTCTGGGTGTACGGCCGGGCGGGACTGCCGTGCCGACGCTGCGGCACACGCATCGAGACCGACAAAGACGGCGACCGCGTGACCTACTGGTGCCCCACCTGCCAGCGCTGACTCTCCGCCGAAAATGTATTCCGCGCGTGCCGGTTGCGGACTGGTCATCGAGGCCAGATCAGCCAGAGTCATGCGTGTTTTCGGCGAGCAGACGCGAACTCGAGCAGTTTGCGTCGTGTCCACTCGAGTTCGCGTCTGCTCGCGGGAAGAAATCCGCTCAGTTCCAGGGCATCGCGAGCTTGACGATCTTGCGGACCACCGTCGCGAACTGCCGCGGCAGCGGGCCGGTGTTGTACGGCACGCCGTAGCGCTCGCAGATGTCGCGCACCTTCGGCGCGATCTCCGCGTGGCGGAAGGCCGGGATGTCGGGGAACAGATGGTGCTCGATCTGGAAGCTCAGGTTGCCGCTGAGGATATGAAAGAGCTTGCCGCCGGTCAGGTTCGCCGAACCCAGCACCTGACGGAAGTACCACTGACCCCGTGTCTCAGCCTTGGTCTCCTCGATCGAGAATTCCTGCACGTCCTCGGGGAAGTGTCCGCAGAAGATGATCATGTAGGCCCACACGTTGCGCATCAGGTTGGCCGTCATGTTGCCCGCGAACACCCAGGGCGCGAACGGGCCCGCCAGCAGCGGGAACGCCACGTAGTCCTTCAGCGTCTGCTGCTTGGTCTTGCGCCAGATGCCGTCGAGGATCTCGCGCTTGTCCCGCAACGAGATCTCGCCGGAGGCGATCTTCTCGCTCTCGAGTTCGTGCAGCGCGACGCCGTACTGGAACAGCACCATCAGCAGGAACGCCCACAACGGGTTGCCCAGGAAGTACGGCTTCCACTTCTGGTCGGCGCTTATCCGCAGGATGCCGTAGCCCACGTCGCGGTCCATGCCGACGATGTTGGTGTAGGTGTGGTGCATGTAGTTGTGCGAGTGCCGCCACTGATCAGCCGGGCAGGCGGTGTCCCACTCGAACCCGCGCGACGAGATCGCCGGGTCACCCATCCAGTCATACTGACCGTGCATGACGTTGTGGCCGATCTCCATGTTGTCGATGATCTTCGACAGGCCCAGCATCGCCGTGCCGGCCAGCCAGAACGGCGGGATGATCCCACCGAACAGCAGCGCCCGGCCGCCGATTTCGAGGCCACGCTGCGCCTTGATCATCCGGCGGATGTAAGTGGCGTCGCGCTCGCCGAGGTCGGCGATCACGCTTTCCTTCAGTGCGTCGAGCTCACGGCCGAAAGCCTCGGCCTGCTCGGGAGTCATGGTGATCGTGCGGCCGCCGACGGTCTTCGACAGCGTCTTGGGCTGCGGTGCAACGGTTTCCAGAGCTTCGGTGGTGTCCAAGGTCTCGGTCATCTCGGTTCCTCTCGCGGAGATTGACGTACTCGGTCGGATCTTCTACAAGGCGATGTCGACGTCGCCGAGCGGCGCGGTGACGCAGATCTGCACGTCCTCCTCATCCGCGGACGACACCGCACCGGTCACGACATTGCGCACCACGCCGCTGTTCTTGCGTCGCGTGCAGGAGAAACAAATGCCCATCCGGCACCCGCTCTCGGGGGTCAGGCCCGCGTCCTCGGCCTGGTTGAGAAGTGGTCGACCGTCGTCGGTCAGCTCGAGTCCGCTGTCACTGAACGTGACCTGCCCGCCTGAGGATTCACCGTCGAACACCGGCGGCACGAAGCTCTCGTGGGCAGCGTCGGGGAACATCTCGCGGACCGCGTCCACCAGCGCCGCTGGACCGCAGACGAACACCGCCTCCGGGTCAGCGAACGGCAGGTGGTCGGCGCCGAACCGCCCGGCGAGGTCCGATTCCACGGTGTCCCGGGTGAAGCCGTGGCGCACCGTCACGTTCGGCATCGTGGCGGCGATCTCGGCGAGCTCCTCGCGGTAGCACGCCTCCTGCGCCGATCGCGCGTAGTGGACGAACGCGACCTGGCCCCGATGGCCGCGTGCGCGCAGCGTGCGCAGCATCGACATCACCGGCGTGATCCCGCTGCCGCCCGAGACGAACAGCATCCGATCGGGAAGCATCTCCGGCAGGGTGAACTCGCCGGCCACGGAGTCGAGGAAGGCGACCATGCCGGGGCGGGCGTGCTCGTAGAGGTAGTTGGAGACGAGGCCGCCGTCGTGACGACCGACCGTGATCTCGATGTGCCCGTCGGTCTCGGCGTTGGCCGGCGAGTACGGCCGGGTGCGACGGCGACCGTCGATCTCGACCGACAGGTTGATGTGCTGCCCGGCCCGGAAGCCGGAGAACGCGCGGTTGGGTGCCAGCGTGAGCGTCACGCTGCGCGGAGTGCCGCGACGCACCGCGACGACCCGCGCACGGGCATCGCCGCGCGTCCAGGTCGGATCGACCAGTTCGGTGTAGCGGTCGACGCCGTGCGGTCCGGTGAGGAGGTCCAGCAGCCTCGACCGCCGCGACCGGGTGGTCAAAGTTTGAGTGAACATGTGTATACCGTGCGTGCTTCTGAACCCCCGCGTCAAGAGATCGCCGCAGCGTGTGGTAGGTTTCACACACAGTGAACAGTCGTACGCCCAGGTCACACTCGGACCGTTCCGGGAGGTCGAGCCGGTCTCGATCGGGATCGGGCCGCGACTCGCAGACCCGCGAAGAACGCAAAGAGGCGACCCGCCGGGCCATCGTCGACGCCGCCCTCCACCTGCTCGCCGAACGCAGCTTCAGCGCCCTGAGCCTGCGCGAGGTCACGCGAGAGGCCGGAATCGTGCCCGCGGCGTTCTATCGCCATTTCGAGTCGATGGAAGCGCTGGGCCTGGTGCTCATCGACGAGTCTTTCCGCACACTGCGCGACATGCTCCGCGGCGGCCGCGCCGGCAAGCTCGACCCCAACAGGGTCATCGAATCCTCGGTCGACATCCTCATCGAAGGAGTCCAGGCCCGGCGCGAACACTGGTTGTTCATCGGGCGGGAGCGCTCCAGCGGAGTCACCGTGCTCCGCTATGCGATTCGCACCGAGATCCGCCTCATCACCTCTGAACTGGCCATAGACCTGGCCCGCTTTCCCGGCTTGAACGACTGGAGTGGCGAGGACCTGAACATCCTGGCCAGCGTGTTCGTCAACTCGATGATCTCGATCGCAGAAGCTCTCGAAGACACCACCGACCCGGTCGCGGTGGCCGAGATCCGCCGGATCGCGATCAAACAGCTGCGGATGATCACCATCGGGGTGGCGGAATGGCGCAGCAGCTAGCGTGACGCCATGGCGTCCGTTCTGGAAGTGACACGACCACAGCCCGACATCACCGTGCTGACCCTCAACCGGCCCGATTCGCTCAATGCCCTGTCCTACGAACTCGTCGAGGCGCTGCACACGTCGCTGGACGAGGTGGCCGCCGACAACACCTGCCGGGCCGTGGTGCTGACCGGCGCAGGCCGCGGCTTCTGCTCTGGACTGGACCTGCGCACCAACGATCCGGCACAGACCGGCGGCGGCCTCGAATTCCCCCGCTCAGGGATGCGGTGGCAGGAACGCATCGCCGATCTGACCGCGAAGATCCACCGGCTCCGGCAGCCCGTGATCGCGGCCGTCAACGGCGTCGCCTACGGCGGCGGGCTCGGCATCGCGGCCGCCTGCGACCTTCGCATCGCCGCCCCCACCGCCCGGTTCTGTACGCAATTCATCAAACTGGGCCTGGGCGGCTGCGACATCGGGGTGAGCTACACGCTGCCCCGCATCGTCGGCGCCGGCGTGGCGTTCGACCTCATCCTCACCGCCCGCGTCGTCGACGCCGACGAAGCGCTGCGCCTCGGCCTGGTGTCCCGGCTGGCCGACGATCCCGTCGCCGAAGCTCTGATGATCGCCGAAACACTCTGCGGATACGGCAAATTCGGTGTGGAGTCCACCAAACAGGTGCTCTGGGCGAATCTCGATGCCGGCAGCCTGGAGGCCGCACTGCACCTGGAGAACCGCAGCCAAATCCTCGCCAGCACCAGCGGCGAGATGCGCGAGGCGGCGGCGAAGGTGCTGCGCAAGGCCTAGCGCGGTGTCCCGCCGCCGTCGACGATGATCACCTGGCCTGTCATGTAGCTGCCCGCATCCGACGTCAACAGCAAAGCGGCGCCGACCATCTCATCCGCGGTTGCCAACCGGCGCATCAAGGTGCCGCCGACCATGCCGTCGATGGCCTCCTGCGAATTCTTGCGCATCATGTCCGTGTCCACCGGTCCGGGCGCCAGCGCGTTCACACGAATTCCGTTGTGCGCCAATTCCGCAGCCATCGATCGGGTGAACGACATCAACGCCGCTTTCATCGACGCATAGATCGCGAGCATCGGCGCGAAGATGAAGGCACCGACCGAGACCATGTTCAGCACCGCCGCATGCTCGCTGGCCTTCAGATGCGGCAGCGCGGCCTGCACGAGGAACACCGGTCCCCGCAGATTGACGTCGAACGACTTCGACAGCCCGTCCGCGGTCATCTGACCGAGCGGTTGAGCCAACGCGTTGGCGGCATTGTTGACGACGACGTCGACCCCACCGAATTCGGCCACGGTGCGCTCGACCAGCGCGCCCAGATCGTCGACCTCACCGAGGTGGGTGGGGACCCCGATCGCGTTCCCGCCGAGTTCGCGCAACGCCGCCGCGGCCTGTTCGCACGCCTCGGCCTTGCGGCTGGCGACGACGACGCGCGCGCCGGCGAGCACGTAGCCCTGCGCCAGCGCCAGCCCGATGCCGCGGGTACCGCCGGTGACGATGACGGTTCGGTCGGACATGTCGAAGAGCCGGTCAAATGTCGATCGGTCCACTACACGCACCCGCTGACGCTGATACGGCGGCCGACGTCGGCGCAGACGCTGACGTTCGGCGTCCAGGCCACCGAAGGTGGTGGCGGCGGGGGCGGTGGGGGTGGCGGCGGCGCACCCGGCGGTGGCGGCGGAGGAGGTGGCGGTGGGGGCGGCGTCAGCACGCCGTTGAGCTCCCAGAGCGGATCCGAGCACCCCGTCACGTCGACGATCCTGCCGCTCACCGAGCCACAGATCGCCTGCGCGGGCGCAGCCGGCACCAAAAAGGGACCGACCCCGACCGTCACCGCCGTCGCCACAAGCCAGCCGATGCGCACGCGCCCTCCTCTGTGTCCCGCCGAACCGCCGCGGATCAGCGTCGATTGTGGCAGTCCCCACGCTCCCCGCGCGGGCGAACACGCTCAACGCCCTGCGCGTCGCCTGGCGTCGCATTTGCCAGCAGTACCACCTCGCGTGTCGACGCACGACATCGGCACAGCGCACGGGCTCCGCCGCGACGATGCCGCTACCCCGCCGTGCCGTAGCGGCCAAGCTCCTGTGCCGAGCAAATTCACAGGAACCCCCTGCAGCTCCAGAACTCGACGTCCAATCAATATTGCCGTTTTCAAGCATTCGTCCAGCGAACTCGTTGACGGTGTCGTACATTTCTGGGGTGTGGCCGCGACGGCGCACAGTGTGCGTTCAGATCGCAGCCACGCGTACCAGTTCGAGGGGAGCTGCGATCTGGACGCACACTAGGGCGTCAGCGGCACAGTGTTCGGGTGCTCGTGAACCGGCGCCGCTCGCCCGTGAACGGATCGTCGAAGGCGATGTTGTGGGCGAGCAGCCGCAGCGGCGTCGAAAAGTCGTCCGGCGCCACGTCGACAACTTTCGGGTACAGCGGGTCCCCGGTGATCGGCATGCCCAGTGATGCCATGTGCACCCGCAACTGGTGCGTACGGCCGGTGCGCGGGATCAGCCGGTACCGTGCCCCCTCCCGCTCAGCCCTTTCGCGCTCGATGCGGGTCTCGGCATTGGGCTCGCCGGGCTCTTCGACCGCCTGCAGGCAGCCGCGCCGCTTGACGATGCGGCTGCGCACCGTGGCCGGTAACGCGACGTCGGTCTCGGGCGCGTGCGCCAGGTACGTCTTCTCGACCTCGCCCCGAGCGAACAGGGTCTGGTAGGCGCCGCGCACCTCGCGGCGCGTGGTGAACACCAACACGCCGGCGGTGAGCCGGTCCAATCGGTGCGCCGGGCTGAGCGCGGGCAGGTTCAATTCTCGGCGCAACCGGACCAGAGCGGTCTGCGCGACGTGCCCGCCCCGCGGCATCGTCGCCAGAAAATGCGGTTTGTCGGCGACGACGAGGTTGTCGTCGGCGAACAGGATCGGGATGTCGAACGGAACGGGCACCTCGTCGGGTAGGTCCCGATACAGATACACATGGGCGCCGGGTGGCAGCACCGTCGACGCCGTAACGACCGTGCCGTCGGCGCAGAAGACCTCTCCAGCAAGCACTTTGGCGGCGGCCGGCTCACCGAATCGGTGGGCCATCTCGACGAGCACCGCACCGCCCCGCAATCGCACCCGGGCCGGGCCGAGTCCGTCGCGCACGGGAAGCGGTGCGGGACGCCTCAATTCAGCGGGACCGGCTCGAGGATCTCGGCACGAGCCTCGGGTGCCGCCGCCCGCAGCGCGTCGGCGGACTCGTCGTCGGGCTGCGTCTGCGAGCGCACCTCGGCCTCCACCCGGGCCCGATACGTCTCGACCTCGCGATCGACCTCGTCGGTCGACCAATTCAGAATCGGCGCAACGATTTCTGCGACCTCGCGGGCGCAGTCCACCCCTCGATGCGGGTACTCGATGGAGATCCGCATCCGCCGGGCGAGGATGTCCTCCAGATGCAACGCCCCTTCCGCGGCGGCGGCGTAGGCGGCTTCCACCTTCAGGTACACCGGTGCATCGGTGATCGGCTCGAGCAACTCCGGCCTGCTGTCGGCCATCGACAGCACCTCGTCGATCAACGAGCCGTACCGGTCGAGCAGATGCCGAACCCGGTAGGGATGCAGGCCGTAACGCTTTCCGACACTCTGCGTTTGGTTCACCAACGCGAAGTAACCGTCGGCACCCATCAACGGCACCTTCTCGGTGATGGACTTCGCCACCCGGGTGGG
This sequence comes from Actinomycetes bacterium, assembly GCA_023404955.1. Taxonomy (GTDB): domain Bacteria; phylum Actinomycetota; class Actinomycetes; order Mycobacteriales; family Mycobacteriaceae; genus Mycobacterium. Next base: position 82,267 of record JAEXZY010000083.1, read on the forward strand.
CACGAACTCCGCTGCCGCATCGATCGCGTCCTCGGCCATCACCCGGTAGGTGGTGTACTTGCCGCCGGCGATCGCCACCAGACCCGGGGACGGCACCGCGACCGCGTGTTCACGGGACAGCTTCGAGGTCTCCTCGCTCTCCCCGGCCAGCAGCGGGCGCAGGCCCGCGTAGACGCCGTCGATGTCGTCGTGGGTCAGCGGCGTGGCCAGCACGGTGTTGACCGTGCCGAGGATGTAGTCGATGTCGGCCTTGGTGGCCGCCGGATGGGCCAGGTCGAGGTTCCAGTCGGTGTCGGTGGTGCCGATGATCCAGTGTGTGCCCCAGGGGATCACGAACAGCACCGACTTCTCGGTGCGCAGGATGATCGCCACCTCACTGACGATGCGATCCCGCGGGACCACGATGTGCACACCCTTGGAAGCCCGCACCCGGAATCGGCCGCGCTGCTTCGACAGGGCCTGGATCTCGTCGGTCCACACGCCGGTGGCGTTGACCACGACGTGGGCGCGCACATCGGTGACCGAACCGTCTTCGGAATCGCGCACCCGCACCCCGGTGACGCGGTCGCCCTCTCGCCGCAACGCGACCACCTGCGTCGACGTCCGCACCACGGCGCCGTAGTGCGCGGCGGTTCGGGCCACCATCATGGTGTGCCGCGCGTCGTCGACGACGGTGTCGTAGTAGCGGATTCCGCCGATCAGCGCGCTGCGCTTGAGTCCGGGCGACAGCCGCAGCGCGCCGGCCCGGGTCAGATGTTTCTGCGCGGGAACGGATTTCGCGCCGCCCAGGCTGTCGTAAAGAAAAATCCCCGCCGCGATGTAGGGCCGCTCCCACCAGCGGTTCGTCAGCGGGAACAGGAACGGCAGCGGTTTGACCAGGTGCGGCGCCAGCGTCGTCAGCGACAGCTCACGTTCGTGCAGCGCCTCGCGCACCAAGCCGAACTCCAGCTGCTCGAGGTAGCGCAGGCCGCCGTGGAACATCTTGCTGCTGCGACTGGAGGTGCCCGACGCGAAATCGCGGGCCTCCACGAGCGCCACCTTCAATCCGCGGGTCGCGGCGTCGAGCGCAGCACCGGCGCCGACGACTCCCCCGCCGATCACCACGACGTCGAATTGCTCGCTGCCGAGCTGCTGCCACGCTCGGGAACGCTGGTCGGGGCCGAGGTCGTCGGTGTCCTGGTTGCTCACGTGCACCTTCCTTGTTACCGGTCAGTACGGAGTCCAGGGTACGTGGGATCAGTCCAGATCGTCGTGTGCCATCAACCGCCGCGCCGCCTCGACGATCGAACCCGACAGCGACGGGTAGACCGACAGCGTCTGGGCCAGGTCGGTCACCGAGATCCTGTTCTGCACGGCCAGGGCGATCGGCAGGATCAGTTCGGAGGCGATCGGTGCGACCACCACGCCGCCGATCACCACACCCGTCGCCGGCCGGCAGAAGATCTTGACGAAACCGTGCCTGAGCAGCGACATCTTCGCGCGGGCATTCGTGCTCAGCGGGAGCGTCAGGGTGCGGGCGGGCACGCTGCCGTCATCGATCGCGGACTGCGGGATGCCGACCGCGGCGATCTCGGGACGGGTGAACGTCGCCGACGCGACCGTGCGCAGCCGGATCGGGGACACCCCTTCGCCCAGCGCGTGGTACATCGCGATGCGGCCCTGCATCGCTGCAACCGACGCCAGGGGCAGCAGCCCCGTGCAGTCACCCGCGGCGTAGACCCCGGGCGCCGGCGTCCGCGAGACACGGTCGACGGGGATGTAGCCGCCCGGTTTGAGATCGACGCCGATGCGGTCCAGGCCCAGGCCCGCGGTGTTGGGCACCGAACCGACCGTCATCAGCGCATGGCTGCCATCGACGACGCGCCCGTCGGCGATCGCGACCCGCACCCCCTTCTCGGTGCGGGTCACCGACTCCGCGCGGGCGTTCTTGACCAGCGTCACGCCGCGCTCGTTGAACACTTCTTCCAGCACTGCCGCGGCGTCGGAGTCCTCGTGGGGCAGGATCTGGTCGCGGCTCGCGACGACGGTGACCGTGACGCCCAGCTCGGTGTAGGCGTTGCAGAACTCCGCACCGGTCACGCCCGAGCCGACGATGACGAGATGGTCGGGCAACTCTTCAAGGTCGTAGACCTGCCGCCACGTCAGGATGCGATCCCCGTCGGGAACCGCGTTCGGCAGAACCCGGGGGCTGGCGCCGGTCGCGATCAGCACGATGTCGGCCTTGAGCACACCGACCTTGCCGTCGGGTGTGGTCACCTTCACGCGGTGATGCGCCATGCCGGCGATGTCGTCGACCAGCTCACCGCGACCGCCGATGATCGTCACGCCCTGATTGAGCAGCTGGCTGCCGATATCGGCCGACTGCGAGGACGCCAGCGTCTTGACGCGGTTGTTGATGTCGTGCAGCGAGATCGTCGCGTCGTCGATGCCGATGTCGAAACCCAGTCCTTGGGCACGGCGCAGCTCGGTGCGCACGCCCGTCGACGCGATCAACGTCTTCGACGGCACGCAGTCGTAGAGCACGCATCCACCGCCGATGCCGTCGGAGTCGACCACCGTCACCTGAGCGACATCGCGGCCCCGGCCCGCCGCGACCAATGCCGCCTCGTAGCCCGCCGGTCCACCGCCGATGATCACGATCCGCGTTACCACGCCACCAACCTATTGCACACAGATACGTTTAAGCTTCTCGCGTGCCGCTCTACGCCGCCTATGGGTCGAACATGCATCCCGAGCAGATGCTGCAGCGGGCTCCTCATTCGCCGATGGCCGGTACCGGCTGGCTGCACGGGTGGCGGTTGACGTTCGGCGGCGAGGACATCGGGTGGGAGGGCGCTCTCGCGACGATCGTCGAGGATCCCGGGTCCAAGGTCTTCGTGGTGCTCTATGACGTGACCAAGGAGGACGAGGAGAACCTCGACCGCTGGGAGGGTTCGGAGCTCGGCATCCACAAGAAGATCCGCTGCCGTGTGGAGCGCACGTCGTCGGACACCGACACCGACCCCGCGTTGGCGTGGCTGTACGTGGTGGACGCCTGGGAGGGCGGCATCCCGTCGGCCCGCTACCTCGGCGTGATGGCCGAGGCAGCCGAGATCGCCGGTGCGCCAGCCGAATACGTCTACGATCTGCGCACCCGCCCGTCGAGCAACATCGGCCCGGGCCCAGGGGGCTAGGGCCGGTTCGGCGAGACTGCGGGGAGATCGTACTTCGGCGCTGATTCGCGATCTGTGAGCAGTCTCGGCGGGCTCAGACAGAGTTGGCGATGATGTTGGTCAGCAGCCGCACCCCGACACCGAGGGCACGCTCGTCGAGGTCGAACGTCGGCTGGTGCAGATCCAGCTGCGGGCCCTGCCCGCTCCACACGCCGAGCCGCGCCATCGCACCGGGCACCTCTTCCAAATACCAGGAGAAGTCCTCCCCGCCGCCGGATTGCCGGGTGTCGGCGAGCACATCGGGCCCGATCGCCTCGATCGCGTGGGTGAGGATGCGCGTGGACACCTCTTCGTTGACCACCGGCGGCACGCCGCGGCGATAGTTCACCACGTGCTCGATGCCCAGCGGCGCCAGCAGAGCCGAAATGGTCTCGGTGACAATGTCTTCCATGCCGACCCAGGTCTCGCGGCTGGCGGTGCGGATGGTCCCGGCCAGCGTGCCTGTCTGCGGGATCGCGTTGGCGGCGACACCCGCGTTGACCGCCCCCCACACCATCACGGTGCTGTTGCGTGGATCGATGCGCCGCGACAGCACGCCCGGCAGACCGGTGATGAGCGTGCCGATGCCATAGACCAGATCCCCGGTCAGATGCGGCCGTGACGTGTGCCCACCCGGCGAGTGCAACACCACCTCGAGCTGGTCGGCCGCCGAGGTGATGGGGCCCGGCTTGACCGCCACCTTGCCGACCTGCAGGTGCGGATCACAGTGCAGCGCATAGATTCGCGAGACCCCGGTCAGCGCACCCGCCGCGATGGCGTCGATTGCGCCACCAGGCATCAACTCCTCGGCCGCCTGGAAGATCAACCGCACGCCCACCGGCAGCTCCGGCGCCGACGCCATCGCCAACGCCGCGCCGAGCAGCACCACCGTGTGCGCGTCATGGCCGCACGCGTGTGCGACACCGGGCACCGTCGACGCATACGGCGCGTCGGTGCGCTCGGCCATCGGCAGAGCGTCCATGTCGGCCCGCAGCGCCACCCGCGGACCGTCGTCGGGACCGAAATCGCACGTCAAGCCCGTCCCGCCGGGCAGCACCTTCGGGTTGAGGCCGGCGTCGGCCAGGATCGACGCGACGAACTGCGTCGTCGCGAACTCCTGGCGGCCCAACTCCGGGTGCATGTGCAGGTGCCGCCGCCAGGCGACCAGATCGTCGTAGCGGGCCGACAGGAAACGCGCCGCGGCGTGCGCCAACACGCTCATGCGGCCCGCCGGTGCTGCAGCTCGATGACCCGGTCACGCTCTCGTGCGTCGGTGGCGAGCGCAACGACCGTGCGCGCCAACATGATCGCGCCTTCGACGACCGCGGTGTCCGCGCTCTCCCCCGCCGCGGCGGTGGCGAACTCCGGCTGGTGGATCGACGCGCCTCCGGCATCGACCCCGATGATGGGGTGGATACCGGGCATCACCTGCGTGACGTTGCCCATGTCCGTGCTGCCCAACGGCACTGACGCCTCGACCTCCTCGGGAACCGGTGTGCGGCCTGACCGCAGCATCTCCGCGCGGATCACCGACGACAGCCAGCGATCCGGTTTCAGCTCGGCGTAGCCGGGTGCCGGCTCGTGCACCTCGTGTTCGCATCCGGTGGCCACCGCACCCGCGGCGAAACAGCCTGACATGCGAGTTTCCAACTCTCGCAACGATTCTGAGTTCGCAGCGCGCATCGTGTAGGCCATCTCGGCGTGGGCCGGGATGACGTTGGCGGCCTGACCACCGTCGGTGACGATGCCGTGGCACATCTGTCCAGGCGCCAGCTGTTGCCGCAACAGTCCGATCGCGACCTGGGCAACGGTCACCGCGTCGGCGGCGTTGACGCCCAGGTACGGCGCGACCGCGGCGTGCGACTCTCGCCCGGTGTAGCGGACCACCACTTCCGACAGCGCCAACGAGCGCGCCGCGGCGATGTCGAGGGGACCGGGGTGCAGCATGACCGACGCGGCGATGTCGTCGAAGACCCCGGCGTCGAGCATCAGCGCCTTGCCTCCCCCGGATTCCTCGGCGGGAGTGCCCAGCAGCACCACCGTCAGCCCGAGGTCGTCGGCCACCTCGGCGAGGGCCAGCGCGGTGCCGACGGCCGACGCGGCGATGATGTTGTGCCCGCAGGCGTGCCCGATGCCGGGCAACGCGTCGTATTCGGCGCAGATCCCGACGACGAGGTCACCGCTGCCGTAGACCGCTCGGAACGCGGTGTCCAGGCCGGCGACAGCGGTGGTCAGCTCGAAACCGCGCTCGACGACCAGCGCCTGGGTCTTGGCGCAGCTGCGATGCTCGGCAAACGCCAGCTCGGGCTCGGCGTGGATTTGATGTGAGAGCTCCACCAGGTCGTGCCGGCGGCTGGTGACCACGTCGGTGACGGACGTGGCGGCGGCGGTGGGCATGCGGGCAAGTATCTCACTGCAGCGACACCCGCACTAAGCTGCCGGTCGTGGAGGACCCCGGGGCTGTCGCGCAGCGAGCTGCCCGGGCTGTGGTCGAGCGCACCGGGATCGACCACCACGACGTCGCCGTCGTTCTCGGCTCGGGATGGGCGCCGGCCGCCGCGCAGCTCGGCGAACCCACCGCCGCTGTCCCGATGGCCGAGCTGCCCGGCTTCACTCCGCCCACCGCGCAGGGGCACGGCGGGCAGGTCCTCTCCCTGCAGGTCGGCGCTCAGCGAGTGCTGGTGCTGCTCGGCCGCATCCACGCCTATGAGGGCCACGATCTGCGGCACGTCGTCCACCCGGTCCGCACCGCGTGCGCGGCGGGCGCACAGACGGTCATCCTGACCAACGCCGCCGGCGGACTGCGCGACGAGTTCAGCGTCGGGCAGCCGGTGCTGATCAGCGACCACCTCAACCTGACCGCGCGCTCACCGCTGGTGGGTGCGCAGTTCGTCGATCTCGTCGACGCGTACACGCCCCGCCTGCGCAAGCTGGCCCGGGAGATCGATCCGAGCCTGGCCGAGGGCGTCTACGCGGGCCTGCCCGGGCCGCACTACGAAACACCGGCCGAGATCCGGATGCTGCGCACGCTGGGGGCGGACCTGGTCGGGATGTCGACGGTGCACGAGACCATCGCCGCGCGGGCGGCCGGCGCCGCGGTGCTCGGAGTGTCGTTGGTGACCAATTTGGCTGCCGGGATGACCGGACAGCCACTGAGCCACGACGAGGTGCTCGAAGCCGGCCGTCAGTCGGCGACGCGGATGGGCTCTCTGCTCTCGGCAGTGATCTCCCGGCTCTGATCACGGCCGAGGCGCCGGCTCGCCCACACGACACCGCGGGCCATCAGGGGCGCTGCGAACAGCATCAGCAGGATCCTCACCACCTGGGCGGCGATCACGAATGTCACGTTGGACCCGGTCTCGACCGCGGTCGCGAGAACCGCGTACACGCCGCCGGGACTGGTCGCGAGATAGCCCTCCAGCAGCGACAACCCGGTCAGGTGGGCCAGCAGCACGCCCAACCCGGCGGTCGCCACGCCGATCGCGACGATCAATGCGATGGCTGCCGGCAGCAGTCGGCCGACCGCGCGCAGCGACGACCGGGTGAACGCCAGCCCGGCCTGCCAGCCGATGAGCATGTAGCCGGCCTGCACCAGCAGCGTCGGCACCGAGAGGTCGAAGGAGAACCCACTGACCTCCAGCGCGACCGTCAGCGCCAGCGGTCCGAGCAGACCGGCGCCGGGCAGCCGGATGAGCCGCCCGACGGTCGCACCGGCGATCACCAGCACGACGAGCATCGCCAGGCTCAGATACCAGGGCGCCTGATGGTCGGGCGCGACGCCCGCGGCGTCGGCGCGGGACTTGTCGGCGTGATAGATCAGCGTGACGACGACGGGCATCGACGCGGTGACCAGGCCGACGCGCAGGTACTGCACGACGGCGACGACGCGATCGTCACCGCCGAGTTCCCGAGCGATGGCGACGAGGCCGGACGCGCCGCCGGCGACGAGCGCCAATGAGCCGGTCAGCGGGGTCACGTCGCGGCGCAGTCCGAGTAGGGCGCCGGCGATGACGCTCAGCAGCAGCGTGCCCACCGCGATGCCGACGACGACGGGCCAGTGCCCGCCGAGGGTGCCGAGCGAATCCTGCTGCACCATCGTGCCGATGTAGACCCCGAGCACGCCCTGCGCGGCGACGCCGAGCTTGCGTGGCACACCGGCCGGGCCGGCCGACAGCAGCGCCAGCGCGATGCCGACGACCAGTGCGGCGAACAGCGCCGCGGAGGGTACCCCGACCAGGGTGAGCGGAACGGTGACCGCGACCGTCGCCGCCAGCAGCACCGTCCACCTGAGCATCTGTTTCCACCATGTCATCGTGATGACAAGTATGCGCTTACTAATACAAGATCTCAACGTGGACTTTCAGTCCGTGACCGTGAGCCTTTTACAAGGTATAACTTGGTAATGGGTATCGAGGCGTCAGCAGCCACGGAGCTGCGGGAATCGATGATGGCGGTGACGCGGCAGCTGCGCCGGCACCGGCCGGACAACGGCCTGACGTTGAGCCAGATGCAGCTGCTCGGTGAGGTCAGCCGGGCAGCAGTGACCACGCCGGCCGAGCTGGGTGTGCGGCTGGGGGTCAGGGTGCAGTCGCTCACAGATTCGCTCAACGAACTCGAGTCGCGGGGCCTGATCACCCGGCGTCCCGATGCGACGGACCGGCGCCGCCAGCTCGTCGAGATCACGCCCGACGGAACCGTCCTGCTGGAGGCCGACCGCGCCGAGCGCGACGCCTGGCTGCACACCACGATGCGCGAACGCCTCTCCACCCTCGAGTTCGACCTGCTCATGCTCGTCGCCCCCATCCTGCGCAAACTCGCCGACGCCGAGGCGGGCACACTGACGTAAGTGACGTCCGATCTGCACGCCGCCGTCCGGGAGTGGCTGGCCCACGACCCCGACCCGCACGCCGCCGCCGAGTTGTCCGCATGCAGCATTGAGGAGCTGACCGATCGCTTCGCCGCCACACTGACTTTCGGTACCGCGGGACTGCGCGGACCGATGCGCGCCGGGCCCAACGGGATGAACCTTGCGGTGGTGCTGCGCGCGACGTGGGCCCTGGGAACCGTCCTGACGAAGCACGGGCGGGGCGGCCAGCGGGTGATCGTCGGCTACGACGCCCGGCACCACTCCGCGGAGTTCGCCCGCGGTACAGCAGAAGTGCTTGCCGCGCAGGGCTTCTCGGTGACGCTGATGTTCGCACCGATACCGACGCCGGTGGTGGCATTCGCCGTGCGCCACACCGGGGCGGCGGCCGGGGTTCAGGTCACCGCGTCCCACAATCCCGCATCCGACAACGGCTACAAGGTCTACGTCGCCGGTGGGCTCCAGATCGTCCCCCCGGTCGACGCGGAGATCGAAGCCGCGATCGCGCTCGCCCCACCGGCCGACCAGATCCGTCGTCTCGCGGTCACGGCGGCCGGAACAGAGTTCGTGGCACAGTATCTCGAACGGGCGTCGGAGGTGCGACGGGCCGCCGGAGCGGTGCGCGTCGCGCTGACGCCGATGCACGGGGTCGGTGGCGACTTCGCGCTCGATGCGCTGGCGTTGGCGGGCGTGTCCGACGTCCACGTGGTCGGGTCGCAGTTCGCCCCCGATCCGGACTTCCCCACCGTCGCGTTCCCCAACCCGGAGGAACCCGGGGCGACCGACGCGCTGCTCGCGTTGGCTGCCGACGTCGATGCGGATATCGCGATCGCGCTGGATCCCGACGCCGACCGGTGCGCGATCGGCGTGCCCACATCCGGCGGCTGGCGTATGCTGTCCGGCGACGAAACCGGTTGGCTGCTGGGCGATTACCTGCTCTCGTATGCCGACGCCGGCAGCGCCGTCGTGGCCAGCACCGTGGTGTCGTCCCGAATGCTGGCACGTATCGCCGCCGGCCACGGTGCGCGGCATGTCGAGACGTTGACGGGCTTCAAGTGGCTGGCCCGCGCCGACGAGGGGCTCGACGCGACACTGCTCTACGCCTACGAGGAGGCGATCGGGCACTGCGTGGACCCGGAAGCGGTGCGCGACAAGGACGGCATCAGCGCCGCGGTGCTGGCCTGCGACATGGTGGCGGCGCTGCGGGCGCGCGGCCTGTCGGTGACCGACGCCCTCGACGAGCTGGCGCGCCGCCACGGCGTGCACACCACCGCGGCCATCACGCGTCGCGTCGACTCTGCCTCTGCTGCAGCAGAACTGATGGTCGACCTCCGTTCCCATCCGCCGGCGCAGCTGGCGGGCTTCCCGGTCGAGACCACCGATCTCTCCCCCCGCACCGATGCGCTGGTGTGCACGGGTGGCGACGCCTCGACAGCGGTCCGGGTCGTGATCCGCCCGTCCGGCACCGAACCGAAGCTCAAGTGCTACCTCGAAGTTCGATGCGACGGCGAGCTCGCGGCCGCACGGGCCCGGGCTGAGCAGCTGCAGGCCACGCTCGCCGAGCAGGTTCGCGAGCTGACTCAGCGCGGGCCGAACTGACGATCGCCGGCATCGCCGAGACCCGGCACGATGTAGGCGACATCGTTGAGGCCCGCGTCGATGCTGGCGGTGAACAGCTTGATCTGCGGTGCCGCTTTCTCCAGTGCCGCAACGCCTTCCGGGGCGCACACGACGCACAGCGCGGTGATGTCGACTGCGTCCCTGGCGAACAGCAGCTCGAGGGTGTGCACCATCGAGCCGCCGGTCGCGAGCATCGGATCCAGCACAATGACCGGCCGGGTGCTCAGATCATCGGGCAGCGACTCCAGGTACGGCGTGGGCTGGTGGGTCTCCTCGTCGCGCGCCATCCCCACGAAGCCGACCTGCGCTTCCGGGATCAGCGCATGGGCCTGATCCACCATGCCCAGGCCGGCACGCAGCACCGGCACCAGCAGCGGCGGATTGGCCAGGCGCGCACCGGACGTCTCGGCCATCGGGGTGCGCACCGGGATGGTGTCGACGGGCGATTCGCGCGTCGCCTCGTAGACGAGCATCAACGTCAGGTCCCGCAGCGCGGCGCGAAAGGCCGCGTTGTCGGTGCGCTCGTCGCGCAGGGTGGTCAGCCGCGCCGCGGCCAGCGGGTGGTCGACAACGCGCACATCCATGGAATTGGACCTTAGTGGGAACCGGGTGACCTTTCCCGGCGTCTAACTGTCTGTGTTCGCCCGTTTGTCCGTCGACACCTTGTCCGTCGACACCGATGCCGTCCGCACCTACGGCCGTGCCGCCGACGCACATGCCGCCGCACTGCACGGTGCCGCCGCTCAGCTGTCCGACACAGCCGCCGGCGCCACCCCGTACGGACCGGTGGGAACGCGCTTTTTGGCCGCGCTGGCCCGAGCCGCCGGGGACGACGCCACCGCACTCACCGCTCTCGGCGCCTCGCTCGCGGGTGCGCGCGCTGCCGCCGCGGCGGCAGCGCAGTCGTACGACACCGCAGACGCCGATGCGGCGTGTGAGATGCAGCTCTGATGACCAGCGCGCTGGTCAGCACTCTCGCCGCGCCGCTGCGGCGGGTGCAGGCCCTGGTGGGTCCGGGCTGGTCGGGCGATCCGGCAGGCGATCCTGCGGCGGTGCTGTCCGGGGTCCGCGACAGCCTGACCGACGTGGCCGACGCCGCGTCGCACGCGTGGCGTGAAGCGGATGCGGACTGGTCGGGTTCGGGTGCGGACGCGGCAGCGGAGTTCGCGGCGACCACGACGGCGGCGATCGACGGCGCTGCCGAGCGGGCCGGGCAGCTGGGTTCGGTGGCGCGCGCCGCCGCCGGCGCCGTCGCGGCCGCACACCCCCGC
>JAEXZY010000104.1 GCA_023404955.1 Actinomycetes bacterium
GATAGTACCAGTCGGGAGATCAATAAAAAGGTGGAAAACGCGCCGCAATTGATTACTGGTGGCAAGGGCGGCTATGTGGTTCTGGACGTTATGGATCCGGATACCGGCAAGAAAGCGCATCCCTGGAGGATCCTGATTATGGATACGCCGGACAAGGAGACTGCGAAAAATATAATCCAGATCAATAAGAATGGAATCGGGTTCAGCCGGACGGGGATCAACGGTCCTTATTCCAACGCCTGGACGATAGATGGTAACCTGGTAGCGGATTTTATAACATCCGGCACAATGCTTGCGGACCGGATTCGCGGCGGCATTCTGGAGGTTGGCGGCGCTGGGCTTGCGAGAGATGGTAGTATCACGGTAAAGGATGCAAACGGCAACGTGATAGGCAAGTGGGATAAGACAGGGCTACATGTGTACTTAGGGGAGATCAGCGGAACCGATATTGTCGGTGGAACGATCAACATCGGAAATGGTACGTTTGCTGTTGAGGAAGACGGATCTATCTCCATAGGGGATATATTTCATGCAGACGGCGATAGTGTTCGGTTTGGGGATTATGAAGTGAGTGCGAGCGGTAGTAATAAATTACACTCAGCAAATGAATGGGTACGGATTGATGCAAATGAGAGGCCATCAGGAAGCCCAGGCGGAGGATATGCATCAATGTTTATTGGGGGAGAAGGGTACGGAGGCGTAACTATTTGGGGGACTGGCAATATGGAGTGTGGGGATGTAAAAGCTTTAAACTGTGCTTTGGCGCATGGAAATGATCGTGTATGGAGCCTTGGAGAAACTATAGATTGGTTATATGAGCAGTTAAGATCGTTAGAGGATCGTGTTGACAGCCTGACATAATTATCATATTATTAAGATAGTAAAAGTTGAAAGTTATGGTAATTGTGGAGGGGATTAGATGAAATATAGGGGTATAAAAGCTTTTGTTTTTTCGATTCTTTTATGTATCATGTTTGCTTTTCCGGTATTAGGAAAGTATTCTGGTGGTATGTCAATAGCAAAATCAGATGGGGAAACAGAAGCACGATATTATTATTTCTATGAAGATTATACACGAGCTCAAAATGAATGGAAACAAGTGTGGGATAACTGGTATTATTTTGGGGATGATTATATAACACTTCAAAACACATGGGCCGAAATTGACGGTAAATGGTACTATTTTGATAAGTGGAGTGTAATGCTTCATGATACTACGACGCCTGATGGATATAATGTTGGAGCAGATGGAGCTTGGGACGGAGAGCCAGTGCAATAAAAATTAGTGACGAAGAGCGAGGAACTTTCCCCGCTCTTTTTGTATGCCTAAAAGGAAGGTGATAGGACATGCCAACGAAACCTGTACACATAGACATTAGCCAGGAAATACGCGAATGGAAAGAAGCAGAATATGGCGAAGAGGTTAGGATCGCTAACGTAAGCGCTCTTACTAAGTTGCAGGATCAGGCCAATGCTGCAATCGATTTTGTGATCGAAAAGGGAGATACCATTGATAATACAGTCACAGAGGTGCAGACGGTCAAAGGAGAGGCCCAAGACGCCGTGGATCACGCCAATAACATAACGGCAGAGTATAAGCAGTATGCGGATGATAAACTGGCAGCTACAGAGTTACAGCGCCAGGCGGCTGAAACAGCAAAGGCCGGAGCCGATGACGCGGCCGTCCTGGCAGAGAGCTGGGCTGAGGGTGGAACAGGGATAAGGCCCGGGGAGAACACGAACAGCAGTAAATATTATTGCGATCAATCCGGTACGTATGCCCAGAACGCAAAAAATGATGCGGATCGGGCGGCACAGTATTCCCAGATTATTGCGCCCGGTTTTTACTTTGATCCCGAAACATCAGCACTTTATATTAAGACCGGTACAGGGGTGGATTTTATCGTTATGGAATCACGTATTTACTGGAAAATTACAGCTTAGGAGGTGCTAGGATGATTGTAGCTAAATTTGCCGGGTATAACACAACAACCGCTTATGGGCTGACACAGTGGGATTACGGTCAGGAATTGGTGATCGAGTGTCCAGAGTTGGATATTCCCGACGGGACAGAGGTGAACTTTTACCAGGGCAAACTATCCGGTACTGCCTATCTTAAAAGCAAGCACGCTTTGATCCCGGATCTCATGCTGCAGAGTGCGGAGGACGTAACTGCCTATGTCTATTTGAGGGGCGAGATCAGCGGGGAAACGATCTTGTCTATACGGATACCGATCCGTGCTAGACCTCAGCCGGATAACTATGTGCTGCCGGAATATAAGGCTTATCTCCGGCTGCTGCCCGCGGGAGGTGATCCAGGCCAAGCGCTTGCCAAGGCTACGGCCGAGGATTTTGACGTTGCATGGGTATCACATGAGGCAAGCTTAGAGCCGATGACCGACGAAGAAATAGATGAAATTTGTAAATGAAGGGAGATTAAAAATGGCAAGACGGGTAGTGCCTGAAAACATAACCAGGTTATGGAACAACATGAAAACATGGGTAACGGATCACTTTGTTTTAAAAGCTGAGGGAAAAGGACTGTCCACAGAGGATTATACAACGGCTGAGAAAAACAAGCTGGCTGGATTAAGTAATGTGACCGTGGATAGTGCATTATCATCCACGTCGACTAATCCGCTGCAAAATAAAGCTATCAATACGGCCCTTTCCGGAAAGGTGCCGACAACCAGAAAGGTAAATAATAAGGCACTGTCAGCAGATATCACCTTGACTGCTGCTGACGTGTCGGCTATACCAGCAGCGCAGAAGGGAGCCGCAGGAGGTGTGGCAGAACTTGACAGCAGCGGGAAAGTACCAGCTGCCCAGCTGCCGTCTTACGTGGATGATGTACTTGAGTACGCGGCGGTGGGAGACTTTCCCGACCCTGGAGAAGACGGTAAAATTTATATAGCAACCGGAACAAATAAAACTTATCGATGGAGCGGAACTGCCG
>JAEXZY010000121.1 GCA_023404955.1 Actinomycetes bacterium
ATGCCGATCGGGCCCAGGGGTTGGCGGACCGAGTGGACGTCGATGTTGGTCGAGGCGTTCTCGGTGAAGCCGCCTTTGAGCAGGTGGGGGATGCCGCAGGCGAATTCGACGACTTCTTGGCCGCGGGTGACTTCGCCCAGGGCGTCGGAGACGACTTTGCCGTGTTCGGCGGTGATGATCTCGGCGAGTTCGCCCTTGCGTTCGTTGAGCAGTTCGCGGAACCGGAACAGCACCTGGGTGCGTTTGGCCAGGCTGGTGTCGCGCCAGGCGGGAAACGCCGCCGCCGCGGCGTCGATCACCGTGCGCGCGTCCTCGACCGAGGCGAGCGCGACCTGACCGGTCACCTCACCCGTCGCCGGATTCGTCACCGGAGCCGACGCACCGGACTCACCTTCGAACACCTCGCCGTTGACCCAATGCGATATCTGCGCAGCCATAGCCAAGAGTCTCTCGCGCGTGATGACGGTAGCGGCGATACAGACTGTCAACGAATGGCACCGCGGGAATACACTGTGTCAATGCCGTTGACTGTGGGTGAGGTGATCGCCCTGCCCGCTGTGCAGCAGGGTGAACCGGAGGTCCTCAGCGAGCAGCGATGGACGGAGACCATCCGCTGGGTGCACGGCAGCGACCTTGCCGACCTGTCCAGTCTGCTCCAGGGCGGTGAACTGGTGCTGACCACGGGAAAGGCGCTCGCGCGCCAACCGCGAAAGTACCTGCGCGGTCTCGCCGATGCGGGTGCACTGGGCGTCATCGTGGAGGTGGGCACCCAGGTTCCCGCTCTGCCGGCAGGGGTCGGCGCCATCGCCGAGGCGCTGGGCCTGGCGCTGGTCGTCCTGCACCGCACGGTCCGGTTCGTGGAGATCACCGAGGCGGTACACCGCCTCATCGTCGCCGAACAGTACGACGAGGTGGCATTCGACCGCCGCGTGCACGAAACCTTCACCGAGCTGTCCATGAAACGGGCCTCGCTGCGTGGAATCGTCGATGCGGCAGCGCAGATTCTCTCTGAACCCGTTGTCCTCGAGGATCTTTCGCACCAGGCCGTAGCCATGTCGACGGGGATGCCGGCCGACCTCCTCGAGGACTGGGAGCGACGCTCCCGCCGCAGTCCGGGACGCACCGAGTCCGCAGAGCCGTGGGCGGTGACCGGGGTGGGGCCGCGGACCCAGCAGTGGGGCCGGCTGGTAGTGCCTCGCGCACCGGCTGACGAGCACCGGGCGAAGATGGTGCTCGAGCGGGCGGCCGCGGCGCTCGCCATGCACCGGATGATCGAGCAGGACCGAACGGGACTGCAGCATCAGGCGCAGAGCGGGCTGATCGATGACGTCCAGCGGGGACGCCTCACCGACGAACGCGAACTGGCGGCCCGTGCGCAGGCGCTCGGGCTGCGCCGCGCCGCTGCGTACCTGCCGGCGACCGTGCGCGCCGAACGCTCCACTCCGGCCTCGGATCCGGTGGCCGGCCACCGGCGCGCCATCGCGTTCCTCGACGCCGTCGCCCACGCCGTCAACGCCGCCGGTCACACCGGACTGTTCTCGCTGCGGGGCGACTCCGAAGTCGTGATGGTGTTGGCACTCAAGGAGTCCCGCGATGTCGACACCGCTCTCGCGGCGCTGGGGACCCGACTCCGCGAGCAGGTGCAACGCGTCGACGGCGCGACGGCGTCGGTACTCGCGCTGGGGCCGCCGGCCGACCAGATCACCGACGCCGTCTCCGGGCTCGCGGAGGCCGCGCACATCGCCGAAGTGGCGTTGGCGCAAGGTGGTCGGGACCGCCCCTATTTCCGGGCCGCCGATGTCCGGTTGCGCGGGCTCCTGTCGCTGCTGCGTGACGACCGGCGGGTGCAGCAGTTCGCCGAGACCGAACTGAAGACGCTGCTCTCCGAGGAGTCGGCGGGCACACCCCCCAACCTGACGGTGCTGCGGGAGTACCTGCGCTTGGCGGGCAACAAGGCAGCGCTTGCGGGCCGTCTACACATGAGCAGGCCTGCCCTGTACAAGCGGCTGGACGCTATCCGCAACGCACTGGGAGTCGACCTCGACGACGGGGAATCGATGACGTCACTGCACGTCGCGCTGATGATCGTCGACGGGGCCGCCGGCTCACGCCAGTGATCGCGACGGCCGCCACGCCAGGAAACCGACCGCCAGGCCGACGAACGGGATCGCGGCCAGCACTGTGCTCAACGTGACGCTGCCGCCGGTCACCAGCGTGAAGTTCGACAGCACCAGCCACAGGCTGGCCAGCAGGCCGAGCACGGCGAGTGCGGGAGCGATCCGGGTGGTCCAGAGTCCGCCGCGGCCGCGGTTGCGCAGAAAGAACACCAGCACCGCGACCGACGTCGTCAGCATCAGCAGCACCATGCCGACGGTCGCGACGCCTGCCATCGAACCGAACACGCCGACCAGCGGATCGATGCCGAGCAGCGCGAGCACCGCGACGATGACCGCCGCCGTCACCGTCTGGACGAGCGACGAGAACGACGGGGACGCATGGGCATCGTGCACCGTGGCCAGACGTGCGGGCAGCAATCCCTTGCCCGCCAGCACGAACTGATACCGCGCGATCACGTTGTGAAAGGACAGCACACACGCGAACAGGCTGCTCAGCAGCAGCACGTTGACGATGTCGCGGCCCACGGTGCCGAGCATGTCGCCGGTGGTGTCGAGCAGCATGTTGCCTTCGCCATTCAGGGTCTGCTGGGCCACCCCGGTCACCTGGTCGGGCCCGAGGGCCACCACGAATGCCCACACCGTGATCGCGTAGAACGCGCCGATGATGATCACCGCGGCGTAGGTGGCCCGCGGGATCGTCCGCTCGGGATCGCGCGCCTCGTCCCGGAACACCGCGGTGGCCTCGAAGCCGATGAATCCGGTGAGCGCGAACAGGATCGCGATGCCGATGGTGCCCTGCGTGAAAGTCGCGGGCTCGAACGAGGTGAACGTGACACCGGCCGGTCCGGGCTTGGCGACCATCACGACGTCGAGGATCACCACGATGCCGATCTCGAGGGCGAGCGCGACGCCGAGGACCTTGGCGCTGAGCTCGATGTGTCGGTAGCCGAGGACGGCGACGATCGCCAGGATCGCAAACGAATAGACAGGCCAAGGAATTTCGGGACCGTTGTAGTGTGCGACGGTGTCGGCGATGGCCCAGCCGATGTAGCCGTAGATGCCGATCTGGATCGCGGTGTACGCGATCAACGCAACCACGGCGATGCCCTTGCCCATCCGCTCGCCGAGGCCCACCGTCACATAGGAGAAGAAGGCGCCGGCTTCGGGAACGTGGGGCGTCATCGTCACGAACCCGATGCTGAAGACCAGCAGCACCAGAGCCGCGATGACGAATCCGACGGGGGCGCCCGCGCCGTTGCCCAGCCCCATCGCCAAAGGCATGTTGCCGCCGATCACCGTCAGCGGGGCAGCCGCGGCGACCACCATGAAGACGATTCCGACCGGACCGAGTTGTCCTGTGAGGCGCCGCGTTTCGGCTGTGGTGGAGGTGGTCACGAGATCTCCTGGGGGGACGTGGTCGACAGGGCGGTGCGGAGCAGGTCGTGGTCGATCGCGTGGGCGGTGAAGCCGTGGCGACCGGTCATCGTGGTGGCGGCGACCATCGCGTTGACGATGGCTTCCTCGGTGGCGTCGATCGTCAGGTCGAACAGTCGCGTCATCAGCTGCGGTGCGACCATGCGGACGCCGATCTCCGGGTGGGTGGTGCTGACATCCTCGTCCCACGCGTACGGGGGGATGCCGCGGTTACCCGTCGAGAACGCCAGCATCAGGTCGCCGCTGTACTGCTCGCCGGTGCCGCCGAGCCGGCCGACGGCCAGCGCGGCCCGTTGCGCGAGGCGCGTGCACTGATGGGGGAGCAGGGGCGCGTCGGTCGCGACGATGACGATGATCGATCCCGACCCGGGTTCGTAGCCCGGCGGCAGGTCGGGCAACGGGACAGCTGCCGGGCCGATCAGCTCGCCGACGTGAATACCGTTGATGCGCAGCCGTTCTCGCCTACCGTGGTTGGCCTGCACCAAGACGCCGACGGTGTAGCGGCCGGTCGCAGTCTCGGTGGTCCGCGACGACGTGCCGATGCCGCCCTTGAAACCGTGGCAGATCATCCCGGTGCCGCCGCCCACGTTGCCTTCGGCGGGCAGCTGCGCCGAGGCGCTCTCCAACGCGGCGCGAGCGTGCTCGGGTCGAACGTGGAATCCGTTGATGTCGTTCAGCAGTCCGTCGTAGGTCTCCCCGACCACGGGCAGTGACCAGTAGACGCCGTCACCACGGGCCCGCACCTGCGCGGCGACCAGCTCGTCGCGGACGACGCCGACACTGTGGGTGTTGGTCAGTCCGATGGCAGTGGTCAGCTCGCCGGATTCGCGGATCCATTCCAGGCCCGTCATTTCGCCGCTGCCGTTGAGTCGGTGGGCCCCCGCGAACACGGGCTCGGTCCAGATGTCGTCGTGCGGGACGACGACGGTGACCCCGGTGTGCACGGCCGGCGGCCCCTCGGCGTCGAGGGTGACGTGTCCGACGCGCACCCCCGGCACGTCGGTGATGGCGTTGTGGGCTCCGGTGGGGTGGTCGCCGATGACGACGCCGAGGTCTCTTGCCCTCATGTCACGCTCCGTTGTTTTCCTAATTGGAAAAGAACTATGCGCCCGTGTCGGGCATCACGCAAGCGGAAAGGCAGAATCACTCTCACGACACCGAAGAGGGGGCGGAGCACATGGGTCGGCCGAACACCCAAGCGCAGCGGCGCGCCGACATCATGGACGCGGCGATCGCGCTGATTGAGCGCCACGACTTGGCCACCCTCAAGCTCGCCGATGTGGCCGCCGAGCTCGGCCTGACGACGAACGCGGTGCGCTACTACTTCAAGGACATGGCCGAGCTGCTGTCCCAGCTGGCGCTGCGCTCGGACGTGCGGTTCTACGACCAGCGTCGTCGTTTCGCAGAGCAGACCGACGACCCGGCGCGGCAGCTGGCGATGACGATCGCTGCGGGCCTGCCGACCGGGGCCGAGGACGCCGAGTGGCGGGCCATCTGGCGCGCGGTACTCGCGGCGGGCTTCGAGCTGGATCAGCGCCGCGACGTGCAGGGGATCTATCACCGCCAGGTCGGGCTCTACCGGGATCTGTTGAGCGCGGGCGCCGAGGCGGGCGTGTTCATCCTCGCCGCGCCGGCACTGGACATCGCGATGACGCTGATGGCGATGGAGGACTATCTCGGCTATCGCATCGTCGCGCGCGATCCCGGGATGGATCGCGCGACGGCGCTGCGTCTCATGCGGCAGTACGCCGAATCAGCAACGGGGACAGATCTTCCGGAGCTCTGACTCAGTCGCGCCGATACGCCGACTCGATCTGTGCGCCCGCCGCGTTCGGCAGCAGCGGCGCCTCGTTCGTCAGCACGAAGGTGGTGTTCCCGCGCCGCCAGACCGTGAGCGAGGGGTCGTTCAGATCCACCCCCTCGTAGT
This sequence comes from Actinomycetes bacterium, assembly GCA_023404955.1. Taxonomy (GTDB): domain Bacteria; phylum Actinomycetota; class Actinomycetes; order Mycobacteriales; family Mycobacteriaceae; genus Mycobacterium. Next base: position 5,479 of record JAEXZY010000121.1, read on the forward strand.
GCGGGTGGATGAGCAGCTTCCCCAGGTCGGCATTGCGCACGGCTTCGGCGTTGTTCTTGTCGATCGGCGAGTCGGCGTACCCGTCGTAGCGGCGCGCCACGTCCACGATGTGCCACGGGGTGTCGGTGGGGGTGGCCAGTCCGGTGGTGCGCAGCGTTGGGTCGCCGACCTTGGCCCCTCCGGACGCGCGCAGCGGGTTGCCGAACAGGACGAACGACAGGCGATCGGGACCCGGCGCCGTCGGGTCCTGCGCGTGCTGGCGCATCCACTCCGAGGCCACCTGAGCCCCTTGGCTGTAGGCCAGCACGATGATGGTGCCCGGGGTGGCGCGGATCGCGGCGTCGATGTTGGCCACGCCGGTGGGAATCGAATCCAGCGCCAGGTTGCGGGGGTAATCGACGACCCTCATCGTGTAGGGCGGGGTGCTGAACGCCCCGCGGAACTCTTCGTTCATGTTGTTGCGGAAGTGCAAGTCGGCCCCCGGCAGCGCGAGAACCGTACCGCTGGTCGGAATGCCCAAGCGGGTGGTGGTCGCCGCCGTGAGAACGGTGGCGGGTGCGGTCGCGTTCTGGCGCTGACCGATCCGGTGACCGACGCATCCGGTACACAGCAGCGCGAGGACGATCACGATGAGCGCGCGACATGTCACGGTGGCTCGCATACTGGCCTCCTCCGGCCTCCGCGAGTGTAGATCTGGCGCACCGGGTCTCAGCTGCAGGTCAGCTGTGAGTTCGGTCGATGCCCAAGCGGGTGCACAGGTCCAGGAAGGTCGTCGCGAACGGGTTGTCGGCGGTCTCTGTCCGCAGCTCCGCCCAGTCGAGCTGCTCGCGGACCGCCCGCACCACAGGAATCAGTTTCGCGAAGTCGCAGTGGTGTTCGTGGAGCGAGCGCAGCTTCTGCAGCATCACCTGGCCGGGCGTCAGCACCGGCATCGACAGTGCGAGCACGTCCAGGTTCGGGGCGCCGGCGATCATGTCGGGATCGACGGGCACCCGGTTTATCTGGTGCAGCACATCGATGAGTTCGGGTCCGTCGACGCTCAGCGCCGCTTTGAAGAGCCAGTCTTCCGGGGGGCGCCGGATGTCGAATCCCGCCTTGGCCAGGGTGGCCGCCGCAGCCTCGACATCCGGCTCGGCCACGACGAAGTCCACGTCGTGCGTCGGTTCGGGTGCGCCATATGCCCACAGTGCAAAACTGCCAGCCAGAGCGAACGGCGGCCCGTCGGCCTTGAGCGCCGACGCCGCACGGCGCAGCGCCTCGCGCAGATCGTCAGGGGACATTCGCACCGCCGTGGGTTTCGACTGCAGGGTGGGTAGTGGACTACCCATGAAGTTGGTGACCTTCAACATCCTTCACGGACGAACCGTGGGGGGTGATGTGGATCTGGACCGCTTCGCCGATTGCATCGCGGGTCTCGACGCCGACATCCTGGCCCTGCAGGAAGTGGACTCGGTGCAGGAGCGGTCCGGCATGGCAGACCTGACAGCGCTGGCCGCCGAGGCGATGGGGGCCCGCAGCCACCGCTTCGTCGCCGCCATCTCGGGTACTCCCGGCGCGACGTGGATGGCCGCGACCGGGGAGGAGCAGCCCGGCACCGCGGCTTACGGCGTCGCCCTGCTCTCGCGCTATCCCGCGACGACCTGGCAGGTGGTGCGGCTGCCTCGGATTCCGGTGCGATTCCCGATGTATCTGCGTGCGCCCAACCGCGTCCAGATCATCCACGAGGAACCCAGAGCCGCGGTGATCGGGCACTTCGACACCCCGCTCGGCGGTCTCACCGTGGTGAACACGCATCTGTCCTTCGTGCCGGGCTGGAATCGGCTCCAGCTGCGTCGGCTGATCCGCGATGCCGACGGGATGCCGCGGCCACGCATCGTGACCGGCGATCTGAACATGCCGCCCGCGGCGGTGCGGCACCACACGGGGCTGCGCGCACTCGCTTCGGCAGCCACCTTCCCCGCTGACGTGCCCACCCAGCAGCTCGACCACGTCCTGACCGATGATCCTGGTCTGCAGGTGCAGGCCTGCCGGACGCCGGCGGTCCCCATCTCCGATCACCGCCCGCTCGTGGTCGATCTCCGCCGCGACTGACCGGGACTTTGGTCCCCGGACAACGGAGTCCGGGGACCACTGTCCCGGCGGGTACAGGTGGGTAGCGTCGGAGCCAGAGCGGCGACGAAGCCGCTGGTGAGGAGCAGCGGTCATGACACAACCACCTGCGTCGCTGGGCATCGTCGTCTGTGTCGACGGGTCTCCGGCGTCGAAAGTCGCCGTGGACTGGGCCGCGCGCAGCGCGGCGCGTCGCCGGTCCGCGCTGACGCTGGCGCACGTGCTGCCCTCGGCGAGTATGCAGTCGTGGGTTCAGGTCCCCCTGCCGCCGGCCTTCCTGCAGGACGAGAAGGATGCGGCGCGCACGATCCTCGACGACGCAGCAGAGGTCGCGCGGACCGCGGCGGGTGACAGCCTGGGCGGGCTCGCCGAAAAGATCCTGTCTGGTCAGCCGGTCGCCGCACTGGCCGAATTGACCAGCGACGCCGACATGATCGTCGTCGGCAGCCGCGGGCTGGGGAAGTGGGAGCGGCGGCTTCTGGGATCGGTCAGCACGGGTCTGGTGCACCACGCCCGGTGTCCGGTCGCGGTGATCCGCGACGAAGACCCGCTGATCGCCCACCCGGACCAGGCGTCCGTCGTGGTGGGCATCGACGGATCACCGGCCAGTGAGCACGCAACGGCGATCGCTTTCGACGAAGCGTCGCGCCGTCGCGTCGACCTCGTGGCGGTGCACACGTGGAGCGACGCGGGATACGAATTGCCCGACGAACCGTGGACCGAGGTCCAGCCCGAAGAGGACATGCTGCTGGCCGAGCGACTCGCCGGCTGGCAGGAGCGCTACCCCGACGTGACGGTGCGCAGGGTGGTGTGCCGAGACCAGCCGGCCCGTCGGCTACTCGACGAGGCCGCGACGGCCCAGTTGCTGGTCGTCGGAAGTCACGGTCGTGGTGGGTTCGCGGGCATGCTCCTCGGTTCGGTCAGCACCCAGGTGGTGCAGTCCGCTCGCATCCCGGTGATCGTCGCCCGCCGCTAAGTGGTGAGCGCCGCGTACCGGTCGATGTGGAAGTCGGTGGAGCCGAACTCGAACTGCAGTGCGGTGAGTCGCTTGAAATAGTGACCGATCGCCAATTCTTCGGTCATCCCCATGCCCCCGTGCAACTGAACCGCCTGCTGGCCGACGAATCGGGCGGCCCGCCCCACCGTCGCCTTGGCCGCCGACACCGCCCGTGCGCGGGTGGCGTCATCGTCGTCGAGATGCAGGACCGCCAGATAGACAGCGGCCGCGGCCTGTTCGACCTCCATGTACATGTCCACCATGCGGTGCTGCAGCACCTGGAACGAGCCGATCGGCTGCCCGAATTGCTTGCGCTGCTTGGCATAGTCGACGGTGTCGGACAGGACCTTCCGCATCGCTCCGACGGCTTCAGCGCAGACCGCGCTCGCTCCTTCGTCGCGGGCCCGGGCGATCGACGGCCATGCGCCGCCCGCCTCGCCCAGCAGCACCGCGGGCACCTGGGTGAGCGTGATGTCGGACGCGAGCCTGTCGTCGACGGTGCGGTAGTGGTGCATCTGAAGTCCTGCGGGGGCCTTGGTGGATGCCGACGTGATGTCGATGGCGAACAACGAGACGCCGTCGCTGTCGTCGCGAGCGCCCGAGGTGCGGGCGGTGACGAGCACGTGGCCGGCCAACGGGGTGCTGGTCGAGACGATCTTCGTCCCTGTCAGCACCCAGCCGTCACCGTCGCGCTCGGCCACCGTCGACACGTCCTGCCAGTGCTCGCCGGAGGTCGGTTCCGTGGCGGCCACCGTCACCACCGTTGTGCCCGAGACGATGTCGTCGAGCAACGTGGCCGCTAGCGATCCGCCGGCGCGGCGCAGCAACCCCGCCGCCACCACCGCGGTGTCGACATACGGCTCGATCACCAGTGCGTGGCCGAGTGCCTCGCAGATGAGCATCATCTCGACGGGGCCGCCGCCGATCCCGCCGTGCTCTTCGGGCAGCGCCGCACCCAGGATGCCCAGTTCCTCCGCGAACGCGCGCCAGACCTCCGGCTGCCAACCCGCACCGGATTGCGCTGCGGCCCTGCTCTTCTCGAGGTCGTAGCGGGTCGCCAGGAAGCGGGTCAGCCCCGTGCGCAGCAGGCCCTGTTCGTCGTCGAAGGTGAAGTCCATTCCTTGCCCCCTAAAGCCCCAGTGCCGCTTTTGCCAGGATGTTGGGTTGAATCTCGTTGCTGCCGGCGTAGATCGAGCCGGCGCGATCGTTGAGGTATCGAAGGGGCGCCACAGCCTGCCACGGTTCCCCGCTGACGTAGCCGTCTGCGGGTGGCTCGAAATGGGCTATCGGGCCACCCGGGCAGGTGGCGTGCGGTTGATAGGCGCGGCCCCGCGGTCCGGCAGCTTCCATGGCCAACTCGGTGATGTGCTGACTCAATTCGGTGCTCAGCACCTTGAGCATCGAGGACTTGGCGCCGGGGTTACCGCCCGCGGCCACCACGGCGAGCACCTGGTATTCGAGGATCTCGAGAACCTCGGTGCGCATTCGGACGTCGGCGAGCTTGCGGGCGAACGCCGGGTGATCGAGGAGCCGCCCGCCGGCCGGTCCGGGTTGCTCGGCAGCCACGGACGCGATCTCCTCGGCCATCACCTGCAGGCCGGGCGCCGCCGCGCCGCCGCCTCGCTCGAACTCCAACAGGTACTTCGCCACCGTCCAGCCGTCGTCGATCTCGCCGATGACGTTGGCTTTGGGCACCCGCACCTCGTCGAAGAACACCTGGTTCTGCACCTCCTCCCCAGAGGTCATCACCAGCGGCCGGATCTCGATGCCCGGCGACGTCAGATCGATCAGCACGAACGTGATGCCGCGTTGCTTCTTCTCCGACCGCGTGGTGCGCACCAGCGCGAACATCCAGTTGGCCTCTCGGGCATGAGTGGTCCAGATCTTGCTGCCCGTGCACACCAGATGGTCGCCGTCGTCGCGGGCGGCCATCGACAGCGCGGCGAGGTCGGAACCGGCTTCCGGCTCCGAATAGCCCTGGCAGAAGAACACCTCTCCGGTGAGGATCCGGGGCAGGAAGTAGTCCTTCTGCGCGTCCGTGCCGAACTCGATGATCGCGTGGGCAACCATGCGGATGCCCATCGGGGAGAGCGACGGAGCGCCGGCCAGAGTGGACTCCCTGCTGAAGATGTAATGCTGCGTCAGCGTCCAGTCGCATCCGCCGTGGGCGACCGGCCACGCAGGGGCCGCCCACCCCTTCTCGTGAAGAATGCGCTGCCACTGCATGCTGGCGTCATGGTCGGCGTACACACTGGTCATCAACCGGCCTGCGCGCCGGAGCTCCGGGGTGAGTCGTTCGTCGAGGAAGGAACGCACCTCGTCGCGGAAGGCGAGATCGGCGGGCGACCAGGTCAGGTTCATGGCAAGAGAGTAAACCTAGTTAGTTAGGTGCGGAACCACTCGGGTATCGGTCGCGCGGCCGGTGGTAGGTTGATCGTGTTGCCGCGTGCACTGATGGCAAATTTCAGCAACGCACTACCGGGCTCGCGGTGACGCGAACAACAGGACCTTGTGAACCCGCCGATGTTCTCGGCAAATCAGAGGCGGATAACCGTGTATTCCGATGTGGTGTGGCAGGAAGAAGTCGACGTGGTGTGCACCGACGTCGGTGCTGCCGGGCTGCTCTGCGCACTGGCCGCCTCGGCCGGGGGCGGTGAGGTCATGGTCGCCGCGCAGCGGCGCCATTCCCGGACCTGGTTCGAGACGCTGCGAGGGGACACCGCGACCACGGCCTACACCTCGGCGCTGGTGGACGACATCGATGTCAAGAAGCTGCCGGAGGAGCCCGCCGTGCTCCCCGTCCGCCCGGTCCGCCCTGTACGCCCGGAGAAGAGTGCCTCCGGTGGCCGGGGGCGGCGGACGGTGCCGCCATTCGACGGTGGCCGCCTCCGGCGCTGGACGGGCGAGTGCATCGCGTCGCCGTCCGGTTACCTCTACACACGCGTCACCGATTGGCCGTCGTCGTCGCACGTGCAGTCCGCCGATGGTGATCTCGTCGAGACCATGATCGCCGACGTTCCGGCCGAGGTCATCGCCGAACCCGGGGGACTGGACCCGTGGTTGACCGCGCTGGCAGAGCAACATCGGCTCGTGACGGAGCCGGTCGACGCCATCAACCGGCTGGTGTTCGACGACTCCACGGTGGTCGGGGTGGTCTTCGACACCGCGGACGGCCCGCTGGCCGTCCGCGTCCGACACGGTGTACTGGTGTGTGGCCCGCCCGGTGTCGAGGTACCGCGCAGCACCACTGCCGCGAAGGTGGCGCTGGTCGGCAGGTCGGCCAGTCGTTTCGGCCGGGTCGAACTGCTCACCGACGACTGAGCCGACTCAGAAGTCGACGTTGATACGCCCCTTGGCCAGGAGGGACTCCATCGGCCCGGAGGCGATCGGCCGCGACAACAGGAATCCCTGGGCGCGGTGGCACCCGTGGCGCAACAGCGTCAGCGCCGCGGCCCGAGTCTCCACGCCTTCGGCGACCAACTCGAGGCCGAACGCCTCGGCCAACGCGATGATGGCCCGAACGATCGCCAAATCGCCTGGGTCAGAACCCAATTCGCGTACGAAGCTACGGTCGATCTTGAGGGTGTCCACCGGCAGCGACTTCAACTGCGACAGCGCGCTGTAGCCCGTGCCGAAGTCGTCGATCGCGACCAGGACGCCGATCTCTTTCAGGCCGGCCAACGTGATGCGGGTCGTCTCGATGTCCTGGACCACCACCGTCTCGGTGATCTCCAGACACACCGAACCCGGGGGCAGGCCGTTGTCGGCCATCGCGCCTTTGACGGTCTCCACGAAGCCTTCGGTGACCAGCTGCACGGGCGAGACGTTGATGCGCACCACGGACTCTGTGCCGTGACCGCGCGACCGCCACGCGGCGAACTCGGCGCACGCAGTGCGAAGCACCCATCGGCCCAGCTCACCGGCCATGTTGATCGACTCGGCGACCCCGATGAAGGAATCGGGGGTCAGCAGTCCCCGGGTGGGATGCTGCCAGCGCACCAGGGCTTCCATCGCGACGATGTCGCCGGTGCGCATGTCCACTTCGGGGAGGTAGTGCAGCAGCAGCGCACCGCTTTCGACCACGGTCTGCAGGTGGAGCTCGATGTCGTTGCGGAACTCGTTCTCCATCGACATGTCGTCGGTGAACACCGCGACCTGGTTGCCGCCGGCGTTCTTTGCGGTCAGGACGGCTTGATCAGCCCGGCGCAGCAGATCGGAGGTGCTGTCGTGGCCGGGCGTTCCGAGCGCCACCCCGATGCTCACGGTCCGCGTCAGCATCTCCCCGTCGATGGACACCCGCTCCCGCAGGGCTGCCTGTAGCCGCAACGCGAGAGCCTCGGCGGCCTCGGCGTCCATCGGCGTCGCAGGCACCACCACGAACTCGTCGCCGCCGAGCCGCGCGATCACGGTGGGTCCGTCCGCGCTCCTGCGAAGGCGTTCGGCGAGCACCCGGATGAACCAGTCACCCGCCGTGTGGCCCAGATAATCGTTGATCGCCTTGAGCCGGTCGAGATCGAAGAACAGGGCCGACACCGGTCCGGGTTGGCCGTCGGCGAGACGTACGTCCAGGTGGCTGAGCAGCGCGCGCCGGTTGTAGAGCCCGGTCAGATCGTCATGGTCGGCGAGATAACGAAGCTGTTCCTCAGCGTCGACGCGGGCCTGGACCTGCGCCAGCAGGGAGGCGATCGCCTTGAGCGCATTCAGCTCTGCCTCGGTCCAATCGCGGTCGCCGAACTTCACGAATCCCAGGACTCCGGACGTCAGGTCGCCGGAGAGTAGCGGCACGCATGCCATCGACGTCGCTGCGACGTGTCGGCCCTCGTTGATCGTGCGCTGGTAATCGTCGGTGGCCGGCTCCGGGCGGAAGACGACGGGCTCCTTCTGGTGCTCGGCCATGGCGAAGACAGGATCGGCGTCGGTGAAGTACACGACGGCGAGAGGATCGGGGTCCGGGATGCCTGGCCGCACCGGCCACTCGGCCACCAGCACCGACGCCCTGATCGTGTGATCGTTGCGCCGCAGGAAGCTGACGTCGACGCCGAAGTACGCCACCAGGTCGGCCAGCACGTTCTGGCACACGTCTTTGGCAGTCGCTGACGTGGCACCCATGAGTTGCGTCGCGACCGATGTCACCACCAGGTCCAGGCTCTCGGGCAAGCGACCCTCTTTCGTATCCGCGTCAGTTCGGTGACGACTTGTCCTCCCCGCCGCGACGCCGGCTGATGACTGACGGCCTCGGCGCCCGGAACAATCTCAGCACCAACGCCAGTGACTCAGCGGGATTCGCGGATACCAACGTCCGGAAAGTGTATTGCAGGTCAGCCAGCGGTTTGGCGAAGCGCGGCGAGAGTTCGGCGAAGTCGTTCTCGTCGGCCCCGTACAGAAATGCGGGGGACACCGGCTGGACGGCTAATCCATGCTGCTGGGCGCATATCCACACGGACTCGACCGCCGCTCCGGCGCGGGCGTAATCGGTGAGAGTGTGCCCCGTGACGGTGACGATCGCCACACCCGCGGCCGCGGTGATCTTGGAGCGGCTGTCATCGCCCAGCACAGATCCGGCGTCCCAGGTCGCCAGGTGTGCCATCACATCGCCCCGGCGCAGGATGTCGAGCAGGACCACATCGGCGTCGTCGAGTTCGAGACTGCGCACCTCGATCCCGGTGTCCGGCGACCGATCGCCAGGCCAGCGCAACTCGTCGATCATCTGCGTGTGCAAGTGCGGTGTCAGATAGCGGATCCGGTCGGCCGCGGCCAGAATCGCGGCGGCGCGCTCGAGATCGGGCGGATCGGTGAGCAGACACAACCGCGCGCCCTCGCGGTCTGCCGCCGCGCTCAGTTCGGCGGCGACGGCGTCCCCGAGCTCGGTTCGTGTGCCGAGACGACGATTGGTCTCCCGCCGCATCATCGCGGGATAGAGCTCGGCCAGCGACGGGTCGGGTTCGGTATCGCCGAGCGTCACGGCAGCGGTCAGCGGGAAACGCTCGTCGCCGAGCCGGATGTCGACGCGGGCGCCGAATCCCCGAGCTGCGGCAGCCACCCGAGCATTGAAGCTCGCCGCGCCGACGGCCACTGCGCTGCCGCGGAATCCGACGTCCATGGCCGAGGTGAGGGCCGGATCGAGATGGATGTCCAGACCGAGCTGTGATGCTCCGGCGCGCTTCTGGACGATCCACGGTTGGGTGTTACCGCCTGAGGGTGCCCTCTGCGCAGCCGCGGCGACGACGTCGATGACATCCTCTGCCGCGGTGCGCGTCGGCGGCTGGTCGCCCGCACCCTCCTCCGAACCGGCCGTCGCGCGGTCGGGTTCACGCACCTGGTCCAGCAGCGCGGCCACGTCGACCTTGACCCGACCCGAGGCCAGCGGTTCGCCCAGCCCGATCCGGCGGACCGCTTCGGCGACCGACGCGGCGCCCACGGCCACCTCGGAAGACAGCTGGGGCCAGGTCGTGAGGGTCGTACCGACCTCGAGCAGCGAGGCCGCCATCCGCGCGGGCAGGCCCGAGGCATCGATGATGCGCAGCACCCGCGGCACCTTCTCCTTGGCGCTGAGGCCTGCCAGAGCGTCGGCATTCATCTCCGCGAGGTCGCCCAGCAGCCCGTGCAGCAGTGGCCGGTCGCGTTCGGTGTCGAAGCGTTCGACGTCGAGCAGACCGCCGCTGCTGGTGGCCATCAGGACCGGGATGCCGCGTGCCCGCGCCGCAGCCCGGACGAGCACTTTGGCATCCAGCGAATCGCATTCCTCGACCAGGATGTCGAGTCCGTCGAGGAACTCGTCGACGGTGTCGGATGTCAGGCCGTCCTGCTGCACGACGACGGGGAGGTAGGGGTCCAGTTCGGCGAGGCGCCGCGCGCACGCCACCGCTTTGTTGACCCCGACGTCGAGGAGAGTCGCGGGCACCCGATTCAGATTCGAGACGTCGATGGCGTCGAAGTCGGCGAGCCGCAATTCGCCACACAGCCCCTGGGTGGCCAGGGTGTGCGCGATCGCGTGGCCGACGCTGAGCCCGACCACGCCGACACGGAGCCGACCCAGCGTCGCCAACTCCTCGTCGGAGATCAGGTTGCGATTGCGATCCAACCGCAGTCGGCGATACCCCCGGGGGCCGAGGACACGTGCGAGCACGCGGCGCCAGGGGTAGTACGCCCAGCGATCCGGCTCCGCGGCGACATCCGCCGGGACGGCCGGACGCACGGCCGCCAGCTCCGCCCGCTGCGCGGAGATCGTGTCGAGCACCTCCACCCGCGGATCGTCCCGCAATGCCGACCACCGCTCGGCGTCCGCGGGCACACCGGGATCGAGAACCGATGCCGAGTGGACCGGATCGGCGGGGTCTCTCATCCGAGCCGCCGCGGCGCCGCCCCGGCGTCCACGGTGTAGGCGGCCCCGGGTGTCATTGCGCGTTTGTCAGCCAGGAACGCGGCGAGTTGGCGCGGCTGCGCGTGACTGGCGAAGGTGAGGCGATCCCACCAGGCGATCCTGGTCTGGTACCGCACATCGGGGTAGGGCGTCGGCGGAATCTTCGCAGCCAGCACTCCGCCGGAGGTGAGCCACCGCTTCAGCACATAGGACGCAGCGGTCGCGACCACGAACTGGATGCCCAGCAGATCCATCGCGTGCAGCGGTGTGCGCGCGATGCTCGTGGTGAGTCGCCGGCTCAACTCCGGGTCGTCGGCGACCCACGCGGTCTTCATCTCCGCCACCCCGAACGGCAGACGGTCGGACACCATCTTTCGCACCGCATCCTCCCCCTCCTGCCCCGCCCATTCCTCGATCGCGTGGCATTCCGCTGTCGACCTATAGGGTCCCTTTGCGCGCAGTCCACCGACAACTCGGCCCCGCTGATTGACGCATGCGGCGAATAGTGCGGTGTCGTCGCCGCGACGCAGGGCGTCGGTGTCGATGGCCGCACCGATGCCGTGTTGTTGGTAGCTGTACGCCGCTCCCGCGATGAAGTCGGACCACAAGTCGGGCTCGGTCGACGGTCGCGCGTACACCACAGTGCATTCGGTGACTGGGTCCCAATAGCGCGGACTGGCGTCCAGTCGATCGCGATCGGGGTCAGCAAAGGCAAAGTCCGGTCGGGTCATTTCGATCCATTCGTCGGGCGGCGCAATGGTGGGGGCGGGTGCTGCGCGGAACGCGTAAAAACACGTTCATTCTCGAGTATCTCGCTCACATACAGACAAATTCCAGCTAGCCGGATGAAGTCACCCCATTAATCCGAATCCGGTAAAGGTCACGATCAGGTCACGATCGCCGCGGGCAGCGTCGTGGCAATTGTTCGAATCCGAGTCCGCACAGGTCAGGACGTCGCAACGTTGCCGCGGCGAACAAGTCTGTTCATTCGTTCCCATCGCAACGGACCGGAGGGCCACACCGGGCATCCTTTGCTCCTTTCGCCCAGGCGGGGAAAAACCGATGAGGAACTGTGCGTGGCCGAGGCCGCCGTCAACGGGGTTACCGTCCAGTAACGAGCCTGTTTCGCGACTACCGCGCCGTACGCGGCAACCCGGCTCGCCATCTGGTGCCGGGCTGGCGCCCATGCGTTGCGCAAAAGCCCGGCTCGAGGTGCGATGGTGCCGCCGCGGCGCTGTGACACCCCACGACGGGGATGATTCCGCATAGTTGGTGACGTTTGCCAAATCCGCAAATTGCGATAACGCCATTATGCTCAGGCCGTTTGAATTGACAGGTGCGACAGTAATCCGAACAACGCACATCGGCCTTTATAAATTTGCACCGGAATAATCCAGAGAGCGAAACAGTAAAGCACATTTCGTCGAGCTAAAGGCTGCGGAATCGGCCATTCGGCACAGGCTGACACGATTTCGACGCGCGGATCCGGCGCCATGGCGCGAGCGTGCGCTATGGCACTGTGAAGGGCCGGCATCTACGGGTCGAAGGAGACACAGGGTGAAGAAGTTCAAGGATCTGAGTGAATTCGTCGCGGCGGAGGGGTCTCAACTCGGCCCCACCGAGTGGCTGGAAGTCACCCAGGACCGCGTCAATCTGTTCGCCGACGCCACCGACGATCACCAATGGATCCACGTCGACCCCGAGCGGGCGGCCGGCGGCCCCTTCGGCGGGACGATTGCACACGGGCTGCTCACCCTGTCGCTGCTGCCCCACTTCACCCAGCAGCTCTACACCGTGGACAACGTCGCCATGGCGATCAACTACGGCTACAACAAGGTTCGGTTCATCACCCCGGTCCGGGTGGGTGCGCGCCTGCGGGCGCGCGCTCAGATCTCAACGGTCAGTCGGCTCGACAACGCCGTGCAGGCCTCGCTCGCTGTCACCGTGGAGATCGAGGGGTCCGACAAACCCGCGGCCATCGCCGAATCGATCGTCCGCTTCGTCGGCTGATCAGCGGCCGCCTGCAGGGGCGGCCTTGACCAGGCCGCCGCCGACGATCAGTCGCTGGATCTCGCTGGTGCCCTCGTAGAGGCGGAGCAGGCGCACGTCGCGGTAGATCCGCTCCACCGGTACGTCGCGCATGTATCCGGCGCCGCCGTGGATCTGGACGGCGAGGTCGGCGACCCGGCCCACCATCTCCGTACAGAACAATTTGACCGCCGAGGGCGCCAGCCGCCGGTCCTCCCCGGTCAGCCACTGCCGGGCGGCGTCGCGCACCATGGCGCGGCCGGCCATCACCCCGGCGTACTGATCGGCGAGCATCGCCTGCACGAGCTGGAACTCGCCGATCGGTGTACCGCCCTGGGTCGCCGTCGCGGCATAGGTCACCGATTCGTCCAGCGCGCGTTGGGCGGTGCCGACCGCCAACGCGGCGATGTGCACCCGACCGCGGGCGAGCGACGAGAGCGCCGCCCGGTAGCCGATGTCCTCGGCACCCCCGATGAGAGCGCTGTCGCCCACCCTCACATCGGTGAACGTCACGTCGGCAGTCCAGGCGCCCTCCTGGCCCATCTTCTTGTCCTTCGCGCCGACGGACACGCCCGGGCTGTCGGCGGGAACGAGGAACACCGCGATGCCGGCTCCCTGTGCATCGGCGGGGCGGGTGCGCGCGAACGTGATGAACAGATCGGCGGTCGGGGCGTTGGTGATGTACTGCTTGGCGCCGTTGATGATCCACCCGGCGTCCGAACCGCTGCCGTCGCGAGTTGCCTTGGTGCGCAGGCCTGCCGGGTTCGAGCCCGCGCCGGGTTCGGTCAAGGCGAAGGATGCGACGACATCGCCTGATGCGATGCGCTCCAGCCATGTCGACTTCTGTTCGTCGGTGCCATAGCCCACCAGCACCTGCCCCGCGATGCCGTTGTTGGTGCCGAACATCGACCGCAACGCCAGTGACGTGTAGCCGAGCTCCATGGCGAGTTCGACGTCTTGCGCCAGGTTCAGTCCGAGGCCGCCCCAGTCCTGGGGGATCGCGTAGCCGAACAGACCCATCTTCTTGACCTGCTCGCGCAGGTCGTCCGGGACGCGGTCCTCGGTCAGGATCTCCTGCTCTCGCGGCACGACAACGGTTCTGACGAAGTGGCGCGTCTGCGCCAGGATCTCCTGGAAATCGTCATCGCTGACCTCGGCGCTGCTCATCGCTCTCCTCGGGGTCGATACGGAAGCACTGGGTGCCGATCGTATATGAAATACGATATCGACTCGAAGTCCGACGACGACGTGAGGATGAACGGCAATGGGATTACTGGATGAGCGGACCGCAGTGGTCACCGGCGGAGCACAGGGACTGGGGCTGGCGATCGCGCGGCGATTCGTCGACGAAGGAGCCCGGGTTGTGCTCGGGGATGTGAACCTCGAGGCCACACAGGCCGCGGCCGACGCTCTGGGCGGCGCCGACGTGGCCCGCGCGGTGCGCTGTGATGTCACCAGCTCCGAGCAGGTGGAGGCGTTGATCGCCGCGGCAGTGGAGCAGTTCGGCGGTCTGGACGTGATGGTCAACAACGCCGGCATCACCCGTGATGCCACGATGCGCAAGATGACCGAGGATCAGTTCGACCAGGTCATCGCGGTACACCTCAAGGGCACGTGGAACGGTCTTCGGGCGGCCTCGGCGGTCATGCGCGAGAACAAGCGCGGTGCCATCGTGAACATGTCGTCGATCTCCGGCAAGGTCGGCATGATCGGGCAGACCAACTACTCGGCCGCCAAGGCCGGCATCGTCGGAATGACGAAGGCCGCGTCCAAAGAACTCGCGTACCTCGGCGTGCGGGTGAACGCGATTCAGCCCGGTCTGATCCGATCGGCGATGACCGAGGCCATGCCGCAACACATTTGGGACTCGAAAGTGGCCGAGGTGCCGATGGGCCGCGCCGGCGAGCCCGACGAGGTCGCCGGCGTTGCGCTGTTCCTCGCCAGCGACCTGTCGTCCTACATGACCGGGACGGTCCTCGAAGTCACCGGCGGACGGCACCTGTGAGCCGCGCGGCGGTCATCTGCGAGCCGGTGCGTACGCCGATCGGCCGCTACGGGGGGATGTTCGCGCCGCTGACAGCAGTCGACCTCGGCGTGGCGGCGTTGCAGGGACTGCTCGCCCGCACTGGCGTTGCGCCCGAGGCGGTGGAGGACGTGATCGTCGGACACTGCTACCCGTCCATGGAGGCGCCGGCCATCGGCCGCGTCGTCGCCCTCGATGCCGGCTTGCCGGTGACGGTCCCGGGGATGCAGGTCGACCGACGGTGCGGGTCGGGCCTGCAGGCGGTGATACAGGCCTGCCTCCAGGTCGCGGCCGGGGACAACGACGTCGTCGTCGCGGGCGGCGCCGAGTCGATGAGCAACGCGGTGTTCCACTCCACCGACATGCGCTGGGGCGGCGCCCGTGGTGGCGTCACGGTGCACGATGCACTCGCGCGGGGGAGGACGACGGCGGGCGGCAAGCATCATCCCGTGCCCGGTGGCATGCTCGAGACCGCGGAGAACCTGCGCCGCCAGTACGGGATCGCGCGTGCGGAGCAGGACGAGCTCGCGGTGCGGTCGCACCAGCGCGCCGTCGCCGCCCAGAAGAACGGCCTGCTCGCCGAGACGATCATTCCGGTGACCGTCGGATCGCGCGGGGGTTCGGACGTCATCGACACCGACGAGCACCCGCGTGCCGACACCTCGCTGGACAAGCTCGCCACACTCCGTCCGATCCTGGCCGCCTCGGATGCGGAAGCGACGGTCACCGCGGGCAATTCGAGCGGGCAGAACGACGCCGCCTCGATGTGTCTGGTCACCACAGCGGAAAAGGCCGACGAACTCGGCCTCACCCCCCTGGTCAGGCTGGTCTCGTGGGCGGTCGCCGGGGTCGGGCCGGAGGTCATGGGTATCGGGCCGGTACCGGCGACCAGCGCCGCGCTCGCCAAGGCCGGCCTGACGCTGGCCGATATCGACCTCATCGAGTTGAACGAGGCATTCGCGGCCCAAGCGCTTGCCTGTACCCGCGAATGGGGTTTCACAGCAGCGGATTTCGACCGCACCAATGTCCACGGATCGGGAATCTCCCTGGGACACCCGGTCGGGGCCACCGGAGGCCGGATGCTCGCGACGCTGGCGCGCGAACTGCCGCGACGTGGTGGCCGATACGGATTGGTCACCATGTGTATCGGCGGCGGACAGGGCCTGGCCGCCGTCTTCGAGAGGACAACCGTCTCAGGAAGGGCGGCGCGATGACGAAGCTGGCGCAGACCCTGGGACTGACGGAGTTCCAGGCCGAGATCGTCTCGACGGTGCGGACATTCGTGGACAGGGAGGTCATTCCGGCGGCGCAGGAACTCGAGCATTCCGACACCTATCCGCAGGCGATCGTCGACGGTATGCGTGAGATGGGGTTGTTCGGACTCATGATTCCCGAGGAGTACGGCGGTCTCGGCGAGTCGCTGCTGACCTACGCGCTGTGCGTCGAGGAACTGGCTCGCGGCTGGATGAGCGTGTCCGGGGTGGTCAACACGCACTTCATCGTCGCCTACATGATCCGCCAGCACGGCACTGACGCGCAGAAGCGAAACTACCTGCCGCGCATGGCCACCGGCGAGACCCGCGGTGCCTTCTCGATGTCGGAGCCCGAACTGGGTTCCGACGTGGCGGCAATACGGACCAGGGCCACCGTCAACGGCGACGGCACCTACACGATCGACGGCCAGAAGATGTGGCTGACCAACGGGGCCAGCTCGACGTTGGTCGCAGCGCTGGTACGCACCGACGAGGGCACGGAACGCCCGCACCGCAATCTGACCGCCTTCCTCGTCGAAAAGCCCACGGGCTTCGGCGAAGTGCTGCCCGGTCTCACCATCCCCGGCAAGCTGCACAAGCTCGGCTACAAGGGTATCGACACCACAGAGCTGATCTTCGACGGCTACCGAGCGCAAGCCACCGATATCCTCGGGGAGGCGCCCGGGCAGGGCTTCTTCCAGATGATGGACGGTGTCGAGATCGGTCGCGTCAACGTCGCTGCTCGTGCCTGTGGCGTCGGCGTCCGTGCGTTCGAACTCGCGGTGCGGTATGCCCAGCAGCGCAGCACATTCGGCAAACCGATCGCCGAACATCAGGCCATCGCCTTCGCGCTGGCCGAGATGGCCACGAAAGTCGAAGCGGCGCACCTGATGATGGTCAATGCGGCTCGCCTCAAGGATTCCGGTGACCGCAATGACGTCGCCGCGGGCATGGCCAAGTACTTCGCCAGCGAGGTGTGCGCCGAGGTGACCCAGCAGAGCTTCCGCATCCACGGCGGCTATGGCTACTCCGCCGAGTACGAGATCGAACGGCTCATGCGCGACGCACCGTTCCTGCTGATCGGTGAGGGCACCAGCGAGATCCAGAAGAACATCATCAGCAAGCGGCTGCTCGCCGACTACCGGGTGTGACCGCGAGATGAGTGCACCCGATTTCGCGAGCAGGCCGCAACTCGCTGAGGACGTGGCGGCAGTGGTGCGACGCAGGATCTTCGACGGCACGTACGCCGCCGGAAGCTACGTGCGCCTCGAGCAACTCGCCGCCGAACTCGGTATCAGCGTGACCCCGGTGCGTGAGGCGCTGTTCGAGCTGAAGGCCGAGGGCCTGCTCGATCAGCAGCCGCGCCGCGGCTTCGTCATCCGACCGGTCACCGGCCGCGACATCACCGACGTCGCGGATGTACAGGCCTTCATCGGCGGGGAACTGGCGGCCCGAGCGGCCGACGCGATCACCGACGCTGCGCTGGCCGACCTCACTGCCGTGCAGGCCAACCTGGAGGAGGCGTACGCCGCCGGTGACGGCGAGCGCGCGGTCCGGCTCAACCACGAGTTCCACCGGGCGATCAACGTCGCCGCGAACTCTCCCAAACTGGCGCAGCTGATGTCTCAGATCACCCGGTATGCCCCCGAAGCCGTGTTCCCCACCGTCGAAGGCTGGCCGGAGAACTCGAACCGGCACCACCGACGGGTGCTGGCCGCGCTCGCCGCCCACGATCAGGAGCAGGCCCGGGCGGCGATGGCCGAGCACCTCACCGCCGGCGCCGCACCGTTGATCGATCACCTGACCCGCCGCGGCGTGCTCGACTGATCATCCGAGATCCAGCAGCGCGCGTAACCGTCGGGGAGGCACCACGGCGGCGCCCGCGGAGCGGACCTGCTCGGCCAGTGCGCGGTCGGACGTCACGACGACGACGTCGGCAGGACGCTCGTCGGCTCGGACGACTCTGACGATCTCGTCGTCAGCAGAGTCAGGGGCGGCGACCCGAGCATGGGCGACCGTGATCACCGCAGAATCGATCGGGGGACTGGGCGGCTGCTCGAAGACCACGGTCACATCGACGCGTTCCGCGCGTGCCCAGGTCTCGAGCGCCTGCACCAGCACCACCATCGCAGCGTGCCGGTCGCGCCACCAGCCGTTCGGGCTCGCGCCGATGACGTTCATTCCGTCGACGATCCAGCGCACGGTCGCCAGGCTATCGGTGCGCACCATTATGTTGCTGGACGATGGCGTGCACATGATGAGCGGGAAAACGCTGATGACGATTCGCCTGGTACACAGCAGATCATCAGCTAATCTCTGACCAGGCGAAAATATTACGGAGCTGTCAATATCGAGGGCCGCGTCGGGGGACGACTAGGAGCGGCCCGGTGGAGCTTCGTGCCAAATTCACAGACTTCCCCAATCCCCTGACAGGTGTCCATGGGCGAGGTAGCTTCCAAGGCGCAGCCGCAAGACGCTATGTTTCGTGTGCTGCAATTGCGGAGCCGCCCCGTGGCTCATAGGTTATGACCTGCTCACGCTACGATCGCGCCACCACTGGACAGGGGGATTTGGCTCATGACGCTTCCAACTCTTTACTTCTCGCGGCCTGCCACAGTGCTGCCGGAGACGGCCATGGACAACGACGACGTCCTGGCCCTCGTTCGCAAGGAATTCTCAGGTCCGGCGGAGGAGTGGAACGGGGTCGAGCAAACCATCCGTTACGTCTTCGACCGGTGTAACACCAAGACGCGCTACCTGGATCAGAGCACCACGCTGATGCCCGCCGAGTTTGCGTCGCAGGCGGCGCAGGCCTGCCTCGAGGAAAACGGCGTGGCCGCCGAGGATCTCGATCTGGTCGTCTACGGCGGTATCGCCCGAGGCAACTTCGAGCCTGCCACGGCAGCCGAAATCGCCGGCATCCTCGGCGTCGGCTCGGTGCACGCCGCTGACGTCACCTGCGCGTGCGCTGGTCTGATCGAGGCCTTGCACACCGTGGCGGGATACTTCGCCCTGCACCCGGAGATGAAGACGGCGCTCATCTGCTCCGGGGAGCTGACCCGTGGACGGATCGCTTACGACATGCGGGGTCTGCAGGATGTCGCGCTGTTCGCCGCCGGGCTGACGCTCGGCAACGCCGCCGTGGCGCTGCTGGTGTCGCGCGAACAGTTCGCCGGGGGCAGCGCGCGGCTGGAGGGTGTCTTCCACAAGACCCTCAGCGAGCACTACGACCTGTGCAAGACGCCCATCGATGGGCACTTCACCTCGAAGTCGAAGGAACTCTTCGCGCTCTCGGTCCACGCCGCGCCCCTGATCAAGGAGATGTGCGACGGCCTGGGATGGTCAACCGAAGAGGTCGAGCACTACGCCTTCCACCAGCCCAGTGAGGCGGTGTTGGAGCGGGTGTTCACCGAACTGGGGGCGCGTCCGCAGGCGTGCGTGCACACCCACTCCCTGTACGGCAACACGGCCAGCACCGCATGGGCGCTCGCCCTCGACTACCGTCTGCGGCACGGCACCGTCGAGCCGGGGGACAGGATCGTGATGGCAAGCGCGGCAGCCGGATTCACCATCGTCGGCGCTGCCGCTGTCTGGGAGGGCTGAATGGATCGGTACCTGCGCGTCTACCGAGTCATCAACAAGACGTTCGGGTTGTGGCTGCGGCCACTCGGCACTTTTTTCATCCTGCAGGTGCGTGGCGGGATCTCGGCAGCCACGATGGGCTTGGACCGTCTGGTGTTCCCGCGCTACAAGGACGAGCCGCTGGATCGGCCGATCTTCATCATCGGAAACCCGCGCAGCGGCACCACGTTCCTGCACCGTTTCCTGCTGAGTAACGGCGGTCTGTCCGCATTCGAGCTGTGGGAGATGCTGTTTCCCGCGATCACCGCGCGCAAGCTGCTCGGCCGCATCGTGCCGAAGCTGGACCGGCTCTCGCCGGCGCGGTATCACCCGTCCGATGTGCACGACACCAGCCTGCGCGGCATCGAGACCGACGATCCGGCGTGGTTCTTCCACACCCTCGACGGACCCTTCGCCTGGGCCTACTTCCTGGCGTGGCAGGACACCTGGGGCAGCGACCTGTCCCGGCGCTCTTTCGGGATCGACGGCACCGCGCCTCAGGAGCGGGAGCGCTTCTTCCGTTACTACGAGGAGCTCTGGCGAAGGAATCTCTACTACAAGAAGGACCGCCGCATTCTCGCCAAGACGAGCATGCTGACGTTCCGCCTCGACGAGGTGCTCGAGCGCTACCCGGACTGCAAGCTCGTCTACATCGTGCGTGACCCGGTCGAGGTCATCCCGTCCGGGATGTCGCTGATCGCGAGTGTGCTGGAGAACGGCTACGACGCGTTCAACCGCACGTCGGCCGAGGACCAGCAGCGCTGGGTGGAGAACCTCTACCAGGCCTCGTGCGCGATGCTGAAAGTGTTCCACGATGCCTATACCTCGGGCCGGATCCCGGAGAAGAACCTCTGTGTCGTGCGCTATCCCGATTTGATCCAGAACCTGGAGCCGACGATCGAGCGCATCTGCGAGTTTGCCGAAATCGAGCCCACGGCGTCGTTCCTGGCCGAGGTCCGTGCGCAGGCGGAGAAGCAGCGTTCGTACAAGAGCAAGCATCAGCACGCGCCCGACCGCTTCGGACTGAGTGCGGAACGGATCCAGAACGACTTGTCCTATGTGTACGACACCTTCGACCTGCCGAGAAAGGTCGGCTGAGCGTCGGCGGGTCAGGCGATGGTCACTCGCCGTTCAGCAAAATAGTGGAAGTTTTCTGGATGACGCTGGAAACGGGCCGTGGAAGCGGTCCTGAATTGTATAGTTTCGGTCACATGTCGCTGGTAGCCCGTGGGGGAGAGCAATGAACGCTGGTTGTTACGTCGGTCGTATCGGAGGCCTTGCGGTCGCCCTGGGTGTGGGCGCTGCGGTCTTCGCAGGCCAGGGGGTCGCCTCGGCGGACTCCACCGCGGGCTCGGGATCGGACACTCCCGGTGCCGCTGCGGGCGGCCAGGCCGGTGCAGCGGGTGCCGGCAGCGAGACGAAGAAGGACAACAAAGAGACCGTCACGGGCTCTGACAAGGGTGACGCCGGCGACGCGAAGGACACCGACGCGGGCAAGGGTCTCGGCAAGAAGGACCGCAAGAACGTCTGGGCCGATCTGTTCAAGCCCAAGCCCAAGCCCGGCAGCGAGACGGACGAGCCGTCCGACACCCCGACGGTGCCCTCGGACGAGGCAGCGGAAACCCCCGGCGATGCCGACCCGGTGAAGACACCGCCGAAGAAGCCGCGCTGGTCCTGGAAGCCGGCCGATGCCGGCGCCACCAGCGACGACAACACCGACACCAAGACGGTCGCCGCGCCCGACGACGACGCACCGGCGACGACCACCAAGCCCGCCAAGGGTCTGAAGGGTCTGCTCTCGACCATCACCGTGGATGCCCCCGAGGCCGCCACGACCCCCAAGACACTGATCAACGTGTCGACCGCCAAAACGACGGCCACCGTCACATCGGCCGCTGTCGCGTCGGACACGGACGAGGCGTCGACCACGACCGTGTCGCAGGGTCCGCTCGTGACGCTGTTCAAGCGCTTCCTCGACGTGTTCAGCGGTAACGCACCCGCCGCGCCCAATGCCAACTCGCCGTTCGCCTGGTTGGCCGCCGCCGTATCGCGCCGCGAACTCGACTCGCAGGCGCAGCCGAGCGATCCGACGATGGTGTGGAACGGCCTCGAGGTCCGTCCGGTGGGCGAGCCGGTGATCACCTCGTTCTACGGCAAGTACACGATGGTGCCGGCGTTCCCCGGCGTGCTCCAGGGCAAGCAGGACTTCGACCTCGTCGATCCCGAGACGGGCGAAACGGTGGCCACCATCAAGGGTCTCGTCGCCATGAACAACGACATCGGTGCGGGTAACCGGTCGCTGCAGATCGTGGTCCTCGACGTCACGAACGTCGCCGAGGGCTACGAGCAGGGTGTCGACAACAAGGACATTCCGCCGGACGGTTCGATCTTCGCCATCATCAGCAACGGTCGCGCCGGGCAGGTGTACTCCGCGCTCGCCCAGGAGGGCGAGGACGTGGTGTCGTACAGGTACGTCACGCGCTTCGGGTCGTTGCCGCTCAACGCGGATCCGTTCCGGCGCAACTACAGCGCAGCCGATTTCCTCACCGACTACGAGGGCATCAACCGGCCGATCTACCTGACCAACGGTTACCACATCAAGCCGGTCGAGAATGACACGCTGGAGTACACCGGGTTCGTGGGGTACGAACCGCTGTTCAACGCGATTCAGGGCACGCAGAAGTTCGGGATCTACGACGACGAGACCGGCACTCTGGTCGGAACCTTCGACGGCGTGACCACCGTGACGTCGGACTTCTGGGGCACCACCAGCCAGGCGATCATCGTGACCTCCGTCGACGGTGAGTCCGGCGTCGAAGACGGGATGATCCCGCCGGTCGGCTCGGTGTACAACATCATCTACTGGAAGGACGCGTCGGAGTACGCGCTGTACTACTCCCTGCCCCAAGAGGGCAAGGACGTCGTCAAGACGCTGCTGATCTCGCAGACCCGCAAGGGCCAGGTCGTCGACGAGCTGCCGCTGAGCTTCAACGCATCCGATGAGCCAGACCGGGACTCGTACACGGTCGGTGACTACACCTTCAAGCCGACGTCAGAAATCACCTACACCGGTGTCAACGGCCTGCCGCCGCGCGAGGTCATCGTCCAGGGCTACCAGCAGTTCGACGTCTTCAATGCCAAGGGCGAGAAGATCGGCAGCGTGGACGCCGACGTCAGCACCCAGTGGGACATCTCCCGCGGCTACTCAAAGGCAATCCTGGTGACCGACGTGAACAGCGCGGTCAACGGCGTCGGTACGGACAAGGGCGAGGTCCCGCCGGTCGGATCGATCTTCAACATGAAGTACATGGGCAACTCCCCGTTCGGTGAGGGCTACTACTCCATGCCCGATCCGGACGGCGACAAGACCCGCTACGAGCTGCGGACTCTATTCGGGACGATCCCGCTGCTCAACATCTACAACGCGTCGAAGGGGTTGGCGGACTACGACTTCTACACGCCCTACGGCAAAGACAGCGCGGAGGCCAACCTGTTGAGCTTCGCGGGTGCGCAGTCCGGCGGACTGCTGGGCGCCAATCAGGACCTGTGCGTGCTCGACGCGTCGGCCTGCGACGTCGCCTGATCTCGTCACACCAGCGGTGCGTCGCCTGATTCAGGCGGCGCACCGCTGCTGTGTGAGCCGGAAGTGGTTGTCAGCGTTCAGGATTCGGCTGTTGCCTGGTCCCGCGCCCAGCGGTAGTCAGCCTTGCCAGCGGGGCTGCGCTCGATGACGGGCCGGAACACCACGGCCTTGGGCAGCTTGTAGCGCGCGAGCACCGTGCCCGCATGGTCGATCAGCTCCTGGGCGGTGGCCTCGACACCGTCGGCGAGCGCGACGACGGCGACCACTTCCTGCCCCCACCGCTCACTGGGTCTGCTCGCGACGACGACGTCGGCGACAGCCGGATGCGACGCGACGGCGGATTCCACTTCTTCGGCGAAGATCTTCTCCCCGCCGGAGTTGATCGTCACCGCGTCGCGGCCCAGCAGCTCGATGACGCCGTCGGCAAGGTGACGCGCACGGTCACCCGGAACGGAGTAGCGGACTCCGTCGATGACCGGGAACGTGGCTGCCGTCTTCGTCGCGTCACCCTTGTAGCCGAGCGGGACGTAGCCGCGCTGCGCGAGCCACCCGATGCCGTCGTGGCCCGGTTGCAGGATGGTGCCGAGATCCTCTGCGGCGACGAAGGTGTCGGGCCCCGCCGTGAAGGTGCCCGTCGACACCGCACCCGGCGCCGACATGTGGGTCATCTGTGCCCCGGTCTCCGACGAGCCCACGCTATCGACCACCATCAAATTCGGTTTGGTGTCGATCAGTCGCTGTTTGGCGGTGGGCGTCAGCCGCGCCCCACCGCTGGCCACGACGGCCAATGACGACAGATCGGCGTCCGTGCGTTCGAAGGCCTCCGCCAGCGGCCGCGCCATCGCATCGCCGACCACGGTCACGGTCAGCACCTGTTCCCGCTCGATGGTGCGCACCACGTCGTCGACGTCGAGGTGGTCGGTGACCGACGAGAACACCACGGTCTGGCCCATCGTCATCGAGGTCATCACGGCCCATTGGGCAGCACCGTGCATCAGCGGGGGCAGCACCAGCAGCTTCGTACCGGGCGCTTCGGCACACCGTGCGGCGAGGTCGGCGTAGCTGGTCGCGGATTCACCGGTGTAGAGGCTGCGGCCGCCGAAGGACGCCATGAAGATGTCGTGCGCGCGCCACAGCACACCCTTCGGCATGCCGGTGGTGCCGCCGGTGTAGAGCACGTAGAGATCGTCGGGTGACGGTTCGACGGGCGGTGTGTCGGCGGGCCCGCCGGCCACGATGGATTCGTAATCGACTGCGCCGGGCAACAATTCGTGACCGGAGTCGTCGGCGATCTGGATCAGCACGCGCAGGGAGGGGAGATCGGGCAGAACCTCGGCCAGGCGCGGCGCGAATGCGGCGTGGTAGAGCATCGCCGTGGCGTCCGCGTCCGCCAGCAGGTACTGCAGCTCACTCTTGACGTACCGGTAGTTGACGTTGAACGGTGCGACCCGGGCGCGCCAGGCGCCCAGCATGCCTTCGACGTATTCAGGTCCGTTGTGGGCGTAGATGCCGAGCAGGTCCTGTCCGACCTCGTGGCCGGACAGCGCCGGCCTCTCGGTGTGGCAACCCAGCCCCTGCTCATGGAGGAAGCGCGCCAGCCGATTCGACCGTTCGACGATCTGGGCGTAGGTGAACCGTCGATCCCCCTGCACGATGTATTCGCGGTCGCCGATCGCCGCGGCGATGGCGTCGATGGCGCCGGGGACGGTGAAGTGTGTCGGCTCTGACATGGTGTGGACTCTAGACGGCGCCGTCACATGAGTGAACAACTCCCGCCGAGTTGTATGGTCATGGGATGGGTGAGCGGGTGCTCGACGAGCTGGGTTACTACCTGTTGGCCGGCGCCGGCGGCGAGGGTCCGGCGAGTCTGCTCGGTGAAGCCCGGCAGGGCGAGGCGCTGGGGTTCGGCACCGCGTTCATCTCCGAGCGGTGGAACGTCAAAGAGGCGGCCTCGTTGACCGGTGCGGCGCTCGCCGTGACGGAGCGCATGCAGATCGCGACGGCGGCGACCAACCACAACACCCGCCACCCGTTGATCACCGGCTCCTGGGCGACGACGATGCACCGACTCTCCGGCGGCAGGTTCACCCTCGGCATCGGGCGCGGAATCGCCGCCATCTATCAGGGTTTCGGGGTGCCCGCGGTGACCACGGCCCAGATGGAGGACTTCGCACTGGTGATGCGCACGCTGTGGCGCGGCGGGGCCATCGTCGGGCACGACGGACCCATCGGTCAGTATCCGGTGCTCTACCTCGACGGTGAGTTCGACGAAGACATCCAACTGGCGATCGTCGCGTTCGGTCCGCAGACACTGGCGTTGGGCGGTCGCCAGTTCGACGACGTCATCCTGCACACCTACTTCACTCCGGAGACGCTGCAGCGGGCGGTCCGGATCGTCAAGGACGCTGCCGAGCAGGCCGGCCGAGACCCCGACAAGGTCCGCGTCTGGTCCTGCCTCGCCACCGTCGGCGACCACTTACCCGAAGATCTGCGCCTGAAGAAGACGGTGGCTCGGCTGGCGACTTACCTGCAGGGGTACGGCGATCTGCTGGTGCGCACCAACGGATGGGATCCGGCAGTGCTGCAACGCTTCCGCGCGGACGCTGTGGTGCAGTCAGTGGCCGGCGGAATCGACCACAAAGCGACCGCGGATCAAATCGAGCACATCGCAACGCTCATTCCCGACGAATGGCTCGAGCCGGCAGCGACCGGCTCGGCGCGGCAGTGCGCCGTCCGGGTGCGGGCGGAGTTCGACCACGGTGCCGACGCGGTGATCATGCACGGCGCCACACCCGAGGAGTTGGCGCCGATCGTCGCCGCCTATCGCGCGGCCGAGTCCTGACGTGTCAGCAGCAGCGTGCGCCGGGGTTGGCGTCGGCTGCGGCGTGCCGGTGTCGCCAGTACTCCCGTTCCGACATCACGGCCTCGCCGGCGTGCACGCGCGCCCGGTGCTCGACGTAGCGCTGGTAGTGGTTGTCGCCCATCAATGACTGCCAGTACCAGCTGATCTGGTGGAGTGCCCGGCGTGTTCCTTCGGTAAGGCGTCCCATTGCTTCTGCACCTCCTTCTCGGCGGCGGTGGGGAACATGCCCGAGGGCGCGAACATCCGCGACGGTACCGGCTCGTCCTCGGTCAGCGGTGCGCCGTGTCCGCGAATGGCCCGCAGCGCGACGATCACACCGGCGGCGAACACGATGATCACCAGGGCAGCGAAGATGATCGACAGCGTGCCCTGGATGAAGGTGTTGCGGATGACGGCGTCCAACTGGTCGGCGTTCTTCGCGGCACCGAACGACGTCTCGCCGGCCTCTTTGGCGTTGCGATAGGAGAAGTGCTGGGTCCAGTAGCCCACTTTCGGATCGCCCGAGAAGATCTTCTGCCAGGACGCCGTCATGGTGACGGTGAGGTCCCACAGCAACGGAATGCCGGGTATCCACGCCCATTTCAGCAGCCCACGTTTGATGACGACCACGGTGACGACGGTCAGCGCGATCGCGGCGAGCAGCTGGTTGGCGATGCCGAACAGCGGGAAGAGCGTGTTGATGCCACCGAGGGGATCGGTGACGCCCATCAGCAGGATGCTGCCCCATGCGGCGACGACGACGATGCTGCACACCCAGGCGCCGACGCGCCAACTCGGGTTGCGGAACTTCGTCAGCGGCCCACCCAGGTTGCCCAGTCCGTCAGAGAGCATGAAGCGGGCCACGCGGGTGCCCGCGTCGACGGTGGTGAGGATGAACAGCGCCTCGAACATGATCGCGAAGTGGTACCAGAACGCTTTGAGCCCCGCCCCGCCGAAGACCTGGTGCAGCACCTCGGACATGCCGAACGCCAGCGTGGGTGCGCCGCCGGTGCGGGACACGATCGTCTCCTCACCGACGCTGCGCGCGGCATCGGAGATCTCCTCGGCACTGATCGGGGCGCCGGAGAGCCCGAGCCCGTTGACGTAGTCGGCGGCGCTCTGCGCTGTGGTGCCGGTCGACGCCGACGGGGCGTTCATCGCGAAATACAGGTGCTGGTTGAGGATCGCGGCGGTGATCAGCGCCATGATCGCGACGAACGACTCGGTCAGCATGCCGCCGTACCCGATCAGCCGCATCTGGCTTTCCTTTTCCAGCAGCTTGGGGGTCGTGCCCGAGGAGATCAGCGAATGGAAGCCCGACAGCGCGCCGCAGGCGATCGTGATGAACAGGAACGGGAACAGCGAGCCGGCGAACACCGGCCCCGAGCCGCTGGCGGCGAACGACGAGATCGCCGGGGCCTCCATCACCGGACGGGCGAGCAGGATGCCGACGGCCAGCAGGGCGATGGTGCCGACCTTCATGAACGTCGAGAGATAGTCGCGGGGGGCCAGCAGCAGCCACACCGGCAGAACCGACGCGGCCAATCCGTAGATGATGATGCACCACGACAGGGCGACCTTGGAGAGCGTGAACCACTCGACGCCCCACGATGTCTCGGCCACCCAACCGCCCGAGACGACAGCCAGCAGCAGCAGCGCCACGCCGATCAGCGACACCTCGGAGACCCGGCCGGGCCGCAGAAAGCGGAGATAGAGACCCATGAAGATCGCGATGGGGATCGTCATCGCGATGGAGAACACGCCCCACGGACTTTCAGCGAGCGCGCCCACCACGACGAGCGCCAGCACGGCCAGCAGGATCACCATGATCACCAGCACGCCCACGATCGCGGCAACACCGCCGACCACGCCGAGTTCGTCGCGCGCCATCTGCCCCAGCGACCGGCCGCGGCGGCGCACGGAGATCGACAGCACCAGGTAGTCCTGCACGCAACCGGCGACGACGGCGCCGATGATGATCCAGATCGCTCCCGGCAGATAGCCCATCTGGGTGGCCAACACGGGCCCGACCAGCGGACCGGCTCCGGCGATCGCCGCGAAGTGGTGGCCGTAGAGAACTCGCCTGTCGGTGGGAAGGTAGTCGGTGCCGTTCTCGAAAACCTCTGCCGGCGAAGCGATCTCATCGCGCGGCCGGACCACCTTCATCTCGATCAGGCGTGCGTAGAACCGGTAGCCGATGACGTAGGTGCAGACCGCTGCGATCACGAACCAGACGGCGTTCACCGTCTCGCCTCGGAAGAAGGCGATCATCGCCCACGCGATGGCGCCGAGCACCGCCACCACCGCGAAGATGATCTTGTGCTTGGTCGTGATCGGTGAGCGGTCGATGATCGCGACCGGGGGCAGGTCCTTGTCGGTGCGGACGTAGGTGATGTCCCCGTCGGACTCTTCGATGCGGTCCCATGGTGCGGCGGTCGGTGTGGCCATAAGCCTGCCAATCCCTCCCTCGTCGGCTCGGCGCGAATCTGGATGAGTCGATCGTCGCACCGCACGATCGGGGCTCGCGGCCGAACCCTGGTTTATGTTGCTCACCCGTTGCGTTCGTGGAACGCACGTACGGTGGCCACGGTGTCGGCCTCCTCGGCCGTCTTGTCGTCGCGGTAGCGCAGCACCCGGGCGAATCGCAACGCCATCCCGGCGGGGTACCGGGTTGAGGTCTGGATGCCGTCGAACGCGATCTCGACGACCTGCTCGGGGCGCAGCGTCACCACATAACCGTCCGTGGGACCGTCGGCCAGCTCCAGGAAGCGCTGGGTCTGCCAGGCCAGCATCTCGTCGGTCATGCCTTTGAACGTCTTGCCCAGCATCTTCAGCTCGCCGGTCGCCTCGTCGCGGGCGCCGAGATGGATGTTCGACAGCGTGCCGGTGCGCCGCCCCGATCCCCATTCGACGGCCAGCACCACCAGGTCCAGCGTGTGCACCGGTTTGATCTTCAGCCAGCCGGCGCCGCGGCGGCCGGCCTCGTAGGTGGCGTCGACCGACTTCGCCATGACGCCCTCGTGGCCGGCGGCGAGAGTGGTGTCCAGGAAGCGTTGCGCCTCCCCGGGATCGGTGGTGACCAGCCGGTCGACGCGCTGTTCGGGCGGCACGATGGCGTCCATCACCGCGATGCGCTCGTGCGCGGGAAGGTCGAGCAGGTCGGTGCCGTCGGCGTGCAGGAGATCGAAGTAGAACACCGAGAGCTGTTGCTCCTGCGTCCCCGAGCTGCCCCGACGCCCGAACCGCGACGCGGTGACCTGGAAGCGGTGCGGCCGCCCGTCGGGTTTGAGCGCGATGGCCTCGGCATCGGCGATCAGATCGGTCACCGGCAGCGCCAGCACCGCGTCGACCACCTCGGGCAGTCGCGACGTCACGTCGTCGAGGCTGCGGGTGAAGATCGACACCTGATCGCCGTCGCGGTGGATCTGCACGCGGGCCCCGTCGAGCTTCGCCTCGAAGACCGCCGTACCACCGAGGCGCGCCAGCGCATCGGCCACGTCGGTCGCCGTCTGAGCCAGCATGGGACCGACCGGCGTGCCGACCCGCAGCGTGAACTGCTCGAGCGCCGCCTGCCCACCGGAAAGCGCGGCGGCCGCGACCGATGGCAGATCACCGCTGAGCATCGCGGCCCGCCGCACCGCGGCGGCCGGTACCTCAGAAGCCGCGGCGACCGCGTCCACCATCACCCCGATGAGTGCGCCCTGGCGCAGCTCCCCGCCGAGGAGCCGGCGCAGGAAGGCCTGTTCGACGTCCGTGGCGGCGGCGAACATCCCGTGCAGCAGCTCCGCGCGCCGCGCCTGGGACCCCTTGCCCGCCGTCGCCCCGATCTGCGTGAAGGCCGCCTCCACCTCGCCGACGGTCAGCGCCGGCGCGTCTGCGGGCCCGGGCAGCGCGCGCAGCGCAGCCCACCCGACACCGATCTGGCGCTGGGTGAGCTCACCCGACAACCACGACACCACCACCGACACCGTCTCGGAATCCTCGGCATGGCTGAGCAGCTCACTGATGCGCGCGCGCTTGGCCAACCGCGACGACGAGGCCGCGACGTCGGCGGAGGTCTGCGCGACATCGGTCAGAAGCACGCATCCACCCTGGCATGAGCGTCCGACAGCCGACTCACTTCACGTTGAACGTGATCGAATGCCACCCCGTCGCACCGTCGGGCACCGGGTCGGCACGGTCCTGTGTCTGCGTGTAACCGGTGTTGTCGGTGGCGCGCACGGTGATCGTGTGGAACCCCGGCGTGGCCTGCCAGTCGAAGCTCCACAGCCGCCACGTGTCCCCGGAGTAGGCGGCCCCGAGCGTGGCCTGCTGCCAGTCACCGTCGTCCATCTTGACCTCGACGGCCCGCACCCCCCGGTCCTGCGCCCACGCCACGCCGCCGAACCGCGTCGGCCCGGCCGTCACGTCCTGGCCGGCCCTCGGGATGTCGATGCGTGATGCGGTCTTGATCGGTCCGCGCGCCGCCCACCCCAGCTTCGTCCAATACGCCTGTGCCCGGTCGAACCGGGTGAGCTCGAGGTCGGTGACCCATTTCGTCGCCGACACGTACCCGTAGAGACCCGGCACGACGAGCCGGGCCGGGTAGCCGTGTTCGATGGGCAGCGGCTGACCGTTCATGCCGATCGCCAGCAGTGCGTCGTCGGCGGTGAGCGCCTCGACCGGGGTGCCCGCCGTCCACCCGTCGACCGACGTCGACAACACCATGTCGGCGTCGGGGCGCACACCGGCCTCGGCGAGGAGATCGGCGACGCGGTAACCGGTCCACACCGCATTGGAGATCAGTTCCCCGCCCACCGGATTGGACACGCAGGTCAGCGTCACCACGCGTTCGACGACCTCGAAGCGGTCCAGGTCGGCGAAGTCGACGGTCACCTCACGGTCGACCATGCCGTGGATGCGCAGCTTCCATGCTTCTCGGCTCAGCTGGGGCACGGTCAACGCGGTGTCGATCCGGTAGAACTCGTCGTTGGCGGTGACGAACGATGGCAGCGCGATGTCGGGAGGCTGCACGTCGGCGGGGATCGGGGGCGCGGACTTGGCGATGCGGGGGAGCGCAAAGGCATTGCGATCTCCCGAGACCGATGACGAGAGACGGGTGATCACCACGCCCGCGACACCGCTGGCCGCGCCCGCAACCAGTAGTCCGAGCGTGATCAGCGAGCGGCGTCGTCCCGAATCCGTGCCGGCTTCGGCGCGTTCGCCGTCACTCTCGCCGGTGAAGCGGCGCGAGGTCAGGAATCGCAGTACGGCGACGCCGCAGACGATGCCCGCCAGCGTGGGGATGATGTCGACGGCGCCGGCGCCCGGCCGAGACAACACTGCCGCGCACCCGAGAGCGCCCGCGGCGACGATCATCGCGCTGCCCCACGGCCGCCGCGGTGTCTCCACGATGCCCGCGATGATCGCCAGTGCCGCGACGACGACGAGCACCGCGACGGTCAGGAACAGCTTGTCCGCGGTACCGAACGTCTGGATGGCCCACTCCTTGACGGGGCCGGGAGTCCGCTCGATGACCGAGGAGCCGACCGCGGTCCGCACGTCGGCCTGCGGGCCGAAGGCCGCGCCGACGAGCTGCGCGACCCCGACCGCCACCGCGGCGGCGGCGACGCCGCGTGCCGCCTTGTCGCCTTGGGTGGTCATGGCGCCCAACCTACCGGCGACGTGCCGCGGCAACCCTTACCGAATGGTGTCGTCGGCAGCGCTGCCCGCGGCCGCGGGTCGCACTAGGGTTTCTGGGTGTGGCCACCACCGCCGATCACGTCATCGAAGCGCTGCACGTCAGCGGTGTCCGTAGGGTCTACGGCTTGCCCGGGGACAGCCTCAACGGGTTCACGGACGCGCTGCGGCGCTCCGGCGAAATCACCTGGGAGCACGTACGACACGAGGAGACCGCGGCGTTCGCCGCCGCCGCCGACGCGGCGCTGACCGGTGCGCTCGCGGTGTGCGCGGGTAGCTGCGGGCCCGGCAACCTGCACCTCATCAACGGCCTCTTCGACGCTCAGCGCAGCCGGGTGCCGGTGCTGGCGATCGCCGCGCACATCCCGCGGACCGAGATCGGTTCGGAGTACTTCCAGGAGACCCACCCGCAGGAGCTGTTCCGGGACTGCAGCGTCTACTGCGAGCTCGTCAGCACACCGGAGATGCTGCCCCGCATCCTGCACATGGCGATGCGGGCGGCGGTCGAGGAATCCGGGGTCGCCGTCGTGGTCGTGCCCGGGGAGATCTTCCTGCAGAAGGCAGATCCCACGGCGTGGCAGACCCGACCCGTGCGGGCGACGACGTCGGTGGCTCGGCCCGACGACGCATCGCTGCGTCAGGCAGCTGAGCTCCTCAACGCGGCCCAGGCGGTCACGATCCTCGGTGGCGCAGGTGTCGAGGGCGCGCACGCCGAACTGGTGGCGCTGGCCGATCTGCTGAAAGCCCCTGTCGTGCATGCGCTGCGCGGCAAGGAGTTCATCGAGTACGACAATCCGTTCGATGTCGGGATGACGGGACTGCTGGGCTTCGCCTCGGGGTACAAGGCCATCAAGGAGTGCGACACCCTGCTGATGCTGGGCACCGATTTTCCCTATCAGCAGTTCTATCCTGATCACGCACGGGTGATCCAGGTCGACATCCGCGGCCGAAACCTGGGGCGGCGTACACCGGTTGACCTTCCGCTGGTGGGCACGGTCAAGGACACGGTGACGGCCCTGGTGCCGCTGTTGCGACCCAAGGACGACACTGCGCACCTGGAGCGCTCGCTGCGGCACTATCGCAAGACGCGCGCGACGCTGGACAAACTCGCCGGCAACGACCGTGACCGCACTCCGATCCGCCCGGAATACCTTGCTGCGGAGGTGAATCGGCTCGCCGCTTCGGACGCGGTGTTCACCGTGGATGTCGGGTCCCCGGTCGTGTGGGCGGCGCGCTATCTGCAGATGAACGGAAGTCGCCGGCTGATCGGCTCCTTCAACCACGGCACCATGGCCTGCGCCCTGCCGCTGGCGATCGGCGCGCAGACCGCGCAGCCGGGCCGGCAGGTGGTGGCGCTGGCCGGCGACGGTGGACTGACGATGCTGTTCGGGGATCTGATCACGCTGGTGCAGAACCGGTTGCCGGTGAAATTGGTGGTGTTCAACAATTCGTCGCTGAACTTCGTCGAACTCGAGATGAAGGCCGCGGGCATCGTCAACTACGGCACGGACCTGAGAAACCCGAGCTTCGCAGCGGTCGCTGAATCCATGGGGATCTTCGGGCGTCGCGTCGAGCACCCGGCGCAGCTGGAGCAGGCCCTCGCCGACGCGTTGGCCGTCGACGGGCCCGCCGTCGTCGACGTGGTCACCGCGCGTCAAGAACTGTCGATCCCTCCAGCCATCACGGCCGAGCAGGCGAAAGGCTTCTCGCTGTACGCGATCCGGACCATTCTCGCCGGCCGGTCGGACGAACTGCTCGATCTGGTCACCACCAACGTCGCACGCCGCATCCTGGATTGATCTGGTGCAACGGCCGGACCCGTGGACCTCGCACCTGACACTATGGAGGTCATGCCAGTCGAGGTGATGCTGTCCGCGGCCGATGTCGACGCGCTGCAAGCCTGGGTCCGCCGGATCGGGCTGGGGTCGACGGTGACCGACGTCGCCCCGCTGACCGGTGGTTCGCAGAACATCGTCGTGCAGCTGAGCATCGACGGACGGCCGATGGTGCTGCGCCGCCCGCCCGAGCATCCCCGACCGACCAGCAACGACACCATGCGACGTGAGATCGCGGTACTGAGCACGCTGGCCGGATCCTCGGTCCCGCATCCCGAATTGATCGCCGGCTGCGACGATCTGGATGTCCTCGGGGTGGTGTTCTACCTGATGGAGTGCATCGACGGGTTCAATCCCGGCACCGATGTCGACGATGCGTACGTGCGCGACGCGGGAATGCGGCACGATGTCGGTCTGTCCTACGCCGCCAGCCTGGCCCGGCTCGGGCAGGTGCCGTGGCAGGGGAGCGCGCTCGGTGAGCTGAAGCGCCCGGGTTCCTTTGTCGCGCGGCAAGTTCCGCAGTTCATGCGGCTACTCGAGAGCTACCGGCACGAACGCTACGCACCGGAATCCTTCCCCTCGGTGGGCAGACTCGCCGAGTGGCTCTCGGTCAACCTGCCGCCCGACGCGGAGCCCGGCGTGATGCACGGCGACTGTCATCTCAACAACGTGTTGCTGCGTCGCGACGTCCCTGAACTGGCCGCGTTCATCGATTGGGAGATGAGCACGATCGGTGATCCGCTGCTGGATCTCGGGTGGCTCCTGGTGTGCTGGCCGGACGGGCCCAACCCGATCCAGGCTGGTGCAGCGCTGGCCGATCTCGGCGGGTTGGCGAGTCGCACGGAGCTGCTGAGCGCCTATCGCGACGCCGGAGGCCGGGCCACCGACCATCTCGACTGGTACGTCGCGATGGCGTGCTTCAAGCTGGGCATCGTGATCGAGGGCACGTGGTCGCGCTACCTTGCCGGCAGGGCCAGCGCCGAGGCCGGCGAGCGGTTGCACACCTCGGCGGAGAACCTCATCGGCCTCGGCACCCGAATCACCGAGGGTGACAGTGTGTTTCTTTGACGGCGGGGCTCAGTAGGCGTCGATGCCGAGCTTGACCGCGAGGACGATGCCGGCCGCGCCGATGGCAATCCGCATCAGTCTCTGGGGTGCGTGACGGACGACGACCGGACCCAGCCGGGAGCCCACGAGGCATCCGAGACCCAGCGCGGCGACCGCCACCCAGTGCACCGGGGCGACGCAGGCGAAGACGACGGCGGCGCTGAGGTTGGCCGCACCGAGGACGATGTTCTTGGTGGCGTTGGCGTGAGCCAGGCTCGCTGCCCCGGAGCGCAGCAGCAGAGCGAGCAGCAGAACTCCCGCGGCCGCACCGAAATAGCCGCCGTAGACACAGATTCCGCCGACGGCAACAGCCTCGGCGATCGTGCGGGAGCGCGGGAGCCGGGTGCTTTCGCCCGGCTCCGGGGAAGGCGCCACGGGCGCCAGGATCGCCAGCGAGGCGACGCCGAGCAGTATTGGCACCACCTTCTCGAAACCCTCTGCCGGCGTGGACAAGAGCAACACCGCGCCCGCCACTCCACCCACCACCGCGAAGGGCAGCAGTCGGGTCACGCGGTGTCGCTGCCCGGTCAATTCGGGGCGTGACCCCAGGATCGACCCGACACCGTTGAACACCAGCGCGACGGTGTTGGTGACGTTTGCGGTCACCGGTGGGAGTCCGACAGCCAGGAGCGCGGGGTAGGTGGCCACCGACGCCAGCCCGGCGATACTCCCGGTGAGGCCGCCGAGGATGCCGGCCGCGACGAGAAGCAGCGTCTGCGACCACGTCATTGGGGTCATTGTGCCCGAGCCCGGCCGGTGCTGCGACCGCGCGATCGCAGCGAGCAAATGGCAAAGTGATAATTCCGCCGGTAAATCACTTAGCCAGCGAGGCGATCCAGCAGGTCGTCAGCAACCGCAGTGATTGCCGGGTGACATTCTGTGTGTGTTCGATCATGTAGTTTCGATACGAATTCTCGGGTAGAAAAGGGATGTGGTTGATCGCGGTATCGCTAACATGTAATTCCACTCTCCGCATTTCGCTAGCGAAGCAGCGCAGTCAAACCCGGCAAACTCTCCTGTAAAGCTGCTTGCCGCCGCCGCGCGCCGCGGGCTACTATCGCCGTCGTGCCGAGGCGACTCGTAGTAGCAACCCGCAGCGGGGTCTGATCCAGACCGACCCCCCGCTGTGGGTCGTTGCTCGTTCGTCGGTCGCTCTCCTCGACCTCAAGGCCGGCACCCGTGAATTCTCTGATCGCCATCGATGCTCCATCCGCGTCCTCGTTCGCTGCTCGGGTCACCGGTCGTGTTCCGGCGCCGCTGCGCAGCAGCGCAGACCGCAACACCTTCGACGAGTTCGTCGCGGAGTTCGCGCCGACGACCGGCCCAGTGCGCCTGGGCCAGTGGGCCTGCGACTCGGCTGAACGGCCGTCGACCCGATGGGGGCCGCAGCCGCAGACGTACCGGGCCACGCTGGCGCTGGGCGATCGCATCGGGACGGCGCAGGCGACAGCCTGCGGTCCCGTCGCAGCTCTGACGGCGATGCTCTACGAGCGGGGCATCGCCGTGGAGATGACGGCGTTCCACCAGCGCACCGCCGGTGGCGACGTCGTGACATTCATCGAGGGTGCCAACGGCACTCGCGTCGAGTGGGCGATGGGTCTGGCGTCCGATCCGGTCCAGTCGGCGCTGCGCGCGGTCGTCGCCTGCGCCAATCGCCTGCTGGCCTGAGGCGCCGGATCAGCGCAGCGGGCGCAGGACGATCGGCATCCCGTCGAGCGGCACGGGCATGCCACCGTAGTCGTAGCGCGGCGTGTAACCGGCTTTCGGGAGTTCGAGACGGTACCGGGTCAGCAGGCGGTGCATCACGGTCTTGATCTCCAACTGGCCGAACACCATTCCGATGCACTTGTGTGCGCCGCCGCCGAACGGTGCGAACGCATAGCGATGGCGCTTGTGCTCGTTGCGCGGCTCGGAGAACCGTGCGGGATCGAACTTCTCGGGATCGGTCCACAGTTCGGGGAGCCGGTGATTGATCGACGGCCAGGTCACCACCGGGGTGTCGGCAGGGATGTAGAAGCCGAGCAGCTCCGTGTCGCGGACCGTCTGACGGAAGTTGAACGGCAGCGGCGTCATCATCCGCAGCGACTCGTTGACCACCAGGTCGTAGGTCTCGAGCTTCTCCAGCGCCTCGATGTCGAGGGGGCCGTCGCCGATGCGCTGCGACTCCTCGCGCAAGCGGTCCTGCCACTCCGGATTGGCCGCCAGGTGGTAGGCCATCGTCGTCATCGTGGAGGTCGACGTGTCGTGAGCGGCCATCATCAGGAAGATCATGTGGCTGACGATCTGGTCGTCGGTGAAGCTGCGGCCCTCTTCGTCCTGCGAGTGGCACAGCACGCTGAACATGTCGGTGCTCTCCGACCGGCGCTTCTCCGCGATCCGGCTCGTGAAGTACCGCTCCAGCGTCTCCCGCGCCTTGATGCCGCGCCACCAGGTCAGCGGCGGCACGGGCTTGCGGACGATCGCGTTGCCGGCGCGCGTGGTGGTGGTGAAGGCCTGGTTGATCGTCGTGACCAACTCGCGGTCGGTGCCCGCGGGATGACCCATGAAGACCTCGGACGCAATGTCGAGGGTCAGCTCCTTGATGGCGGGAAAGAACAGGAAGCGCGGATCGTCGGCGACCCAGTCGTTGGTCAGCACTCGGGTGGCCACCGAGTCGACGTGGGGGACGTACCCGGAGAGGCGGGTGCGGGTGAACGCCTCCTGCATGATGCGGCGATGGAACAGGTGCTCGTCGAAGTCGAGCAGCATCAGCCCGCCGTCGAAGAACGGTCCGATGATGGGGTCCCAGGCACGTTGGGAGAAATCCTTGTTCCGGTTGGTGAAGACAGCCTGGGTGGCGTCGGGACCGAGCGCCATGACCGCCGACAGTGCGGGTGACTGGGAGTAGAAGATCGGTCCGTGCTTGCGGTACTGGTCGACGATGAAGTCGGGACCGCCGCGGAACGTCTCGATCATGTGCCCGATGATCGGCAGGCCGGAGTCGCCGGTGATGGCCTTCAGATCACTGCCCGCCGGCGGCTCGGCGAACACGAAGCGATCCCACTCCTTGTTCTTGAGGCGCTTCTCGACGGCACCCATTCCGGGGATGGTCACGGGCGTGGGCTTCAGACGTCGCTTGGCCTGGTCGATCCAGTAGTCAGTGGCGCTGATCGTCGGCATCCTGGCACTCCTCTATGAGGGCAACTGTGGTCGATGTCACTGATGATCATCCTGTCCGACGAACTTGACGGCTGTCAAGTTTCCCGGAGTTTGTGTCCTGCTCAGCGCAATGCGAAGGTTTAGTGCCATGACCGCCGATCCCGTCAGCAGCGATCCCCGCCGGACCCGCGGTGACCGCCAGCGGGAAGCCATCATCTCTGCGGTGCGCGAGCTGCTCGAGGAGCGATCGTTCGCGGACCTGTCGGTCAGCACGATCAGCGAGCGCGCGGGCGTCGCCCGGTCGGGCTTCTACTTCTACTTCGATTCCAAGTACGCCGTCCTCGCGGTCATCGTCGCCGAGGCGATGGCCGAACTGGATCAGCTCACCCATGACTTCGCGCCGCGTGAGCCGGGGGAATCGGTATCGGCTTTCGCCACGCGGATGGTCGGGTACGCCGCCGCGGTGTTCGCCTCCAACGACCCGATCATGAGCGCGTGCAATCTCGCCCGCAGCACCGACGCCCAGATCCGGGCGATCATGGATGACATGCAGGACTCGGTGGTCAACAAGATCGTCGGGCTGGTGGAGCAGGATTCCGGCGCGCAACCGGTGTCCGATGATCTGCCTGCACTCGTTCGCACGCTCACCGCGGTCACCTCGATGACGCTGGCTCAGGACAGCGCGTTCGTCGGGCGGGACGCCGACCCCAACCGTGCTGTCGCGATCGTCGAGCGGCTGTGGCTCTACGGACTGTGGGGCGGAGCCGAGCTGCCGGCGCGGTGAGCCGGACAGGTGCCGGTCAGCGGCCGGTAAGGTCCGTGCCATGGGTTTCGGCGACGGGTTCGCGGGAAAGCGGTGTCTTCTCACCGGCGCGGCCAGCGGAATCGGGCGCGCAACGGCATTGAAGCTGGCGGCCCAGGGTGCGGAGCTCTATCTCACCGACCGTGACGCCGACGGCCTGGCTGCCACTGTGTCCGACGCGCGAGCGCTGGGCGCGGTCGTCGCTGCGCACCGCACCCTCGACATCACCGACCACGACGCGGTCGCGGCGTTCGCCGCCGACATCCACGCCGAGCACGGGGCGATGGATGTCGTGATGAACATCGCGGGTGTGTCAGCGTGGGGCACCGTCAGTCAACTGACCCATCAGCACTGGAAGTCGATGATCGACGTCAACCTGATGGGGCCGATCCATGTCATCGAGACCTTCGTGCCGCCGATGGTGGCAGCGCGTCGCGGCGGTCACCTGGTCAACGTGTCGTCGGCGGCGGGCCTGGTGGCTCTGCCGTGGCATGCGGCGTACTCGGCGAGCAAGTACGGCCTACGCGGTCTGTCGGAGGTGCTTCGCTTCGACCTCGCGCGCCACCGCATCGGCGTATCGGTGGTGGTCCCCGGGGCCGTCAAAACGCCTCTCGTCCAGTCAGTTCAGATCGTCGGCGTCGATCGCGAAGACCCGCGCGTGAAGTGGTGGACCGACCGCTTCGGCGGCCACGCGGTGTCACCCGAGAAGGCCGCCGACAAGATACTGCGCGGTGTGGTGCGCAACAGGTTCCTGGTGTACACGTCGGTGGACATTCGTGCGCTGTACTTCGCCAAGCGCTTCTTCTGGGCGCCGTACGCGTTCGCGATGACGCGAGTGAACGTGTTGTTCAC
The DNA here is from genome assembly GCA_023404955.1 of Actinomycetes bacterium. Lineage (GTDB taxonomy): Bacteria > Actinomycetota > Actinomycetes > Mycobacteriales > Mycobacteriaceae > Mycobacterium. The sequence goes on from JAEXZY010000121.1 coordinate 44,708, forward strand.
CCGTGCGCTGCGGCCGGCTCCGCGGCGCCGCTGAGCTCAGCGCTTTCCCCAGTCCCACGGGGGAGTGGTCAGTAACTCCTGGCCGTCGATGGTCGTCTCGCCCCAGTCCTTGACGAGTTCGATCTCCGCGGTGTCGTCCGCGCCGAGCGGCGCGGCGGCGAGCCGCTCACGCAACGCTGCGGAATGAGTCACCACGACCACCTGTGTCTTTTCCGCAGCAGCGCAGATCAGATCGGCCAGCGGGGGGAGCAGGTCGGGGTGCAACGACGTCTCGGGTTCGTTCAGCACCATCAGAGACGGCGGCTGCGGACTCAACAATGCCGCCGTCCAGAGCAGGAAACGCAGTGTGCCGTCCGAGATCTCGGCGCTGCGCAGCGGCCGCAACATGCCGCGCTGATGCACATGGAGGTCGAACAGCCCCTCGGTGACCGATACCGACACCGTCGCCCCGTCGAACGCGGCGGCCACGGCGCGGTCGAGATCGTCGACGCCCGTCTCCATGATCGTCTGGATCGCAGCCGCCAGATCCGAGCCGTCGTCGGCGAGCACCGGTGTGCGAGTGCCGACGTGCGGTTGCCGTGCCGGGGCATGGGCGTCGGCTCGGAAACCGTCGTAGAATCGCCAGTCCCGCAATCGTTCCCGAACCATCACGAGCTCGGGTGCGGCGCCTGCCCATTCCGCGAGCACGCTGCGGTGCGACGGCAGATTGCGCGACAGCTCGTCGAAACCGCGACTGCCCTCGGCGGCGACCTCGACCATGCCCCGTACGCGGCGTACCAGCGTGGTGGTCGGCCGGGCAACCGGGCCGGCGAAGACCAGCTCGCGTTTGATCTCCGGGTCGCGGGTGAATGCCGAGTCGACCGCCTGGGGCAGCCCGAAATCCACAAGGTAGCCGAAATCATCAGCGGCATAACCCAGTTCGATGGACACGGAGCGGGTCCGGGGGCCGCCCTGGGCGGCTCCGGTGCGTCGGGCGCCGCCGAGATGTTCGGGACCGGCCCACATCGCCGACTCGACACCGCCTTCCCGGGCGAAGGACCCGATCACCTCGCCGCGACCACAGTCGGCCAGGAGGCGCAGTGCCCGGTAGAGCGAGGACTTACCGGTGCCGTTGGCGCCCGTGACGACGGTGAGGCGACGCAGTGGCAGCACCAGGTCCCGAAGTGAGCGGTACCCGCGTACCGCAACGGTGTGCAACATCGGCACGACGCTAGCTCTCGGCACCGACAGTCACTTGGCCGGTTGCCGTGTCGTTCATCGACAACTCGAGGCGGACCCCGAGCAGGCGCACCGGGCGGTCGAGGTCGAATTCGCCGAGCAGGGCCAGCGCGGTGGCGACGACGGGGGCGGAGTCGACGGTCGGTGCCGAGAGTGTCCGGATCTTGGTGCGGGTGTAGAACGTCGCGGTGCGTACGGTGACCGCCACTCGGGTGACCACCCGTTGCTGCTCGACGATCTCGGCCAGCGTGCGCTGCGCGAGATCGGTGACCGCGGCCGCCATGTCGGCTCGGTCGGTGAGGTCGTCGGCGAACGTGACAACGTGACTGCGGGAGCGCGGCACCCACGGTGCGGCGCTGACCGTCGTATCGCCACCCCCCTTGGCGAGCAACAGGATCCACAACCCGGTGGTCGGGCCGAAGCTCGCGGTGAGTACCTGGGCGTCGGTGGCCGCCAGCTCGGCGACGGTCGTTATGCCCATCGCGGCGAGCTTCTTCGCGGTCTTCTGGCCCACGCCCCAGAGAGCATCGACGGGTCGGCCGCCCATCATCGTCATCCAGTTCTCGTCGGTCAGCGCGGCGATCCCGGCCGGCTTTCCGAAGCCCGTGGCGACTTTGGCCCGCTGCTTGTTGTCACTGATGCCGACTGAGCACGTCAAACCGGTCTCGGCGCGGACGGTGTCCTGGATGCGCTGGGCAAGCACGAACGGGTCGGTCTGACCGCCGCCGACGTAGGCCTCGTCCCGGCCCCACACCTCGACCGGGTGGCCGAGGTCGCGAAGTGCCGTCATCACCCGCTCGGATGCGGCGTCGTAGGCCTCGGGATCAGACGGTAGGAAGGTGGCCTCGGGGCAGCGCCGCGCAGCCACGCGCAGCGGCATCCCCGCGTGCACGCCATGAGCGCGCGCCTCATACGACGCGCAGGTGACCACCTTGCGCGCCTCGGTGGGGTCGCCGTTGCCACCGACGATGACCGGCAGGCCGATCAGATCGGGATGCCGCTGGAGTTCGACCGAGGCGAGGAACTGGTCGGCGTCCACGTGCAGAATCCACCCGCTCGACTGTTCCTCGGCTGTCATGTTCCGCAGACCTTGCGGGCCAGTGACTCCCACGCATCGCCCAGCTGCGTCAGTGTGCGGCCGCGGTCAGAGGTCTCGTGCTGGACGTAGTCGGCATCCAGCAGCGCCAACAGTGCGGTGGCCTGGGCGTCGAGGTCGCCGGTGGTGCCGGCCTCTTCGAGGAGCACGCGGACGTGCCGGTGGTGCAGGATCATCGGTGCGCTGAAGCGCATCTGTGGATCGCGGCCCACGTCGGACAGCAGGGCGTAGTGGCTGTTGACGAAGCACAGGCGTTCGCGGCCGTAGGCGATCAACCGGTCCAGCGGAGGCGCGCCGGGGCCCAGCGGAGGCGGACCGAACAGGATCGCCTGCTGCTGGACCTTCTCGTCTTCGTCGAGCAGCACGATCATCAATCCGGCGCGACTACCGAAGCGGCGGAACAGCGTCCCCTTGCCGACGCCGGCGGCGGCGGCGATGTCGTCGGTGGTGACGGCCTCGGCGCCGCGCTGGGCCACCAGGCGGCGGGCGGCGTCCAGCAGCAACACCCGGTTGCGCGCGGCGTCGCCACGCTCGGGGGGACCGGAATCGTCGACCGACAGCATCGTCAGCCCATCAGAGGAGCTCACCTGGCAACTTTAACTCAGCCGGAATTAATCGGACCGCAGTCCGGTTAGACTCTGCGAGGATCGAGGTCAACGGACACGAGGAGAAGTGATGGCGCAGAACACGGTTCTGGTCCTGGTCGGCAGCTTGCGGAAGGAGTCGGTCAACCGGCAATTGGCCGACCTTGCCGCCGAAACAGCGCCCGAGGGGGTCGCGCTGGAACGGTTCGATCGGCTCGGTGAGCTGCCGTTCTACAACGAGGACATCGACAACGACTCGGTACCGGAGCCGGTGTTGGCGCTGCGTGAGGCCGCGGCCGGTGCGGACGCCGCGCTGGTCGTCACGCCCGAATACAACGGGAGCATCCCCGGCGTGCTGAAGAATGCGATCGACTGGCTGTCGCGGCCCTATGGCGCGGGCGCACTGAAGGACAAGCCGCTGGCCGTGGTCGGCGCCGCGCTCGGCCAGTACGGCGGCGTGTGGGCCCATGACGAGACCCGCAAGTCGTTCGGTATCGCCGGACCGCGCGTGGTCGAGGATCTCGAGCTGTCGCTGCCCGCGGCGTCGCTCGATGGCAAGCACCCGCGGGAGAGCGCCGAGGTGGTGGCCAAACTGCGTGACATCGTCGGCAAGTTGGTCGCCGAGATCGGCTGACCACCACGTCACCGACACCGCCTGGTTTCGCCCCTGCGCGAAGCCGGGCGGTGTCGTTTGCTGATCTCTTCCTGGCGTGGCGCCGGGGGTAGAGGTGTTGTCGGTGGGTCCTGGTAGACCAGGAGGATGCACGCGCGAGGGCCATGATGTGATCTGCGACACGCCAAAATCGACGCGACACACCGAGGTGACCAGGCAAAATCCCAAACGTGTTATTACGTTCATCTTGTGTGTGCTCTACTGATGAGGCACAACATCTAGTGCCCTAGGGTGGAGAGCGACGAGAGACGCGATCTGCGCTCGGCGAGGGTTCGGGGGGAAGTTCCCCCCTCGGATCGACGTTGAGAGCAGAGAGGGTGGATCGCCCGGCCAGCTGGATCGTCGGATGAGGTGCGCAGTGACTTGCAGTACCAGGAAAACGCCCGTTGTTGATGAAAACTTTCGCTGAGGGAGCCCGCATATGACTGTCACCGTGTACACCAAGCCGGCCTGCGTTCAGTGCAACGCCACCTACAAGGCACTCGACAAGGCGGGCGTGGCGTACGAAGTCATCGACATCAGCGTCGACTCCGAGGCGCGCGACTACGTGATGGCCCTCGGTTACCTGCAGGCGCCCGTCGTGGTGGCCGGGAACGAGCACTGGTCAGGCTTCCGTCCCGACCGCATCAAGGCCCTGGCCGGCGCACCCGCCGTCACCGCCTGAGTCATCCGACATCGACCGAGAGGAGAGGCGTGAGTAACCTCGTCTACTTCTCCAGCGTGTCGGAGAACACGCATCGGTTCGTGCAGAAGCTCGAACTGCCTGCCATCCGCATTCCCCTGAGGGAGCGGATTCAGGTTGACGAGCCCTATGTCCTCGTCCTCCCCACCTATGGAGGCGGGCACGCCAATGGTCCCGATCCCGATCGCGGGGGATACGTCCCCAAGCAGGTGATCGCGTTTCTCAACAACGAACACAACCGGTCGTTGATCCGCGGCGTCATCGCGGCGGGCAACACCAATTTCGGTGCCGAATTCGGCTACGCCGGGGTGGTCGTCTCACGGAAGTGCGGCGTGCCGTTTCTCTACAGGTTCGAACTCATGGGAACGACGGATGACGTATTCGCCGTTCGCGCAGGATTACAAGACTTCTGGAAGGACCAGACGTGCCACCAACCGTCACAGCTGCAGAACCTGTAACCACCGGCGCGCACGCGCTTCCGGGCGAGATGGACTACCACGCCCTGAACGCGATGCTGAACCTGTACGACGCCGACGGGAAGATCCAGTTCGACAAGGACGTACAGGCGGCGCGGGAGTACTTCCTGCAGCACGTCAACCAGAACACGGTCTTCTTCCACAATCAGGACGAGAAGCTCGACTACCTGGTGCAGAAGGAGTACTACGAGCGCGAGGTGCTCGACCAGTACTCGCGCAACTTCGTCAAGACACTTCTCGATCGCGCGTACGCCAAGAAGTTCCGGTTCCCGACGTTCCTGGGCGCGTTCAAGTACTACACCTCCTACACGCTCAAGACGTTCGACGGTAAGCGCTACCTCGAGCGCTTCGAGGACCGTGTGGTGATGGTCGCGCTGACCCTGGCGTCCGGCGACACGACGTTGGCCGAGAAGCTGGTCGACGAGATCATGGACGGCCGGTTCCAGCCGGCGACGCCGACGTTCCTCAACTCGGGCAAGAAGCAGCGCGGCGAGCCGGTGAGCTGCTTCCTGCTGCGCATCGAGGACAACATGGAGTCGATCGGTCGCTCCATCAACTCAGCACTGCAGCTGTCGAAGCGCGGTGGCGGAGTCGCCTTGCTGCTGAGCAACATCCGTGAGCACGGCGCGCCGATCAAGAACATCGAGAACCAGAGCTCGGGTGTCATCCCGATCATGAAGCTGCTCGAGGATTCGTTCTCCTACGCCAACCAGCTGGGTGCCCGGCAGGGCGCCGGTGCGGTGTATCTGCACGCGCACCACCCGGACATCTACCGGTTCCTCGACACCAAGCGCGAGAACGCCGACGAGAAGATCCGCATCAAGACGCTCTCGCTCGGCGTCGTGATCCCGGACATCACGTTCGAGCTGGCGAAGAAGAACGAGGACATGTACCTCTTCTCGCCGTACGACGTCGAGAAGGTCTACGGCGTCGGTTTCGCCGACATCTCGGTGACCGAGAAGTACTACGAAATGGTCGACGACGCGCGGATCCGCAAGACGAAGATCAAGGCGCGTGAGTTCTTCCAGACCCTCGCCGAGCTGCAGTTCGAGTCCGGCTACCCGTACATCATGTACGAGGACACGGTGAATCGGGCCAACCCCATCGACGGCAAGATCACCCACAGCAACCTGTGCTCGGAGATCCTGCAGGTGTCCACGCCGTCGGAGTTCAACGACGACCTCTCGTACTCCAAGGTCGGCAAGGACATCTCCTGCAACCTCGGCTCGCTGAACATCGCGAAGGCCATGGATTCACCGGACTTCGCGCAGACCATCGAGGTGTCCATCCGCGCGCTGACCGCGGTGAGCGACCAGACGTCGATCACGTCGGTGCCCTCGATCGAGCAGGGCAACAACGAATCCCATGCCATCGGTCTGGGGCAGATGAACCTGCACGGATATCTGGCCCGCGAGCGGATCTTCTACGGGTCCGACGAGGGCGTGGATTTCACGAACATGTACTTCTACACGGTGCTCTACCACGCGCTGCGGGCATCGAATCGCATTGCGATCGAACGGGGTCGGGCGTTCGGTGGGTTCGAGCGGTCGAAGTATGCGTCGGGGGAGTTCTTCGACAAGTACACCGACCGGGTGTGGGAGCCGGCGACGGACAAGGTGCGGCAGATCTTCGCTGACGCCGGCATCCGCATCCCGAACCAGGACGACTGGAAGCGGCTCAAGGAGTCGGTTCAGCAGCACGGGATCTACAACCAGAATCTGCAGGCGGTTCCGCCGACCGGCTCGATCAGCTACATCAACCACTCGACCAGCTCGATTCACCCGGTGGCGAGCAAGATCGAGATCCGCAAGGAAGGCAAGATCGGTCGCGTCTACTACCCGGCGCCGTACCTGACCAACGACAACCTGGAGTACTACCAGGATGCCTACGAGATCGGGTACGAGAAGATCATCGACACCTACGCCGCAGCCACGCAGCATGTGGACCAGGGATTGAGCCTGACGCTGTTCTTCAAGGACACCGCCACCACACGCGACGTGAACAAGGCGCAGATCTACGCCTGGCGCAAGGGAATCAAGACGCTGTACTACATCCGGCTGCGGCAGATGGCGCTTCAGGGCACTGAGGTGGAAAATTGCGTCAGCTGCATGCTGTGACGCCGTCTTGCAACGATTGAAGCGCCGAAACGCCGATTAATATCGGCGTCCCTGGGAGGTGGTGTTCTCAGGCTGATGATGGCAGCCATTGTGTTCATGACCGTTGGTCCCATGAGTTTCCTCGTGGGATTCGCAGTATCGGAAGTTATCGGGTATCTGTCGACGATCATCGCGAAGGGGGCCATGCGCATGGGAAAAGCAATAGTGAGATGCGTCAAAGAGCGCACGGGTGAGATCGGAAAAAGCCACCTCCCGGTTTCCAGGGATACCCTGCTGACGAGCTTGTGAGAGTCAGGCGAAAGACCACTATTTCGAGCATGGGGGTTATGCACGCATTTAAGCAAAGTTGCGTGCATAACCCCCACGCTCGAAGGCATCACGATCAGCTATCGGCCTGCTCGGCGCGCAGTGCCTTGAGGCGGCGCTCCTCGCGCAGCACGTTCTGGTAGCTCTCCCGTTCGGCGACCAACCACTCCGGCTTGTCGGCCAGGAGTGCGTCGATCTGCTCGGTGGTCAGCGCCTCGGTGATCCCGCCGCGAGCCAACCCCGCGATCGACACACCTAACTTCGCTGCCACCAAGTTCTTCGGGTGCGGCCCGTTCTTGCGCAACTCCTGCAGCCATGGCGGTGGGTCGGCCTGCAGCGCGGCAAGGTCGTCGCGGGTGATGGCGTTGCTCTGGAACTCGGCAGGTGTCGCCGGCAGGTAGACGTCCAGCTTCTTCGCCGCCGTCGCGGGTTTCATGGACTGGGAATTCGGCCTGCTCATGCCGCTCAGAGTATCGGTAGCCTGTGGCGATGGTCCCGCCGTCGCAGCCGTCGCTCACGGTCGGCTACGTCCCCGGCGGCACGCCCGCGAAGTGGGCCCGGCACTGGACGCAGCGACACCCGCAGGCCCGGCTCGAGCTCACCACCCTCCCTGCGGCCGACGCGGCCGAGGCCGTCCGGGCCGGCACCGTCGACATCGCGGTGCTGCGCCTGCCCACGGACACCTCAGGGCTCGCGGTGATCCCGCTCTACGAGGAGATCACCGTGGCCGTCGTACCGGCGGACCACCTCGTCACCGCGTCCGACGAGATCGCCGCCGCCGACCTCGCCGACGAACCGCGGCTGGTGCCCCTCGACGACGTCGTCGACTGGCGCGAGGCGCCCGGCGATCCCGCCGAGTACTGCCCCGAAACCACCGCAGCGGCAATCGAACTCGTCGCCGCTGGGGCCGGCGTGCTCATCGTCCCGCAGTCGCTGGCGCGGCTGTATCACCGCAAAGACGTCACCTACCGCCCGATCGTCGATGCGCCCACCTGCGCCGTCGCGCTGGCCGTGCCGCAGGGCCCGCAATCGGCGCTCGTCGACGACTTCATCGGCGTCGTTCGCGGCCGCAAGCCGGGCTCGTCTCGTGGGCAGAACGCGCCGGCGCCCAAGCGCACAGCGCGGGAGAAGACCATGGCCAAGCAGGCCGCCCGGGCCGCTGCCGGCAAGGTCGCCCGCACGCCGGGCAAGCCCGGAAAGCGCTCTCGGTAGATCTGGTGTGCACGCAGACCGTTCATGACCGCCGATAGGCGATCTGAGCGCACGCCAGACGCTCACATCGTCAGCGTGCCGTCCTCGTTGATCGTCCACGCCGGGTTGAGCGCCACCTCCCAGACGTGCCCGTCCGGGTCGGCGAAGTAGCCCGAGTAGCCGCCCCAGAACACCCGCTCGGCCGGTTTGAGCAGCGTGGCACCCGCCGCGACGGCTTGTTCCAGTGCGGCGTCGACATCGGCCTCGGACCGCTGATTGATCGCGATCGTGATGCCGCTGAACCTGCCGTCGACGGGATGGTGCGCGTCCTCGGCGAGATCGGAGCGGCCGAACAATGCCAGCGCGATCCCTGGCAGCTGGTAGAACACCACACCCTCGGGGGCGTCGTGGGGCTGCCACCCCAAACCCTGTTCGTAGAAGCGGCGGGCTCGCGCGAGATCGTCGACGCCGAGCGTGATCAGGCTGATGCGTTGCTCCATGGCGCGACGGTAATCCTGCCCACCGACAGCTGGGGGCGCTTCAGAAACCACACCGCCGGGTGTGGACTGTCACTCCAACACCCGGCGGGGCGCCGACGTTGCGGCGGGGTGGTCTCTCGGCGGTCAACAACTAATAGGTGTGCTGCGGGCCCTGGGCCTTCTTGTACAGCGACTTGAGCATACGGTCACGGAAGTGGGCGTTGTCGATCAGCTTGATTCCGGTGTTGGCGACCGCGGGGATGCCGGCGAGTTTGTGGAAATACCTGCCGCGCTTGTACTCGCGACCCCACGCGGCCTCCATGCGCTGGCCGTAGTTGGTGAAATCGTCAGGCCCGCCGTTGGTCAGCGCGGCAATCGCACACTCGCCGGCGGCGAGTCCGGATTCCAGCGCCTTGGAGATGCCCGCGCCCGAGGCGGGCTTGCCCGCACCCAGCGAATCGCCGGTGAACAGCACGCCCGGGCGCCATGCCGGCCACGCGGTGAATCCCATCGGCAACCGCCAGGCGCGCACGCTCTTGTTCTTCTTCAGCTCCTCGATGGGCGGCAGGTCCCACTCACGAGGCAGCGTGCGCAGGAAGTCGCCGAGGAACTGGGTGGCGTTGATGGACTGCCAGTTCTTGTAGCTGTTGACGTAGCCCAAGCCGATGTTGAAGATCCCGTTGCCCATCGGGAACACCCAGCCGTAGCCGGGCAGCTGATCACCCTGGAACTGCAGCTTGAGGTAGATGTCGAGGCTGTCGGAGTCGGCGCGGTTGGCCGGCATCTCCGAGCGGATCGCGATCGCCGAGTAGCCGTTGTATTCGGAGTCGATCTTCAATGCGCGCTTGATGGGGGAGTAGGCGCCGTCGGCGGCGATCACCGCGTCGCCGTAGACCTTCTCGCCGCTCTTGAGCACGACACCGATGACGCGTCCGTTGGCGTCGAGTTCCGGCCCGGCCACCTCGGCGCCCTGACGCACCTCGGCGCCGGCGGATTCAGCGTGCTTGAGCAACGTGGTGTCGAGGTGCTCGCGGCTGACGGTGTGCCCGTGGTTGGGCATGCCCGGCCGCGTCGGGAACGACAGCTCCCAGCGGCTGGGGCTGTACACCGTCACCCGGTTGACGCGGTGATAGGTGGCCACTTCGTCGGCCAACCCCATCTTCTGCAGGTAGCTCACGGCGCGCGCGGTCAGGCCGTCACCGCAGGGCTTCGCCCGCGGGAACTGTGCCTTGTCGAGCACCACTACATTCGCTCCGGTCTGGGCGGCCTGCCATGCGGCTGCCGATCCCGACGGCCCCCCGCCGGCGATGACCAGGTCGTATCGCTGCGTCATATCTCTCGTCTCTGTGCGCGGCTGTCGCCCGGAATAGTACCGATTCAGCCGCACCCCGCATGGCGCGACCGCCGTGATGGGTTGGTGACGTTCGTCCCCTGACGCGCGGTCAGGGCAGGTCAGCCGTATGCCCACCGGGTAGAGTGACCGGGTGCGACGAGGGTCGAGAGGGCGCGCAGCCGACGAGCCGGGGGTCAAGGTGGACGCCCGCAGTGAACGCTGGCGCGAACACCGCAAGAAGGTGCGGTCCGAGATCGTCGACGCGGCATTCCGGGCGATCGACCGACAAGGCCCCGAGGTGTCGCTGCGGGAGATCGCCGAAGAGGCCGGCACGGCCAAGCCGAAGATCTACCGCCACTTCACCGACAAGTCGGACCTGTTTCAGGCGATCGGCCAGCGCATGCGGGACATCCTTTGGTCCGCGATCTTTCCCTCGATCGACGTCTCCACCGATGCCGCGCACACCATCATCCGCCGGGCCGTCGAACAGTACGTCCGGCTGGTCGACGAACACCCGAACGTGATCCGGTTCCTGATGCAGGGCCGGTTCGCCGAAAGTGAGTCGACGATCCGCGCGGTGAACGAGGGCCGCGACATCACGCTGGCGATGGCGGACATGTTCAGTCACGAGCTCCAGGACATGGAGCTCGACGGCGCGGCCTTCGAGCTGGCCGCGTTCGCCACCTTCGGGGCCGCGGCGTCGGCGACCGACTGGTGGTTGGGCGCCCAGCAGGACACGCCGCGGCGGCTGCCGGCTGAGAAGTTCGTCGACTACCTGACCACGATCATGCTCGGCTCCATCAACGGCACCTGCGAGGTGCTGGGCATCCGGATCGACCCGGAGCTGCCGCTGCATGAGGGTGTCACCCGGCGCGAACAGGTGGCCTGAGGTCGTCGACACCGAGCGCGAAGGCGGCCACCGGCCGCTCGTAGCTACGAAGCTGCAGACGGCGCACGGCTTTCCCGTCCATGAGATCGTCGGCAACCCCGGATGCGACGAGCAGTTCCCCGCCGGCGGCGCTGCCTTGCATCCGCGCCCCTAGGTTCACCGGCTCCCCGAGAGCGGTGAAGTCGACCACCTCGCCTCCGACATTGCCGACGTAGGCCGACCCCGCGCTCACGGTGACACCCACGTCGAGCCACGGCCCGCTGCGGCTGCCGTAGCCGACCGCTGCCAGGAGGTCCACACCGGCCGATACGGCGCGGTGCCGGTACCTGGGGCCGCTGATGCCCTGCACGAAGATCGCCATCACCTCGTCGCCGATCAGCTTGTCGATCACCGCGTCGTGACGCAGCAACGTCTGAGTTGCCATGGCGTAAAACCGGTTCATCACTGTCGCGAACTCCGCCGCTCCCCGTCGGCCCATTTCCGTCGAACCTCGGACGTCGGCGAACAGGACCGCCACGTCGACCTGCGCGCCCCCGGTGGGGAGTGCGTCGCAGCAACGGCTGCACAGGTTCGGGTTCTTGCGTGACGGGCGGAAACCGGCGACAGCGAGAGCACGCCCGGCCGGCCCCCGAAACGGGTTGCTGCACATCTTGCACCGAGGCGCCGAGGGCAGGTAGCGGAAGACGGATCGTGCGCGTACGAGCGGTCCGTGCCCTTCGATGAGCACCTTCTCCCACAATCGCGCGGTGGTGAGGTCGCGGGGAACGTCGACGAATGCCATGTGCTGATGGTGGGCGCTGCTGCGGCGTGCGTCGTGAGGCATCCGCCTCAAACCCGGGCCCAGTTGAGGCAGGTGCCCCGTGCGGGCCGACGAATGTCCGCCGACGATGACTGGCGTGACTTCAGCGATGACAACCGCGTTTCTGCTGACGGGGGCGCAGAATGAGGTCGTGCATCCGACCCGGACGTCGGGCTCCGCCATCGGAGTGCGGAGAGCCGAACTGCTCGCGGCGATCTCGCTGGCGATCGACCTCGGGCTGGGTCAGCCGATGGAGCACATGCTCCGCTCATCACTGATCGCCACCCGGATCGCCGAGCGCATGGGCTTGGATGCCGGACGGCGTGCGACGGTGTACTACGCAAATCTGCTGGGTTGGATCGGATGTCACGCGGATTCCCATGAACTGTCCGAGCTTTTCGGCGACGACATCGCATTCCGGGCAGACACCTACGCGGTGGACATGACCGGGCTGCCGTTCCTGCGACTGATGGTCAGTCACGTCGGCCGTGGCATGCCCGGCTGGGAACGCGCGGTGCACACGGCGTCCTTTCTCCTGACCGCGCGGCACCGGGTCGCCCAGTTGATCCAGTCCCACTGCGCATCGGCGGGTGTGCTTTCCGACCGAATGGGGCTGGACAAGCAGGTGGGGGAGGCGCTTCGGTGCATCTTCGAGCGGTGGGATGGCCGCGGATTGCCTTACGGTGTTGAGGGAGAGGACATCCCGCTCGAGATCCGCATCGTCCGGCTGGCCGATGTCGCCGAGGTTCATCTGCGGTCCGGGGGCGTCCCGGGTGCTCTCGCGGTTGTCCGGCAGCGGCGCGGCACACAGTTCGCCCCGGCTGTCGTCGACGTCTTCTGCCGTGACGCGACCGCGATTCTCGACGGGCTGCTCGACATCGATGTCTGGACGGCCGCGCTGGCGCTCGCGCCGGATCGCGACCGCACCCTCGACAGTGACGAGACCGATGAGTTGCTTCGCGCGACAGCCGATTTCGTCGATCTGAAGTGCCCATGCACGCCTGGGTATTCGCGTGGCGTCGCCGATCTCGCAGCGGCAGCGGCCAGAGCGCTCGGGATGCCGGCCTCGGATGTAATGCGGCTGTACCGCGCAGCCCTGGTGCACGGGCTCGGCAGACTGGGCGTTTCGAACCAGATCTGGTCGAAGAAGGGACAACTCAGCACCGCCGAGTGGGAACGGGTCCGGATGTATCCGTACCTGACCGGCCGAATCCTGAGCCGTGTGAGTGGACTGGAGTCGGTGGGGTCATTGGCGACCAGGCACGAGGAGCGCATCGACGGTTCGGGCTTCCCTCGGGGGATCGCCGGAGCAGAGTTGACGGCGCAGGATCGGCTGCTTGCTGCCACGGTGGCCTACCGTCAACTCCTCGAACCGCGACCGCTTCGCCCCGCATTCGATGTCGACGCGGCCGCCGATGAGCTCGCACGGCAGGCGCGCGCCGGTCACCTCGATGCCGAGTGCGTGCAGGCGGTTCTGGCGGCTGCGGGGCACCGGGTGTCGCGGCGAAGCACCTGGACGGCCGGGCTCACCGGCCGCGAGGTGGAGGTGCTGCGGCTCGTCGCGCAGGGCCGGTCGAACCGTGAGATCGCAGCCGAATTGGTCATCGCCGAGAAGACGGCTCGCAATCACGTCGAGCGGGTCTACGCCAAGCTCGGCGTCAACAACCGGACGCAGGCGAGCCTTGCGGCCATCGACCGGGGACTGGTGGCGTTCGCCGGCGAGTCGGCCACCCGATAGCCCTCGCGTTCTTGAGGCATGTGCCTCATGTGCCGGTGCGGTTCACCGTTCGATGATTGTTGCTGCACAGGCACATTCACCATCACGGAGGAGCACTCACCATGACCGGATCGACCGTCGAATCCACCACCGCATCGTTGCTCGACCCTTCTGACTCAGGGCACATCGACGCGATCGACATCGCCCGGCGAATCGGCGCGAGGCAGGTCGTGCACGAGCTGTCAGTGTCGATCGAACCGGGAGAGTTGGTCGCCATCGCCGGTGGCAGCGGAGCGGGTAAGACCACTCTGCTGGAAATGCTGGCGGGGCTGCAACGACCCACCCGGGGCGAGGTTCGACACGATGGCGTCGTGGCCGGCGGACGACTCAGCGCAGACGGCCGGATCGGGTACGTGCCGCAGGACGACATCATCCATCTCGAGATGCCGTTGCGCCGCACCCTGAGGTATGCGGCCCGGCTGCGGCTGCCGCAGGAGACGACAGCGGCCGAGGCCAACCGCATCGTCGAGGAGACCATGGCCGACCTCGATCTCATCGAACAGGCCGAGATCCCCGTCCGTGCGCTGTCCGGAGGGCAACGCAAGCGGGCCAGCATCGCCGTCGAACTGCTGACCCGGCCCCGCGTCTTCTTCCTGGACGAACCCACCTCGGGGCTTGATCCGGCGACCGGCGCGGAGGTGATGCGGTTGTTGCACAAGCTCACTCGACGTCGCGTCACCGTCGTGCTCACGACCCACGAACCGGCCGACATCGACCGGTGTGACCGCGTGATCTTCCTGGCGCGCAACGGACATCTCGCGTTCGACGGCAGCCCGGCCGAGGCCCGCCGCTTCTTCGGCGTCGACGACCTCACCGAGATCTACGAACGCTTGGCGGATGACCATTCGCCGCAGCACCGGGCGTTCGGCGGGAACCGGACGGGCCCAGCCGCGGAAAGGCCGACCACCGGGCAGCCCGACCGAGTGACGAGTCGACGCGGCGCCGGTGCAGTCCGGCAATGGTGGACACTCACCCGGCGCAACGTCGATGTGCTCCGGCGGAACCGGTTGACCCTGGCCGTTCTCCTCGGGTCACCGGTGTTGGTCACGGTGATGATGGCGACGTTGTTCACCCGCGGCGCGTTCGAGACCCGCAGCGCCTCCGACGTGGCCCCTGCGCAGATCGTGTTCTGGATCGCCTTCGCCGGTTTCTTCTTCGGGCTGACATACGGCTTGCTCCAGATCGTCGGCGAGCTCGCCGTTCTGCGGCGCGAGCGATTGGCGGGGTTGAGTGTGAGCGCCTATGTGGCCGCCAAGATCACCACGCTCCTGCCGGTGCTCGCCGGCGTCAGCGCGGTGCTGCTGGGCGTGTTGCGGCTACTCGGCCGGCTCCCCGCCGCGGGTTGGCACGTCTACACATTGCTGTTCGTCACGATCGTGATCGAGGCGGCGTCGGCCCTGGCGCTCGGCCTGCTCGCATCGGCGGCCGTCTCCACCGCCGCCCAGGCCGCGCTTGCCTTGCCGATGCTGTGCTTCCCGCAGGTACTGTTCGGCGGCGCCATCGTCCCCGTCGACCAGATGGCAGCGCCAGGGCGATGGATGAGTCTGGCGCTGTCCAACCGTCACGCATTCGACGCGCTCGGCCGCGACCTCGCCCTCGACCGGTACACCGCCACCCTCCCTGCGATGTCGGCCTACCGCGAGACCTTCCAGGGCGGCACCGCGGGCAGCGTCATCACGCTCGTCTCCCTTGCCGTGGTGCTCACCGTGCTCACCGGCTGGGTGCTGCGCCGAAAGACCGCGCCGGGAACGGTGCGGCGCTGACGCGGCGACACGCCGACACAAGATGTGGCATCGCCAGCGCCTCGCAAGCCCAACAAGTTGTAGTGTCGGTGGCGGCCTGTAGAACAGATCACACAGGTGAAATCCGGCGAAATGGGGTCCAGGTGTCCGACGGAATCAAACTGATCGACAGAGTTTCTGCGATCAACTGGAACCGCCTGCAGGACGAGAAAGACGCCGAGGTCTGGGAGCGCCTGACCGGCAACTTCTGGCTGCCCGAGAAGGTCCCCGTGTCCAACGACATCCCGTCCTGGGGCACGTTGAACGATCACGAGAAGCAGCTCACGATGCGCGTCTTCACCGGTCTCACCCTGCTCGACACCATCCAGGGCACCGTCGGCGCCGTCAGCCTGATTCCCGACGCGCTCACCCCGCACGAAGAAGCCGTCTACACCAACATCGCGTTCATGGAGTCGGTGCACGCCAAGAGCTACAGCAACATCTTCTCGACGCTGTGCTCGACGTCCGAGATCGACGAGGCCTTCCGGTGGTCGGAGGAGAACCCCAACCTGCAGCGCAAGGCGCAGATCGTGATGGACTTCTACAAGGGTGACGACCCGCTCAAGCGCAAGGTCGCCTCGACGCTGCTGGAGAGCTTCCTGTTCTACTCCGGCTTCTATCTGCCGATGTACTGGTCCAGCCGCGCCAAGCTCACCAACACCGCCGACATGATCCGGCTGATCATCCGCGACGAGGCCGTGCACGGCTACTACATCGGGTACAAGTTCCAGAAGGGCCTGGCGCTGGCCGACGAGGCCCGCAAGCAGGAGCTCAAGGACTACACCTACGAGTTGCTGTTCGAGCTCTACGACAACGAGGTCGAGTACACCCAGGATCTCTACGACGGCGTCGGCCTGTCCGAGGATGTCAAGAAGTTCCTGCGCTACAACGCCAACAAGGCGCTGATGAACCTCGGCTACGAGGCGCTGTTCCCCAAGGACGAGACCGACGTCAACCCGGCGATCCTGTCCGCGCTGAGCCCCAACGCCGACGAGAACCACGACTTCTTCTCCGGCTCCGGCTCGAGCTATGTCATCGGCAAGGCCGTGGTCACCGAGGACGAGGACTGGGACTTCTAGCTCCGGCTACAACGGCGGCTCGGCGATCGGAATCGTCGCGCTGATGCGGGTGCCCGCGCCCGGCTCACTCACCACGGTGAGCGCACCGGACAGGGCCTCGACACGGTCTCGAAGACCCGTCAACCCCGAGCCGGCACCTGCGGTGGCGCCACCGACGCCGTCGTCGCTGACCGACAGGTGCAGCGACCCGTCCTCGAGCCTGGCGTCGATGATGACCACCTCTGCCTCCGCGTGCTTGGCAGCGTTGGTCAGCGCCTCTGCCGCAACGTAATACGCCGCCACCTCGACTGATTCGGGCAGCCGGCGATCCACCTCGAGCGCCAGCTCGACCGGCACCGTCGAGCGGCGCCCCAGCGCCTTCAGCGCCGCCGGCAGTCCTCCCTTGGAGAGCACGGCAGGGTGCATTCCGCGGGAAAGCTCTTGCAGATCCGAATACAGGTCGGCCAGTCCTGCCACCGCTGCGGACAGCTTGTCCCGCAACTCCTCGGTGTCAGCGGCCGCTTCGGCGGCCCGCACCTGCAGGCTCAACGAGACGATCCGCTGTTGAGCCCCGTCGTGGAGGTCACGTTCGAAGCCACGGCGTGCCTCGTCGGCCGCCGCGACGAGTCGAGCTCGCGATGCGGTCAGTTCCGCACGGGTTTCTGCGTTGGCGATGGCCGTACTGATCAGGTCGGCGAAATCTCCGATATGGGCATCGAGATCCTCGGCGATCGCCTCGGAATCGAGACACCCCACCAGCAGCGCACCGCGCACGACGCCACCGACCGTCAGTGGGACGCCGGTGGCTGAACGAACACCCAATGCGCGCAACCGGTTCGCGATCGGGCCGGTCGCCTCGTCGTAGTCGTTGATCCGGGCCGGTGCGCTCAGGCGACGGATTCTGGTGCTGACGCTGTCGCCGGACAGCGGCAACCGCTCACCCGGCGACAGGCTCGGCTTGCCCGGCCGATCGACTGCGGCGAGCACGACGCACGTGTCGTCGGGTTCGAAGCGCAGCAGGGTGACCTGATCGACGCCCAGGCTCCCGGCCAACTCGTGGACCGCGAGGGGGAAGACCTCGGCCAGATCCGCACCGCGCGCGACGACGGTGGCGACGCGACGCAGCGCCGCCTGCTGCGCGGCCAGCGTGTGGGCTTCCCTTCGGCGCTGCTCGGCTTCGGCGGCCCGCAGCCGCGCCTGCCCCACCAGAGCATTGGTCAGCAGCGCCAGCGTCAGGAAGATCGCCAGAGCGGGAGCGAGGCTGTCGCGGCCCTCGAGGTGCAGGTAGGCGTACACCGCCGCACTCGCCAACGACGTCGCGACCGCGAGGCCGAAACCCCACCCGGCGGACACGACCAGCACCCCCAGCAGCAGCAGCGCGCCGAAGGCGTTCTCGGGCGCAACCCGTTTCAGCGCGAACACCGCGAGCACCTCGGCGACGAGAAAGACGCAGGCCACCACGATGCCCGCCCGCAGCGGACGAGCGTTGGGCCGCACGATCACGGTGAGCAGCCTCGTCGGGAGCGAGCGCCAGGTCACCGGCCGATGGTAATGGTCAAGTTTCCCGTTAACAGGAATGCCAACGAGTGATTCCGTAGGCACACTCGAAGCATGACTGGTCCGCGCTGCTTGATCGTCGACGACAGCGCCGACTTCCGTGCCGCCGCCCGGGTGGTACTCGAACGCGGGGGCATCACGGTCGTCGGCGTTGCCTCCGACGCCGCCGAGGCGGTGCAATGCGCACAGCAGCTGCACCCGGACGTCGCTCTGGTCGACGTGGACCTGGGTGCCGACAACGGATTCGACGTCGCCGAGCGCTTGGCCGACGTCGCAGTGATCCTGACCTCGACTCACGACGAGCAGGACTTCGTCGATCTGATCGACGCCAGCCCCGCGCTCGGCTTCGTGCCCAAGCTGGCGCTGTCACCGACGGCGGTGCTGGCCCTACTGGCCAGGTCCCCGCACGCGGCTCAGCGCGACTCCAGATAGAGGATCACCGCGCGGACGCGACGATGGTCGTCACCGGTCTCGGGCAGATCGAGTTTGGTCAGGATGCTGCGGACGTGTTTCTCCACGGTGCCCTCGGTCACCCACAGACGGCGGCCGATGCCCCCGTTGGACAGACCCTCGGCCATCAGTGTGAGAACCTCCCGTTCGCGGGCGCTCAACGCAGCCAGCGGATCGTTGCGCTTACGGGCGCCGACCAATTCGGCCACCAGCGCCGGATCGACCACCGACGCGCCGTTGGCCACGCGGTGCACCGTGTCGATGAAGTCGTCGACGTCGGTGACGCGGGTCTTCAGCAGGTACCCGATCGCATGTCCGCCGGCCAGCAGCTCCATCGCGTGCTCGACGTCGACGTGCGCCGAGAGCACGACGATGCCGATGCCGGGTGCCTCCTCACGGATCACCCGGGCCGCGTCGAGACCCTCCGTGGTGTGGGTCGGCGGCATCCGGATGTCGACCAGGACGAGGTCGGGGGTCTCAGCGCGGACCAGATCCAGCAGTGCCGAGGCATCACCGGCCTGACCGACGACCTCGATACCCGAGCGGTGCAGCAGACTCGCCAGGCCTTCCCGCAACAGCACATCGTCGTCGGCGACCACGACCCGAAGAGCACCCATGGTCCGACATTCTGACATTGACGAGACCCGGGCGCGGCTGTTGCGGTCTGGGTCTAGCGGTACCGGCGTTGTCCGGTCATCCGCGACGCGTCCTCGGTGGGAATGCGCAAGACTGGCGACATGGCGCAGTCGATCGGTCAGCCCGTCTCACGGGTCGAAGGAGTGCAGAAGGTGACCGGCGCCGCGCGCTACACCGCCGACACACCGATCGAGGACCCCGCCTACGCGGTCTTGGTGCAGGCCCAGATCCCGCACGGTCGCGTCACCGCCGACTCAATGGCCACCGCAGCTGCCGATGCGGCGAACGCGCCGGGGGTGATCTTCGTGCTGACACCCCTCAATTGCCCTGCGCTGCACATGATTCCCGACGACATGACATGGGATCTTCCGCTGGAGCGTCGGCCGCCGCTGTCGGATCTGACGGTGCAGCACGTGGGCCAGCATCTGGCGATGGTGGTGGCCGACTCGCCGGAGAACGCGACCCACGCCGCATCGCTGATGACCTTCGACTACGAGCAGTCACCTGCTCAGCTGAGTGCGCAGCAGGTCCTGGCCGAGCCGGTCGTCGCCGATGAGGGACCCGTGCGGCACGGCGCCTACCGACCCGACCACTTCGTCAAGCTCGACGAGGAGGAACTGCAGGACCATCGGGGACCGGCAGACGAACCCGCCGGCGTCCGCGTCGAGTCCACCTACCGCACACCGATCAACACGCATTACCCGATCGAATTGTCGGCGACGATCGCGCGCTGGGACGGTGAAGACCTCGTCATCCACGACAGCACCCGGTGGATCACCGGCGAACGACGAGCGCTCGCCGCGTATCTGGGCATCACCGAGGAGCGGATTCGAATTCTCTCGCCGCTGGTCGGGGGGCGTTCGGGAGCAAGAGTTTTCTCTGGATGCACGTGGTGCTCTGCGCGGTGGCGGCGCGTGAGGTCGGCCGCGCGGTCAAGCTCGTGCTGACCCGCGACCAGATGTACACCTCGACCGGCCACCGGCCCCGCACCGAACAGACGATCAGGTTGGTCGCCGACGAGGCCGGCGAGATCATCAGCACCGAACATCACACCCTGACCGAGACCTCGACCGTCGCACACTTCTGCGAACCCGCCGGCCTGTCGACCCGGTTCCTCTACCGCTCGCCGCGAATGAGCGTGTCCCACACCGTCGCACGCATCAACGCGCCCACCCCGTGCTTCATGCGCGGGCCGGGCGAGGCGCCGGGCCTGTTCGCCCTCGAGGTCGCGATGGACGAGCTCGCGGCCGCGACCGACCAGGACCCCGTACAGCTGCGGTTGGCGCACGTCACCGATCGCGACCAGACCAACGGGCGGCCGTGGTCGGCGGCCGATCTGGCTCAGTGCTATCAGGCCGGGGCGCGCCGCTTCGGTTGGGCGGACCGGCCGTCGGCGCCACGATCGTTGACGCGCAACGGAGTTCAGGTCGGGTGGGGCATGGCGACGGCAACGTACCCCGGTCGGCGTATGCCGGCGAGCTGCCGGGTACAGACGCTGCCCGACGGCCGCGTGCGGTTCAGCGCCGCCACCCACGAGGTGGGCACCGGCGTGCGCACCGTCATGACGCAGGTGGCCGCCGACACGACCGGTCTGCCGCTGGACCGGGTGAGCTTCGCCTCCGGCGACTCGTTCTTCCCCGACGCGCCCTACAGCGGGGCGTCGCAGACCACGGCCACGGTCGGCTCCGCCGTGTACGCCGCGGCTCTCGAATGGAAGCGCCGACTGGGCGACCGGGCGTTCCCGACCGACGGCATCGACCCCGAGCAGGCAGCAGCGCTCACCTTCACGGTGACGAGCGACGGCGCCCCGGAGACCGACACGGTGTCACAGTCTTTCGGCGCTCACTTCTGCGAAGTGGAGGTCGACGAATCGCTGGGACGCGTGACGGTCACCCGCTGGGTGGCGGTGATGGACTGCGGCCTAGTGCTCAACCCGAAGCTGGCGGCCAATCAGGTGATGGGGGGCATCACCTTCGGCGTGGGCATGGCGCTGCTCGAACAGGTGCCGCACGATCCCACCACCGGGGCGCCCCTCGGGGAGTACTACGTGCCGACCCACGCCGATCGGCCGGATTTCGACATCACTTTTCTCGAGCATCCGGATCACGAGCTCGACCCGATCGGTGTCCGCGGCATCGGCGAGATCGGGGCGTGCGGGGTGCCCGCTGCCATCGCCAACGCGATTCATCACGCCACCGGAAAACGATTGCGCACGTTGCCGATCGCTTGCGAAGACCTGTTGGAACCCGACCTGAAGGGACAGTTGTGAGTCCTTGCGCCCACCATGTGCGGCTTACCGTCAACGGTGTGCTGCACGAGATCGACACAGACATCCGGTCGACGCTGCTCGACGTGCTGCGCGAGCGGCTGCTGCTGACCGGGACGAAGAAGGGCTGCGACCATGGGCTGTGTGGTGCGTGCACGGTGGAGGTCAACGGCCGGCGGGTGCTGAGTTGCCTGACGCTGGCCGCCTCCATCGACGACGCGAAAGTCCTCACGGTCGAGGGGATCAGCGACGGTGACAGCTTGGACCCGTTGCAGCAGGCCTTCATCGACCACGACGGCTTCCAGTGCGGTTACTGCACACCGGGACAGCTGTGTTCGTCACGGGCGCTGCTGCGCGAATACGCCGCGGGTGATCTGTCCGCGGCGTCCTTCGAGGGACCTCACCAAGACGTGGTGTCGGGCCCACCCCGGTTGACGGAGGCGGAGATCCGGGAACGTATGGCGGGCAACATCTGCCGGTGCGGTGCGTATGCGAACATCGTCGCCGCTATCAGCAGCGTGCATGGGCAGCCATGTTGACGTTCACCTACCACCGCGCGGCGACGCTCGACGACGCGGTCGGCCGCGCCGCGGGCGGCGCACGCTACTACGCCGGTGGAACCAACCTGCTCGATCTGATGAAGACCGGGGCCGAACAGCCCGACGCGCTCGTCGACGTCGGGTCCCTGCGCCTCGACTCGGTGCGTGCCACCGAATCCGGCGGGCTGCACATCGGGTCGGGGGTCTCCAACAGCGCGGCGGCCAACGACCCCCTGGTGCGGGCGTCCTATCCGATGCTCTCGCACGCGATCCTGTCGGGGGCGACCACGCAGATCCGCAACATGGCGACCGTCGGCGGCAACCTGATGCAGCGCACTCGCTGCCCGTACTTCATGAATCCCGAGCGCAGCGCCTGCAACAAGCGCGATCCGGGCTCGGGATGCGCCGCGCTGACAGGGTTCCACCGGGAGCACGCCATCTTCGGGGCCGGGTCGCCGGGCGGGCAATCGTGCATCGCCGTGCACCCGTCCGACATGGCGGTGGCGCTCGCCGCGCTCGACGCGGTCGTCCACGTCATCGGATCCGCGGGGTCCCGGGCGATCCCGATCGGCGACTTCTTCGCTCTGCCCGCCGATGAGCCGTCGCGCGACACCACGGTGGCGTCCGACGAACTGATCACGGCAGTCGAGTTGCCGCCCAGCACATTCGGTGAGCACGGCTGGTACCTCAAGGTGCGTGACCGACACAGCTACGCATTCGCGCTGGTGTCGGTGGCCGCGGGACTGGAGATCGACGACGGTGTCATTCGTTCGGCAGCCGTCGTCCTCGGCGGCGTCGCGGCCGCGCCGTGGCGGGTGCCCGCCGCCGAAGTCCTTCTGGTGGGCCACCCGCCAACCCAGGAAGTGTTCGCAGCGGCTGCGCGTGCCGCCGTGGCGGGCGCGCAACCGTTGAGCCAGAACGCGTTCAAGGTGACGCTGGCCCACAACAGCGTCATCCGGGCGCTCACCCGCGCCGCGGAACGCGCCTAGTCAGCTGCGCTCGTGAGCGTCTTCCATGACGGTGCGGCCGATCTCGGCGTAGGTGTCGGGCCGGGCGGAGCGCAACCACAGCGCGTACACGAGACCGATCACGAACACCGCGAGGATGAAGAACGGAGCGTTCTTGAACACCAGTGAGTTGGCGGCATACCCCGCGGCGAAGGCCCGGTTGTCCCACAGCAGCCAGACCACGTAGCCCATCGCCACGCCGCCGAGCAGCGGGCACACCAGGGTGGTGATCACGTTGCCGCGGTGCACCTTTCGCACCCAGAAGTACCAGATCACAGCAGCCGAGCAGATCGCCTGCACGAGGAGGATCGCGGCGGTGCCGATCAGGGCGAGCAGCCCGTAGATGTTGACGTAGGGCACCAGCGCGGGGGTGTCCACAGGCACGCCATCGGCGTCGGGCACCTGCACGGCGGTGAACACCGCGAACAGCACCACGATCACCAGTGTGATCACGCTCTGGACGGCCGAGGAGATGTAGGGGGAGCCGTGCTTGGGGTGCGCCGCCCCGATCGTCGACTTGATGGCATTCACCGGGATCTCGCGGGCGAGGGCGAACAGGTAGCGCGACGCCGCGTTGTGGAACGCGAGGGCGCAGGCGAACGAGCCGATGACCAGCAGGATCTTGTAGATGTCGAGCAGGAAGCCGCCGAGGTTGGCCTGCACCAGGTTGAAGAAGAGATCGAGCGGTGACGAGCTGATCGACGCCTCGACCGACGTCTTCGCCCCGTTACCGGCCAGCACCATCGCGGAGATGAACGTGTAGAACAGGCCCAGGCCGATCACCGCGATCAGCGTGGCGCGCGGGATGATCTTCTTCGGGTTGCGCGACTCCTCGCCGTAGACGGCGGTGGTCTCGAAGCCGACCCAGGACCAGAACGCGAAGAACAGGCCGATGGCCATGGAGCCCGCGGCTGCGGCGGTGCCGAAGGCTCCCTCGGGCAAGCTCTCGAATGCGTTGTTGAGCAGCACCGTCTGACCGAGCATGAAGCCGTCGGGTCCGCCGCCCTTGGCGATCACCGTGAACGCCAACGCGAGCAGGATCAGGACTTCCGAGACCAGCGTGACCCCGAGGATCGCAGCGGTGAGGCTGATGTGGAAATGGCAGAGCACCCCGATGACCACGATCGCCGCGATCGCGAACACCAGCCACGGAATGTCGACGCCGGCAATGGTATTGACCGCATCGTTGGCGAAATAGGCGCAGCCTCCGATCAGGGAGCCCTCGAAGACCACGTAGGCGAAGGTGGCGAGGAACCCGCTGGCCATGCCCCACACCTGCCCGAGGCCGTGCGAGATGAAGCCGTAGAACGCGCCGGTGGTGGTGATGTGCTTGGCCATCGCCACATAACCGAGTGCGAACAGCGTCAGGGCGATCGTGGCGAACAGGAATCCCGCCGGTGCGCCGAGGCCGTTGCCGAAACCGACGGCGATCGGCACGTTTCCGGTCATCGCGGTGATCGGCGCGGCATTGGCGACGGCCATGAAGATGACCGCGACCATGCCGATCGCGCCCTTCTTCAACCCCGCGGGCGCAGCGGTGGATGCTGCAGTGGAATCGGCTGCGGATTCGGTGGCCATCGAGTCTCCTGGAGGCAGAGTGCGAGAACGGCCCGCCCACAGGCGAACCGAACGACAGCGTCGCACTGTATAGACCACGCGACAACCGGTGAAATGCAGTGTTTACACAAGCGTGCAGCAAGCTCACAGGTTGGCCACGAAACACGATGTCCCGGAAATACGCAGCCGCCCGCCGAAGGACCTCGGCGGGCGGCTGGACTGTCTCAGGGGATCTCTACCTCAGCGTCGAGGTGTCGATGACGAACCGGTACCGCACGTCGCTGGCCAGGACGCGCTCGTACGCCTCGTTGACGTACTCGGGCTCGATCACCTCGATCTCCGGGGTGACGTCGTGCTCGGCGCAGAAATCGAGCATCTCCTGGGTCTCCGGGATGCCGCCGATCATGGAGCCGGAGAGGCTGCGGCGCATGCCGGCGAGCGGGAACGGCGGCACCTCCATGGCGTGCTCGGGCATTCCGAGTTCAACGAGGGTGCCGTCGCGCTTGAGCAGGCCGAGGTATGCGCCGAGGTCCAGATTCGCCGACACGGTGTTGAGGATGAGGTCGAACTTGCCGCGCAGTGAGCGGAAGGTGTCGTCGTCACCGGTCGCGTAGTACTCATCGGCGCCGAGGCGCAGACCGTCTTCCATCTTCTTCAGCGACTGGCTCAGCACGGTGACGTGCGCACCCATGGCTTTGGCGAGCTTGACGCCCATGTGGCCCAGACCGCCCAGGCCGATGATCCCGACCTCCTTGCCGGGCCCGGCGTCCCAGTGCCGGAGCGGGCTGAACAGCGTGATGCCCGCGCAGAGCAGCGGGGCGGCCTTGTCGAGCGGGATGGAGTCGGGGATGCGCAGCACGTAGTTCTCGTCGACGACGATCGCGCCGCTGTAGCCGCCCTGGGTGGGTTCGCCGTCGCGACCGACGGCGTTGTAGGTGCCGACCATGCCGGTGCCCGTGCAGTACTGCTCGAGCCCGTCCTTGCAATTCTCGCACTCGCGACAGGAATCGACGAAACAGCCGACGCCGACGTGATCGCCGACCTTGTACTTGGTGACCTCGGAGCCGACCTCGGTGACGACACCGGCGATCTCGTGTCCCGGGACGACGGGGTAGTTGGGCTGACCCCATTCG
The DNA here is from genome assembly GCA_023404955.1 of Actinomycetes bacterium. Classification (GTDB taxonomy): domain Bacteria; phylum Actinomycetota; class Actinomycetes; order Mycobacteriales; family Mycobacteriaceae; genus Mycobacterium. The sequence continues at coordinate 70,312 of JAEXZY010000121.1, forward strand.
GCCTTCACCGTGTGGATGTCCGAGTGGCAGATGCCGGCGAAATGGATGTCGAAGGCGACGTCGTGCGGGCCGACATCGCGGCGGGTGATCGTGGTCTTGGTGAGCGGTTCAGTGGCCGAGGTGGCGGCATATGCGGATACGGTGGTCAAAGTCTCATCCTCTTTCGTCTTCACAGCGTTTTACCGGCCCGCCCCGGCGGGCCGAGCAGTCCAACGTCGAGCATGCCCCGTATTCATCCATGCGCATACCTCGTGGTGAGAATCGTCACCGGTTGGCCGCGGTGAGCGCCTCCTGCGTGCGGTCGTGCAGCGCGGCGGGGTCGGCGATCCCGAGCACTCTCAGGCACGCGTCGGCGACGTGGCCGGGCAGCCGCTGGCGCGCGACCCCTTCGGGCGTGGACCACATGTTCACCAGGGATTCGACGAGTCGGAACGGTAGATCGGCGGCCGCCGAATCGATACCGGTGCCGGCGAGGATGCTCGCGCTCAGGTCCAGGTAGTGCCGGCGCAGTCGCTCGCGTTCTGAATAGAAGGGCTCCAGTCGCGCGTCGCGCAGTTCCGGCAGGAGGTAGAGGGCGCCGAGGTTCCACCGTCCGCTGAGCAGCTGTCTGCCGTCGAACACGGCGAGCGCGTGCAGCTGCTGGGCCTCGGTCATCGCGGGCTCGGCCTCACGCAGGACGGGAATGATCGACAAGGTGGGGGAGACCGTCTGGCTCAGCAACGCGCACAGGATGTCGTCTTTGGTCTTGAAGTAGTGATAGAGCGAGGCCTGCCGGATGCCGACGGATTCGGCGATGTGACGGGTGGAGGTCGCGGCGTAACCCTGGGTGGTGAACAATTCGCCTGCGGCATCCAGGATTTCGTCACGAGCGGTGACACCAGGGCGGCGCTGGGACTGCAGCCGGGGTCGTCCGGCCCGGGTCAGCGGCATGGCTTCATCGTGGCCCATGGCCGATCGATTCGGTACTGCCGTCCATATCTGTCACGCGATAGAAACACGGGACATCCATCGGTTACCTCGGCCGTCAATTGGTTACGCCAGCGACACCCACCGGGCGTCCACGCCGAGAAAACTGTCAGTCGACAGGCCGGCCGCGCACCGACGAGCTGCCGCCGCACCCAGACTCATCATCCGAGATCCAGGAGCGTCCCGTGGGCACCACCGCATCCACCGTCGCCGATACGGCAGCGGGCCCGGAGGCGTCGGCGACCGGCGTCCCAGTGGCCACGGTCGCCGACCTGTCCGTCACGTTCTCCCGGAGAGGGCGAGACGTGCATGCGCTGCGGGGTGTCTCGCTGACGATCGCACCCGGCGAAATCGTCGGGCTGGTCGGTGAATCCGGATCGGGCAAGAGTGTGCTGGGCTTCAGCATGCTGGGGCTGCTCGCCGACGGTGCACGGGTCCACGGCCGGGTCCGCGTCGCCGAATCGGACATGCTGCCGGGGATGCCCGGGTTCGACCCCAAGAATCTGCGGAAGGTGCGGCGACTCGACCTCGGGGCCGTGTTCCAGGATCCGATGACCTCGCTGAACCCGACGATGCGTATCGGCAAGCAGGTCGAGGAGGCCGCGGGCAGCCCGGCCGAGGCGTTGCGGCTGCTGACCGCTGTCGGCATCCCCGACCCGCAGTCTCGGATGCGGGCCTACCCGCACGAACTGTCGGGTGGTCTGCGCCAACGCGTGATGATCGCGATCGCCGTCGCCGGCGACCCCGAGTTGGTCATCGCCGACGAGCCCACGACGGCCCTCGACGTCACCGTGCAGGCGCAGGTGCTGACCCTGCTGCAGCGACTGCGCGACGAGATCGGCTGCAGCATCGTGTTGATCACCCACGATCTCGGCGTCGCCGCGCAGATCGCCGATCGCATCGCGGTGCTCTACGCGGGACGGATCGCCGAGATCGGGCCCACCGCAGACGTTCTCGACAGTCCCGCCCATCCCTACACCGCCGGCCTCCTCGGCTCCCGGCTGACGCTGCACACCGCGCGCGATCGCCGGCTGGCCGCACTGGGGGGCTCCGTGCCCAGCGCTGCCGACCCGCTGCCCGGCTGCGCCTTCGTGCCCCGCTGTGAACTCGCCACCGCCGAGTGCGAGCAGGCTCCGCCGGACCCCGTCGCAGTCGGACCGCGTCGCGTCAGCGCCTGCGTGCGAACCCCCGAGCAGGTCGCCGAGACGTACCGCAAGACGGTCGAATCCATTGTCGATCCCGCCGGTTCCGAGGAGCCGAGTAGAGAGGACGACGACTCCGCCGTCGACCTGCGCGACGTCACGAAGACGTTCACGGTGGCGCGCCGGTGGCTCGACCGCACCACTGGTGCGGGGAAACTCCATGCTCTGCGCGGGGTGTCACTGCGCGTCGCGCAGGGCGAATCCGTGGCGCTGGTGGGGGAGAGCGGATCCGGCAAGTCGACCCTGCTGCGGGTCATCGCCGGCCTGGAGAAGGCGACGTCGGGCACGGTGGCGCTGGCGGACGGCCGACGCCCGCAGATGGTGTTCCAGGATGCGGGCGCATCGCTGACGCCGTGGCTGTCGGTCGGCGAGATCATCGGTGAGCGGGTCAGGAAGGGCTCGCGCGCCCAGCGCCGCGCTGCGGTGGCCGAGGTGCTCGAGCGCGTCGGACTGCCCGCGGACATCGCCACCGCCCGTGCCGGGCAACTCTCGGGCGGGCAGCGGCAGCGCGTCGCGCTGGCCCGGGCCACCGTGATCCCGCCGTCGGTGCTGCTGTGCGACGAGCCGACCAGCGCACTGGACGTGTCGCTGGCCGCGTCGGTGCTCAACCTGATCTCCGATCTGCGCCGTTCCCTGAACATGTCGGTGCTGTTCGTCACCCACGATCTGGCGGTGGCGCGCGTGGTCGCTGATCGCATTGCGGTGATGTACCTGGGTCGCATCGTCGAGGTCGGCTACGCCGACGAGGTGATCAGTCGTCCGGCCCATCCCTACACGCAGGCGCTGGTCGCCTCGATTCCCGACCTGGGTCGCGAACTGCGCTCGCTGACAGGGGAACCCGCCAGCCCGCTCGCGCCGCCGGACGGTTGCGCGTTCCATCCGCGCTGCCCGATCGCGATCGATGCGTGCGCCGACGCCGGCCTCGACGTCCGGCTCGAGGGCCGGCCCGCCAGCGCACACCGCGTGGCCTGTATCGAACGGAAGGCTCGCTGATGGCGTTGGCTCTCCCGGCGGCGACAGTCGGTTCGCGGCGGCAGCGTCGTTCGCTGCGCCTGGTGCGCATGCCCGCGTCGATGTCGCCTGTACTGAACTGGGCGGGGTTCGCGTCGATCTTCATCGTGACCGCGGTGGCGATCGCGGTGCCGGTGCTCGCCCCGCACGACCCCTTGCTGCCGGTCAGCATGCCGTTGCAGCCGCCCGGTAGCAACGGGTTCCTGCTGGGCACCGACAGCATCGGCCGCGACATCCTGTCCCGGGTGCTGTACGGGGCCCGCTCCAGTTGGTTCGCCGCCCTGGTCGTCGTCGCCGTCGGGCTGCTGATCGGCGGCCTGATCGGCTTGATCGCCGGGGCGGCCGGTGGCTGGCTCGACACGACGCTGATGCGCATCACCGATGCGTTCCTCTCGCTGCCCGCCCCGGTGCTGGCGATCGCCGTGGTCGCCGCGCTCGGGCCGGGCTTCGTCCACACACTGATCGCGGTGTCGATCGTGTGGTGGCCGTTCTACGCGCGGCTCGTCCGCGGAGAAGTGGCCCGGCTCGCGGCCCGCCCCCACGTCGAGGCCGCGAAATTGGCCGGCATCAACCCGATTCGGCTGGCGATCCGGCACCTGTTGCCCGGCGCGCTCCCGAACAGTCTGGTCGCCGCGAGCCTGGACATCGGCACGCTGATCCTGACCCTGGCGGCGCTGTCCTTCCTCGGGCTCGGTCAGGCCGCACCGGCCCCCGAACTCGGTGCCGACTCCGCGCGCAACCTCAGCTACTTCCTGCAGCAGTGGTGGATTCCGGTGATGCCGGGCCTCGCCGTCCTCGTGCTGGCGCTCGTGGGCAACATCGCCGGCGACTGTCTGCGCAACCTGATGAAGGACCGCGCATGAAGACGTTCGTGATGACGCGGATCGGCGCCATGCTCGCCATCCTGATCGCGCTGACCGGGGTGATGTTCCTGCTCCAACACATCTCGCCGCTGGACCCGGTCAAGGCGCAGCTGGGTGCCCAGGCCTCCGGCGCGGCGGTCGCGGCACGCCGGGAAGCGCTGGGCCTCAACGACCCTGTGCTGGTGCAATTCTGGAACTATCTGACCGGCGCCGCGACCGGTGACCTCGGCACGTCCTATCGGACCAGGCACGCCGTGCTCTCCGATCTCGGCACGTTCTTCCCCGCCACGCTGGAACTGGCCATGTACGGCCTCGCCATCGCCTTGGTGCTCGCAGCCCTTCTCGCATTCAGCACCACGCTGAAATGGCCTGGCGCGCAGGTGTTGCGCGCTGTCCTGTTCACCAGCTCGTCGGCGCCGATGTTCCTGCTCGGCATCCTCGGCCTGCTGGTGTTCTACAAGACGCTCGGATGGGTGCCGGCCAACGGCCGCACCGCGCTGGCCGACGTCCCGGACGGACCGACCGGCCTGCTGACGGTCGACGGGCTGTTACACGGCCGGTTCGACGTCGTCGGCGACGCGTTGCACCACCTTCTGTTGCCGGCCATCGTCATCGCGCTCGGACCGGCGGTGGCCATCGGCCGGGTGCTGCGCAGCAGCCTGCTCGACGACAGCGACAGCGATTACGCCCGGACGGCTCGCGCGAAGGGCCTGTCGGAAACCCAGATCATGGCCCGCCACGTGTTGCGCAACTCGGTCGGCGCCGCCTTGTCGATGACGGGATTGCAAGTCGGCCTGATGTTCTCGGGCGTGCTCGTGGTCGAGCAGGTGTTCGGCTGGCCGGGCATCGGGCAGTACATCGCGCAGAGCATCCCCGTCGCCGACTTTCCCGCCATCGCCGGCGTCACGCTGATGCTCGGCGCCCTCTACGTCGTCATCAACACGGCCGTGGACCTGCTCCAGGCCGCCGCAGACCCCCGCATCGCAGTCACAGGAGGATAGGTGCCGAAACAGCCAATGATCGTGGGTAAACCCGTGCTCGTGGTCGTCGACATGCAGGAGGCCGGCGGTATGCCGGCCGACGAGGTGGGCATCGAACACATGCCCGGCTACGACGACCGCGTCGCCCGCGCTCAACGCATGATCGACGCCGCCCGTTCCGCCGGCATCCCCATCGTGTTCTTCCAGGAGGTGCACCGCCCCAGCGGCATCGACTTCGGCCGGGAGCTCGACGGCGTCGAGGGTGAGCACTGCGTGGACGGCCGCCCGGGCACCCCGCTGCACCCCGCCCTGCTGCCCGACCTCGACGGGCCCAATCACGAGTTCCACATCGTCAAGCGGCGCTACTCCGGCTTCATCGGCACGGAATTCGAGATCGTGCTCTCCGGCCTGAAGGCAGACACGCTGATCCTCATCGGTGGCCTCACCGACGTCTGCGTGCACTACACCTTCGCCGACGCCCACCAGCGCGACTTCTACGTGCGCGTGGTGACCGACTGCGTGGGTGGCTCGACGCAGTACCGGCACGACGCCGCGCTCGACGCGATGGAGTACCTGCAGACCGGCGCCATGCGCACCACCGAGGAGATCCTCGACGCCTTCGCCGAAATCGGCGCGGGGACACCTGTTCTGGAAGGAGCGGCCCGATGAGCCGACGTCTGAGGTTCGGCGCTGCCCTGGCCGCGGTGGTCCTGACCCTGAGTGCCTGCGGCGGATCGGACTCCGGCAGCAGCACGCCGAATGCGGCACCCACGGACAAGGTGCTGCACCTGTCGTTCCTGCAGGACATCGGCCAGCCGCCGGACCCAGACGTCTACTACGCCGGCCAGGGCCTGCTGCTGACCACGAACACCTACGAAGGTCTGCTGCAGTACAAGGCCGGCACCGAGAAGCCCGAACTCGAGCCCCTGCTGGCCACCGAGTGGACGGCCTCACCTGACAACAGAGTGTTCACGTTCAAGCTGCGCCAAGGCGTGAAATTCCACGACGGCACGCCCTTCACGTCGGCGGCGGTGAAGGCCTCCTTCGACCGGCGGGCCGCGGTCAACCAGGGGCCGGCCTACATGGTCGCCGACATCGAGTCGGTCACCACGCAGGGCGACTACGACGTCACCGTCACGCTCAAGGCGCCCAACTCGGCGTTCCTCGACTATCTCGCGTGCCCATACGGCCCGAGGATGCTCAGCCCCGAAGGGCTGCAGAAGAACGGGGGCGCAGACAACGCGCAGGGCTACCTCACCTCCCACGATCTGGGCACCGGCCCCTACACCCTGACCGCCGCCGAGGTCGGCTCGAAGTACGAGCTGACCGCATTCGGGGACTACTGGGGCACGAAGCCGTACTTCGAGAAGGTCGAGATGCCGGTGATCACCGACGTATCGGCGCAGCAGCTGCAATTCAACAACGGTCAGCTCGCCGCGATCCTGCACGACCTGCCGTCCTCGGCGGTGCAGTCCTACCTCGACAACAAGTCGTTCACCAACTACTCGCTGCCGACGATGATGTCGAACTTCGTCTACATCAACCCCAAGAAGGGGATGATGACCGACGCCAAGAACCGCAACGCCGTGATGCAAGCCGTCGACGTCGACGAGCTGGTCAAGCAGACCTATTTCGGCCGCGGGAAGAAAGCCGAGCAGATCTACCCGCCGAATGTCATGGAGGCGCAGTACGCCAAGCAGTCGGTGACCCACGATCCGTCGGTGCTGTCCGGCATCGCGGCGGCCTTGCCGGCCGACCAGAAGGCAGTCACCATCGGCTACGACTCTTCCAACCCGGACAACCAGTTGATCAGCAACCTGCTCCAAACCCAGCTGGCCGCAGCCGGTCTGACCGCCAAGGTGCAGGCCTACCCGACCTCGGAGATCTACGGGTGGATCGGTGGTGACGGGCAGGCGGCGCCGGAGATCATGACCTACCTCGGGTGGCCCGACGCGCCGTCGCCCTACACCTGGGGGCACATCTCCTGGGATGCCGACGGCGGTCTGAACTTCTTCGGGTGCTCGTCTCCGGGCATCGCCGATGCGCTGGCCAAGGGCTTGCCCACCGGAGCAGACGCAGACTTCTCCACCGCCGGTGAGGAAGCGGTGAAGACGGGCTGCTGGCTCAACGTCGCCGACGTCAACGACTTCATGGTGGCGCAGCCGTGGCTCAAGGGCGTCGAAGCGGCCCACGTCGTGACGAACCCCAATTCGCTGCGCCTGGCGGCATTGTCGGTGGGCTGATGGCGACGCTGACGCGGCGCAGCGGGGTTCGTCGGATCGTCCTGCTCACCCTCGGCTGGGAGGAACTGCCGAAGTCGGTGTCGGTTCACGGTGCACCCGACGACATCCGGTTGCGAGAACCGGTCCCCGGTGTGCTGTTGCAGACCGACGGGGGCTGGGTGCTGCTCGACACCGGGTTCAACACCGCGCTGATCCGCGACCCCTATCTGCGGCGCCGCTACTACCCGAGTGTCGAATACCAGCCGATTCTGCCCGGGCCGGGGGAGCCGATCGAGGAGTCGTTGTCCGACATCGGGATAGACGTCGACGACATCCGGGTGGTGGCGGTGTCGCATCTGCACACCGATCACGCCGGCGGGCTGAAGCTGTTCGCCGGCAAGGTGCCGGTGCACGCCCAGCGACGCGAGGTGGAGTACGGGCTGGCCAACCACCCGCAGCCCGAGCGGCACGCCATCTTCCGGGTGGACTTCGACGATCCGTCGATCGACTGGCACCTCGCCGACGGTGAGGCCGACATCGCCCCCGGTGTCACCGCCGTCCCCACCTACGGCCACACCCCGGGCCACCAGAGTTTCGTCGTCGAACTCGACGAGTCGGTGGGCGGGGGTGGGTACGTCTTCGCGTTCGACGCAGCCGACCTGACCGAGAACATCGAGCACGAACTGCCGATCGGCGGATTCATCGACGTCGATCCGGCCGAGACGGTCGAGCCGATCCGGCGCCTCAAGGCACTGGCCCAGGAGAAGGGTTATCCGCTGATACCCGGTCATGATCCGCACGTCTGGCCGGAGATGACCCGGCATTTCGACGAGCGGTTCCCGCGGTGATCGACCTGGTCCTGCGGGCCGACCGGGTGCTGATCGACGGCGAGATCCGACCGGCAGCGCTCGCCGTCGCGCGGGGATTCGTCGTCGACGTCGGAGGGCGCGACGCCGGCTATGACACCCGCGCCGACGTCGCGGTGCCGGCAAGCGCCGTGCTGCTACCCGGGTTCGTCGACACCCACGTGCACGTCAGTGAACCCGGACCCGACTGGGAGGGCTTCGCGACCGCGACCGAGGCCGCCGCGCGCGGCGGCATCACGACGCTGGTCGACATGCCACTCGACTCGTTGCCGGTGACCACGACCGTCGCCGCGTTGAACACGAAAAAGGCAGTGGCACAGGGTCGCTGCCGCATCGCCGTCGGGTACTGGGGTGGCGTGGTCCCCGAGAACGTGGGTGCACTGCGGCCCCTCGCCGACGCAGGAGTGCGCGGCTTCAAGTGCTTCCTCGCCGACTCCGGCAACCCCCACTTCGGCCACCTCACACCGGAGGAGTTCGCCGCAGCTGCCCGCGAGATCGCCGACCTCGGATCGGTGTTGCTGGTGCACGCCGAGGATCACGCTGTCCTCGCCAGGAGCGCACCGCCGTCGGGGCGGTCGTATCTGTCGTTCTTGGAGTCCCGCCCGGCGGCGGCCGAGGCCCACGCCGTCGAACTGGCAGTCGCCGTGGCCCGGGCCACCGGCGCCCGCCTCCACATCGTGCACGTCTCGAGCGTCGCGGCGGTGCGAATCCTGGCCGCCGCCAAGGCGGAGGGCGTCGTCGTGACCGCCGAGACCTGCCCGCACTACCTGACGTTCACCGCCAATGACATCCCCACCGGCGGCACCCAATTCGCGGCCTGCCCGCCGATCCGCTCCGAAGACGATCGCGACGCGCTGTGGTCGGGCCTGGCCGACGGAACCCTCGACATGGTGGTCTCCGACCACTCGCCCTGCGCGCCGGAACTGAAGGGCGCGGGCGATTTCGGAGTCGCCTTCGGCGGGGTCAGTTCCCTGCAGGTGAGCCCCCGCGCTGTCTGGACACAGGCCGCGTCGCGCGGCTTCGGGCTGGCCGAGCTGAGCCGGTGGATGTCGGAACGCCCCGCCCGCCTGGCGGGGTGGACCGACCGGGGCGGCATCGTGGTCGGCGCTCGGGCAGACCTGTGCGCCTTCGATCCCGATGCCTTCGAATCCGTGGCTGCGGCACACCTGCGACACCGGCACCCGCTGACCCCGTATGACGGCATGGCGCTGCGCGGCCGCGTCGTCGGCACGTGGGTGGAGGGCAAGCCGGTCTACGAGGCAGCCGGAGTGGCGGCATGAAGATCCCCGCGGCGAGCGGTATCGATCTCGCCTCCCGAATCCTCGGCGGACGTGTCGTCGCCGCCAGCGATGAATCGTTCGGTGTCAAAGAGCGTCTCATCGACCCTGCCGAACCAGCGTTCGTGCCCGGTACCTATGACCTGCGCGGCGAAGTGGTCGACGGATGGGAGACGCGTCGCCACGCGGGGCCCGACGGTGACTGGGCGGTCATCAGGCTCGGTGCGCCGGGCGTGCTGCACACCGTCGACGTCGACACGCGATTTTTCTCGGGTAACCATCCGACTGCCTGCCGTCTGGACGGCTGCGTCCTCGGCCTCGCCGATGACGCGTGCTCATCCACCGTCGAATGGACATCGTTGACGGAATGGACTGCGCTGAAACCGGATTCGGCCAACATCCTGCCGGTGGCCGACCGCAGGCGATGGACGCACGTGCGGCTGCGGCTCGCCTCCGACGGTGGGGTGGCCCGCGTACGCGTCTACGGAGAGGTGCTGCCCGACCCGGCCGACTTCTGCGATGTCAGCGTCGAGATGTCCGGGCTCGAGCAGGGCGGCCGCGTCGAATGGTCCAGCGACAGCTTCTATTCGGACGCCGGCGCGCTGATCCGCCCGGACCGGCCGCGCTGCATGGGTGACGGCTGGGAGACACGCAGGCGCCGCGACGTCGGACCCGACACCCACGACGCCGTCCTGATCTCGTTCGCGGCCCCGACCGACGTGCGGCGCATCGAGATCGACACGTCGTGGTTCGTGTTCAATGCCTCCCGTGAGGTGTCGGTGCTGGCCAGCCGCCACCGCCCGGACCGCAACGGCTGGGCGACTGTGCCTTTCGACGTCCCGCTGCTCGCCCGGACACCGCTGGCCCCGGACACCCGGCATCGTTTCGCGGTTTCCGTCGACGACGTCTGCGCACTGCGGGTGCAGGCCTATCCGGACGGCGGGATCGCCCGCATCAGGGCGATCGGCACACCGACACCGGCCGGCATGGCGGGCCTGCGCTCCCGCTGGGACGAAGCCCGATGAGCGGGTTGTCGGTCGACGACTGCATCGGGTTGTGGCGCCGTGTCCTGCTGGTGCCCGCCGAGGGGCCGCCGGACACCTCCACCGACGTGCTGTGGCTGCAGGGGCCGACCGGTTACGTCGACACCCGAGGATTCGCCGGCGTCCTGTCCGCGACCGACGACGTGTTCCACTGGCACCGCGATGTCGACACCGAGCGGACCGACACCCCGGACGCGGGCCGCATGCGCTGGGAGGGAAACATTCTGGTGGAGAACGGGATTCACGAGCGCTACACCGAACACTGGGTCCGCGAGCAGGTTTCGGTCGAACCCGCCGGTGCGCTGTTTCTGACGGCCGGTCCGGCTCGCGCGGTCCTGGTGCGTGTCGGTGAGCTCGTGGGCTGGGCGACCGCCGCGGGCGCGGTGGTCGACGACGCCGACCGGATACGCGGCTGGCAGGACCACGAGGACCACATCGTCGCCGACGGTGTGCGCTGGACGATCACCGCACGAGAAGGGGTCACGACACGGTGAGTACTTCATCAGACACGGCATCCGATACGGCGTCAGACACGGCGATGTCTTTCACGTCCATACCCGTCATCGACATCAGCGGTCTGAGCTCGGACCAGCCCGCCGACCGGGCACGGGTCGCGGAATCGATCGGGTCCGCCGCCCGCGACATCGGCTTCTTCTACATCAGCGGGTCCGGCATCGACGAGGCTCTGTTCGAGAAGCTGCTGACCGTCACGAAAGAGTTCTTCGCCCTTCCGGTGGAGGAGAAGATGCGCACCTACATCGGCCTGTCGCGGTGCCACCGCGGGTACGTCCCGGTCGGCGAGGAAGGGGTGGAAACCGGGGTCGGTGACTACAAGGAGGCTTTCGACACCGCGCTGGATCTGCCCGCCGACGACCCGGACCACCTGAGCGGGAACCCGATGCTCGGGCCGAACACGTGGCCCGCGGTACCGGGTTTCGCGGAGGCGGTGACGGCCTACTACGAGGCGATCATGGCCGTCGGGCACCGGCTGCTCCGGGCGTTCGCGGTGGCGCTGGACGAGGACCCCGACGTCTTCGCCCGCCACGCGACCAAACCCCCGAGTCAGCTGCGACTGGTCCACTACCCGTACAACCCGGACGCCACCGACGCCCCCGGAATCGGCGCGCACACCGACTACGAATGCTTCACGCTGCTCAAACCGACGGCGCCCGGCCTGGAAGTACAGAACGGCGCGGGCGAATGGATCGACGTGCCGCCGATCGAGGGCACCTACGTGGTCAACATCGGGGATCTGCTGGAGCTGTGGACCAACGGGGCGTTCGTGGCCACCAGCCACCGGGTCCGCCGCGTCGCCGAGGAGCGCTACTCGTTCCCGCTGTTCTTCAACGTCGACTACGACACGCGCGTCGCTCCGCTCCCTCAGTTCGTCGACGCGGGCACCGCGCAGCGTCCCGCGTTGCGCGCGGGAGAGCACCTGTTCGCCCAGACCGCTCAGACGTTCGCCTATCTGCGGCACCGCATCGACTCCGGCGAGCTGGTGCTACCCGACGGAGCGCTCGAACCCAACCAGTTCGGTCAACAGTCGCGGCACCGCGACCGGGTCAGTTGATCGGCGCGTTGACCAGCCGCAGGTCGGCCATGATGCCGCGGGCCGCGACGATGCCCTGGCCCGTCTGCCAGATCTCGTTGTTGACCGCGTAGATCCGGTTGTCGCGATTGGCCGACAGCTTGCGCCACGCATCGCTGTTCATCACCTTCGGAGCCCGCTCTCGCGCCTCGGCCGTGGCGAACGAGATGTAGACGATGTCGCCGTCGGCCGCGGAGAAGTCGGGTGAGCCCGCGAGGTCTTCGTCGGTGATGCCCACCTCGGCGTAGGGCTTGTCCGAGAACCGTTGTGTGGCAGGTCGATCGACACCCACGTCGGCGAGCACGCTGCCCGCGAAGTTGTCGGTGCCGAAGATCCGCATGGTGGTGTCGGTGAACTGCACCACCGAAGCCTGGAAGTGCGCCGCATCGCTGTCGGCACCCACCCGGTCGGCCTGGCGGTCGAACTCCTCGACGAGCCGGTTGGCGGCGTCGAGCCGGCCTGTCGCGGCTCCGACGGCGCGCAGGTCGTCCTTCCACGCCGGCCCGGGCGGGCCGGTGAACACCGTCGGCGCGATCCGCGCGAGTGCCGGGTGGTCCTCGGGGGTGAGTCCCACCGATCCGAGGATCAGATCGGGGCGCGCATCTCGCACCGCGTCTTGGTCCGGATCGGTGCGGCTGCCGACGGCCGCCAGCTCGTGGATCGCGGTGCCGAGATAGGAGGGCTGGTCTGGGGAGCCGTCGGGCAGCGCGGCCGCGACGATGCGGGACTGCAGCCCGAGGGCGCACAGGGCGTCGAGCTCATCGCCCGCGAGCGCGACGATGCGCTGGGGATCGGCGACGACCGTCGTGGTGTCGGGGATCGGGGGAGTGATGGCGTGCCCGGTGGCGTTGCGCACCTCCCGCTCGGGCGGGCCGTCATCGAGCGGTGCGGGCTCCGGCGCACAGGATTCGTCGGGCCGGCGGTCATTGCCGAGCACGCCCGCGCTGGCGATGCGGGTGGTGCTGGTGACGATCGATGTCGGACCACCCGCCGGTCCCGCCGGCTGGTCGGCCTGACCGCATCCTGCGAGCAGGGCCGTCAGTGCCGCGCCGAGCGCGATCGCGGGCAGGCGGACCGCGCCGCGACGGCTGGTCCACGCTGCTGTCAGCGACACGGCCATCGACACGAGGCAGACGGTAACACCCGATGTGTCTGAGAAGGCTTCCGCTGCTGGTCATGCGGGTCGACCACACCGCTGCTGACATGATTACGACAGTTTGTAGGACCACCCCGACTTCTGTCGGGTTCGGGGGTTAGGATTGCGGCTGAACTTCACCGGGAAAGCCCGTGGGCAAGCCTGTGCCGTCCCGGTGCGTCAGGAAATTGGAGGACCAATTGGTAGCCGAAGCGCCCCCAATCGGAGAACTCGAGGCACGGCGTCCTTTCCCGTCGCGCATCGGGCCCAAGGGCAACCTGATCTACAAGCTGGTCACGACCACCGATCACAAGTTGATCGGCATCATGTACTGCGTCGCGTGCTTCGCGTTCTTCCTGATCGGCGGCCTGATGGCGCTGTTCATCCGCACCGAGCTCGCGGTGCCGGGTCTGCAGTTCCTGTCCAACGAGCAGTACAACCAGCTGTTCACCATGCACGGCACGGTGATGTTGCTGTTCTACGCGACACCGATCGTGTTCGGGTTCTCCAACCTGGTGTTGCCACTGCAGATCGGCGCCCCTGACGTCGCTTTCCCGCGGCTGAACGCGTTCTCGTTCTGGCTGTTCCTGTTCGGCGCCATGATCGCCATCGCCGGCTTCATCACCCCCGGCGGCGCCGCCGACTTCGGCTGGACCGCGTACTCGCCGCTGACCGACTCGATCCACTCGCCCGGCGCGGGCGGCGACCTGTGGATCATGGGCCTGGCCGTCGGCGGTCTGGGCACCATCCTCGGCGCGGTCAACATGATCACCACGGTCGTGTGCATGCGCGCCCCCGGCATGACGATGTTCCGGATGCCGATCTTCACCTGGAACATCCTGGTGACGTCGATCCTGGTGCTGCTGGCCTTCCCGCTGCTGACCGCCGCCCTGTTCGGGCTCGCCGCCGACCGGCACCTCGGCGCCCACGTCTACGACCCCGCCAACGGTGGCGTGCTGCTCTGGCAACACTTGTTCTGGTTCTTCGGCCACCCCGAGGTGTACATCATCGCGCTGCCGTTCTTCGGCATCGTCAGCGAGATCTTCCCGGTGTTCTCCCGCAAGCCGATCTTCGGCTACACGACGCTGATCTACGCGACGCTCGGCATCGCCGCGTTGTCGGTGGCGGTGTGGGCGCACCACATGTACGCGACGGGCGCGGTGCTGCTCCCGTTCTTCTCGTTCATGACGTTCCTGATCGCGGTGCCCACCGGTATCAAGTTCTTCAACTGGATCGGCACGATGTGGAAGGGGCAGTTGACGTTCGAGACACCGATGCTGTTCTCCGTCGGGTTCATCGTCACCTTCCTCCTCGGAGGTCTCTCCGGCGTGCTGCTGGCCAGCCCGCCGCTGGACTTCCACGTCACCGACAGCTACTTCGTCATCGCGCACTTCCACTACGTGCTGTTCGGCACCATCGTGTTCGCGACCTACGCCGGCATCTACTTCTGGTTCCCCAAGATGACCGGTCGCCTGCTCGACGAGCGGCTGGGCAAGGTGCACTTCTGGTTGACGTTCATCGGTTTCCACACGACGTTCCTGGTGCAGCACTGGCTCGGTGACGAGGGCATGCCGCGCCGCTACGCGGACTACCTGCCCAGCGACGGCTTCACCACGCTGAACATCATCTCGACGATCGGTGCGTTCATCCTCGGCCTGTCGACGCTGCCGTTCCTCTGGAACATCTTCAAGAGCTGGCGCTACGGCGAGCCGGTGATGGTCGACGACCCGTGGGGCTACGGCAACTCGCTGGAGTGGGCCACCAGTTGCCCGCCGCCGCGCCACAACTTCACCGAGCTGCCCCGGATCCGGTCCGAGCGGCCTGCGTTCGAGCTGCACTATCCCCACATGGTGGAGCGGATGCGGCGGGAGGCCCACGTCGGGCGCGCGCACGGTCCCGAGGACGGCGACGTGACGCGGATCGACGACGTCGAAGTTCGCAGCTGACTTCCGCGCGCTCGGACGCTGCGGGGGTGACCACGCCCAAGGTGTCGGTGCTCATCACCGTCACCGGCCGAGACAAGCCGGGTGTCACGTCGGCGCTGTTCGAGGTGCTCTCTGCACACGACGTGGAGCTGCTGAACGTCGAGCAGGTGGTCGTCCGCGGTCGTCTCACGCTCGCAGTTCTGGTGGCGGGACCGGCCGACGTGGCGGGGGGAACCACGCTGCGCGATGAGGTGCAGAAGGCCATCTGGGACGTCGGGCTCGACGTGACGATCGAGGGCAGCGACGGTCTGCCCGTCCTGCGTCAGCCCTCTACTCACACCATCGTCGTGCTGGGCCGACCCATCACCGCAGGGGCTTTCGGGGTCGTGGCTCGCGAGGCCGCTGCGCTGGGCGTCAACATCGACACCATCCGCGGTGTCTCCGACTATCCCGTCACCGGTCTGGAGATGCGGGTGTCGGTGCCTTCGGGCGGCTACCGCAAGCTGCAAACCGTTCTCGCCAAGGTCGCCGCCGAGCAGGCCGTCGACATCGCCGTCGAGGACTACAGCCTGACCCGACGGGCCAAGCGGCTGATCGTCTTCGACGTCGACTCGACGCTGATCCAGGGTGAGGTGATCGAGATGCTGGCCGCGCGGGCCGGCGTCGAGGGCAAGGTCGCCCAGATCACCGAGGCCGCGATGCGCGGTGAACTGGACTTCGAGGAGTCACTGCGCGAACGGGTCGCGACACTGGAAGGATTGCCCGCCCAGGTCGTCGACGAGGTTGCCGAGCAGATCGAACTCACCCCCGGTGCGCGCACCACGCTGCGCACGCTACGTCGGCTCGGCTACCACTGCGGCGTCGTCTCCGGCGGTTTCCGGCAGGTGATCGAACCGCTCGCCGAAGACCTGATGCTCGACTTCGTCGCCGCCAACCACCTCGAGATCGTCGACGGCGTGCTGACCGGTCGCGTCACGGGCACCGTGGTCGACCGCCCCGGCAAGGCCAAGGCGTTGCGCGACTTCGCCGCTCAATTCGGTGTGCCGATGGAGCAGACGGTCGCGGTGGGCGACGGCGCCAACGACATCGATATGCTGACCGCCGCCGGACTCGGGGTCGCGTTCAACGCCAAACCCGCGCTCCGCGAGGTGGCCGACGCGTCGCTGAGCCACCCCTACCTCGACACCGTGCTGTTCATTCTCGGCATCACCCGCGGGGAGATCGAGGCTGCCGACGCGCTCGACGGCATGGTGCGCCGGGTCGACATCCCCGACTGACTCACACGACCACGGCGGCCGGCTCGGCCGGCGCCGAGCCGGTGACTGTGCGCCAGGCACGCGCCAGCAGCGTGATCGACTCCACGAGCTGATCATCGGGCAACGTGTAGGGCACCCGAATGAACCGCTCGAGTGTCCCGTCCACCCCGAACCGGGGACCGGGCGGAATCTCGAGGCCCATCCGCGACGCAGCCGCCGACAACGCCGAACTCATCGGTGCCGGCAGCCGTATCCACACCGACATCCCGCCCGTGCCGGGCGCCGGGCGCCAATCCGGTAGGTGCTCGCGCAGCAACTCGAGCAGCAGCGCGCGCCGGGCCCGCAAGATCTCTCGGCGCTCCGGCAGAACATCGTTCTCGGCGGCCAAAAGCCTTGCCGCAGCGAGCTGTTCGAACACCGGTGTGCCCATGTCGACCGCCGGACGCAGCGCCGCGACGGTCGCCAACGTGGTGCGCTCGGCACGGATCCAGCCGATGCGCAGTCCACCCCAGAACGACTTCGACATCGACCCGACCGTCAGCACCAGATCCCGGCCCGCAGTCAGCGACGCGGCGAACGGGGGTGGCACCTCTTCGTCGAGCCACATGTCGGTGATGGTCTCGTCGATGATCGTGCGCGTACGCGTATCGGCGATGATCTGCGCGAGCCGCCGCCGGCCGGCCGGCGGCAACGTCAGCCCGGTGGGGTTGTGGTTGTCGGGGATCAGGTACGCCAGGCTCGGCACCAGTTGCCGGATCGCGGCGTCGACCGCGTCGAGCTCCCACCCGGTCGAGGTCATCGCCACAGGAACCGGCCGCACGCCGCGCGTGGCCATCGCCGCGAGTCCACCGTGATACGTCGGTTGTTCGACGAGCACGCGATCATCGGGCTGGGTGTAGGTGGCCAGGATCAGACCGATCGCGTGCAGAGCGCCGGTCGTCACCATGATCTCGTCTGGTTCGGTCGGAAGCCCTCTCGCGCAATATCTTTCGGCGATGGCTTCGCGCAGGGGCGGCACGCCGCGCAGTTCGATGCCGATGTCGCGCAGATAGGGGGTGACGAGCTCGGCCGCCTCGGAATATGCCTGCGACACCACCGCGGCAGGGGCGGCGAGCGTTGCCGCGGCCAGGTTCGCGGTCGGGATGGTCAACGAGGGCGCTACCGGGGACACGGGCAGGGCCGTGGTGCTGCGCGCGCCCTGTCGGGCGTTGAGGTACCCGTCCTCGCGCAGCTGGGTGTAGGCCGCGGTCACCGTGGTGCGGGAAACGTGGAGCGCTTCGGCCAATGCGCGCTCACTGGGCAGCCGCGCCCCGATCGGGATGCGACCGTCCACGATCAGCAATCGGATGGCGTCGGACAGGCCGTGGTAGGCCGGGCCCGTGCGACTGGATGTGCGCCAGTTGCCCAATTCGCGGCACAGCAGGTCCACATCGAGCGATCTGGCGGTCATCGAAGCAGTCATTGAGGCCAGTATTGCCCAACTGGCTATTGATGAGCAAGCCAGTCGAGCCAGATGATGGCGGCATGACTCACTGGATATCTCGACTGGCCTTCCGGCTGGCTGATCTGTACTACTTGCCCTCGACTGGCGGGACGCTCGACGAGCGCGACGCCGATGCCCGCCGCATGCGCACCGAGTTGGACGCGATCCGCATGCACTTCCCCGACCACGCGTGAAGTCCGCCGTCGGTAGGGGAGCAGTGCGGGGCGCCGTTCTGCTCGCCGGACTGACCGGCTACGGCACCTCCATGGCGATGATGGTGCGCGCCGGCCTGGGGCTGGATCCTTGGGACGTCTTCCACCAGGGGTTGGCGTTGCGCACCGGAATGACGATCGGCATCGCGTCAGCGGTGGTCGGGGTGGCGGTGCTGCTGGCGTGGATCCCCCTGCGCAACCGGCCGGGTATCGGCACCGTCGCCAACGTCGTCGTCATCGCCGTGACCGTCGACGCCGTGCTGAGCGTCCTCGCCGCGCCGCAGTCCCTCGCCGCGCGCACGGCACTGATGGTGGGCGCGGTGGTCCTCAACGCGCTGAGCACCG
This sequence comes from Actinomycetes bacterium, assembly GCA_023404955.1. Lineage (GTDB taxonomy): Bacteria > Actinomycetota > Actinomycetes > Mycobacteriales > Mycobacteriaceae > Mycobacterium. Next base: position 88,686 of record JAEXZY010000121.1, read on the forward strand.
TCCTCTACATCGGGGCGGGCCTGGGGCCCGGCCCGCGGGACGGGTTGATGACCGGCCTGGTGAGCGCAACCGGCCGCTCGGTGCGACTGGTCCGCACCACGATCGAGGTCACCGTGCTGGCCATCGGCTGGCTGCTCGGCGGCACCGTCGGCATCGGAACGCTGGCCTACGCATTCGGGATCGGTCCGCTGGTGCAACTGTTCGTCCGCCTGACGCCGCCGCGCCTCCTCGCGGCCAGCGGGTGGGCACAGGTCAAGCGACCGGTCACCGCGGCCGACGCGGGTCCTCTCGCCGAGGCGTGCGGGCCGCACCCTGCGGGCTGACTACGATGAGCGGGTGCCAGCCGACCCCGGTGACGAAGAAACAGCACCCGATCAAGACCTGCTCATCGACTTCGCCGAGGTCACGCTGCGGCGCAACGGCCGATTGCTCGTCGGGCCCGTCACCTGGGCGGTGGAACTCGACGAGCGGTGGGTGATCGTCGGCCCCAACGGAGCCGGCAAGACGTCGCTGCTGCGCATCGCCGCCGCGATGGAGCACCCGTCGTCGGGCACGGCCCACATCCTCGGTGAGCGCCTGGGCCGGGTCGACATGTCGGAGCTGCGGGCCCGGATCGGGCTGAGCAGCGCCTCGCTCGCCCAGCGGGTGCCCGACGACGAGATCGTGCGCGACCTGGTGGTGTCGGCGGGCTACGCGGTGCTCGGGCGGTGGCGGGAGCGCTACGACGACGTCGACTACGCCCAGGCGCTCGACATGCTCGAAAGCGTCGGCGGGGAGCATCTGGCCGAGCGCACCTACGGCACGCTGTCCGAGGGCGAGCGCAAGCGGGTGCTCATCGCACGCGCGTTGATGACCGACCCCGAGCTGCTCCTGCTCGACGAGCCCGCCGCCGGGCTGGACCTGGGCGGCCGCGAGGAGCTCGTGGCCCGGCTGAGCGATCTCGCACTCGATCCGGACGCGCCCGCGATGGTTCTGGTCACCCACCACGTCGAGGAGATTCCGCCGGGCTTCTCGCACTGCCTGATGCTGTCCGAGGGTTCGATCGTCGCCGCCGGCCTGCTCACCGATGTGTTGACCGCAGACAACCTCTCCGCGGCGTTCGGTCAGTCGATCGCTCTGGATGTGATCGACGGCCGCTACTTCGCGCGCCGCACGCGCACCCGAGCCGCCCACAGGAGGCGTTCATGACGTCTGACGATCCTCTGGTCCCGCGCCCCGCGGCGACCGTGATGCTGGTGCGCGACACCCCCGAGGGCATCAAGATCTTCCTGATGCGCCGGCATGCGGCGATGGAGTTCGTCGCCGGCGTGATGGTGTTCCCCGGCGGCGGAGTCGACGACCGCGATCGCAACGCCGACATCGCGTGGCACGGACCCGAGCCCCGCTGGTGGGCGCAGCGGCTCGGGGTCGACAGCGAGCTCGCCGAGGCGCTGGTGTGTGCCGCCGCGCGGGAGACCTTCGAGGAATCCGGGGTGCTGTTCGCGGGCTCGGCCGATGATCCCGACCTGCTGGTCGACGACGCCTCGGTGTACCGCGACCAGCGTGCCGCTCTGGAGAGCAAGCAGTTGTCGTTCGGCGAGTTCCTGCGCGCCGAGAAGCTCGTGCTCCGTTCGGATCTGCTGCGGCCCTGGGCCAACTGGGTCACCCCGAAAGAAGAGCGCACCCGCCGCTACGACACCTACTTCTTCGTGGGCGCCCTGCCGCAGGGGCAGCGCGCTGACGGCGACAACACCGAAACCGACAAGGCAGGCTGGGTCACCCCCGAGGCGGCGCTCGACGACTTCGCCGAGGGCCGCAGCTTCCTGCTGCCGCCGACCTGGACGCAGCTCGACGCGCTCGCCGGCCGCACCGTCGCCGAGGTCCTCGCCGTCGAGCGGCAGATCGTCGCGATCGAGCCGACGCTGTCCGCGAAGCCCGGCGGCAACTGGGAGATCGAGTTCTTCAACAGTGACCGCTACAACGCCGCCCGCAACCGGCGCGCCCCGCAGGGGCATACCGATCGCGCTTCGCAATCGTGAACGAGTTCGTCAGCGTCCACACCGGTCATGACGAGCCCCGGATCGCGACGCTCCTGCTGTCGCGGCCGCCGACGAACGCCCTGACCCGTCAGGTCTACCGGGAGATCGTCGACGCCGCCGCGGAGCTGCGGGCGCGGCCCGACCTCGCCGCGATCATCGTGTTCGGCGGTCACGAGATCTTCTCCGCCGGCGAGGACATGCCCGAGCTGCAGACCCTGGACCAGGTGGAGGCTGCTGCCGCGGCGGAGCTGTGCCAGGCGGCAGTCGAGGCCCTCGCCGCGGTGCCCCGGCCGACGATCGCCGCCGTCACGGGCTACGCCCTCGGTGCGGGACTGACCCTGGCACTGGCCGCCGACTGGCGGGTGAGCGGCGACAACGCGAAGTTCGGGGCTACCGAGATCCTCGCCGGAATGGTTCCCGCCGGTGGTGGCGCGCCGCGCCTGGCCGCTGCCGTCGGCCCCAGCAAGGCCCGGGACCTCGTGTTCACCGGGCGCTTCGTCGACGCCCGAGAAGCGCTGGAGCTCGGCCTGGTCGACGAACTGGTCGCACCGGACGGCGTGTACGACGCCGCACTGGCCCGGGCGCGCCGCTTCCTCGACTATCCCCCCGACGCGCTGGCCCGAGCCAAGGCAGCCTTCGACCGGCCGTGACCGGTGCCGGCGGCGGAGCGTTAGGCTGCCCCGCATGACGGAAACGAAGGAAACCGGCGCCCGTTCCGACATCGCCGACCCCGCTCCGCAGCCACGCGCGACCAAGGAGCAGGTCGAAGCCGCGATGCAGGACACCAAGCTCGCCCAGGTGCTCTACCACGACTGGGAGGCCGAGACCTACGACGAGAAGTGGTCGATCTCCTACGACCAGCGCTGCGTCGACTACGCCCGCGGCCGGTTCGACGCCGCAGTACCCGATGACGTCCAACGGCAGCTGCCGTACGACCGCGCGTTGGAGCTGGGCTGTGGCACCGGGTTCTTCCTGCTCAACCTGATCCAGGCCGGGGTCGCACGGCGTGGCTCGGTCACCGACCTGTCGCCCGGCATGGTGAAGGTGGCCACCCGCAACGGTCAATCGCTCGGGCTCGACATCGACGGGCGGGTCGCCGACGCCGAGGGCATTCCATACCCCGACGACACCTTCGACCTCGTGGTCGGGCATGCGGTGCTGCACCACATCCCCGACGTGGAACTGTCGCTGCGCGAGGTCGTGCGCGTCCTCAAGCCGGGCGGCCGTTTCGTGTTCGCCGGTGAGCCGACCACGGTGGGCAACCGTTACGCCCGCGAGCTGTCGACGTTGACCTGGCGGATCGCCACCAACGTCACCAAGCTGCCTGTGCTCTCGGACTGGCGCCGGCCGCAGACCGAGCTCGACGAGTCGTCCCGGGCGGCGGCGTTGGAGGCGGTGGTCGACCTGCACACGTTCGACCCGAGTGATCTCGAGCGAATGGCGGCCAATGCCGGTGCCGTCGAAGTGTCCACGGCGAGTGAGGAGTTCACCGCGGCGATGCTGGGCTGGCCGATCCGGACATTCGAGGCGGCGGTACCTCCTGGTCGCCTCGGCTGGGGCTGGGCCAAATTCGCGTTCAATAGCTGGACCACGCTGTCGTGGGTGGACTCAAATGTGTGGCGACGCGTCGTGCCGAAGGGCTGGTTCTACAACGTCATGGTGACGGGAGTCAAGCCGGACGGCGCGTCGTCGTAGCATTCGACCTCGACGATGTGCGCTTCCTGCGCACCGAGTCGGGGCGGCAGGCGCTCGCCGAGATCGGCCGCCTCGAGCTGAGCAGCGCGACGTTGATCGCCGACGTGGCAACAGCGCGAACGCGATTCGGCGAGCGAGCGCCGGTGCTGGTGGAGACCGTGGCACTGCGGCGCAGGGCTGAGGCCAAATTCGACGACGCCGCGCAGTGGCTGTTCACCGATGAGGCGCTGCAGCAGGCCACCGCGGCTCCTGTTGCGGCGCACCGCGCGCGCCGGCTCGCCGGCGCGGTGGTGCACGACGCCACCTGCTCGATCGGTTCCGAGCTTGTGGCACTTGCCGATTCGGCCGCGTTCGTGATGGGGAGCGATCTCGATCCGGTGCGGTTGGCCATGGCCCGGCACAACGCCGGCGAACAGGTGGCACTCTGCCGCGCCGACGCGCTGCATCCGGTCAGCAAGAACGCGGTGGTGCTCGCCGACCCCGCGCGGCGCACCGGATCCACGCGCCGCTTCGATCCCCGCGCGTACCAACCGCCCCTCGATGATCTGCTGACTGCGTTCGCCGGTCGCGACTACGCCGTGAAGTGTTCTCCCGGAATCGATTTCGCGATGATCGGGGAGATGGGTTTCGCCGGCGAGATCGAGATCACCTCACTGGCAGGCAGCGTGCGGGAGGCGTGCCTGTGGTCCCCGGGCCTGACGAATGCGGGGGTGCGCAGGCGAGCGACGATGCTCGACACGGGAGAGCAGGTCGTCGACACCGATCCCGACGACTGCGGGGTCGCACCGGCCGGTCGCTGGCTCGTCGACCCCGACGGGGCGATCGTGCGCGCCGGACTGGTGCGTCACTACGCGGCGCGGCACGGGCTCTGGCAGATCGACCCCGACATCGCCTACCTGTCTGGTGACCGCCTCCCGGACGGGGTGCGCGGCTTCGAGGTGCTCGAGCAGCTCGCCTTCAGCGAACGCCACCTGCGCCAGGCGCTTTCGGCGCGAGCGGTGGGAGTCGTCGAGATCCTGGTCCGCGGCGTCGACATCGACCCCGATGTCCTGCGCCGACGACTTCGGCCGCGCGGCGACCAGCGGGCGTCGGTAGTCATCACCCGCCTCGGCACCGGGGCCGCAAGCCGGGCAACGGCATTCATATGTCGTCCGTCACGGTGAGCGCTCACGTACCCTGGCGGTGATTCGCAGTGTTTCCACCATGAAGTCCACCCCGCGCTCCCAGCGAGTGCGGCGCCGACGATGAGGATGCTCGTGACGATGCGCGTTATCGCCGCCCTGCTGGCCGCCGGTGTGCTCGCCGGCTCGGTCGCGATCCCGGCCGCCGCCGCGGAGCCGGCGTGCGCCGATCTGGGCGGCATGGTCGATCCGCAGCAGGTGTGCAGCGTGCACATCGAGAAACCCACCTACACCGTCGACTACACAATTCCCGCCGACTATCCCGACCAGCAGGCCCTCATCGGCTACCTGACCCAGACCAGGGACGGCTTCGTCAACGTCGCCGAGATGCCCGGCTCGTGGAACCTGCCCTACGTTCTGGACGGCAAAGGCACCGGGTACCGCAGCGGTCCCGACGACGGTGGCACCCGCAGCGTCGTGTTCGAGGTGTACGAGAACGTCGGCGGCGCCCACCCGCAGACCTGGTACAAAGCCTTCAACTGGGACGTCGCCGCGAAGGTGCCGATCACGTTCGCATCGCTGTTCAAGCCGGACACCCGTCCGCTCGATGTGATCTTTCCGATCGTGCAGTCCGAGGTCTCGCGACAGCTGGGCGTCGACTCACCGATCAACGCAACCGACGGGCTCGATCCCGCCAAGTACTCGGAGTTCGCGCTGACCGACGACTCGATCATCTTCTTCTTCGGTCAGGGCGAGATCATGGCCGGTGCCGGCGGGGCGCTCCAGGCCACGGTTCCGCGCTCGGCGGTCGCCGCGATGCTCGCTCAAGCAGGCGCGAAACCGTAGACCCGGCCGTCGCTGGTCGCGGTCACGACCCGTCGGTCGTGACCGACGGACACCCCGACCGGCCACCCCGTCGCGTTCGGCAGCGGGTACGAATGCACGGTGTGCCCGTCGCCCAGATCGAACACCGTCAGTGCCATCCCGTCACCGTCGCGGGTGACGGTGTAGCCGACGCCGGCCACACTGCTCGTCGTCAGCGGCGCCGTGTCGTCTTGCCGCCACAGCTGCTCCGGCCCGTCGCCGGTGTCGCGGATGGCGGTCAGCTTCGCACCCGGCCCACCGCCGGCCAGGATCATCCCCTCGGGTGACACCGAGGGCGGCGTCTGCGCCAGGTAGTCGAGCGGCTGCGACCACTTCACCGAACCGTCCTCGGCGTTGATCGCCCACAACCGCTCGTCGCGGCCGTTGACGTAGACGGTGTTGCCGTCCGGCGAGAACACCGGGCTGCTCAGCGGGCCGCGCCCCACGGCGTCACTGGTCCACTCTTCAGTGATGAGCGGTGTCTGGCCCGGCCGGTAGCGCAGCCCGACCAATTCGGGTGCCTCGGCGCCGGGCTGCCACAGCGTCAGCACGACAGCGCCCGAGGACTCGGAGTAGGCCGGCGCGGCCGCCACGGGGCATTCGGGCCCGCCCAGGCGGCAGTCCTGCAGGCCCCGCTCGGAGTCGCGGGGATCCAGCCCCGCCACCAGGTCCAGCGAGGTGCCCGCCACGGTGCCCCGGTGCGCGTCGAACACCAGCACCTGGCCGAGGTGCGTGACCACCAGCAGGTGGCCCGGGTCGAGGAAACGCATCGTGGTCGGCATGCCGATCACCGGCTGGCGCCAGCGGATCCATTGGGTCGGCGGGAACGACAGCACCGCGCCCGGCTGGCCGACGTAGAGGTTGTCGAAGCCATCGAACAGGGGGCTGGACAGGCCGCCACCCTGCCAGAGGCGGGTGCACCACCGTTGGCGCGCCCGGTTGTTCGTCTCCCAGACCATCAACGAGCAGCCGCCGGAGGTCTGGGCGTTGACGGCGAGGTAGTTGCCCGAGCCGAGCGCCGCCTGGGCAGCGAGTTCACCCTTGACCGACCGGACCCACTCCAACCGCAGCGCATCGGCACCGGTCAGCGGGACGGAACTCCGATTGGCGGCGTCGGCGTACTGGGCGGCCCAGCCGGATGCCGCGCGGGCCTCGACCCAGGAATCGGTGGTGCCACAACCGGCTGCCGCGGCGGTGACGAGCACGGCGCTGACCAGCACGATGATTCGCCGGAGCACGGGTTCCCTTCTGGTCGCCGGTGGACGTGGTGGTGGACAGAGGCCCCCGTGAGGGTAACCGCTCGCCTTCTCGCGCTCGCGTAGGCTTTCCGGCCATGACGACGATGTGGGGCGCGCCGCTGCACAAGCGCTGGCGTGGATCGCGGCTGCGGGATTCACGCCAGGCGAACTTCCTCACCGTGGCGTCACTGAAGTGGGTGCTCGCCAACCGGGCCTACACGCCGTGGTACCTGGTCCGGTACTGGCGTCTACTGAAATTCAAGCTCGCCAACCCGCACATCATCACCCGCGGCATGGTGTTCCTGGGCAAGGACGTCGAGATCCAGGCCACGCCCGAGCTGTCGCAGATGGAGATCGGCCGGTGGGTGCACATCGGGGACAAGAACACGATCCGCTGCCACGAGGGCTCCCTGCGGATCGGCGACAAGGTGGTGCTGGGCCGCGACAACGTGATCAACACCTACCTCGACATCGAGCTCGGTGATTCGGTGCTGATGGCCGACTGGTGCTACATCTGCGACTTCGACCACCGGATGGACAACATCGAGTTGCCGATCAAGGACCAGGGCATCATCAAGGGCCCGGTGCGCATCGGCCCGGACACCTGGGTCGGGGTCAAGGTCAGCGTGCTGCGCAACACCACGATCGGGCGTGGGTGTGTGCTCGGTTCCCACGCGGTGGTCCGCGGCGACATCCCGGACTTCTCGATCGCGGTGGGGGCGCCGGCCAAGGTGGTCAAGAACCGCAAGACGTCGTGGGAGACGACGGCTGCCCAGCGAGCCGAACTGGCGGCGGCGCTCGCCGACATCGAGCGCAAGAAAGCCTCCCGCTAGCCGTCGCGGTGTCGCTCGGGCAATGCCAGCTCGGCGATCGGTCGGCGCGGTTGCGGCCGGCGCTCGCCACGTTTGGCGCCGAGGTACACCTGCGCGGTCTCCGCGGCCACGGTCGCCCACGCGAAATCGGAGGTGAGCCGCTCGCGAGCGGCCGTCGCGGCCCGCTGCGCGGTGTCGGGGTCGTCGAGCACGGTGCGCACGGCGGACGCCAGCGCGGCTACATCGCCCGGCGGGAACGTGTGGCCGGTGGTGCCGTGCCCGACCGCCTCGCCGAGGCCGCCGGCATCGGAGACCACCAGAGGCGCGCCTGCGGCAGCGGCCTCCAGCGCGACGATGCCGAACGGCTCGTAGCGGGACGGCAGCACCGCGACGTCGGCCCGATGCAGCAGGGTCAGGAGCTGTTCGTGGTCGACCAGGCCGACGAAGTCGACGGCCTTGAGCACGCGGTACCGACGCGCCTGTTCGACCAGGAACGCCCGCTGGGTTCCGTCCCCGGCGACTGTCAGTGTTGTCCCGGGGTGGGTTCGCCGGATGCGGGGCAGGGCTGCGATGGCGTCGTGCACGCCCTTCTCGTACTCGAGCCGGCCGAAGTAGAGCAGCTCGGCTGGCCCGGTCCGCTGCTGACGCGGCGCGAAAGGCCAACCGGCGGTGTCGATTCCGTTGCGGATGACGGTGATCTCGGACAGGCCGGGACCGAACAGCGCGCTGATCTCCTCGCGCATGGACGCCGAACACGTGACGAGCGAATCGGATTCGTGCACCAGCCAGGATTCCAGGGCGTGCACCTGCCTGCTGACGGCGCCCACCACCCAGCCAGAATGCCGGCCCGCTTCGGTCGCGTGGATGGTGGACACCAGTGGCACGTCGAAGAACTGGGCCAGCGCGACCGCGGGATGGGCGACCAGCCAGTCGTGGGTGTGCACGACATCGGGTCGCCAGTCGCCGAGGGTGAGGCCGGCCCGCAGCATCGCGTGACCCATCGCCAGGATCCACGCCATCATGTCGGTGCCGAACGCGAATTCGTGCGGGTCTTCGGCGGCCGCGACCACGCGCACGCCGTCGCAGACCTCATCGGTGGTCGGGTGGCTGGCCGGGTCGGTACCGGTCGGTCTGCGGCTGAGCACGACGACGTCGTGGCCGGCGGCGACGAGCTCGGTCGCCAGGTGGTGGACGTGTCGGCCCAGCCCGCCGATCACGACCGGCGGGTACTCCCAAGAAATCGAAAGGACTTTCATCACGGGCTCGGGAGTCGGCGCGCGTCCAACGCGCCGAACAGCCCGTCGGCGCGGTTCCAGCCGGCTGCCAGGCGTTCGGCGTGCTCGGTGCGACCTGAGGCCAGCGCGTCGGCGATCTCGCGGGTGGCGTGGGCGTGCAGGTGGGCCCGGTAGCGGGCGTAGTCGGCGGCCGAGTCCTTGCTGACCATGAACGGCCAGTCGCTGGACACCGTCAGCAGCGTCTCGCGCAGGATCTGGTCGGCGACGAAACTCCGAGATGCCGGCGAGTTCGCCAGCGCTTTGTCCACGGTGCTCAGCGCGGTGTCGACGACCTCGGTGTTGAGCTGCACCAGGTCGGCCACCTGCTCGCCTGACCACACCTGCCAGTCTTTGCCGGATCCCCATGAGCTGGGCGGCAATTCGACCGGCTGGCCGACGTATCCGGCGGCCAGTGCGTCGGCCAGGGTGCCGACCTCGACGCCCGCTGCGGGCAGGGCGCGCAGCACCTTCTCGAGCCACTGCGGACCTTCGTACCACCAGTGCCCGAACAGTTCGGTGTCGAATGCCGCGATGACGTGGGCGGGCCTGCCGATGCGCGCGCTCTCACTGATGAGGCGTTCGCGCACGGTTGCGACGAAATCGGCGACATGGACGTCGACGGCGGCCGCGGCACGCTCCGGGTCGTAGGGCGCCTTCTGCTCCGACGGCACATTGCGGCCGGTGACCCGGGCGGGCTTGAGCCCGGTCGCGTGGTCGTAGGTGTGGAAGTCGCGGTAGGCCGCGTGGCCGGGATAGCCCGAGCGCGGCGACCACACGCGATAGCTCACCGTGAGGTCGCGGCCGAACGCCACGACCGGGGAGTCGGCGACCGGTCGCCCCAGCGCGGTGTCGCCGTGCAGAGACGGGCCGTCGACCATGAAGTGGCCGACTCCGGCTGCGGCATAGTCGTTTTCCATGCCAGGGGCGTAGGCGCATTCCGGCGCCCAAATGCCTGCAGGCCGATGAGCGAATCGCTGGCCTGCGTCGGCGAGGCCCTCGCGCAAAGCGAAGTCGCGCAGTCGCGGGGTGAGCAGGGGCTGGAACGGATGGGCGAGCGGCCCGCCCAGCAACTCGATCACGGCGCCGTCGATCAGCTCGCGCAGCACCGGGCTGCCGCCGTGGCGCCACAGCGTCTCGAACTCAGCAAGCTCCCGGTCGGCCTCGGCGAGCTCGCGGGAACCGAAGCGCCGCAACGCCTCTGGCGCAGAGGCGGGGGAGGGTCCGGTCGGCGTGCGCATCGTCGCCGCTTCGCGGGCGCGGAGCTGCCAGTTGGCCACCCAGTGGTGCATGCCCTGCAGGCAGTACGGGTCGTCCAGCTGAGCCGCCACGACGGGGGTGACGCCGAGGGTGAGCAGATGCTGCCGGTTCTCGGCGGCCAGGGTGCGCAGCACCCGCACCAGCGGGAGGTAGGCCGCCGACCACGACTGGTAGAGCCACTCCTCACCGACCGGCCAGCGGCCGTGATGGGCCAGCCACGGCAGGTGGGTGTGCAGGACGAAGGTGAACAGCCCCGGCACCGGTTCGGCTGTCGGATGCTCCGATGTCACGGCCGTACCGCGATCGCGACCAGGTCGAGGCTGTCATCGATAGGGCGGCTGTCCCCGTCGGTGTCCGTCACGCTGTCCGGGACGATGTCGAAGTCGTCGATCGTGATCGAGGCGATGTCGGCGAGCAGATCCGCCGGCCACGGCGCATCGGCCAGCGCGCGGGTGATCTGGGCGTCGATGATCGATCCGCCGTGCCGCGCATCGATGTCCCGGAGCCGGGCGCCGTGGTAGACGCCGTACAGACCGTCCACGAGCAGGCCCGCGTCGGTCAGCAGTTCCGTCATCTCGGCGGCATTGAGTTCACGGGTGTGGAATGGGTTGACCGGGGTGTCGCTGCCAGGGGTGAAGGTGATGCGGTTGGGGGTCGACATCAGCAGCAGGCCGCCCGGGCGCAACACGCGTCGGCATTCGGCGACGAACTGCCCCTGGTTCCACAGGTGCTCGATCACCTGGAAGTTGACCACGATGTCCACCGACTCGTCGGGCAGCGGCAAGTCGGCGAGGTTGCCGTGGCGCATGTCGACGCGGGGGTACCGGGCCCGCACATGGGCCACGGCGTACTCGTCGTAGTCCAGACCGATCACCCGGCGCGCGACGCCGGCGATCAGATCGGCGCCGTAACCTTCGCCACACCCGGCCTCGAGGACCTCGGCGTCGGCGAAGCGGTCGGCGAACTGATCGAGCAGACGGCGGTACACCACCTCGTGGCGACGGAACCAGTAGTTCTCCTCGGCGACGCCGGGGACGGTGCGCTCGCCGGTCAGAGCCATCGGAGCGGCCGAGCTCGTGGCCGTACTCGTATCGCTGGGCGGCTCACCCACCGCCGAGGTGGTCACATGTGTGCTCATCGGAAGGCAGGCTAACCCGTAACCGAGCGATGACGAATAGTTCTCCGCACCCGGGCGGGCGAGACCGCACACTTCGACCAGCTATGGTGTTTTTGCGAACCGCCTTAAGTTACCCGCTGGTAACATGGGGGTGAGAGCTCCAAACGTGATAAGGCGGGCCGGTCACCGGCCCCTTCGAGAAGGACGAACTCATGACGAACATCGTGGTTCTGATCAAGCAGGTTCCCGACACATGGTCTGAGCGCAAGCTGTCCGAGGGCGACTGGACCCTCGACCGCGAAGCCGCCGACGCCGTGCTGGACGAGATCAATGAGCGCGCCGTCGAGGAGGCGCTGTTGATCAAGGAGCGCGAGGGCGGCGACAGCACGGTGACGGTGCTCACCGCCGGCCCCGAGCGCGCCACGGAGGCGATCCGCAAGGCGCTGTCCATGGGAGCCGACAAGGCGGTGCACCTCGTCGACGAGGGCCTGCACGGTTCCGACATGGTGCAGACCGGGTGGGCGCTGGCCCGCGCGCTGGGCACCATCGAGGGCACCGAGCTGGTCATCGCCGGTAACGAGGCCACCGACGGAACGGGCGGGGCCGTGCCGGCCATCATCGCCGAGTACCTCGGTCTGCCGCAGCTGACGCACGTACGCAAGCTCACCGTCGAGGGTGGCAAGGTCACCGGCGAGCGGGAGACCGACGACGGCGTGTTCACCCTCGAGGCGAGCCTGCCCGCCGTGGTCAGCGTCAACGAGAAGATCAACGAGCCTCGCTTCCCGTCCTTCAAGGGCATCATGGCCGCCAAGAAGAAGGAAGTGACGAAGCTGACGCTCGCCGAGATCGGAGTGGAGTCCGACGAGGTCGGCGTCGCCAACGCCGGGTCGAAGGTGCGCTCGTCGACGCCGAAGCCGCCCAAGACCGCGGGCGAGAAGGTCACCGACGAGGGCGAGGGCGGCACCAAGATCGCCGAATACCTGGTCGCTCAAAAGATCGTCTAATTCCCGCTTCCATCACCGAAAGACTCAGAGGCAACGAATCTCATGGCTGAAGTACTGGTGCTCGTGGAGCACGCTGAAGGTGCGCTGAAGAAGGTCACCTCCGAACTGATCACTGCCGCCCGCACACTGGGCGACCCCGCCGCGGTCGTGGTGGGCAAGCCCGGCACCGCCGACGGCCTCGTCGACGGACTCAAGGCGGCCGGTGCCGCGAAGATCTACGTCGCCGAATCGGATGACGCCGAGAACTACCTGATCACCCCCTATGTCGACGTTCTCGCCTCGCTGGCCGAGTCCGCGTCGCCTGCCGCGGTCATCCTGGCCTCCAGCGCCGACGGCAAGGAGATCGCCGGACGCCTGGCCGCGCGCATCGGCGCGGGCATCCTCAGCGACGTCGTCGAGGTCCGCGAGGGCGGCGTCGGCATCCACTCGATCTTCGGCGGGGCCTACACCGTCGAAGCCGAGGCCGTCGGCGACACCCCGGTGATCACCGTGCGTCCGGGCTCGATCGAGGCGGCGCCGTCCGACGGCGCGGGCGAGGTCGTCAACGTCGAGGTCCCCGCACCCGCGGAGAATGCGACCAAGATCACCAAGCGCGAGCCCGCTGTCCAGGGTGACCGTCCCGAGCTGACCGAGGCGACCGTCGTCGTCTCGGGTGGCCGCGGTGTCGGCAGCGAGGAGAACTTCAAGGTCGTCGAGGAGCTGGCCGACTCGCTCGGCGGCGCCGTCGGTGCCTCCCGCGCGGCCGTCGACAGCGGCTACTACCCGGGCCAGTTCCAGGTGGGCCAGACCGGCAAGACCGTGTCGCCGCAGCTCTACATCGCGCTCGGCATCTCCGGCGCCATCCAGCACCGCGCCGGCATGCAGACGTCGAAGACAATCGTCGCGGTGAACAAGGACGAAGAGGCACCGATCTTCGAGATCGCCGACCTCGGCATCGTCGGCGACCTGTTCAAGGTCACCCCGCAGCTGACCGAGGCCATCAAGGCTCGCAAGGGCTGATCGCCACCAGGCACACCGAACGGCCCCCGTCCTCGTGGCGGGGGTCGTTCGCTGTCTCGAGGACGTGAACCCGAACCGTCACCCACCGCTCATGAACACGTCACGCACCGCTTGCCGGCGCGCTGATCGCCTGCGCGACCGTGCTGATCATGAGCACTGCTTCTGTACTCATCTCCGACCAGGACGCCCCAGACACCGCACACGCGCCGGGCGGCTCGGCGCCGCGCTATTCGCTTCTTCTCTGCCATGACGACGCCTCGATCGAGGCGGCCCAGCGGTTGCGCCACGACGTGTTCACCTCCGAGCCCGGGTTCGCGCTCGCCGACAGCGGAGCCGGACTGGACATCGACCGCTTCGACGAGTACTGCGATCACCTGCTGGTCCGGGAGGACCGCACCGGCGAGCTCGTCGGCTGCTACCGCATGTTGCCCCCGCCCGGTGCGATCGCCGCCGGCGGCCTCTACACGGCAACGGAATTCGACGTCTCAGCTCTCGATGCGCTGCGACCGTCGCTGGTCGAGATGGGCCGCGCGGTCGTACGTGACGGGCACCGCAACGGCGCCGTCGTCTTGATGATGTGGGCCGGGATCCTGGCCTATCTCGACCACAGCGGCTACGACTACGTGACCGGATGCGTCTCGGTTCCGGTCGCCGATCCCGCCGGGGCCGAGCCCGCCGGCGCCCACCTGCGCGGCGTCCGCGACTTCGTGATGCGCCGTCACCGCGCACCGCACGCCCTCACCGTCCACCCCTACCGCCCTGTCGTCGTCGACGGCCGAGACCTCGACGACATCGCGCCACCCGCCCGGGTGTCGGTGCCGCCGCTGATGCGCGGATACCTGCGGCTGGGGGCGCAGGTGTGCGGGGAACCCGCCCACGATCCGGAGTTCGGTGTCGGTGACTTCCCGGCTCTGCTCGACAAGCGCCGCGCCGACATCCGATATCTGACGCGGCTGCGCTCGGCAGGCGCGGCGGCCGCGACGGCGGACGCGTCGTGAGCACCCGCACTCACGCCTGGTTGCCTGCCGCATCCTGCGGTCCCACCTGTATCTCCGCGGGCGGCGCGACGTCGAGTCGGCGTATCGCCGTCATGTGCCGCGTCGCGCTGCGGGCCACGCTGACGGTGATGCTGCTCCCCACGCTGCCGGTGCTCGCCGTGCCGTTGCCCGGACGGTCGCACCTGCAGCGTCGGTACTGCCGCGTCGTGTTGCGCTGCCTGGGAATCCGAATCACGGTGTCCGGCGGGCCCATTCGCAACGTGCCCGGCGTTCTCGTCGTCAGTGGACACGTCTCCTGGGTGGACATCTTCGCGATCGGCGCCGTCATGCCGGGCGCCTTCGTCGCCAAGGCCGAGATGATCGGGTGGCCCGGGCTCGGCGCCCTGGCCCGGCTGATGAAGGTCATCCCCATCGAGCGCGACAACCTGCGCCGGCTCCCGGAGGTGGTGGCTGCGGTGGCCGAGCGGCTGCGTGCCGGACGCACCGTGGTGGCATTCCCCGAGGGCACGACGTGGTGCGGCCTGGCCTACGGGCCGTTCCGTCCGGCGATGTTCCAGGCCGCGATCGACGCCGGCCGGCCGGTACAACCGCTGCGGTTGAGCTACCACCACCGCGACGGCCGGGCGTCGACGGCCGCGGCCTACATCGGCGACGACAGCCTGCTCACCTCGATCCGCCGACTCGTGACGGCTCAGCGCACCGTCGTGCACGTGCGGGTGGAATCGCTGCAGCTGCCGGGGTCCGATCGCCGCGACCTCGCGGCGCGGTGCGAGGCCGCCGTACGGGGAACGACGTCTGCCGCGATCAGGGCGCGCGGGGAGGGTCACGCTCTGGCGGCCTGAGCTCTCGAATGCGGCCGGGGCTCCGGTCACGGCTATTGTGGAGCGTTGTGACTGCGTCCGCGGTGTATCTCGACCACGCTGCCACCACCCCGATGCGCCCTGCCGCCATCGAGGCGATGACAGCTGCGTTGACCTCGGTCGGGAACGCGTCGTCGCTGCACGGGTCGGGCCGGTTGGCGCGGCGTCGGCTGGAGGAGTCCCGCGAGACTTTGGCCGGCCTGCTCGGCGCGCGTCCCTCGGAGGTGATTTTCACCGCCGGCGGCACCGAGAGTGACAATCTCGCGGTCAAGGGCATCTATTGGGCCCGCCGCGATGCCGATCGCGCCCGCCGCCGGATCGTCACGACGCCGGTCGAGCACCACGCGGTCCTCGACGCCGTCGAATGGTTGGTCGCGCATGAAGGGGCCACGGTCACGTGGGTGCCGGTCGACCGGCGCGGAGTGGTCTCCGCCGAGGCGTTGCGCGCAGCGATCGGCGATCCTTCCGACGTCGCGCTGGTGTCGGTGATGTGGGCCAACAACGAGGTCGGCACGATCATGCCGATCGCCGAACTCGCCGAGGTCTGCGCGGCCGTCGATGTCCCGATGCACAGTGACGCGGTCCAGGCCGTCGGTCAGCTCCCGGTCGACTTCGCCGCGTCCGGGCTGTCGGCGATGAGCGTCACCGCCCACAAGTTCGGCGGCCCCACCGGTGTGGGTGCGCTCCTGCTGCGGCGCGACACCGCGTGCGTTCCGCAGCTGCACGGCGGGGGACAGGAACGAGATGTGCGCTCGGGTACGCAGGACGTCGCCGGCGTGACCGGGATGGCGGCCGCGGCGCGCGACGCCGTCGAGACCATGGATGCCACGGCCGCCCGCGTGCGTGCCCTGCGGGACCGGATGATCGCCCAGGTGCTGGAGACCATCGACGACGTCGACCTCAACGGCGCGTCCGGGACCGACCGGTTGCCCGGCAACACCCACTTCACCTTCCGCGGGTGCGAGGGCGACTCCCTGCTGATGTTGTTGGACGCCAAGGGAATCGAGTGCTCCACCGGATCGGCGTGTACCGCGGGGGTGGCGCAGCCCTCGCATGTGCTCACCGCGATGGGAGCCGACCCGGCCAGTGCCCGCGGGTCGCTGCGATTCTCGCTGGGGCACACCAGTACCGAGGCCGACATCGATGCGGTCCTGGCGGTGCTGCCCGCAGCTGTGGAGCGGGCGCGGCAGGCGGCGCTGGCGAGCGCGGCGGGACGGGCGTAGCGATGCGGGTTCTGGTGGCGATGAGCGGTGGCGTCGACTCCTCGGTGGCGGCGGCACGGATGGTGGACGCCGGACACGACGTGACGGGTGTGCACCTGGCGTTGTCGTCGGCGCCGGGCACGCTGCGGACCGGCTCGCGCGGATGCTGCTCGAAGGAGGATGCCGGCGATGCCCGCCGCGTCGCCGATGTGCTCGAGATCCCGTTTTACGTCTGGGATTTCGCGGACCGCTTCAAAGAAGACGTCATCGACGATTTCGTCGAGTCCTACGCGCGCGGCGAGACCCCCAATCCCTGCGTGCGCTGCAACGAGCGGATCAAGTTCTCCGCGTTGGCCGCCCGCGCATTGGCCCTGGGCTTCGACGCCCTGGCCACCGGCCACTACGCCCGGCTGTCGGACGGGCGGTTGCGCCGCGCGGTGGATCACGACAAGGACCAGTCTTACGTGCTGGCCGTGCTGACCGCCGATCAGCTGCGGCACGCGGTGTTCCCGATCGGAGACACCCCCAAGGCGCAGATCCGCGAAGAGGCCGCCCGCCGCGGGCTGGCGGTCGCCGACAAGGCCGACAGTCACGACATCTGCTTCATCCCGTCCGGGGACACCCGCGCGTTCCTGGGGGCCCGGATCGGCGTACGCAGGGGCGCGGTCGTCGACACCACCGGTGCGGTGCTGGCCGAACACGATGGCGTGCACGGGTTCACGATCGGTCAGCGCAAGGGCCTCGGAATCCCCGGTCCCGGCCCCGACGGCCGGCCGCGCTACGTCACCGGGATCGACGCGGACACCGGCACCGTCTACGTCGGTGACGCCGCCGATCTCGAGGTGCACTCGCTGCGCGGTGAGAGGCCCGTGTTCACCTCAGGAATCGCCCCCGAAGGTCCGATCGAGTGCACCGTGCAGGTGCGCGCCCACGGCGGCATGGCGGACGCGGTGGCACACGTCGACGACGGTGTCGTGGTCGTCGACCTGCGCACCCCGCTGCGTGGGGTCGCCCCGGGGCAGACGCTGGTGCTTTACCGTCAGGACCCGCTGGGGGACGAGGTGCTGGGCAGTGCCACGATCACCGAGGCGCACTGACAGACTGCAGCGCAACGCTTTTCGAGCTGCTGCGGTTGTCTTTCTGTGGGTCACTGCCGCCGGGATGCTGGCCCCAGCCGCTCAGGCCGCGCCACCGCGGTTACCCCCGCCCGGTGCGGGTTTCGACTATCAGCTCGGCGGCGCCTATCCGCCCCCGCCGGGAGTGACGATCGTGGAGCGGGACCGGACCGCGCCGCCGGCGCTCGCCGGCTATGACATCTGTTACGTCAACGGTTTCCAGACCCAACCTGACAACTCGCAGCAGTTCGCCGAGCGGCATCCCGACCTGGTGCTCCGAACCGGCGGGCAACCTTTGACCGACCCAGGTTGGCCCGACGAGTTCCTGTTCGACACGTCGACCGCCGCCAAGCGTGACGCGCTCGCGGCTGTGGTGACACCGTGGATCGCGGGCTGCCGCGCGGCGGGCTTCGACGCCGTGGAGATCGACAACCTGGATTCGCACACCCGATCAGCCGGCATGCTCTCCCCGGCCGACAACCTGGCGATGGCGACGGTCTACGCGCAGGCGGCCCACCGGGCCGACCTGGCGATCGCGCAGAAGAACGCGGCCGAACTCACACCGGCCCTGCGCGCCGCGGGCTACGACTTCGCGGTGACCGAATCCTGCGTCCGCTTCACCGAATGCGCGACGTATGAGCAGCAATATCCGGTGGTGCTCGACATCGAGTACGGCGACGAACTCGGCCGGGATGCTTTCGCCGCCGCCTGCGCCGGGTCGAGCAGGCCAGCCGCGATGATCCTTCGCGACCATGACCTGCTCACCCCGGCCGGGGATGGCTACGTGTACCGCAGCTGTGGCACCTGACACGGATTGACAGGTGTGCACCATGGCGTGAAGGTGTCGACGTGGACCATGCCGAGGTGCTGATCACCGCGTTGTTGATGGCCGTCGCCGCGCTCGGCGCGCTGGCATGCCGGCTGTCGGTGCCGTATCCGATACCGCTGGTGGTCGGCGGCGCCCTGGCCGGCTTCATCCCGGGCCTGCCGGACATCAGCCTGCAACCCGACCTGGTACTGGCACTGTTCCTGCCCCCGCTGCTGTACAAGTCGGCGATCTACGCCAACTTCGGCGACTTCCGCACGGGCCTGCGCAGTCTCACCCTCAGCGCCGTCGCCCTGGTCGTCGTCACGATGGGCGCGGTGGCATTCGCGGCGCACACCGTCATCCCCGGAATGCCGTGGGAAGCCGCGTTCGTTCTCGGTGCGATCGTGTCGCCGACCGATCCCGTCGCCGCGTCCACGATCATGCGCCGCCTCGGTGCGCCTCGCCGGTTGATCAGCAGCATCGAGGGGGAGGGGCTGTTCAACGACGCGACGGCGCTCGTCGCGTTCCGTGTCGCGGTGGGCGCCACGGTCGCGGGTGGGTTCTCATTGGCCGACGCCGGGTTGAGCTTCGTCCTCGGTGCGTTCGGCGGCATCGCGATAGGTCTGGCGGTCGGCTGGCTGTCGGGCTGGGTGCGCGCGCACATCTACGACGCCCAGATCAGTGTCACGATCTCACTCCTGACCGGCTACGCCGCGTTCCTGCCCGCCGAGGCGGCAGGAGCATCCGCGGTGCTGGCCGTCGTCACCGCCGGCATCGTCATGGCGATCCGCAGCCCCGAGGTGCTCGAGGCCCGGCCCCGGCTGCAGGGCTACTTCGTCTGGGACATCGTCGATTTCCTGATCAACGCCACGTTGTTCGCGCTGATCGGTCTGCAACTGCACGCAATCGTCTCGGGGCTACACGAATACCGCTTCGCCGCGCTGGTGGGGTACGCGGCCGGCGTCATCGGTGCCGTCGTCGCCAGTCGCTTCCTGTGGTTCTTCTCGGTGCCGTATCTGATCCGCGTGCTCGATCGGCGACCCGGTCAGCGCCGGCGCCGGGCGCCTGCGTCCTGGCGAATCATCTTGGGCTGGAGCGGGATGCGAGGCGCCGTGTCCCTCGCGGTCGCGTTGGCAGTGCCGGTGCAGACGGCCGACGGTGCGCCGTTCCCACATCGGGAGTTGATCCTGTTCCTCACCTTCGCGGTCATCTTCTTCACGTTGGTGGTGCAGGGGCTGACGTTGCCGAGGCTGATCGACCGGCTCGATCGCACGGCCGATCCCGAGACCACGGAGGAGGACCGCGGGCGTCTGGCGGCCGCGCGCGCGGCGCTGGATCGCATCGACGAGTTGGCCGGTGAGGAGTGGACACGCACCGACACCGCGGAGCGCATGCGGGGGCTGTACGAGTACCGCACACAGCGTTTCGAGGCGCGGTTGGCCGGCGACGAGGTCGGCGAATACGAGGAGCGCTCGCGGGCGTATCAGGACATGGTGCGTTCCGTGCTGGCGGCACAGCGGCGGGAACTGCTGACGATGCGGCGCGAAGGCAAGCTCTCCAACGAGGCCTTCAACCGGATTCTGCGTGACATCGATCTCGAGGAGTCTCGCTTGGAGGCATGACGCCGCCAGGGCTCGATGACGCTCAAACCTCGAACGGGAAGGCGGTCGGGGGACCGGACAGCAGTGCCTTGGCCTTGCGGCCGAGCGCGTCGAAGATCTCCACCTCGCCGGCCTCGAGCCCGTCGAGGGCCACGGTGACGAGGTCGGCGGGGTCGATGACAGCGCCGTCGCCGAACTCGATCCCCTGCCGTTCTGCGAACTGGAAGAGCGTCTCTGTGCCGATCAGACCCGGAATGAGCGCTGCGACAAGCGTTCCCTGCTCTGCGAGTTCCATGCGCACATTGTTGGTCAGGCCCCACTCGGCTGATTTCGAGGCAGCGTAGGCGGCATTGCCATCGACGGTCGTGAACGCTGCCGCCGACAGCACGTTGAGGATCGCGCCGCCTCCGTTGCGGGCGAGGACGGGTGCGAATGCACGGATCATCGCGAGTGTGCCGTGGTAGTTGGTGTCCATCACCGATCGGATCGCCCGAAGATCACCCGTGATCAGATTGCCCCCGGCGGTGTCGGCGGCATTGTTGATCAGGAGGTCGACGTCTGCCGCCGCCGCGGCGGCGGCATCGACCTGGCCGGCATCGGTGATGTCGAGCCCGACAGGCTCGACCCCGGGCACGTCGATCAGTTCGGGGCGTCGCGCCGCGGCGTAGACCTTCGCCCCGCGTCGCACCAGCTCGATGGCGAAGAACCGGCCGAGGCCGCGGTTCGCACCGGTCACCAGGGCGGTGGCGCCGTGAATCTGCATAGGAGTGTCCCCTTCAGGCAATCAAGATGACCATGCGGTCATGTTCACACCGTGACAGAAGATGACCGATCGGTCAACTTGATACCCTGACTGTCATGTCGTCGTCTCCCCGCCCTCAGCGCGCCGATGCCACCCGCAATCGCGCGTCGCTGTTGGCGGCGGCCGAGAAGGTCTTCGCCGAGAAGGGGCATGCCGCCTCGGTGGCCGACATCGCCGCGGCCGCCGGGGTCGCCAAAGGCACGGTGTTTCGGCACTTCGCCACCAAAGAGGATTTGATCGCGTCGATCGCATGCGATCACATCGCCGTATATTCCGATGCAGCAAGGACACTCGCGGATGCGCCCGATCCGGGGGAGGCGCTGCTGGAGTTCCTCACGGTCGCCGCCGATCAGCGGCGGCAACACGACCTGACGTTCGTGCAGACGGCCAGCGACGATGATCCACGGGTGGTGCACGCGCGCACCGAACTGCACGAGAGCCTCGATGTGCTCGTTCGGCGTGCCCGCGACGCGGGAGTCATCCGCTCCGATATCACCGAGGCCGACGTTTTCCTGCTGATGTGTGCCCCGGTGCATGTGGTCGAGAACGTCGCCGATCCATCGCCGACCCTGTGGCGGCGCTACCTCGCGATCATCTTCGACGGGCTGCGGCCGCAGGGTGCGCACCCGCTCCCGCATCCGGCGCCGGTGCTGCCGTAGAGGCGGTCAACCCGGCACGTTGTCGACGATGTTCGTCATCACCAGATCAGGCACCGAGTCGGGGAACGAGCAGGACGTCACCTCGATCAGCACCACCGACTTCACCTGGTAGTCACGGCCGCACGCACCCGGTCGGATGCGCACCGAATCGTCGGTGGCGAGTACGTCGCCGACCAGTGTCGAGCCCTCATCCGTGTCACTGCACGCTCCGATTCGCCGGGTCAGGTCGGTCAACGCAATGCCCGCGGTCGCGTCATCGCGGTATCCGGCAGCGGCCTGCGAGAGCAGCCCGCCCCGTCGGGGGCTCTGATAGGTGGTCTTGTGGAACTCCTCGACATCGGGGCCGAACACCTCGGTCTCGGCGAACAGCCACCCGCACTCCGCGGGCAGGTCCCGCGCGAACACATCGGGGAGGAACCCCTGATCTGTCGGAATGTCCACCGGCACTTTGCTTTCCATACCAGGTACCGGCGTCAGGTCGGCGCCGGCACCGCTGAGTGCCTGCATCTGCGAACGATCCAGCAGGACGCTGTCGACATCGACCGGCGAGCGGGAGTTCTCGTCGAGCCCAGGCACGGGCCTCGTGGCCGACCCGGAGACGGTCTGCGTGCACCCGGACAGGGCGATCGCCAGCGCGCACAGCAGCACACGGCCCGTCATGCCCCGACAGTAGTGCGTCGCCTATCGTCGGGCGAGTGAGTGCTTTCGCCGCCGCGACAGGGATCGGATCGTGGCCGGGTGTGTCGGCTCGCGACGCGGCAGGCGTGGTGATCGGCGAGCTGCACCGGTTGCCCCATCTGATCGAGTTGCCGGCCCGTGGCGTGGGAGCGGACCTGATCGGCCGTGCGGGCGCGCTGCTGGTCGACATCGCGCTGGACACCGTGCCTCGCGGCTACCGCGTCGCCGCGGGGCGCAGCGCGGCCACCCGCCGTGCGGTGAGCCTGCTCGACGAGGACGTCGACGCGCTCGAAGAGGCTTGGGAGAAGGCGGGTTTGCGCGGTGGCGACCGGGTGGTCAAGGTGCAGGCCCCCGGACCGGTGACGCTCGCGGCGCACCTGGAACTGGGCGGCGGACACCGGGCGATCACCGACGCCGGCGCGGTACGTGATCTGACCGCCTCCCTGGCGGAGGGCGTGGCGGTACATCGAGCGGAGCTGGAGCGGCGCCTGCAGACCACCGTCGTCGTGCAGTTCGACGAACCCACGCTGCCGGCTGCGCTGGCCGGGCGGCTCAGCGGCGTGAGCAGTCTCAATCCGGTGCACCCGGTGGAGGAGGCGGTGGTCGTCGATCTGCTCGACACGTGCGTGGCCAGGGTGGGCGGTGAGGTCGCGGTGCACTGCTGCGCCGCCGACATCCCGTGGACCGTGGTGCAGCGCAGCACGATTGCCGCGGTGATGGTCGATGTCCGGTCGCTCGCCGCGACCGATCTCGACGGGGTCGGGGAGTTCCTGGAATCCGGCCGGACGGTCGTGCTCGGCGCCGTGCCGGCCCTCGCGCCCTCGCCCCGGCCCGCCGTCGAGGAGGTCGCCGCCGCGGTCGCCGCGGTGACCGACCGGCTCGGCTTCCCCCGCACCGTGCTGCGCGACCGGGTCGGTGTCACCCCGGCGTGCGGGCTGGCCGGCGCCACGTCCGAGTGGGCGCGGCGTGCGATCGAGATGGCGCAGAAGGTCGCCGACGGCCTGGCCGAGGACCCCGACTCCGCCTAGCGATCAGACCGTGCGCAGATCTTTGCGCAGGATCTTCCCCGACGCGGATTTCGGTACGGCGTCGATGAATTGGACCTGGCGCACCTTCTTGTAGGGCGCCACCTGGCCCGCCACGAACTCGATGACCTCGTCCTCGGTGAGCTCGGCGCCGGCCTGTTTCACCACGTACGCCTTGGGCACCTCTTCGCCCTCGTCGTTGGTCACCCCGATCACCGCCGCGTCGGCAATCCCGGGATGGCCCAGCAGCACCGCCTCCAGCTCGGCCGGGGGCACCTGGTAGCCCTTGTACTTGATGAGCTCCTTGAGCCGGTCGACGATGTACACGCAGCCGTGGGCGTCCACCTGGGCGAGGTCGCCGGTGTGCAGCCAGCCGTCGTCGTCGACGGTGGCGCGGGTGGCCTCGTCGTTGTTCAGGTAGCCGGCCATCACGTTCGGGCCCTTGAACCAGAGTTCGCCGGTGGCGCTGACACCCTCGTCCGGTGGGTTGATGTCCTTCCCGGTCTCCGGGTCGACGATCTTGGACACCGCGTTGGACACGGTCCATCCCACCGAACTCAACGGCGCGTCGACATGCATGTCGTGCGCGCCCGCGTCGAACGGGGTGATGTGGCTGACCGGGCTGAGCTCACTCATCCCGTACCCCTGCACGACCCGGCAGTTCAGTCGCTCGGCCACGGCGCGACCGAGATCGGCGTCCAACGGAGCCGCTCCCGACATCACCACCTTCAACGACGACAGGTCGTGCTCGTCGACCAGCGGGTGCTTGGCGAGCGCGACGGCCACCGGCGGCGCGATGAACGCGATCGTGCACCGGTGCTCTGCGATGTTGCCCAGGAACTGGCCGAGGTCGAAACTCGGCATGATGACCAGGCGGGCGCGCGCGTGCAGCGCGGCATTGAGCAGCACGGTCATTCCGTAGATGTGAAAGAACGGCAACACAGCGAGCACCACGTCGTCGGGCACCATGCCGTGCAGCGGTCGGATCTGCGCGACGTTGGCCACCAGGTTGCGGTGGGTCAGCATCACGCCCTTCGGGTTGCCCGTGGTGCCGGAGCTGTAAGGCAGCGCGGCCAGATGCGACGACGGGGCGAACGTCACCTCGGGTGCCGGCGGATTGCCGTCGAGCAGGTCGACGGCGTTCGGGTGACCGTCGGCGGTCCGCCCCGGCCCGTCGAGCACCACGAGGTCCTCGGCGGACAGCCCGACCAGTTCGACGGCCTCGGCGGCCTGGGGGGCCAGGGCGGACACCGTGATCAGCAGCGCCGCCCGCGAGTCCGTCAGCTGCTTGGCGATGTCCTTCGCGGTGAACAGCGCGTTGATGGTCGTGGCGGTCGCCCCGGAACGCAGGATGCCGTGGAATGCCACGGCGAATGCCGAGCTGTTCGGGGCGAGGAGTCCGACGACATCGCCGACGCCCACCCCCCTGGCGGCGAGCGCACCGGCGAATGAGTCGATGCGCCCTACCATTTCGCGGTAGCTGGTCTGCCGGCCGGTGGTGGAATCGACCAGCGCGATGCGGTCGAGGTGCTCGGCGTCGGGTCCGGCCAGCCCGGAGAAGAGGTAGTCGTAGACGCTGGCGGTGGGGATGTCGACTTCGGGGAAGGGGCTCGAGAAGCTCATGGTGTCTCCGATCGAATCATGTCCGGGCCGCGCCGGGTCGGTCTTCGTCGAGCTGCCTGATCATTTTCTTCGGCGCCACCATGCGATAGGAGGCGTCGATCAGTTCGCGAACCTCGGCCCAGTCCACGTCCGTTGCGGCGAAGTCCAGTCCGAGCCAGCCGAACGGGCCCAGGTAGGCGGGGACGAAGAAACGGTCGTCCTGTTCCAGAGCCAGTCGATCGCTCTCATCGACCTTGACCAGCAGCGAGTACGGGAAGCGCACGTGCTCGGGGGTGCCCTTCTGGGAGCCGCCGTACACGGCGAACATCTTCGGTGCGCAGAACACCGGCCTGCCGTGCGACACCTTCTCCGACGCGCCGGGGTAAGCAAGCGCGATCGCGCGGACCTCGGCCAACCCGGGATCGTGTTCGGAGAACATGATCGGATGCGGCATGTCTGCAGCGTAGCCAGCAGCGCCCCGCCCGTAGTGTCGGTCCTCTTCGATAGCCTGCGATGGTGAGTCCGGAGACGACCCCCGATCCCGAGGCAGTGCTGGCCGAGCAGGCCGGCGACGCCCTGGACGCGGAGGTTCGTAGGCGGTGGCAGGAATTGGCCGACGAGGTGCGCGAGCACCAGTTCCGCTACTACGTGCGCGATGCACCGATCATCTCCGACGCCGAGTTCGACATGTTGCTGCGCCGTCTGCAGGCTCTCGAGGAGGAACATCCCGAGCTGCGCACGCCCGACTCGCCGACACAGCTCGTCGGGGGCGCCGGATTCGCGACCGATTTCACTCCGGCCGAGCACCTCGAGCGGATGCTCTCCCTGGACAACGTCTTCGATCCCGACGAGCTGGCGGCCTGGGCCGCGCGCATCGCGGGGGAGATCGGCCCCGACGCCCAGTACCTGTGCGAGCTCAAGATCGACGGCGTGGCGCTCGCGCTCGTCTATCGCGACGGCAGGCTCGTCCGCGCGGCCACCCGGGGTGACGGGCGCACCGGCGAGGACGTCACCCTCAACGCGCGCACCATCGAAGACATCCCCCAAACCCTCACCGCCACAGATGAATTCCCGATACCGCCGGTGCTCGAGGTACGCGGCGAGGTGTTCTTCCGGGTTGCCGACTTCGAGGAGCTGAACGCCGGCCTCGTCGCCGAGGGCAAGCCGCCGTTCGCCAATCCCCGCAACAGCGCCGCCGGTTCGCTGCGCCAGAAGAATCCTGCGGTGACGGCCAAGCGCCGGCTGCGGATGATCTGCCATGGTCTCGGGCACATCGAGAGCCCCGGGGGCTTCCCGTTCGCGACGCTGCACGACGCGTACCGCGCGCTCGGTGCCTGGGGTCTTCCGGTGTCCGCGCACACCGCACAGGTCAAGGGTCTCGATGCGGCCACCCAGCGCATCGCTTACTGGGGCGAGCATCGCCACGACGTCGAGCACGAGATCGACGGCGTGGTGGTGAAGGTGGACGAGGTCGCCCTGCAGCGCAGGCTGGGGGCGACCTCGCGTGCGCCCCGCTGGGCGGTGGCCTACAAGTATCCGCCGGAGGAGGCGACCACCAAGCTCCTCGACATCCGCGTCAACGTGGGCCGCACCGGACGGGTGACACCGTTCGCCTACATGGAGCCGGTGAAGGTCGCCGGGTCGACGGTCGGGCTGGCAACGCTGCACAACGGGTCGGAGGTCAAGCGCAAGGGCGTGCTCATCGGCGACACGGTGGTGATCCGCAAGGCCGGCGACGTCATCCCTGAGGTGCTCGGCCCCGTGGTGGATCTGCGCGACGGCTCCGAGCGTGAGTTCACGATGCCGACGCACTGCCCAGAGTGTGGAACCGAGCTGGCGCCGGCCAAAGAGGGGGACGCCGACATCCGCTGCCCCAACTCGCGATCGTGCCCGGCGCAGCTGCGGGAGCGGGTGTTTCACGTCGCCGGTCGCGGCGCCTTCGACATCGAGGGGCTGGGGTACGAGGCCGCGATCGCACTTCTGCAGGCCGGGGTCATCACCGACGAGGGCGACCTGTTCGGGCTGACCGCCGAGGACCTGCTGCGCACCGAATTGTTCACCACCAAGGCCGGTCAGGTCTCGGCGAACGGCAAGCGGCTCCTGGCCAATCTCGACAAGGCCAAGGCGCAACCGCTGTGGCGGGTGCTGGTGGCGTTGTCCATCCGGCACGTCGGTCCGACCGCTGCGCGCGCACTCGCCACCGAGTTCGGCAGCTTGGAGGCCATCACGTCGGCCTCCGAGGAACAGCTCGCCGCCACCGAAGGCGTCGGCCCGACGATCGCCGCCGCCGTCACCGACTGGTTCACCGTCGACTGGCACCGCGCGATCGTCGACAAGTGGCGGGCCGCCGGGGTCCGGATGGAAGACGAGCGCGACGCCAGCATCGAGCGCACGCTCGAGGGCCTGTCGATCGTCGTCACCGGATCGTTGGCCGGCTTCAGCCGCGACGACGCCAAGGAGGCGATCATCGCGCGTGGCGGCAAAGCCGCCAGCTCGGTGTCGAAGAAGACGGCGTTCGTGGTGGCCGGCGACGCGCCGGGATCCAAGTACGACAAGGCGATCGAACTCGGTGTGCCCGTGCTCGACGAGGACGGGTTCCGGCGCCTGCTCGACAGCGGCCCCGAAGCGGTGTCGGAGGCCGTCGAGCCGGAGGGCTAACGCAAGATCGTCGCGATGATGCCGGCGAGATACCCCAGCCGGGCGACCTCGCTGGGGCGGAACTCAGGGCCGCCGGGTCGGCCGAGCACGATCGCGGTGTGGGTGTCGCCCAGCGGCGCGGCCGCCAGCGTCGTGTCCATGTCGCGCCACACCGGGGGCACCCAGTCGGCGTTGCCGTCCAATGCTGTCGGTGAGTCCAGCGGCAACCACGGCGTCTGCGCGGCCTGCGTCTCCGGGGCTCCGGAGCTGCCGACCACGCGCTCTGGTCCCCGCTCGCTCAGACGCGTCACGGTGCACCAGCCGACCCGTAGCACCTTGGGTGCCTCGTCGACGAGCACCTGCAGCCGGTGATCCTTGCCGTTCGCGGCGGCCACATGATCGATCAGCTCGAGCTCGCGGTGCGCTTCGAGGAGCCCGGTGTGCGGCCGGATGCTGTCGACGTAGACGCCGCTGATCTGTTCGGCAGCGGTGATCAGCATGTCGGGCATGGCACCTGGCGGAAGCTCGACCACCAGGTCGTCGACGGCGTAACCGGATGTGCGCTCGACCACATCGAGGGACAAGATGTCGGCGCCGACGGACCCCAGGGCCACGGCGAGCGAACCGAGGCTGCCCGGCCGGTCCTCCAGCTCGACACGCAGCAGATATGACGGCACGCGCAACACTGTGTCACGGACCCCGGCACAGCGGCGACTCGGGCGCAACCGCCGCAGCGTTGCCGAACCGGGCGTTGAACTAGGCTTCGTGGTCGTGTCCCAGATCTCCCGAGACGAGGTCGCGCACTTGGCGCGGCTGGCCCGACTGGCCCTGACCGACAACGAACTGAGTAGTTTCGCGGGTCAGCTCGACGCCATCCTCGGCCATGTGAGCCAGATCCAGGCCGTCGACGTCACGGGCGTCGCCGCCACCGACAACCCGCTCGCGAGCGTGAACGTCTTTCGGTCCGACGAGCCGCAGCCGTGCCTGACGCAGGATCAGGCGCTGGCCGAGGCGCCCAATGCCGCCGACGGGCGCTTCGCGGTGCCGCGCATCCTGGGAGAGCCCGAATGACCTCCACCGACCTGATCCGGCTCGACGCCGCAACGCTGGCAGGCAAGATCGCCGCCGGGGAGGTGTCCTCAGTCGAGGCGACGCAGGCCTGCCTGGACCAGATCGCCGCCACCGACGGCGACTATCACGCTTTCCTGCACGTCGCCGGCGAGCAGGCGCTGGCGGCCGCGGCCGAGGTGGACAGGGCTGTCGCCGCGGGTGAGCAGCCGAGTTCGCCGCTGGCCGGCGTTCCGCTCGCGCTCAAGGACGTGTTCACCACCGCCGACATGCCCACCACCTGCGGGTCGAAGATCCTCGAAGGCTGGACGTCGCCGTACGACGCCACGGTGACCGCCCGGCTGCGCTCCGCAGGCATCCCGATTCTCGGAAAGACCAACATGGACGAGTTCGCGATGGGCAGCTCGACCGAGAACTCCGCCTACGGACCCACCCGCAACCCCTGGGACACCGAGCTCGTGCCCGGCGGTTCCGGCGGCGGCAGCGCGGCCGCACTGGCCGCGTTCCAGGCGCCGCTGGCCATCGGGTCGGACACGGGCGGGTCGATCCGCCAGCCCGCAGCGCTGACCGCGACCGTCGGGGTGAAACCGACCTACGGCACGGTGTCGCGCTACGGCCTGATCGCGTGCGCGTCCTCGCTGGACCAGGGCGGCCCGTGCGCCCGCACCGTGCTGGACACCGCCCTGCTGCACCAGGTCATCGCCGGACACGATCCACGGGATTCGACCTCGATCGACGCCGAGGTGCCCGACGTCGTCGCCGCGGCGCGGACCGGCGCGGCCGGTGACCTGGCCGGTGTGCGCATCGGGGTGGTCAAGCAGCTGCGCAGCGGCGAGGGCTACCAGCCTGGCGTCCTGGCATCGTTCACCGCGGCCGTCGACCAGCTCAGCGCACTCGGCGCCGAGATCACCGAGGTGGACTGCCCGCACTTCGACTACTCGCTGCCCGCCTACTACCTGATCCTGCCGTCGGAAGTGTCGTCGAACCTCGCGAAGTTCGACGGCATGCGCTACGGCCTGCGCGTCGGCGACAACGGCACGCACAGCGCCGAAGAGGTGATGGCCCTGACCCGGGCGGCCGGCTTCGGTCCAGAAGTTAAGCGCCGCATCATGATCGGTGCCTATGCGCTCTCAGCGGGATACTACGACGCCTACTACAACCAGGCGCAGAAGGTCCGCACGCTCATCGCGCGCGATCTTGACGAGGCGTACCGGAAGGTCGACGTATTAGTGACACCGACTACACCTTCTACAGCCTTTGCCTTAGGCGAGAAGGTCGACGACCCGCTGTCGATGTACCTGTTCGACCTGTGCACCCTTCCGCTGAACCTGGCGGGCCACTGCGGGATGTCGGTGCCGTCGGGGCTGTCGAGCGACGACAACCTGCCGGTGGGACTGCAGATCATGGCACCGGCGCTGGCCGACGACCGGCTCTACCGGGTGGGTGCGGCCTATGAAGTTGCCCGAGGTCCTCTGCCAACAGCGCTGTGACGGGGGAGGATGGTGACCATGCGCATCGGAGTACTGACCGGCGGCGGTGACTGCCCGGGACTGAACGCGGTGATCAGGGCGGTCGTGCGAACCTGCGACGCGCGGTACGGCTCCTCGGTCGTCGGCTTCCTGGACGGGTGGCGCGGGCTGCTGGAGGACCGGCGCATCCAGCTGGCCAACGACGACCGCAACGACCGGCTGCTCGCCAAGGGCGGCACGATGCTCGGCACGGCCAGGACCAACCCCGACAAGCTGCGCGCCGGGCTGGACCAGATCAAGCAGACGCTCGAGGACAACGGCATCGACGTGCTGATCCCCATCGGGGGCGAGGGCACGCTGACCGCGGCGCACTGGCTCTCCGAGGAGGGCGTGCCGGTGGTCGGGGTGCCGAAGACCATCGACAACGACATCGATTGCACCGACGTGACATTCGGCCACGACACCGCGCTGACCATCGCCACCGAGGCGATCGACCGGCTGCACAGCACGGCCGAATCGCATCAGCGCGTCATGCTGGTCGAGGTGATGGGCAGGCACGCGGGCTGGATCGCGCTGAACGCCGGGATGGCCTCGGGTGCGCACATGACGCTGATCCCCGAGCAGCCGTTCGACGTCGAAGAGGTGTGCCGACTGGTCAAACGCCGCTTCCAGCGCGGTGATTCGCACTTCATCTGCGTGGTCGCCGAGGGCGCGAAGCCCGCCGAGGGCACCATGCAGTTGCGCAAGGGTGGCATGGACGAATTCGGTCACGAGAGGTTCACCGGCGTCGCGCAGCAGTTGGCGCTCGAGGTCGAGCAGCGCATCAAGAAGGAGGTGCGCGTGACGGTGCTGGGCCACGTTCAACGTGGCGGCACCCCAACGCCGTACGACAGGGTGCTGGCCACGCGCTTCGGCGTCAACGCCGCCGACGCGGCCCACGCCGGTGAGTACGGCATGATGGTCTCGCTGCGCGGGCAGGACATCGGCCGCGTGCCTCTCGAGGAGGCGGTGCGCCAACTCAAGCTGGTGCCGCAGAGCCGCTACGACGACGCCGCCGAGTTCTTCGGCTGAGTTCTTTCCGCGAGCAGACACGAACTCGAGTGACTCGCCGGGAAATCACTCGAGTTCGCGTCTGGTCGCCGGGGAAAAGTGACCCACTAGGATCGGGGGCATGTCTTCCGTGACCTCGGCCACCGCACCGCTGCTGGACTACGACCAGGTCATCGCCTCATACGAGCCGGTGCTGGGCCTCGAGGTGCACGTCGAGCTCTCGACGCAGACCAAGATGTTCTGCGGCTGCGCGAACCGCTTCGGCGGAGAACCCAACACCCAGGTGTGCCCGGTCTGCCTCGGGCTTCCCGGCTCGCTGCCGGTGCTCAACGAGGCCGCGGTCGAGTCCGCGATCCGCATCGGCCTGGCGCTGAACTGCCAGATCGCACCGTGGGGCCGCTTCGCTCGCAAGAACTACTTCTATCCCGATCAGCCGAAGAACTACCAGATCAGTCAGTACGACGAGCCGATCGCCGTCGACGGTCACCTCGACGTGCCACTCGACGACGGCAGCACATGGCGCGTGCAGATCGAGCGCGCGCACATGGAGGAGGACACCGGCAAGCTGACCCACCTGGGCAGTGACACCGGCCGTATCGCGGGTGCGACGACCTCGCTGGCCGATTACAACCGCTCGGGCGTGCCGCTGATCGAGATCGTCACCAAGCCGATCGAGGGCGCCGGTGCGCGCGCCCCCGAGATCGCCCGCGCGTACGTGACCGCTCTGCGAGACCTACTGCGCGCCTTGGACGTCTCTGACGTCCGCATGGATCAGGGCTCGATGCGGTGTGACTCGAACGTCTCGCTCAAGCCGATCGGCCAAGCCGAGTTCGGCACGCGCACCGAGACGAAGAATGTCAACTCGCTCAAGAGCGTGGAGGTCGCGGTGCGCTACGAGATGCGCAGGCAGGCAGCCGTTCTCGAGTCCGGCGGCACGGTGACCCAGGAGACGCGGCACTTCCACGAGGACGGCTACACCTCGCCGGGGCGCAGCAAGGAGACCGCGCAGGACTACCGGTACTTCCCCGAGCCCGACCTGGAGCCCGTCGCCCCCAGCGATGAGCTCGTCGAGCGGCTGCGCGCCACGATTCCCGAGCTTCCGTGGTTGTCGCGCAAGCGCATTCAGCAGGAGTGGGGCATCTCCGACGAGGTGATGCGCGACCTCGTCAACATCGGGGCGCTCGATCTGATCACGGCCACCGTCGAGCACGGCGCGTCCAGCGACGCCGCACGCGCCTGGTGGGGCAACTTCTTGGTGCAGAAGGCCAACGAGAACGGGGTGGAACTCGACGCGCTGCCCATCGCCCCCGCCCAGGTGGCCGCGGTGGTCAAGCTCGTCGACGACGGCAAGCTGTCGAACAAGCTGGCCCGCCAGGTCGTCGAGGGAGTGTTGGCCGGTGAGGGCGAACCCGAGCAGGTGATGACGGCGCGCGGTCTCGCGGTGGTGCGCGACGACTCGCTGATCCAGTCCGCGGTCGACGAGGCGCTGGCCGCCAACCCGGACATCGCGGAGAAGATCCGCGGCGGCAAGGTCCAAGCCGCCGGCGCGATCGTCGGCGCGGTGATGAAGGCGACCAAGGGTCAGGCAGACGCAGCGCGCGTGCGCGAGCTGGTCATGGCCGCCTGCAGTTGACGCTGGAGATGAAGCGCGCCCAGGACCTGGTACTGCGCCTGCTCTCGCATCCCTTGCGGCTGCTGTCGCTGCGCTCGATCGTCATCCTGGCCCAGGTCGGCGTCATCATCCTGGTCCTCACGCTCGGCATCTGGGTGTGGGTGGGCGTCACCAACGACCAGTACGACCAGCTCGACCGTCGGCTGGACTCGTTGTCGAGCCTCGGTGACGTCAACACACTGCTGCGCAGCGCGCAGGAGGGGGTCGGGCCCGAACCGGCAGAGGGCGGGCTGGTGCGCACGGCGCGTATCGGTCCTGCCGCCGTGTCGATGCCCCCCGACATCGTCTTGCCCGAGCTGCCCAACGGGTACGCCGACGCGACGATCGGCGGCGTCGAATACCGCATCCGCACGATCACCACCGGCGCCGCGTCGATCGCGCTCGGCGCGCCGCTGGCCGACACCCAGGCGCGCATCGACTCCCTGCACTGGCGGGTGTTCTGGATCTGCGCCGGCGTGATCCTGGCCACGCTGCTGGTGGGGTGGGTGATCGCGTTGATCATGGTGAACCCGTTCCGGCTGCTGGCCCAGCAGGCGCGCGCCATCAACGCCCAGTCCAACCCCGACGAGGTGCAGGTGCGCGGGGTGTGGGAGGCCGTCGAGATCTCCGAGGCGGTGGAGGGCATGCTCGCCCGCATCGGCGACGAGCAGCAGCGCACCCGGGCAGCGCTGGAATCCGCGCGCGACTTCGCCGCAGTGGCATCCCACGAACTGCGCACCCCGTTGACGGCGATGCGCACCAACCTCGAGGTGCTGATGACCCTGGACCTGGGCCCCGAACAACGCCGGGAGGTCATCGGGGACGTCATGCGCACGCAGACGCGGATCGAGGGGACGCTGTCGGCGCTCGAGCGGCTGGCGCAGGGCGAGCTGACCACGGTGGCCGACTTCGTCCCCCTCGACGTCGCCGAACTGCTCGACCGTGCCGCCCACGACGCCCGGCACAACTACCCGGGGTTGGAGGTGTCGCTGGCCTCGTCGACGACGGTGCTGATGCTGGGGATGCCTGCGGGCCTGCGGTTGGTGATCGACAACGCGATCGCCAACGCAGTCAAGCACGGCGGTGCGACGCGGGTGCAGCTCAGCGTGATCAGCTCGGCCGACGGGGTCGAGATCGCGGTGGACGACGACGGATCCGGTGTACCCGAGGAAGAACGCAAGGAAGTGTTCCAACGCTTCCACCGCGGCACGACCGCGTCCCGGTCGGGCTCAGGCCTGGGTCTGGCGCTCGTCGCTCAGCAGGCTGAAATACACGGCGGCACAGCGGCTTTGGAGCACAGCCCGCTCGGCGGTACGCGTCTGATGCTGCGCCTGCCCGGGTCCGGACCCGGTTCGGCCTAGGCCAGAGCTCAGCCCCGGGCTAGGTCTTCTCGTCGTTGGCGCGCGGGAAGCCGCCGCCCTGCGGGAACAGCGGGAACACCACGTCGTCGAGCTTCTCGGCGTCGCCGGAGGTCTTGTTGACCGTGGCGCCCCAGATGTTGCCGTCGGGAGCGACCTGCAGGGCCCACGCGTGACCGTGCTGATCTTTGCGCACCATCTCCGGCTCACCCGTCACCGCGCCGGTGTCGGGTGCCATCCGCACGGCGACGGTCTGCTTGGTGTTGACGAGGTTCACCAGCACGGTGCCGTCGAGCGCGGCGCAACCGGCCACCCCTGGGCGGTCCGGCCAGGTCCACACCGTCGAGACCTTCGAGTCCTTCGTGATGCGCTGCAGCCGGTCGGCCGTCGGGGTGCGGTCGGTGACGTAGAGCGATTCGTCGGACGGATCGATGCACATGCCGCCGCCGGGCCCCAGGCCGGACAGCGCGGTGGTGGTGGGGGCCTGGTTGACGGTGGTGGGCTGCTCGATACGCAGGAGCTTGCCGGCCATCGAACCCGGATCGGCCGCCAGCGCCGGATCGCCCGCGTCGCCGGTCTGCACCATCAGCGTGGTCGGGCTGGTGAAGACGAGGGCGCCGGTGTTGCCGGTGGCGCCCTTCGGGATGCCCGTCAGGATCGGCTTGGGCACGTCACCGTCGGCGATGCGCACCACCCTGTTGTCCGTCGGGGTGCTGATGTAGGCGTAGGTCAACCGGTCCTGCTGGTACGTGGGCGACTGAACGATGTCCATCAGCCCGCCGTCGCCGCTGCCGTCGACCGGGATCGTCATCTTGACGAACGGTTCGGCGCGCGTCGCGACCTGCTTGACCGCGCCGGTCACCCGTTCGGCCACCAGCGCCGACTGACTGTCCGGCAGCATGATCAGCCCGCTGGTGCTCTCCAGGCAGCCCTGCATCACCCCTTGTGCGGGGCACTGCTTGGGGAATGGTTGAGCCGGCAATGGCGGTGGCGGGGTCGGCGTCGACGCGGGACCCGGCGCCATTTGCGGCTTCGTCGTGAACGGCTGCGACTGGGCCGAATCGAAGCGGGCGCAACCAGTGATGCCGATCAGCGCGGCACTGGCCACCACCGCGGCACCCCGCAACGACCGGCGTCGACTCATGCGAGCCAGATTACGGATCGTTGCGGGGTGCTCGCCACGGCGCCCGAGCCGACCTGGTCAGACGAGCCGCCGCACGAGCCGAAAAACAGCCAAAACACGTGGTCGGGCGCGCCGGGTGAATTCCCGGCCACGACCTGGTCAGCACTTACCCTGCTAGGTGTGACCAGCCCGCAAGATTCACAACCCTGGCAGCGGCCCGCCGACTCGGGTGGCCGGCCCGCCTCGGCGCGTCTGGTGGACCCGGAGGACGATCTCCCCTCGGAGCACTACGGCGGCGACTTCGAGACGACCGCAATCCCGCGCTACGACACCGCCAAACCGGCTGCCCAGCAGCCGTTCGGCCTGATGGGCGATGCCGAACCCCTCCCGTACGTCCAGCCGGGTACGGGCCTGGCGCCCGGCGCCTACGGGTCAGCGACCGCCGCGCCGACCGAGGTCGGCGTGCTCGACGAGCATCGGGAACGGGATCGCCGTGGCACCCAGGATCTCGGTCTGCTGGTGCTGCGAGTCGCCGTCGGAGCGCTGCTCGTGGCACACGGCCTGCAGAACATGTTCGGGTTGTGGGGTGGTCCCGGGCTCGGCGGTTTCCGCGACTACATCGCCGATGCGGGTTTCCGGTACGCAGACATCCTGAGCTACGTCGCCGCCGGCGGCGAGATCGCGGCAGGCATCCTGCTGGTGCTGGGGCTGTTCACTCCGGTGGCGGCCGCCGGCGCGCTGGCCTACCTGGTCAACGCCGTGCTCGCCGAGGCGCTCGCCGCGCACAACGATGCGCGACTGTCGGCGTTCCTCACCGATGGGCACGAGTACCAGGTGGTGCTCGTCGCCGCGGTCGCGGCCATCATCCTCACCGGACCCGGCCGGTACGGCCTGGACGCAGGGCGTGGCTGGGCCCGACGCCCGTTCCTGGGTTCCTTCGCCGCGCTGGTGCTCGGTATCGGCGCCGGCGTCGCGGTGTGGGTGCTCCTCAACGGAGCCAACCCGCTGTCCTGACTCTCATTCGTACGGGTTCGGCACCCGGCCGCCGCTGGCGGCTGTCAGCACCGGCAGGCTCGCGAACGTGACGGCCGGCAACGCTGTCTCGGTGCCGTCGGACCGGCGCGCCAGAGCCCACGCCTTCCGGCCGAAGCGCAGCCCCTCGATGTCCTCCCAGCGCATCGTCTGCGTACCGAACAGCGTGCGCGCGGTGACGGTGTCGCGGTCGGCGACCGTCCGGTAGCGGGCCACGGCGACCGACAGCGCGACGGGAATCACCAGCAGCACCGCGAACCAGCCGGGACCGGCGAACACGATGGACAGCAGGGCCAGCGCGAAGAGCGCGACGGCGAGATGTGCCATGGGGGAGATGCGGATCACGACCGGGGCGGGCGAGGCGATGGAGGCCATGAGCCCATCATCCCATCCCCGGGCAGGCAGGAATTTGACCGAAGTCCGGTTCGCGGGCTACCGTCGGGAGCTATGCAGATCCCGGGCTCGCTCGTAGTAATTGGGTTGCGCGTTGATGCCGCGCTAGCCCCGGTCCGGGCATAGCACCACCGCATCGACGCGCAACCCTCGCTCAGCCTCCCGGCTGACGGGGGTTTTTTGTTGCCCCAGCACCGATTTGAGAAGATCTACCCAAGCCAGACAGGACACAGAGGACACCGTGAGCGCACCCACCACGCGAGCACCCGAGCAGCCGGCGACCCCGGCCAATGGGACTCGCACCGCCGCCCCCGCCCCGTCGCACCCCAAAAAGGTTGCGCCACTTGAGCTGACCGGCGCACAAGCCGTCATCAGGGCACTCGAGGAACTCGACGTCGACGTGATCTTCGGCATCCCCGGTGGTGCGGTGCTGCCCGTCTACGACCCGCTGTACGACTCGGTGAAGCTGCGCCACGTGCTGGTCCGCCACGAACAGGGTGGCGGTCACGCCGCCAGCGGCTACGCCCACGCGACCGGCCGGGTCGGGGTCTGCATGGCGACCTCGGGCCCGGGGGCCACCAACCTGGTGACACCACTGGCCGACGCCTACATGGACTCCATCCCGGTGGTCGCCATCACCGGACAGGTGGGTCGCTCGCTGATCGGCACCGACGCCTTCCAGGAAGCCGACATCTCCGGCATCACGATGCCCGTCACCAAGCACAACTTCCTGGTCCGCAACGGTGACGACATCGCCCGCGTCATCGCCGAGGCGTTCCACATCGCCGCCAGTGGCCGGCCCGGACCCGTGCTGGTGGACATCCCCAAGGACGTGCTCCAGGGCCAGTGCACCTTCAGCTGGCCGCCGAAGTTCGAACTGCCCGGCTACAAGCCGAACACCAAGCCGCACAACCGGCAGATCCGCGAAGCCGCCAAGATGATCGCGGCGGCCCGCAAGCCGGTCCTCTACGTCGGTGGCGGCATCATCCGCGGCGAAGCTTCCGAGCAGCTGCTGGAACTAGCCGAGCTCACCGGCATCCCGGTGGTCACCACGCTGATGGCACGCGGCGCGTTCCCCGACAGCCATCCGCAGAACATGGGCATGCCCGGCATGCACGGCACGGTGGCCGCGGTGGCTGCCCTGCAGCGCAGCGATCTGCTCATCGCGCTGGGCACCCGCTTCGACGACCGGGTGACGGGCAAGCTGGATTCCTTTGCGCCCGAAGCCAAGGTGATCCACGCCGACATCGATCCCGCCGAGATCGGCAAGAACCGGCACGCCGACGTGCCGATCGTGGGCGACGTGAAGGCCGTCATCACCGACCTGATCGAGGCCCTCCGCCGCGACAGCGGGCTCGGCGCGACGCCGCTGGCGAACTGGCGGGAGTACCTGAGCGGCATCCAGGCGACCTACCCGCTGAGCTACGGCCCGCAGAGCGACGGCAGCCTCTCCCCGGAGTACGTCATCGAGACGCTGGGCAAGATCGCCGGCCCGGATGCGATCTACGTGGCCGGCGTGGGTCAGCACCAGATGTGGGCGGCGCAGTTCATCAAATACGAGAAGCCCAAGACCTGGCTCAATTCCGGTGGTCTCGGCACGATGGGCTACGCGGTGCCCGCGGCGATGGGCGCGAAGATGGGCTGCCCGGACACCGAGGTGTGGGCCATCGACGGCGACGGCTGCTTCCAGATGACGAATCAGGAACTGGCGACGTGCGCCATCGAAGGCGTGCCGATCAAGGTCGCGCTGATCAACAACGGCAACCTCGGCATGGTGCGCCAGTGGCAGACGCTGTTCTACGAAGAGCGCTACAGCCAGACCGATCTGGCCACGCACACCCGCCGCATCCCCGATTTCGTGAAGCTGTCCGAGGCGCTCGGGTGCGTCGCGCTGCGCTGCGAGCGGGAAGAGGATGTCGCCGACGTGATCAACCAGGCGCGCGAGATCAACGACCGCCCCGTGGTCATCGAGTTCGTGGTGGGCGCTGACGCGCAGGTGTGGCCGATGGTCGCCGCAGGCACCAGCAACGACGAGATCCAGGCGGCGCGCGGCATCCGCCCGCTGTTCGACAACGAAGAGGGACACGCCTGATGAGCACCATCCACACCTTGTCGGTGCTCGTCGAGGACAAGCCCGGCGTGCTCGCTCGCGTGGCCTCGCTGTTCTCGCGGCGCGGCTACAACATCTGCTCGCTGGCCGTCGGTGCCACCGAGCAGAAGGACCTGTCGCGGATGACGATCGTCGTCGACGTGGAGGACTCGCCGCTCGAGCAGATCACCAAGCAGCTCAACAAGCTGGTGAACGTGATCAAGATCGTCGAGCAGGACGAGGACAACGCGGTGTCGCGCGAGATCGCACTCATCAAGGTGCGCGCGGATGCGACCACCCGCGGTCAGGTCATCGAAGCGGTGAACCTGTTCCGCGCCAAGGTCGTCGACGTGTCCAACGAATCGTTGACCGTCGAGGCCACCGGAACCCCGGCCAAGCTCGAGGCGCTCCTGCGCGTGCTGGAGCCGTACGGTATCCGTGAGATCGTCCAGTCCGGTGTGGTGTCGCTGTCGCGTGGCCCCCGCGGAATCGGCACCAAGTAGCTGAAAAGCACAGAGTAGAAAGAAGATTCAGGACAATGGCAGTTGAGATGTTCTATGACGACGACGCGGACCTGTCGATCATCCAGGGCCGCAAGGTCGGCGTCATCGGCTACGGCAGCCAGGGGCACGCGCACTCGCTGAGCCTGCGCGACTCCGGTGTGCAGGTGAAGGTCGGCCTCAAGGAGGGCTCGAAGTCCCGCGAGAAGGTCACCGAGCAGGGCCTCGACGTCGACACCCCGGCCGAGGTCGCCAAGTGGGCCGACGTCATCATGCTGCTCGCGCCCGACACCGCCCAGGCCGAGATCTTCACGAACGACATCGAGCCGAACCTCGAAGACGGCAACGCGCTGTTCTTCGGCCACGGCCTGAACATCCACTTCGGTCTGATCAAGCCGCCTGCCAACGTCACGATCGGCATGGTCGCCCCCAAGGGCCCCGGCCACCTGGTGCGCCGTCAGTTCGTCGACGGCAAGGGCGTGCCCTGCCTGATCGCCGTCGACCAGGACCCCAAGGGCGAGGGTGAGGCGCTTGCGCTGTCCTACGCCAAGGCCATCGGCGGCGCCCGCGCCGGCGTCATCAAGACCACGTTCAAGGAAGAGACCGAGACGGACCTCTTCGGCGAGCAGGCCGTGCTGTGCGGCGGTACCGAGGAACTGGTCAAGACCGGCTTCGAGGTGATGGTCGAGGCGGGCTACGCGCCCGAGATGGCCTACTTCGAGGTGCTGCACGAGCTCAAGCTGATCGTCGACCTCATGTACGAGGGCGGCATCGCGCGGATGAACTACTCGGTGTCCGACACCGCGGAGTTCGGTGGCTACCTGTCCGGCCCGCGCGTCATCGACGCCGACACCAAGAAGCGGATGCAGGACATCCTCAAGGACATCCAGGACGGCACGTTCGTCAAGCGACTGGTCGCCAACGTCGAGGGCGGCAACAAGGAGCTCGAGGGCCTGCGCAAGGAAAACGCCGAGCACCCGATCGAGGTCACCGGCAAGAAGCTGCGCGACCTGATGAGCTGGGTCGACCGCCCGATCACCGAAACCGCTTAGTTTCGCCCGCGAAGTCGGTGCCATTCTCCGCGAACGGCACCGACTTTCGTGTTTCAGGAGAGCCGGTCGGCGGTGCTGACGACGCGCCGTGCCAGGTGGTCGAGTGCCGCCAGCGTGGCCTCATCGAGTTCGTTGCGGTTCTCCGGCCCCGTCACATGGCCCACGCCGTACGGGTTCCCGTCGGCGAACTTGACCCCGTCGGTGTAGCCGGGGGCGACGATGATTCCGCCGAAGTGCATCAGCGTGATGTACAGGGTGATGAGCGTGGTCTCCTGACCGCCGTGGGCCGTCTGTGACGACGTGAACCCGGCGTAGACCTTGTCGGCGAGCTTGCCCTGGGCCCACAAACCGCCGAGCGAATCGATGAAGGATCGGAACTGCGACGCGGTGTTGCCGAACCGGGTGGGGGAGCCGAAGATCACCGCGTCGGCCCACACGATGTCGTCGCCGGTTGCCGCTGGAAGGTCTTTCGTCGCTTCGTAATTCGCCGACCAGGCCGGGTTCTCGGCGAAGGACTGCGGGTCCCTGGTCTCGGCGATGTGGCGCACGCGCACCTCGGCGCCCGCCGATTCCGCCGTGGCGGCCACACGGTTGGCCATCGCGGTGCCGTGCCCGGTGGCCGAGTAATAGATCACTGCAAGCTTGGTCATGCCGCGAGACTACGCGCGGCGCCCGAGGAATCAGGGCGACAATCGCGGCAGGGTGGTGATGCCGAATTCGCGGCGCAGCACCGTGCGTGCCGCGTAGTAGCCGGCCATGCCGTGCACACCGGTGCCCGGCGGCGTGGCCGACGAGCACAGGTACGCACGGGGGATGGGCGTGGTCCACGGGTTCAGCCGCAGCGTCGGTCCCACCATCGCCGCGAACAGCGTCGCCCCGCCGACGATGATGTCTCCGCCCACGTAGTTCG
Organism: Actinomycetes bacterium; assembly: GCA_023404955.1. Taxonomy (GTDB): domain Bacteria; phylum Actinomycetota; class Actinomycetes; order Mycobacteriales; family Mycobacteriaceae; genus Mycobacterium. Next base: position 129,767 of record JAEXZY010000121.1, read on the forward strand.
CGTTGTGGTCGGACATCCGGGCGGCCGGCACACATCGCGCGGCGACCACGAGATCGCGGAAGCCTGGTGCGGCGCGCTCGAACAGGCCGGTGATCGTCTCGGTGAGGTCCGCAGTGGAACCCGCCGGCACGTGCGCGTAGGTCCACAACGGTCGCCGGCCCTGATCATCGATGCGGGACGGGTCCGCGACGTGCGGCAGCGCGGCCAGGGTCATCGGCCACTCGGCGTGACGGCCTGCGGCGATCTCCCGTTCGGCCAACGCCATCTGCGCCCGCGTACCGCCCATGTGCAGGGTGCCCGCCTGGGCCAGGCGGGGGTCGCGCCACGGGATCTCGCCCGACAGCACGAAATCGACCTTACAGACGCCCGGGCCGAATCTGTAGCGGCGCAACGCTTTTGCGTAGCGCGCCGGCACCGCGTCGCCGTAGATGTCGAGCAGCGCGGTCGGTGCGGTGTCCCAGATGACGACCCCGTCGGGCGGCGCGGTCACGGGTTCGCTGAGCACCAGTTCACCGCCGTGCGCCAGCAGATCGGCGACCATGGCGTCCGCGATCGCCTGGGTGCCGCCGACGGGCACCGGCCAGCCGGCGGTGTGCGCCACCGTCCCCAACATCAGGCCCGCGCCGCTGTTGACCGGAGAGGGCATCGTCGAAATCGCATGCACGCCAACGCCGGTGAACAAAGCTTGGGCGTCGTCGCCGCGCAGCAGGCCCCACGCCGGACTGCCCATCGCCAGGACGCGCAACCCGGTACGCACCGTGGTGGCCAGATCTGGTGGCAGCGAACGCTTGTCGCCGAGGAAGAAGCCCAGCACCCCGTCGACGTGTTCGGTCAGCGGGCCGAAGAGCCGTCGCCACGATCCGCCGTCGTCCAGTTCCGCGCACGTGCGCTCCAGCGAACGGTAGGCCACCGCGGCCGACCGGCCGGGCAATGGATTCGCATACGACACGTCCGGCGTGCGCAGCTGCACGCCGCGCGCCGCGAGATCGAATTCGGCGAAGAACGGAGAAGCCACCCCCAGCGGGTGGACGGCCGAGCAGATGTCGTGGAGAACACCCGGGTACTCGGGGTCCGGCGCCGACCGGGCACCGCCACCGGCTGTGGGCTGGGCCTCGATCACCCGGACCGAGAGACCCGCGCGGGCGCAGATGACCGCGGCCGCCAGCCCGTTGGGACCGCTTCCGACGACGGTGACGTCCACGCTCGAGCTTCTCCCGCCCACCACCCGATCATTACAGCCCACTAGGCTGAGGCCTCGTGAGTCTGCCCGTGGTATTGATCGCCGACAAGCTGGCCCCCTCGACCGTCGAAGCGTTGGGCGACCAGGTGGAGGTCCGTTGGGTCGACGGCCCGGACCGGGAGAAGCTGCTGGCCGCCGTCGCCGAAGCCGACGCGCTGCTGGTCCGCTCGGCCACCACCGTCGATGCCGAGGTCCTCGCCGCAGCGCCCAAGCTCAAGATCGTCGCCCGCGCCGGCGTCGGCCTCGACAACGTCGATGTCGACGCCGCCACCGCGCGCGGTGTGCTGGTGGTCAACGCGCCCACGTCGAACATCCACAGCGCCGCCGAGCACGCGCTGGCCCTGCTGCTGTCGGCGGCCCGACAGATCCCGGCCGCCGATGCGACGCTGCGCGACCACACATGGAAGCGGTCGTCGTTCTCCGGCACCGAGATCTTCGGCAAGACGGTCGGCGTGGTCGGCCTCGGCCGCATCGGTCAGCTGGTGGCCCAGCGGCTGGCCGCATTCGGCGCGCACATCACCGCCCACGACCCCTATGTCTCGCACGCCCGCGCCGCGCAGCTCGGCATCGAACTGCTCACCCTCGACGAGCTCCTCGCCCGCGCCGACTTCATCTCCGTGCATCTGCCCAAGACCAAGGAGACGGCGGGGCTGATCGGCAAGGACGCGCTGGCCAAGACCAAGCCTGGAGTGATCATCGTCAACGCTGCGCGCGGTGGGCTGATCGACGAGCAGGCCCTGGCGGACGCGATCACCAGCGGCCACGTCCGCGGTGCCGGCCTCGACGTGTTCGCCACCGAGCCCTGCACCGACAGCCCGCTGTTCGAACTGCCCCAGGTGGTGGTGACGCCTCACCTCGGCGCATCGACGGCCGAAGCCCAGGACCGTGCCGGCACCGATGTGGCGGCCAGCGTCAAGCTCGCTCTCGCCGGTGAGTTCGTGCCCGACGCCGTCAACGTCGGCGGTGGTGCGGTCGGCGAAGAGGTCGCGCCGTGGCTTGATCTGGTCCGCAAGCTCGGACTGCTCGTCGGTGCGCTGTCGGCGGAACTGCCGACCAATCTGTGCGTGCAGGTGCGCGGCGAGCTGGCCAGCGAGGAGGTCGAGGTGCTGCGTCTCTCGGCGCTGCGCGGGCTGTTCTCGGCGGTGATCGAGGACCCGGTGACGTTCGTCAACGCCCCGGCCCTGGCGGCCGAGCGCGGCGTCGAGGCGTCCATCGACACCGAGTCCGAGAGCCCGAACCACCGCAGCGTCGTCGACGTCCGCGCGGTGGCCGCCGACGGGACCACGGTGAACGTGGCCGGTGCGCTGTCGGGCCCGCAGCAGGTGGAGAAGATCGTCCAGATCAACGGTCGCAATCTCGATCTGCGCGCCGAAGGCGTGAACTTGATCATCAACTACGACGACCAGCCCGGCGCACTGGGCAAGATCGGCACGCTGCTGGGCGGCGCCGAAGTCAACATCCTGGCCGCCCAGCTCAGCCAGGACGCCGACGGTCAGGGCGCGACGATCATGCTGCGCTTGGACAGGAACGTGCCCGACGACGTGCTCGCCACCATCGGCCGGGACGTCAACGCTGCGACATTGGAAGTGGTCGACCTGACATGAGTGCCTCACTGAAACTCGCGGTGATCGGCGGCGACGGGATCGGTCCGGAAGTGATCGGCCAGGCGCTCACGGTGCTCGACGCCGTACTACCCGGGGTGGAGAAGACCGAGTACGAGCTCGGCGCACGGCAGTATCACAAGACCGGTGAGGTACTGCCCGAGTCGGTGATCGGTGAGCTCAAGGAGCACAACGCGATCCTGCTCGGCGCGATCGGCGACCCGTCGGTGCCGAGCGGTGTGCTCGAGCGTGGGCTGCTGCTGCGCATCCGTTTCGAGCTCGACCACCACGTCAATCTGCGCCCGGGCCGGCTCTACCCGGGGGTGCGCAGCCCGTTGGCCGGCGATCCTGAGATCGACTTCGTCGTGGTGCGTGAGGGCACCGAAGGGCCCTACACCGGAAACGGCGGCGCGATCCGGTTGGACACCCCTCACGAGGTCGCAACCGAGGTCAGCGTCAACACCGCCTACGGGGTGCGTCGTGTGGTGCTCGATGCGTTCCAGCGGGCGCAGGCCCGCCGCAAGCACCTGACGTTGGTGCACAAGAACAATGTGCTGACCCATGCCGGTTCGCTGTGGTGGCGCACGGTGCAGAGCGTCGCCGCCGAGTATCCCGAGGTCGAGGTGGCGTATCAGCACGTCGACGCGGCGACGATCCACATGGTCACCGATCCCGGCCGGTTCGACGTGATCGTCACCGACAACCTGTTCGGCGACATCATCACCGATCTGGCCGCTGCGGTGTGTGGCGGCATCGGGCTGGCGGCCAGCGGCAACATCGATGCGACTCTGACCAATCCGTCGATGTTCGAACCGGTGCACGGCAGCGCACCCGACATCGCCGGGCAGGGCATCGCGGATCCGACCGCCGCGATCATGAGTGTGTCGCTGCTGCTGGCCCACCTCGGTGAGTTCGATGCGGCGGCCCGTGTCGACGCGGCGGTCGCCGAGCACCTCGCGACCCGAGGCGACCAGTCGCTGACCACCCCACAGGTCGGCGAGCGCATCCTCGGAAAGCTGTAGCCATCCGGCGGTTGGCCACGCTGTCTGCGCAGTGCTGGCTGTTCGCCGTCGGCTCGTCGCTGTTCGCGCTCGCGACCGCGCCCGCGTTTCCGGCGTTTCTCGGTGCGGGCGGGGCGAACCTGCTGTGCTTCTGCGGATCCTGGTTCTTCACGACTGCGGCCTCGCTTCAGCTGTATCGCTGCGAGCATGCCAAGCGTGCGGAATGGTGGAGTGCCGCAGTGCAACTGGTCGGCACTGCGCTGTTCAACGTGAGCACGGGCGCGTCGGTGTGGGCGCACGCCGTGGCCAGCGAGCGGCGCTACGTGTGGGTGCCCGACGTCGCGGGTTCGACGGCATTTCTGATCAGCGGGCTGCTCGGTGTGGTCGCGGCCGGCGCGCTGATCGATCTGACACCGCGTGACTGGATGGCCGCGGCGGTCAACATGGCGGGGTGCGTGGCGTTCGGGGTGTCCGCCGGAGCTGCGTTCGTGCGCGCGACAGGTGTCACCGAAGACGAAAGGCTGGCCAATCTCGGCACCTTCATCGGGGCGCTCTGTTTTCTGGCCTCGGCGCTGATGCTCCTACCGCGTCAGGCTGCGTCCTCCGCCTGAGCGGGCGAGGTCGCGGGCACCGCAGGAATCGCAAGCAGGGGGACGAGCGCGCACACGGCGAACGCCGCCGGGTAACCGGCCACGCCGATCAGGGCGCCGAACAACGGCGGCGTGACGCCCGCGGTCAACAGCTGCGTGGTGTTCTGGGTGCCTAGCGCGCGGCCGCTCCAGAACGGCCCGGCGACTTCGGCGATCGCGGTGAACGCCAATCCGTTGTCCGACACGGTGACCACCGACGCGACGACCATCAGCGCGATGCTGAGCGGGGAGTCCAGCCAATCGGTCAGTGCCAGTAGCCCCATCGACACCGCGGCGGCTGCAGCGATCGTCCGGATGGGCCTCATCCGCGAGCTCAGCACGTCGCCGGACCGTCGCAGCACGAAGTCGGACCATCGTCCAGCGGCGATGCGTCCGCCGGCCCCCAGGAGTTGAGCAGTCGTGACCATGGCGCCGGCGGAGCCGGCAGACCACCCCCGGTCGGTCATCAACCAGGCGAGCGTGAACGTCCACACCATCGCCTGCGGCGCCACCAGCAGCAGTGAGGTGAGATGGATGCGCACCAGCAGTGAGGATCCTCGGTAGGGGTTGGCGAGGTCGGCCTCGCTGGCGTCCGCGCGCGCGGGTCGCGGTGGGTCCGACACCGCGACGGCACATACGACGGCCGAGACCGCACAGACCACGGCGGGGAACAGCAGTGCACCCGACACCCCGGAAGATTCGGCGAGCCGCGGAATCACCAGCGCGCCGAGTCCGACCCCGAGCGGCTGTGCGGTCTGGCGAATGCCCATCACCAGGCCGCGTTTCTCCGCGGCGAACCAGCCGACCACCAAGCGGCCGCTGGCGGTGTTGCTGCTCGCCGCCGCCATGCCACCGACGAAGAGGAAAGCTCCGACCGCGGGCAGTGAGTCCACCGATGCAGCACCGAAACCGGCGGCCCCGGTCAGCGCGGAACCGAGGGTCAACACCGTCCGCTCGCCGACGCGGTCGACGACATAACCCCAGGCGATCAGCGTCACCACCATCCCCAGGCTGGGCAGCGCCGACATCAGACCCGCCTGCGCGAGGTCGAGGCCGCGTTCACGATGCAGTGTCGGTATGAGAAAAGCCACACCGTTGATGAACACGTTGGCGCACAACGTGGCGCCGAGGGCGACGATCAGCATCGACCATCGTCGTGCGGTGCTGATCGATGCGATGTCCATTCACCCATCGTGGCACGAACGTCTCATCATGCAGAACTCAAATCTCACTCTATGAGATAGCCGGCGTGTGAGCTGTGCGCCTGCCGCGGCGGGCAGTGCTAACGCTAGGCTGACCCCATGCGTCTTGGTCGAATCGCCAGCCCCGACGGCGTGGCTTTCGTCTCCATCGAAGGACCGGTCGACGAGCCCGGTGAAGCCATCGCCCGCGAGATCGCCGAGCATCCCTTCGGCACACCGACATTCACCGGCCGGCAGTGGCCGCTGGCCGACGTACGCCTGCTGGCGCCGATCCTCGCCAGCAAGGTCGTGTGCATGGGTAAGAACTACGCCGCTCACATCGAGGAGATGGGTGGCGGCACCTTCGAGGATCCGATCATCTTCCTCAAGCCCAACACGGCGATCATCGGCCCGAATACCGCCATCCAACTGCCGGCCGACGCGAATCCCGTGCACTTCGAGGGTGAGCTGGCTGCCGTCATCGGTCGTCCGTGCAAGGACGTGCCGGCGTCGCGGGCCGCGGAGAACATCCTCGGCTACACGATCGCCAACGACGTGTCTGCGCGTGATCAGCAGAAGAAGGACGGCCAGTGGATGCGCGCCAAAGGCCACGACACGTTCTGTCCGGTCGGGCCCTGGATCGTCACCGATGTCGACGCCTCCGATCTGGAGATCCGCACCGAGGTCAACGGTGAGGTCAAGCAGCGCAGCCGAACGTCGTTGATGATCCATGACATCGGCGCGATAATCGAGTGGATCTCGGCGGTCATGACCCTGCTGCCGGGAGACCTGATCCTGACCGGGACGCCCGAAGGCGTGGGACCGCTGGAGCACGGCGACACCGTCAGCATCAGCGTCGAGGGCATCGGAACGCTCACCAACCCCGTTGTCCGCAAAGGAAAGCCGTGAGCGCCCCGTCGGAAGTCAGAGTCAGGTTCTGTCCGTCCCCGACGGGCACCCCCCATGTCGGGTTGATCCGTACGGCGCTGTTCAACTGGGCCTACGCCCGGCACACCGGCGGCACGTTCGTGTTCCGCATCGAGGACACCGATTCGGCGCGGGACAGTGAAGACAGCTACCGGGCCCTGTTGGATGCGTTGCGCTGGCTCGGCCTGGACTGGGACGAGGGCCCCGAGGTCGGCGGCCCCTACGAGCCGTACCGGCAGTCGGGTCGTCGCGAGCTCTACACCGACGTGCTGCAGCGGCTGCTCGACGCCGGCGTGGCCTACGAGGCGTTCTCCACCGCTGAGGAAGTCGAGGCCCGGCATCTCGCCGCGGGGCGCAATCCCAAGCTGGGGTACGACAATTTCGACCGCGACCTGACCGACGAGCAGCGGGCGGCCTTCCGTGCCGAGGGTCGGCCCGGCGTCATCCGGCTGCGGATGCCGGACGAGGACATGACCTGGCACGACCTGGTGCGCGGTGAGACGACCTTCCCTGCCGGCTCGATCCCGGACTTCGCGCTGACCAGAGGCAGCGGAGAACCGTTGTACACCTTGGTCAATCCGGTCGACGACGCCCTGATGAAGATCACCCACGTGCTGCGAGGGGAAGACCTGCTGCCGTCGACGCCGCGGCAGCTGGCGCTCTACGCCGCTCTCGTGCGGCTCGGCATCGCCGATGCCACACCCCGCTTCGCCCACCTCCCACCGGTCCTGGGGGACGGGAACAAGAAGCTGTCCAAGCGCGACCCGCAGTCGAATCTGTTCCTGCACCGTGAGCGCGGCTTCATCCCCGAGGGGCTGCTCAACTACCTTGCGCTGCTGGGATGGTCGATCGCTGACGACCGTGACGTGTTCGGTCTCGACGAGATGGTGGCGGCGTTCGACGTCGTTGACGTGAACTCCAATCCCGCGCGGTTCGACCAGAAGAAGGCGGACGCGCTCAACGCCGAGCACATCCGACTGCTGGAGCCCGCGGAGTTCGCCCGCCGCCTCGGCGAGTACTTCCGCACCCACGGCCACGACACCGGGCTCACCGCCGACGAGTTCGCCGAAGCGGCCGCGCTGGTGCAGACGCGCATCGTGGTTCTCGGCGACGCCTGGGGGCTGCTGAAGTTCCTCGACGACGACTCCTTCGCGCTCGACGAGAAGTCGGCGGGCAAGGAGTTGCGGCCCGACGCGGTCCCTGTGCTCGACGCCGCGCTGGGCGCACTCGAAGCACTCGGGGAGTGGCGCAGCCCGCAGATCGAAGAGGCGCTCAAGACGGCGCTGATCGACGGGCTCGAGCTCAAGCCGCGCAAGGCGTTCGGACCCGTGCGTGTGGCGGTGACGGGCTCGTCGGTGAGCCCGCCGCTGTACGAATCGCTGGAATTGTTGGGCCGGGACCGCACGCTGGCCCGGCTGCGAGCGGGTCGAGACCACGCCGCAGCGGCGGCGTGACGGGGGTGGAAAAACCAGCCGAGAATCTTTGGTAGTCTGCTCGTCGGCCTGCAAGACGGCGCAGCGCGGCACCACCGCGAGGCGCCAGGGTCGAAAAAGAGCCCGTGACCTGCGGTGATGGGCTGCCAATGGGGTATGGTGTAATTGGCAACACAGCTGATTCTGGTTCAGCCATTCTAGGTTCGAGTCCTGGTACCCCAGCCAATGTGCGGATTAGGTCAGCACTGCGTCCCTCAGCTATGCTTTCCGTCCGTACGAGTTCTAGCCCCCGTCGTCTAGCGGCCTAGGACGCCGCCCTCTCACGGCGGTAGCGTGGGTTCGAATCCCATCGGGGGTACACCTGCTCGCAGGTCCGGACAGGACCTGCGAGTTTTTACGTCAGAGACACCCGGTCAGAGCCGTCGTGTCAGCGCATCGGCGGCCGCCACCAGATCGGCGGCCCAGCGCGCGCCGGGGCGCCGTCCCATCCGGTCGATCGGTCCGGACACCGACACGGCGGCGATCACCGCGCCGCGGCCGTCGCGCACCGGCGCCGATACGCTCGCCACGCCGGGCTCCCGTTCTGCCGCGCTCTGCGCCCAGCCGCGCTTGCGTACCTCCGCCAGTGCGCGGTCGGTGAACGCCGCGTCGGCCAGCACGCTGCGCTGGGTGGCAGTGTCGGCATAGGCGAGCAACACCTTGGCCCCCGAGCCGGCGGTCATCGGCAGCCGTGTGCCGACCGGCACCGTATCGCGAAGACCTGCAGGCGGTTCCAACGCCGCGACGCAGATCCGCGCAGACCCGTCTCTGCGGTAGAGCTGCACGCTCTCCCCGGTCAGCTCGCGCAGGCGCGGCAACACCACGGCGCCCGCCGACACCAGCGGATCGCGCACGTGGCTGCCCAGCTCGGCCAGCGCGGGACCCAGGCACCACTGGCCGTCGGCGTCGCGCGCGAGCATCCTGTGCGTTTCCAGCCCGACGGCCAGCCGGTGCGCAGTCGCCCGCGGCAGGGCCGTGCGGTCACACAGATCGGCCAGACCGCACGGAGACTCGGCGACCGCATGGAGGACGGCCACCGCTTTGTCGAGCACGCCGATACCGCTATCCTGTCTCACACAGAGATACTAGCTTCCCAGAATGTGAGATCGCCAATGGACAGCGCGAACAAGCCACGGACGCTCGCCGAGAAGGTGTGGAGCGATCACGTCGTCGCGGCGGGCGGCGGCCAGGGTGATGCCCGAGAGCCGGACCTCATCTACATCGATCTACATCTGGTGCACGAGGTGACCAGCCCCCAGGCGTTCGACGGGCTGCGGTTGGCGGGGCGGCCGGTGCGGCGCCCCGATCTGACGATCGCGACTGAAGACCACAACGTGCCGACCCTCGACATCGACAAACCGATCGCCGACCCGGTGTCGCGGACCCAGGTGGAGACGTTGCGGCGCAACTGCGCCGAGTTCGGGGTGCGGCTGCACCCGATGGGCGATGCCGAACAAGGCATCGTCCACATCATCGGCCCGCAGCTGGGTCTGACGCAGCCGGGGATGACGGTCGTCTGCGGTGACAGCCACACGTCCACCCACGGCGCGTTCGGCGCGCTGGCGATGGGCATCGGCACCTCGGAGGTCGAGCACGTGTTGGCCACGCAGACACTTCCGTTGCGGCCGTTCAAGACCATGGCCGTCACGGTCGACGGCGAATTGCCGCCCGGCGTCAGTGCCAAGGACATCATCCTGGCGGTGATCGCCCAGATCGGCACTGGCGGGGGACAGGGACACGTCATCGAATACCGGGGCAGCGCCATCGAATCGCTGTCCATGGAGGGTCGGATGACGATCTGCAACATGAGTATCGAGGCCGGCGCCCGGGCCGGCATGGTGGCACCGGATGACACCACGTTCGCGTTCCTCGAGGGGCGACCGCATGCGCCCAAGGGCGCCGCATGGGACGAGGCGGTCGCTGCGTGGCGTCAGCTCCGTACGGACGAGGGTGCCGAGTTCGACACCGAGGTCCACATCGACGCCGCCACACTGAGCCCGTTCGTCACCTGGGGCACCAACCCCGGCCAGGGGGTGCCGTTGTCCGCCGCGGTGCCGGACCCCGAAGCGATGCACGACGACGATCAGCGGCAGACGGCTGAAAAAGCGTTGGCGTACATGGGTCTCGAAGCGGGTACTCCGATGCGCGACGTGTCTGTCGACGCCGTGTTCGTGGGCTCGTGCACCAACGGACGGATCGAGGATCTTCGCGTGGTCGCCGACGTGCTGCGCGGTCGCAGCGTCGCCGACGGGGTGCGCATGCTGATCGTCCCAGGCTCGATGCGGGTGCGCGCGCAGGCCGAATCCGAAGGCCTCGGCGACATCTTCACCGCGGCCGGCGCGGAATGGCGCCAGGCCGGCTGCTCGATGTGTCTGGGGATGAACCCCGATCAACTCGCTCCCGGAGAGCGATGCGCCTCGACGTCGAACCGCAATTTCGAGGGCCGGCAAGGCAAAGGTGGTCGCACACATCTGGTGTCGCCGGCCGTCGCCGCCGCGACGGCCGTCCGGGGCACCCTGTCGTCCCCGGCCGATCTGATCCCCGCGACCACTCACTAGGAGACGCTGCCATGGAAGCTTTCACCACCCACACCGGGATCGGCGTGCCGCTGCGCCGCTCCAATGTCGACACCGACCAGATCATCCCGGCGGTGTACTTGAAGCGCGTGACGCGCACCGGATTCGAGGACGGTCTGTTCGCGGCGTGGCGCAACGATCCGTCGTTCGTCCTCAATCAGTCACCGTTCGACCGCGGTTCGGTTCTGGTGGCGGGGCCCGATTTCGGGACCGGCTCGTCGCGTGAACACGCGGTCTGGGCGCTCATGGACTTCGGCTTCCGAGTGGTCATCTCGTCCCGATTCGCCGACATTTTCCGGGGCAACGCCGGAAAGGCGGGACTTCTGGCGGCCGAAGTCGCACAAGATGATGTCGAATTGTTGTGGAAGGTCATCGAGCAGCACCCGGGGACGGAAATCACTGTCAATCTTCAAGATCGGACCATCGCCGTGGAAACGGTGGTGGTGCCGTTCAAGATTGATGACTACACCGCGTGGCGACTGCTCGAAGGGCTCGACGATATCGGCCTTACGCTGCGGAAACTCGATCAGATCGAGGATTACGAGGCGCGTCGCCCGGTGTGGAAACCGCGGACTCTGACCACCTGATCTTCAGTCCTGAAGCGGCGAAATATCCGCTCTGCAGACCTCTTTTGCGGCGCCCCGGCAGGACCCGAAGGGGGCCAAGCGGATTGAAAAAAGTTCGCTGAGATTCCCTGAAATTGCGCGTGGTTCTTGGAAATCAGCAGGCAATGGGTTTACCGTGTCCTCTAGTCGGTCCAAAGAGGACCACAGTTCCCGGAGGTTTTGCATGAACAAGGCAGAGCTCATCGACGTACTCACGGAGAAGTTGGGCTCGGATCGTCGGCAAGCGACCGCTGCGGTGGAGAACGTCGTCGACACCATCGTGCGCGCCGTGCACAAGGGTGACAGCGTGACCATCACCGGCTTCGGTGTCTTCGAGCAGCGTCGCCGCGCCGCCCGCGTTGCCCGCAACCCGCGCACGGGTGAGACGGTCAAGGTCAAGCCCACGTCCGTTCCGGCCTTCCGCCCCGGCGCTCAGTTCAAAGCCGTTGTCTCGGGCGCACAAAAGCTTCCGGCCGAAGGCCCCGCCGTCAAGCGCGGCGTGACCGCTTCAGGCACCGCCCGTAAGGCCGCCAAGAAGGCTCCGGCCAAGAAGGCCGCGACCAAGGCTCCCGCCAAGAAGGCCGCGACCAAGGCTCCCGCCAAGAAGGCCGCGACCAAGGCTCCCGCCAAGAAGGCCGCGACCAAGACTCCCGCCAAGAAGGCCGCGACCAAGACTCCGGCCAAGAAGGCCGCAACGAAGGCTCCGGCCAAGAAGGCCACCGCCGCCAAGAAGGCAGCGCCCGCCAAGAAGGCTCCGGCCAAGAAGGCCGCGACCAAGGCTCCGGCCAAGAAGGCCACCGCCGCCAAGAAGGCAGCGCCTGCCAAGAAGGCTCCGGCCAAGCGCGGTCGCAAGTAATCTCGCGACAAACCGGTTTCACCGACGACGCCGTGGGCCAACGCCCACGGCGTTGTCGCGTGTCGGGGCTAGTGGGGCGCCAGCGGTGAACTGATGTGGTCGGCGCTGACCAGCCGACCGCCGGCCAGCGTGAGCACCCAGGTGCTGCCCTTGCGGTTGCGCGACTTGTCGGCGCGCACGCCGTCGCGTTCGCACCACCAGGCGATCAGATCGGGAATGACCTCACCCTGCGTGCAGATCACGGGGTGAGACGCTGTCTCGGCGATCTCCAGCACGCGCTGACGGCCCCTCTTCGGTTTGTCGGCGTATGCCTCTGCGGTCAAGGCTGTTTCGCTGATCACCGGGACGCCCAGTTCCTCGGCGAGGGGGCCGAGAGTCTGGTGGCAGCGGACGCGGTCAGCGGCGAACAGCTCGTCGGCGCCGAACGCCAGCAGCAGATCCACCAGCGCCTCGGCCTGCGCGCGGCCGTGCTTGTCCAACGGACGCTTCCGGTCATCACCGGAGTACCGCTTCTTGCTGCCCGCGGTGGCGTGTCGCACGATCATCACCGTCGTGGTGTCGACCGGCAGCTTGCCGAACCGCCGCAGCACTTTACGATCCAGCGTGTAATCCACTTGGCTCATCGCCTGTTCCAGGGGAAGCCACTTCAGTTCGTCCACCTCGTCGTTGGCGGCGAACTCACCCCGCACACTGCGGGCGGCCCAGTACCGGACCTTTTTCGTGGTGTCCTTGACGGGGTAGCTCACCGACGTGAGACGGCGCCCCAGATGCGCGCGGAAGCCCGTCTCCTCCTCGATCTCTCGCACCGCGGCCACCGGCTCGGTCTCGCCGCGCTCGAGCTTTCCCTTGGGCAGTGACCAGTCGTCGTAGCGCGGCCGGTGGATCACGGCGATCTCCGGCGTGCCCGTGGATTCCTGCGGGCGCCACAACACGGCGCCGGCGGCGAGGATGGGGTCGGTCTTCACAGCGCTTCTTGCCTGCTCTGTTCGATCGGACGATTACGGATGGCGGTGGCTTTCCATCAACGACACCTGGTGGTCCCGCACCGTCTGTCCCTCCTGAGGCAATGCCGTCCATTTCCCGTCGACGCCGAGTTCCCAGCAGCGCGTCCGCGGATCCAGGGCGGATTCGAAGATGTCGCCGAGTGCTTCGGTCAACCGTGGATCCTTGACCTGAGCCATGACCTCCACGCGGCGGTCCAGATTACGATGCATCATGTCGGCGCTGCCGATCCAGTATTCGTCGATGGCGCGGAAGTGAATGATCCGTGAATGCTCGAGGAACCGACCCAGGATCGAGCGCACCACGATGTTCTCCGAGAACCCCTCTCCGCCGGGCTTCAGCGCACAGATGCCGCGCACCACGACCTCGACCCGGACCCCGGCCTGGGAGGCTCGGTACAGCGCATCGATCACCTGTTCGTCCACCAATGCGTTGGCCTTCAGCCGGATCCGGCCCTCGGCGCCGTCCCGGGTGGCGGCGATCTCCCGATCGATGCGCTCGATGATGCCGCGGCGCACGCCGTAGGGCGCGACGAGCAGGTTGCGATAGGACTCCTTGCGGGAGTACCCGGTGAGCGAGTTGAACAGGTCGGTGAGGTCGGCGCCGATGTCGGGCGCTGCCGTCAGCAGCCCCACGTCTTCGTAGAGACGGGCGGTCTTCGGGTTGTAGTTGCCGGTGCCGATGTGGCAGTAGCGGCGGATCATCGACCCTTCCCGGCGCACGACCAGACATGTCTTGCAATGGGTCTTCAGACCGATGAGGCCGTACACCACGTGCACGCCGGCCTGCTCGAGTGCACGCGCCCACTTGATGTTGGCCTGCTCGTCGAACCTGGCCTTGATCTCGACCAGCGCCACCACCTGCTTGCCCGCTTCGGCGGCGTCGATCAACGCGTTGACGATCGGCGAGTCACCGGAGGTGCGGTACAGAGTCTGCTTGATCGCGAGCACGTTCGGGTCGGCCGCCGCCTGCTCGATGAAGCGTTGCACCGTGGTGGAGAACGAATCGTAGGGGTGGTGCACCAGCACGTCACCGTCGCGCAGCGTCGAGAAGATGCTCTTGGGTGTCTCGCGTTCGCCGAACGCCGGAGGGGTGGCGGGCACGAACGGACGGTCCTTCAGAGCCGGCCGATCGACGCCGTAGACCTGCCACAGAGACGAGAGGTCCAGCAGCCCGGGCACTTCCACGACGTCACCGGGGGCCACGTCGAGTTCGCGCAGCAGCAACTCGAGCATGCCCTCGGTCATGTCGTCGGAGACTTCGAGACGTACGGGGGAGCCGAATCTGCGTCGGGCGAGCTCGCGCTCGAGTGCCTTGAGCAGATCTTCGTCGCGGTCCTCCTCCACCTCGAAGTCGGCGTTGCGGGTGATCCGGAAGGCGTGGTGCTCCACGATCTCCAGGCCGGGGAACAGCACGGGCAGGAACGCGGCGATCAGTTCCTCCATCGGCAGGAACCGCGCGACGTCGGAGGTGCCTTCCCGTGCGGCCAGCTCGACGAAGCGGTCGACGTTGTCGGGCACCTTGATTCGCGCGAAATGCTGTCCGCCGTCGGGATGCTTGACGGTGATGGCGAGGTTCAGGCTCAGGCCGCTCACGAACGGGAAGGGGTGTGCGGGATCGACGGCCAGCGGAGTGAGGACCGGGAACACCTGCTCGTGGAAGTACGTGGAGAGCCGGCTTCGCTCGTCGTCGTCGAGCTCGGCCCACGTCACGATCACGATGCCTTCGTCGGCCAGCGCCGGGCGCACGGCGTCGAGAAAGACGTGCGCATGCCGGCTCGCGAGCTGCTGGGTGCGCTCGCTGATCCTGCGGAGCTGTTCGCGGGGAGACAGGCCGTCGGCCGAGCGGACCGACAATCCCATCTCGTCGCGTCGTTTGAGGCCGGCGACGCGGACCATGTAGAACTCGTCGAGGTTGGAGGCGAAGATCGCCAGGAACTTGGCGCGTTCCAGCAGGGGCAGCGACGGATCAGCCGCCAGCGCCAGCACTCTGGCGTTGAAGTCGAGCCAGCTCAGCTCGCGGTTGAGGTATCGGTCTTCGGGAAGCGGATTGTCCACCGCCGGCGACGTCGCGGCGGGGGGCGCCTCGGGCGCGGTGTCGGGAACCGCCGCTGCCGTGGATTCTGCAGGGGTTTCCGCCGTGGTGTCCGCGTCCTCCGGTCGGGTCTGCGCTTCGGTCATGCCCCGATGATTCCCTATCGGCGGGCGCCGCGGCTAGCAGAAGGGGTCCTGCGGGCACCCGCTCAGCGCAGCGCCCCGATCACCTGCGACGTCGCGGACCCGACCCCGAGGTGGCGGGCGTCCAGGAGATCCTGTGCGGTGTCGATGTCGCAGCGCAGCCCGGGCCAGTCGCCGATCAGCTCGATCGCGCCCGAACGGCGGTGCCGAGTGGCCGATTCAGCGCCGAACAGGGGATGCAGACCGACACCGAACGCGAACAGTGCTGCCGTCCCCGTACCGTGGCGGTCGGCCACGAAGCTGCGCCGGTGGGCGCCCGCCGCGCGGATCGCCGCAGCCAGCTCCGAGGCGCGAAGCGCGGGCAGATCTCCCTGCAGGGCAACAACATTGGCGCCGGTGTGGCGTGCCAGCGTCTCGCCGGCCGTCAACGCGTGGTTCAGCGGGTCGTGATGACCCGACGGTGTCGGATCCTGCAGCGCGTGGGCGCCGAGCCGACCGGCGGCGGCCGCGGCATCGGCGTCGGGGGTGACCACGATGACCGACCGAACGGCGGGCACCGCCGTCGCAGCAGCGATCGTGTCCTCGAGCATGGCGAGAACCACACCGCCGCGGGTGGCGGGTGAGAACGCCGGCGCAAGGCGCGTCTTGGCTGCGGTCAGCCGCTTCACGGCGATCACCACACTGACGCCGGCGTCCGGGGTTCGGGCGCCGGCGGCCGCGGAGGTGCTCATGCCGGTCACGAGCGTCATCCTGCCAGCAGTTATTCCCGACTAGTGTTGGAGCCGTGGTCGAGGCTGCGGTGATGGGTGCGGGAGCATGGGGAACAGCGTTGGCGAAAGTGCTGGCCGATGCCGGCAACGGGGTCAGGTTGTGGGCGCGTGACCCCGAGCGTGCCGACGAGATCAATCGCACACACCACAATCCCGGGTACCTCGATGTCGCCCTGCCCGCGTCGATCCGGGCCACCGGCGACTACGCCGAAGCGCTCGACGGCGCCTGCACGGTGTTGCTCGCCGTGCCGTCACAGACGCTGCGCGCCAACCTGACGGAATGGACCCCCTGCCTCGGCGCGGACACCACCCTGGTCAGCCTCGCCAAGGGGATAGAGCTCGAAACGCTGATGCGTATGAGCCAGGTCGTCATGCAGGTGACCGGAGCTGATGCCGCCCGTGTCGCCGTGGTGTCCGGACCCAATCTGGCCAGCGAGATCGCCGCCGAACAGCCCGCCGCGACCGTCATCGCGTGCAGCGACTCAGGCCGTGCGGTGGCCCTGCAGCGGGCGCTGGCCACCGGATACCTCCGGCCGTACACCAACGCCGACGTGATCGGCGCCGAGGTCGGCGGGGCCTGCAAGAACGTGATCGCCCTCGCGTCCGGGATGGCGGCGGGCGTGGGGCTGGGGGAGAACACCGCGGCGGCCATCATCACCCGCGGGCTGGCCGAGATCATGCGACTGGGAATCGCGTTGGGCGCCAAGCCGGCAACGCTGGCCGGGCTGGCCGGAATCGGTGATCTCGTGGCGACGTGCATGTCTGCCCATTCGCGCAATCGGTCCTTCGGCGAGCGACTGGGGCGGGGCGGCACGATGGAGGCCGCGCTCGCCGCCACCGGCGGCCACGTCGCCGAAGGGGTGACGTCGTGCCGGTCGGTGCTGGCGTTGTCCGCGAGCTACGACGTCGAGATGCCGTTGACCGAAGCTGTCCACGGGGTGTGCCACAAGGGTCTGTCGGTCGAGGACGCGGTGGCGCTGCTCCTCGGGCGCTCCACCAAACCGGAGTGATGATGACGTACGGGGATTCCACGCGGAGCTTGAAAGCGATTGCCGGCGAACATGTTCCGGGGGCTCCGGTGGGGCCTGTGCCGGTGCCGGCAGCGGCGTATCACCTCGGTGCGGACGAGGACGATGCGCTGGACAGCTACGGCCGGCGACACAACCCGACGTGGCGGCATCTGGAATCAGCCCTGGCGCAGCTCGAAGGTGCCGCCGCTGCGGTGACATTCGGCTCCGGCATGGCGGCGATCACGTCGGTGCTGCGCGTGGTGACTAAGCCGGGCAGCACGCTCGTCGTTCCGGCCGACGGCTACTACCAGGTGCGCGCCTATGCCACCGAATATCTCGCTCCTCGCGGCGTCACCGTCGTGCAGGCGTCGTGCGCGCAGATGTGCGAGGCCGCTCGCGACGCCGACGTGGTGCTGGCCGAGACACCGTCGAACCCCGGGCTGGACGTCGTGGATCTGCACCGGCTGGCGATGCAGTGCCGAGCGCGCGGCGCTCTGCTCGTCGTCGACAACACGACGGCGACACCGTTGGGACAGCAACCGCTGGCGCTGGGTGCCGACCTGGTGGTGGCCAGTGCCACCAAAGCGCTCTCCGGACATCACGATCTGCTCGCCGGCTACGCCGCAGGCAACCGGGTCGACGTGATCGAACGGCTGCAGCGTGAGCGACTTCTCGCCGGGCCCATCCTCGGTGCGTTCGAGGCGTGGCTGGTGCTGCGCGGTCTCAGTACCTTCGGCCTGCGCTTCGAGCGGCAATGCCAGAACGCCGCCGCGGTCGCGATGATGCTGCGCTCGCACCCTGCGGTGGCCGCGGTGCGCTACCCGGGTCTGCAGGACGATCCCTCCCATGCGATCGCGACCCGGCAGATGCGTCGCTTCGGCGGCATCGTCTCCGTCGAGCTGGCCGACGCCGACGCGGTGCACGACCTCATCCGCCGCAGCGCGCTGCTCGTCGGCGCCACCAGCTTCGGCGGCGTGCACACCTCGGTCGACCGCAGGGCGCGGTGGGGCGACCCGGTGCCCCCCGGCTTCGCCCGCATTGCCTGCGGAATCGAGGACACCGACGACCTGCTGGCCGATATCGGCTCGGCTCTCGCCGCGGGCGGCCGGTAGCCTCTCCAGACTGTGACTGCCCGCACCCGCGTTGCCGTCGTCTATGGCGGACGGAGTTCTGAGCACGCGATCTCGTGTGTCTCCGCAGGCAGCATCCTGCGCAACCTCGACCCGCAGCGATTCGAGGTGGTCGCCGTCGGGATCACCCCGCACGGATCGTGGGTCCTCGGCGACGGCCGTCCGGAGGGGCTGGCCATCACCGACGGCACGCTTCCCGGTGTCAGCGACTCCTCCGGGACCGCGCTCGCGCTCTCGCCCGATCCGGCTCGGCGCGGACAGCTCCTGTCCATGGGAGAGGCCGCCGGTGAGGTGCTGGCCGCGGTCGACGTGGTGTTCCCGGTCCTCCACGGCCCCTACGGCGAAGACGGCACCATCCAAGGTCTGCTCGAACTGGCCGGGGTGCCCTACGTCGGCGCCGGCGTGCTGGCCAGCGCGGTGGGGATGGACAAAGAGTTCACCAAGAAGCTGCTGGCCGCCGCCGATCTGCCGATCGGCGACCAGATAGTCCTGCGGGCTCAGGACACCACCGTGTCGCTGTCCGACCGGGAGCGGCTCGGGCTGCCCGTGTTCGTCAAACCCGCCCGCGGTGGCTCGTCGATCGGGGTCAGCCGCGTCACCTCGTGGGATCTGCTGCCGGCCGCGATCGAGCTGGCGCGCCGCCACGATCCGAAGGTGATCGTCGAGGCCGCTGTCATCGGGCGAGAACTCGAATGCGGCGTCCTCGAATTCCCCGACGGGCGGCTGGGCGCCAGCACCGTCGGAGAGATCCGGGTTGCCGGGGTACGCGGCCGCGACGACGGCTTCTACGACTTCGAGACCAAGTACCTCGACGACGCGGCCGAACTCGACGTCCCGGCCAAGGTGGACGACGACGTCGCCGACGAGATCCGCGCCCTGTCGATCCGGGCGTTCCAGGCGATCGACTGCCAGGGGTTGGCCCGAGTCGACTTCTTCCTGACCGACGACGGCCCGGTCATCAACGAGATCAACACGATGCCGGGCTTCACGACGATCTCGATGTATCCGCGCATGTGGGCGGCCAGCGGCGTCGACTACCCCACGTTGCTCGCCACGATGGTCGACACCGCCGTCGCGCGCGGCGTCGGCCTGCGCTAGCCACTAGGCCGCCGGACCGGGATCGACCGGCCGCGCCGGCAACGCGTCGGCCACCGCCTTCGACACCGTCTGGATGGCGTCGGGCCCCGAATTGGGCGGCAGCGTGAGTGCCACGTACACCGGCCGGTCCACCGCGAACCAGGTGGCCCGGTCGGTGTCGCTCGGATCCTGCACCCGGAACCACGACACCGCGTCGACCACGGTGAGCGGCGCTCCGACCACGAAGTCCGCCGGCCGCTCCAGCCCGCACCGCAGCACCAGCGCCTCGCCGCCGTCATCCAGCTGCCATGCCGCAGCCCCCGCTGGCGCAGGATCGACCAGCGGCGCGCGCCGGTAATCGCCGAGCTGTTCGGGCAGCGCCCCCACCAGACGGGCACATTCGGGCCCGTCGGCGCCCGGGGCCGGCACGGTCGCGAGCGCGACCGGCGCGGGGCCGCGTTGCCGCTGCATGACCGTGACGACCACCAAGATCGTGATCACTGCGCCGACCGCCAGCACGATTGCCGCGATGAGCGCAGCGCGCGGCGGCCCGTCACCGCGGGTATCGGTCATGGCGACACTCTACGGCCGGGTCACCTCACCGATCGGGGCCGGCGATCGGGCACGTCAACGTCCGGGTGATGCCCGCCACCTGCTGCACGGCGGGCACCACGGACGAGGTCAGTTCGGTCAGCGTCGGCGCTCCCGCCCGCACGATCACGTCGTAGGGTCCGGTCACCGACTCCGACGACAACACACCGGGCAGTCCGGCGAGCTGTTTGGCGACGATCTCGGCGCGGCCGACTTCGGTCTGGATGAGCACGAAAGCCTCGACCACGCCGTGATCCCTCCGTTCGGTCTGCACAGACGCCGGCGGCGTCGACGGCGGTACTGGGAACTCGATGCATAAACTCTTCTGCGGAGTCAACGTACCGCAGGTGAGCCCGGCGTTCAGGCCACGATTCGTCGCAGCGAGGAGAGCAGTCATGGCCGACGGCACGCTGGCCGAAGACGGTGAGTTCGCCGTCATCGACCGACTGGTCGCCGGGCGCAGGCAACCGGAGTCCGTCGTCGTCGGGCCGGGCGACGACGCCGCCGTCCTCGCCGGCACGTCCGCCACCGCAGTGAGCACCGATATATTGGTGGAGGGCAGGCACTTTCGACTGGACTGGTCGACCCCCTTCGACGTCGGGCGAAAAGCCATCGCGCAGAACGCTTCTGACATCGAGGCGATGGGCGGACGGGCGACCGCGTTCGTCGTCGGCTTCGGCGCACCGGGTGACACCGAGACGGCACAGGCCGTCGCGCTGGCCGACGGCCTGTGGGACGAGGCCGTGCGGCTGGGCGCAGCGATCGTCGGTGGTGACATGGTCGCCGCCCCGCAGTGGGTGGTCTCGGTGACGGTACTGGGTGACCTCGACGGTCGCCCGCCCGTGTTACGCGGCGGCGCCAGGCCAGGCGACGTGGTCGCGGTGACAGGTGAACTCGGCTGGTCGGGTGCCGGTTATGCGTTGTGGCGCAACAGCATCGCCGGTTTCGAGGCGTTGAGACGCCGCCACCTGGTGCCGGCGCCGCCCTACGGACAGGGGGCCGTCGCAGCCCGAGGGGGCGCCACGGCGATGACCGACGTCTCGGACGGCCTGCTCGCCGATCTGGGGCACGTCGCGGCCGCATCGGGCGTCCACGTCGACCTCTCCCTGGAGCTGTTGCGCGCCGACCTCGACGCCCTCGGCCCCGCCGGTGACGCCGCCGGGGTCGACGCCCGGGACTGGGTGCTCGGCGGTGGTGAGGATCACGCTCTGGTGGCGACCTTCCCGGCCGAACCTCCTGTGGGCTGGCGTCTGATCGGGCGTGTCCTGCACCCCACGCCGGACTTCGGCGCGGGTGCGGTGACCCTCGACCACGCCGCATGGGCGGGCAGTGCGGGCTGGCAGTCCTACTAGATCGGCGGGGCGCTAAGTTGGCCTCTCGTGACCGCACGCCCACTGCAGGAATTGATCGACGAATCGTGGGCGAGCGCCCTGGAACCGGTGCACGCCCGCGTCGCCGAGATGGGGGAGTTCCTGCGCGCCGAACTGGCCGCCGGACATCGCTACCTTCCCACCGGGGCGCAGGTGTTGCGGGCCTTCAGCTATCCCTTCGACCAGGTCCGCGTCCTCATCGTCGGGCAGGACCCGTACCCGACCCCCGGTCACGCTGTCGGACTGAGCTTTTCCGTCGGCGCCGACGTGCGGCCCCTGCCGCGCAGCCTGTCGAACATCTACACCGAGTATCAGCAGGACCTCGGCTACCCGGCGCCCGCCAACGGCGATCTGACCCCGTGGTCCGAACAGGGCGTGATGCTGCTGAACAGGGTGCTGACCGTGCGACCCGGAACGCCCGCCTCCCATCGGGGCAAGGGCTGGGAAGCCGTCACCGAGTGCGCCATCCGTGCCCTCGTCGCCCGTGAGCGCCCACTGGTGGCGGTGCTGTGGGGACGCGACGCCGCAACCTTGAAGCCGATGCTCGGCGACACTGCCGTTCTCGAATCGGCGCACCCGTCGCCGCTGTCCGCGTCGCGGGGCTTCTTCGGGTCACGGCCGTTCAGCCGCGCCAACGAGTTGCTCGAGCAGATGGGCGCCGATCCAGTGGACTGGCGTCTGCCCTGACAGCCCGACCTGGGCGCTTGCTGTGCGTTTTCTGCTGATTTGGGATCGGTAGCCGCGGTCCGGGTGTGTACTTCCAGCGAAGACACAGGTACATCCCAGAAAGGACCGGCCATGGCCACATCTCTCAGACGAACCGGCGCAGGGCTCGCTGTCTCAGCGTTCGCGGCAGTGGCCACGATGTGGTTGCCCGCCCTCGGAACGCAGATCGCGTCGGCGCAGGCGGACAACGTTCGCTGCGACCCGGTCTGCCACGGTACGTGGTGTCCGGGGGACCCCATCAGCTTCCGGACCGAAGCGCTCGCCGCCACCTGGGACATGAACGTCTGTCACGAATACCACCAGGTGTCGGGTCAGCCCGGCGTCTACGCCGAAGGGCCGCTCCCGCCGGGGACGTTCGTCTGCCCGCCGTTCGCGTTCATGTGCCCCTGAGGGGCGAATCTGCCCCCGAGGGGCGAATCGTCGCGCCGGCTGATCAGCCGCGGGTGACCTTGCCGGCCTTCAGGCAGGACGTGCACACGTTCACGCGCTGCTTGTTCCCGCCCGGGCGGGCCACCGCGCGCACGGACTGGATGTTCGGATTCCACCGGCGGCTCGTCCGGCGATGGGAGTGCGACACCGACTTGCCGAAGCCGGGGCCCTTCCCGCAGATATCGCACACGGCAGCCATAGTGAGAACTCCTCGTAAGTCAGCGCTTGGGGGTCAACGACCTGACGGGTGACCCGACAACCCGATCAGACTACCGGGCCGCCCCGAGGTTCGCCAAAACGGCATCTGCACCTGTCAACAGGCGCGGGCTCGTCCCTGCTGCGTGTCCGACGCAGTGGATAGGCTGGCGCCGCGCGCACGCTTCGGCGTTGCGGCGCCCTGACGTGCGGAGGTGAGGATGTCGGCTCGGCGGCTGGATGCGTCGACGCTGCGGAGCTGGGCTCACACCGCGGTATCGGACCTGATCAGCCACACCGACGAGATAAACGCGCTGAACGTTTTCCCGGTCGCCGATGCCGACACCGGCACCAACATGCTGTTCACGATGCGCGCTGCCTGGGCGCAGGCCGACGCCGCAGCCGCCGGCGACGACGTCGTCGCGGTCGCGGCCGCACTCGCGGACGGCGCACTGCGCGGAGCCCGGGGCAACTCCGGGGTGATCCTGTCGCAGATCCTGCGTGCGCTGGCCGACGTCGCCACCGCGGCCGGTGAGGACCGCGTGCTCGCCGACATCGACGGGCCACTCCTGGCCGCGGCGATGCGTCACGCCGTCACGCTGGTCGTCACCTCGATGGGTGAGGCCGTGCCGGGCACCATCACTTCCGTCCTGCAGGACGCCGCCGAGGCGGCCTCCCGGGAAGCCGATGATCAGGGTGACGGCGAGATCTCCCAAGTGGTGGCCGCGGCGTCGCAGGCCGCCGTCGCCGCGCTGGACCGCACGCCGACCCAGCTCGACGTGCTCGCCGACGCCGGCGTGGTGGACGCAGGCGGGCGCGGCCTGCTGGTACTGCTCGACGCCCTGACGACCACGCTGACAGGGCGCGCGCAGCCCCGTCCGCGTTACCGCCGCGAACCCGTCGACTCAGCCACCGCCGAGTCGGTGCATCCGGCGATCGGGTCGACGCCGCAGTTCGAGGTGATGTACCTGCTCAGTGGTGCCGACCCGGCAGGCGTGGAGGCGTTGCGGGCGCGCCTGGACGAGTTCGGCGAATCCGTCGCCATCGCGGCATCGGCGGAGGCGGGCCGGTACTCCGTCCACGTCCACGTCGACGACGCAGGAGCCGCCGTGGAGGCTGCGTTGCAGGTCGGTACGCCGAGCCGCATCCAGATCACGTCGCTGACCGGCGGCTCCGACCGTCACCCGGCGGGCGGCTGGGCGCGGCAGCGCGCAGTCTTGGCCGTCGTCGACGGCGACGGCGCCGAGCATCTGTTCACCAGCGAGGGCGCGCAGATCCTGCGCCCGGAGCCCGGGCTACCCGTGAGCGCACACCAGTTGCTGCATGCGTTGGTCAACACCGGCGCCGAACAGGTCATGGTGCTGCCCAACGGTTACGTCGCCGCCGAGGAGCTGCTGGCCGGTTGGGCGGTGGCGTCGGACTGGGGGATCACGATGGTGCCGGTGTATTCCGGCTCGATGGTGCAGGGGCTGGCCGCGCTGGCCGTGCATGACCCGGACCACCGACTGGTCGATGACGGCTACACGATGACCAGGGCCGCGGCGGGAGCGCGTTACGCATCAGTGCGCGTCGCCGCCGAAGAGGCGCTGACGTGGGCCGGAGCGTGCCGGCCGGGCGACGGACTGGGCATCGCCGGCGACGAGGTCGTCCTCGTGGGCGACAGCGTGGCCGCCGTGGGCGCCGGGCTGATCGACCTACTGCTGGCCGCCGGCGGCGAGCTGGTCACCGTCCTCACCGGTGCGGGCGTCGAGCCCGACGTCGCCGACGCCCTGCGCGACCACGTCCACACCGAACACCCGGGGACCGACATGGTCAGTTTCCACACCGGCCACGGCGGCGACGCGCTGCTGATCGGAGTCGAATGACGTGGCGACACTGAGTGATCGGCTCGACTTCGTCCTGGGTCGCAAGGCTGCCGAGCCGCTCGAAGAACACCTGGGACTGCGGACCTGCGGTGACCTGGTGCGGTACTTCCCTCGCAAGTACAGCGACGCGATGAGCGTGCGCGACGAGGGTGAGGAGCTCGATCTCGAAGAGGGTGAACACGTCACGTTCGTCGACGTCATCAGCAACGCCACGGTGCGATGGACCAATCGGCAACCCAAGCGGGAGTTCCTGGTGGTGACGCTGGGCCAGCGCAGGCCGAAGGTCACCGCCACGTTCTTCAACGCCAAGTTCCTGAAGCACTCCCTCGTGGAAGGCACCAAGGTGATGCTCTCCGGCGAGGTCGGATACTTCCGGGGGGTCATGCAGCTCACGCATCCGGCGTTCCTGATCCTGCGCGACGACGGGACCATGAAGGGCACCAAATCCCTGTCGACGATCGCCGACGCCGCCGGGGCAGCCGGGACTGACGTCCTCGCCGCGTTCGAGAAGGAGTACTTCCCGATCTACCCGGCGACGGCCAAGGTGCAGACCTGGGACATCTACGCGTGTATGCGCCAGATGCTCGCCGTGCTGGACCCCGTGCCCGATCCACTGCCGGAATGGGTTGTCCGAGAACATGATCTGATGTCCGAGGACGCCGCGTTGCGGGCGGTGCACATCTCCGAAGACACCCGCGAGCGGGAACGGGCGATCGAACGCCTCACCTATGACGAGGCGATCGGGCTGCAGTGGGGTCTGGTGGTGCGCCGGCACAGCGAGCTGAGCGGCACCGGGCCCGCTGCCGCCCCTCGAGACGACGGGCTGGCCGCGGCGATGACCGCGCAGCTGCCGTTCGAGCTCACCGTCGGGCAGCGCGACGTCCTCGACGTGATATCCGCCGAGCTCGCGGGCGCGCACCCGATGAATCGGATGCTGCAGGGCGAAGTCGGTTCCGGCAAAACGGTTGTCGCGCTGCTGGCGATGCTCCAGATGATCGACGCCGGCTACCAGTGCGCGCTGCTGGCGCCCACCGAGGTGCTCGCCGCCCAGCACGCCCTGTCGATCCGCGCGATGCTGGGGCCGCTGGCGATGGCCGGCCAGCTCGGCGGCACCGATCAGGCCACCGCGGTGACCTTGCTCACCGGCTCGATGTCCGCGCAGCAGAAGCGCGATGCGCGCCGGGAGGTCGCCGGCGGAACTTCCGGCATCGTGATCGGCACGCACGCGCTGCTCCAGGATGCGGTGGAGTTCGACCGCCTGGGCATGGTCGTCGTCGACGAGCAGCACAGGTTCGGTGTCGAGCAGCGAGATCGGTTGCGTGCCAAGGCTCCTGATGGGCTGACGCCGCATCTGCTGGTGATGACGGCGACGCCGATCCCGAGGACGGTGGCACTCACGGTCTACGGAGATCTCGAGACCTCGACGTTGCGCGAACTGCCGCGCGGCCGCCAGCCCATCACGACGACGGCGATCTTCGTCGGACAGAAGCCGGCATGGCTGGCGCGGGCGTGGCAGCGGATCGTCGAAGAGGTCGGCGCCGGTCGGCAGGCCTATGTGGTGGCCTCCCGCATCGACGAGAACGACAAGCCGGCCACCGCAGGCAAGGGCAACAACAAGTCCGGCGGACACGACGCGGGCCAGGCTGGGCCCCCGCCGGTCACCGTGGTCCAGATGTTCGAGCGGCTGAGCAACGGGCCGCTGGCCGGGTTGCGGCTGGGCCTGATGCACGGCCGTCTCGCCGCGGAGGACAAGGACGCGGTGATGTCGGCGTTCCGCGCGGGCGACATCGATGTTCTGGTCTGCACGACGGTAATCGAGGTGGGCGTCGACGTGCCCAACGCCACGGTGATGGTGGTGATGGACGCCGACCGCTTCGGCATCAGTCAGCTGCATCAGCTGCGTGGCCGGATCGGCCGGGGTCAGCATCCCAGCCTGTGCCTGCTGGCCACCAACCTGCCGGACACCTCCAAGGCGGGTCAGCGCCTCATGGCGGTGGCCGGCACCCTCGACGGGTTCGCCCTCGCCGATCTCGACCTGCTCGAGCGCAGTGAGGGCGACGTGCTGGGCCTGCACCAGTCTGGTCGCGCGATCACGCTGCGCTTCCTGTCGCTGGCCCTCCATCGCGAGATCATCGAGTCAGCGAAAGAGTTGTGCGAGAGGGTCTTCGAGCACGATCCGCAGGATCCCGGGATGACGATCCTGTCAGCGCCGTTCGTCGACGCCGACCGTGTGCAGTACCTGGACATGTCGTGAACCGCAGGCAGGTGCTGTGGCTGATCGTCGCCACCGCGCTGTCTGTCATCGTCGCCGTCCAGGTCGGCACATCGGCTCGGGGACCGGCGCGGTTCATCGCCCAGGCCGACATTCCCACGGTGGCGCCCGGCGTCGACGTCCTCGCCGGCGTCGCCGAGATACCGGCGCGCGTCCGCAGCCACGACTATCGACGTGATGCGTTCGGCGAATCGTGGACCGACGACACCACGGCTCCCGGCGGGCACAACGGCTGCGACACCCGAAACGACATTCTCGATCGCGACCTCAGCGAGAAGACCTACGTGGCGATCAAGCGGTGCCCCACGGCGGTGGCCACCGGCACTCTTCTCGACCCGTACACCAGTGCCGTCGTGCCCTTCACCCGCGGCAATCAGATCGGTGCGGCCGTCCAGATCGACCACATCGTGCCGTTGGCACTGGCCTGGGATCTCGGGGCCCGCGGCTGGCCCGACGATCTGCGCACCCGATTCGCCAATGACCCGGCGAACCTGCTGGCGGTCGACGGGCAGGCGAATCAGGACAAAGGCGACAAGGAGCCCGCGCTGTGGATGCCGCCGAATGCGGCGTTCCACTGCCAGTACGCGATCCAATTCATCGCGGTGCTCCGCGGCTACGGGTTACCGGTCGACGCGCCGTCGGTCCCGGTGCTGCGGGACGCCGCCGCAACCTGCCCGACGGGCTGAGGTCAGGACGAGCCCGAACCTGTTCCGGCCGCGCCCGGCAGCAGCGCCGCACCGATCGCGACCGCGGCGACCGCGGCGGTGATGAGCGTCCGTGTCGCAGCCGCCTGCGCTAGAGGCTTCTGGCCTTCACCCGTCGCTTCCACTGCCCGAGAGCGAGGTCGACCACCACGAAACCGGCCAGCGTCGCGCCCAGCAGCGGCAGGAACCAGCCCACCGCTGCCGCGCCGACCACGACGACGGTGGCGGTCGCGGGATGCACCGCGCGCAGACCGCCCCGGGTGGGCGGACGACCCAGCGCCCAGGCCGATCCGCGAGTCGGCCTGCGCTGCCACCACATTCGGTACCCGCGCACGATGACGGTCAGCAGGCCGACGGCGATGGCCAGCAGCAGGAGCTGATTGAGCACCCCGAACAGAAAGCCCATGTGTGCCCGGATGCCCCAGTCGGCGAGCTTCGCCATGGTCGAGTAGTCCCGCCAGTAGTCGACGACGCTGCGTACCGCGAGGTCGCCGGGGTCCACCGCGGCCGCGTTGGTGGTCCAGCGGAAAGGCGCGTCGATCTCCGTCACGGTGGCGGCCTGACCCGGCTCGGCGGGCATCGTGATCTCGACCGGGGCGGCCACACCGTGCGCGGCCGCAGCGGTCAGCACCCCGGAGTAGTCGACGTCATCTGCATCCGCTGGTGTGCCCGACATCTCGTGATGCCCGGCATGAGGATCGGATGATGTCGTATCCACCTGCGGCCGTTGCCAATTGAACGCCGAGCGGACATCGGTGACATGAGCGCCGGCGTACGTCGACCAGGTGATGCCGGTGGCGGACAGGAACAGCAATCCGCACAGTAACCAGATGCCCGTCGCCCCATGCCAATTCATCGTCCGGGACCGTCCCACGGGCGAGCGGCCCACACTGAGGATGCGGCCGCGCCGACCGCGGCGACGATCGCGCCCGGCCTTGCTCACCCACAGCGCGGTGCCGCCGAGTGCCACCACCCACAGCCAGGACGCGGCGATCTCGCTGTAGATGCGGCCGGGTTCACCGAGCTGCAGGTGGCGGTGCAGGCCGTCGAGCCAAGTGCTGACGGGCAGATAACCGAGCCACGTCACCTGTTCGCCACGCACGAGGCCGGTGCCCGGGTCGACGAACGCGGTGCGTGAGTGATCCTGCGGCAGCGATGGATCGGTGAACGAGACGCGGGTGGTCTCACCGTCGGAGGCTGCCGGGCGGACGGCGGCGACCGCGAGATCCGGGTGAGCGGTGCGGGCGGCGCGCACCTGCTCGTCGAGCGGGATCGCCGGACGCGCCTCGACGCTGAGCAGGTCGCGGTAGACGACGCGCTCGATGCTGGGAGCCAGCGCGTAGAGGGCTCCGGTGACCGCGGCGACGATCAGGAAGGGTCCGACGAGAACGCCGGCATAGAAGTGCAGGCGCACGAGCAGCGGACGCCAGTCGTGCCGGGCAGGTGGCGGCGGCACACTCGGGGACAGTGGTTCGACGGTGTCGTCGGACAGGGTCATGACGATGCTTTCGGGTCAGCGCAGTGCATGCGCGAGAACTGGGGGCTGCGCAGAGGATCAGCGCGCAAGGAACACGCAGCGCGAAGCTGCGTGTCAATGATGAGGTGAGGACGGGGGGCTAGCCGGCCGGCGACAGCGCCGGCGGAGCCCGCATGCCCGTCCCGCCGATCGGCACGGGACGGGGACGCGCGATGGTCGCGCGATACCGAATGCGGGGTGCGGGTGGCCGAGGTGCGCGCAACGCGAACAACCGCAGCCAGCACAGGACGGAAACACAGACGGCGTAAAGGAATTCGACGGACGTGATCGCCGCGGCGACCAGCAGCGCGGCGCCGAGATGCGCCGCGGCCATCGACCAGCCGAGCACACCGTGGTGATGAGCGGCCAACGTGAGCGCGAGATGACCCGTCACTTGCGCGCCGCACATCGCCGCCGCGGTGACGGCGTATTTTCCGCGGTCCGACCGCACAGAGCCGGCCAGGGCGCCGGCGGTGAGACAGATCAGCAGGACCACGACGAACGCAGGACCGCGCGGGACGCCGCCGCCCGCGGCGGCGTGTGCCCCCGTCGTCAGCAGCGTCGAGGCCACCCCGATCAGCGCGCCGCGCAAGTGCCGTGCGCGCGCTGCGGAGCTGTTCACGCCACGCACCCTATCGCGGGCTAGCTTCCCGTGTAGGTCTCCGGATCCGGGCGGAACCGGGTTCCGTCGTCGAGGCCGTTCAGCGATGTCATCTGCTCGTCGGTGAGCTCGAAGCCGAACACGTCGATATTGGCCTCGATGCGCTCGGGCGACGACGAGCGGGGGATGACGATGTTGCCCAGCTGGATGCTCCAGCGGACGAGCACCTGCGCCGGCGTCCGGCCCTGGGCCTCCGCGATCGCCGTGACCGCGGGGTGCTCCAGGAGTCGGCCGACGCCGAGCGGGCCATACGCCTCGGTGGCGATACCGTGCTCGGCATTGACCGCGCGCAACTCGGCCTGGTTGAGCAGGGGGTGCAGTTCGATCTGGTTCACCGCCGGGGTGAAGAACGACAGGCTGACGATGTCGTCGAGGTGGTGGTCGTTGAAGTTGCACACCCCGATCGAGCGGGTGTCGCCGACCTCTTTGGACTTCATGATGCCGCCCCAGCTGTCGACGTATTTGCCCTGCTCGCCGGCCGGCCAGTGAAGGAGGTAGAGATCGACGTACTCCAGGCCGAGCCTCTGCAGGCTGGCCTTCAGCGCATCCTGCGACGACTGGAAACCGAACTGCTCGGGGGAGAGCTTCGTGGTGACGAAGATCTCGTCGCGCGGCACGCCCGACGCCGCGATCGCGCGGCCGACCGCCTCTTCGTTGCCGTAGGCGGCAGCAGTGTCGATGAGGCGGTAACCCACGTCGAGCGCCGTGCGAACCGATCGTTCGGTCTCGGAATCCGTCAGCTCGCCCACGCCGAGGCCGAGGACCGGCATCGTGTTGTCGTCGTTGAGCGTGACGGTGGGGATTGCGGCCGCCGAAGTCATGTCACCTTCTCTGCTGAAGTGGGTCGCGCTTGGGTTGGCGTGACTGACTATATTGCCGCAGTATTACCCCGCCTAATCAGCGCCATGCCGTACGGACTGCGCTCGATTGCGGTTCCGCCGGCGAAAGGGCCATCCCCATGACCGACACGCTCACCACGACCGCGCGGCCGCAGGCCCGTCGGCGGGACGCGCTCGCCAACACGATCGCGGGCCTCACGCTGCGGGGCCTACCCCGCATCCCCGAACCGGTGAAGCGGGCCATGCTGGGCGGGCGGTCGATCGTTCTGGACGGCAACACCCTGGACACCACCCTGCAGTTGATGCTCGCCGGACAGAAAGCCATCGGGCTCGAAGGTCTGGTGGCCGACGATGACGTCGCAGCCGCCAGGATTCAGCTCGAACTGCTCTCCGCGAGTTTCGCGCGGCGTATCCCGGTGCCGCAGGTGAGCGACCTGACCATCGCGGGAGCGGTCGGATCGATCCGCGCCCGGCACTACCGCACCGCCGAGCCCGGGGCGCCGCTGCTGGTCTTCTTCCACGGCGGTGGCCACGCCATCGGCAGCCTGGACACCCACGACGACCTCTGCCGCGAGATCTGCCGGTCCGGCGCTGTCCATGTGCTCTCGGTGGACTATCGGCTCGCTCCGGAGCACAAGGCGCCCGCCGGTGCCGACGACGCGTACGCAGCGTACCTGTGGGCCCTGGACAACGCCGCGGCACTGGGCGCTGATCCGCAGCGGATCGCAGTCGGCGGGGACAGCGCGGGGGGCAACCTGTCGGCGGTGGTGGCGCTGCGCGCCCGCGCGGACAACGCGCCGCAGCCGGCTCTTCAGTTGCTGTTCTACCCCGTCACCGACCACGGCGCCCAGACCCGGTCGCGGACGCTGTTCGCCGACGGCTTCTTCCTGACGCAGCGCGACATGGATTGGTTCACCACCCGGTTCCTCGACGGTGCCGCGGTCGGCGGTGACCACCCGGATGTGTCCCCGCTGCTCGCCGCCGACCACTCCGGTCTCGCCCCTGCCCTCATCGCGACCGCCGGCTTCGATCCGCTGCGCGACGAGGGCAGGCACTATGCCGAGGCACTGCGGGCGGCCGGCACCCCGGTCGACTACCGCGAGTACGGCGCCGTCGTGCACGGGTTCGCGAACTTCTTCACCCTCGGTGGGGCCAGTGCCACCGCCACCGCCGATGTCATCTCGGCAATGCGGGCACATCTGAGTCGCGTCTGAACCTGTCGACGCGGCCGCCTCACGTGGCCCGTCTGATGAGGCCACCACCTCGTCCACGGAGCCGCCGGTAGTCTGTCCCCGTGGCCACGAAACCCAAGAAGAACGCGCGGTACGACCTGAAAGCGGCCGACCGCAAGCGAAACCTGCTCGTGCAGGTCGGTCTGACCTCGGTCGTCGTCATCTTCGCGGTCGTCTTGGTGCTCTACATCGTGATGTCCGCCGACGACCAGCCGACGGCCGGCGAGGCACAGTCCATCCGGGTCGCCTCCGCGAGCGTCATCAAGAAGGAAGGCACCGACGAGCCCAAGGCCGTGGTGTCGATGTACGAAGACTTCCTGTGCCCCCACTGCGGCGCCTTCGAGCAGCAGTTCGGGCCCACCATCAACAAGCTGATCGACGCCGGTGTGATCGCGGGTGACTACTACATGGTGAGCATCCTCGATCGGCCGCAGAACCAGAACTACCCGTCGCGTGCCGGCGGCGCGGCGTACTGCGTGGCCGCCGAGTCGAACGAGGCCTTCCGCCGGTTCCACGCCGCGCTGTATGCCCAGCAGCCCAGCGAGACCGGGACCAGCTACCCCGACAACGCCCGCCTCGTCGAGGTGGCCCGTCAGGCCGGGGCGGCAGGCACGGTTCCCGAGTGCATCAACAAGGGCCGGTTCGTCGACATGGTGAAGGGCTTGGCCGGCGCGACCAACATCAAGGCGACGCCGACCATCCGCATCAATGGCGAGGACTACCAGTACAGCACCCCGGACGAGCTGGTCGCCAAGATCCGCACCATCGTCGGTGACGTGCCCGGCCTGGCAGCCGCCCCGCCCGCACCCGCGCCGGCGCCGGCATCATGACCGTCACCGCGGCAGGCCCCGTCGAGCAGGCCGATCCGTCGGCCGGCGGGTCGGGTGGTGTCGCGGTGTCGCGCCGCAGCGCGTGGTGGGTGCTGATCGCCGGTGCCGTCGGTCTGGCGTCCGCGCTGACGCTGACGATCGAGAAGATCGAGATCCTGATCAACCCGGACTACGTGCCGTCCTGCAGCATCAACCCGGTCCTGTCCTGCGGTTCGGTGATGATCACCCCGCAGGCGTCGGTGTTCGGTTTCCCCAACCCGCTGCTGGGCATCGTCGGCTTCACCGTCGTGGTGGTGACCGGGGTGTTGGCCGTCACCGGAGTGTCGCTGCCCCGGTGGTATTGGGCCGGTCTGGCCGCCGGGTCGGCGCTGGGCACGGTGTTCGTGCACTGGCTGATCTTCCAGAGCCTGTACCGCATCGGGGCCTTGTGCCCGTACTGCATGGTGGTCTGGAGCGTGACGATCCCGCTGCTGGTCGTCGCCACCTCGATCGCGTTGCAGCCGCAGCGCAGCCCCAACGCACTGGTGCGCGGGATTCACACGTGGCGTTGGTCGCTGGTCGCGCTGTGGTTCACCGCGGTCGTGCTTCTGATTCTCGAGCGGTTCTGGAACTACTGGTCGACCCTCATCTGACCTGCGCGTCAGCGGGTTAAGGTGAACCGTGCCCGGCCAGATAACCAAAGTCCTCGTCGCCAATCGCGGTGAAATCGCCATTCGGGCGTTTCGCGCCGCCTACGAGATGGGCATCGCCACGGTCGCGGTGTATCCGTACGAGGACCGCAATTCCCTGCACCGGCTCAAAGCGGACGAGTCCTATCAGATCGGGGAGACCGGTCACCCGGTGCGGGCCTACCTGTCGGTCGACGAGATCATGCGGGTCGCGCTGGAGGCCGGGGCCGACGCGGTCTATCCCGGGTACGGATTCCTGTCGGAGAACCCCGAACTGGCCGCGGCGTGTGCGGCCGCCGGCATCACGTTCGTGGGACCCAGTGCCGATGTCCTCGAGCTGACCGGCAACAAGGCGCGTGCCATCGAGGCCGCCCGGGCAGCGGGTCTGCCGGTGCTGGCGTCGTCGGCTCCGTCGTCGTCGGTCGACGAACTAGTCGCTGCGGCACGCGACATGGAGTTCCCGCTGTTCGTCAAGGCCGTCTCCGGTGGCGGCGGGCGCGGCATGCGGCGGGTCACCGAGCTCGACGCGCTGGCCGAAGCGGTCGACGCCGCCAGCCGGGAAGCGGAGTCGGCGTTCGGCGATCCGACGGTGTACCTGGAGCAGGCGGTCCTCAACCCGCGCCACATCGAGGTGCAGATCCTCGCTGACAACGACGGCAACGTCATGCACCTGTTCGAGCGGGACTGCAGCGTCCAGCGTCGCCACCAGAAGGTCATCGAACTGGCGCCGGCGCCGAACATGCCGGCCGAGCTGCGACAGCGCATCTGTGACGACGCCGTCGCATTCGCCCGCGGCATCGGCTACTCGTGTGCGGGCACCGTGGAGTTCCTGCTCGACGAGCGCGGCCACCACGTGTTCATCGAGTGCAACCCGCGAATCCAGGTGGAGCACACGGTGACCGAGGAGATCACCGACGTCGACCTCGTCGCCAGCCAGCTGCGCATCGCCTCCGGCAGGACGCTCGCCGATCTCGGGCTGGGCCAGGATGTTCTCACCGCTCCCCGCGGGTTCGCGATGCAGTGCCGGATCACCACCGAGGATCCCGCCAACGGGTTCCGACCCGACACGGGCCGTATCACGGCCTACCGGTCGCCGGGTGGTGCAGGCATCCGTCTGGACGGCGGTGCCGTGCTCGGTGCCGAGATCGGTGCCCACTTCGATTCCATGCTGGTCAAATTGACCTGTCGCGGCAGGGATTTCGACACCGCGGTGGCGCGTGCGCACCGCGCGCTCGCCGAGTTCCGGGTACGTGGGGTGTCGACCAACATCCCGTTCCTGCAGGCCGTCGTCGACGATCCTGACTTCCGGGCAGGTCGCGTCACGACATCGTTCATCGACGAGCGGCCGTACCTGCTGACCGCACGTGCTCCCGCCGATCGCGGCACCAAGATCCTCAACTATCTGGCCGATGTCACGGTCAATCAGCCGCACGGGCCGCGGACGTCATCGGTGTACCCGCACGACAAACTGCCGTCGATCGATCTCGACACGATGCCGCCGCGGGGCAGCAAGCACCTGCTGACCGAGGTCGGGCCCGAGGGCTTCGCACGGTGGATGCGCGAGTCGAAGTCGGTCGGCGTCACCGACACCACGTTCCGTGATGCGCACCAGTCGCTGCTGGCCACCCGCATCCGCACGTCCGGCCTCCTGATGGTGGCGCCCTACATCGCCCGGCTGACTCCCCAGCTGCTCTCGATCGAATGCTGGGGCGGTGCGACCTACGATGTGGCGCTGCGGTTCCTCAAAGAAGACCCCTGGGAGCGACTGGCGGCCCTGCGTGAAGCGGTGCCCAACATCTGCCTGCAGATGCTGCTGCGCGGCCGGAACACGGTGGGCTACACGCCCTACCCGGAGTCGGTGACCCACGCCTTCGTCCAGGAAGCGACGGCGACCGGAATCGACATCTACCGGATCTTCGACGCCCTCAACAACGTCGACTCGATGCGGCCCGCCATCGACGCCGTGCGCGAAACCGGAACGGCCGTCGCGGAAGTCGCGATGAGCTACACCGGCGATCTGTCGGACCCGGGGGAGAACCTCTACACCCTGGACTACTACCTGAAGCTCGCCGAGCAGATCGTCGACGCGGGCGCCCACGTTCTCGCGATCAAGGACATGGCCGGGCTGTTGCGGCCGCAGGCCGCCGCGACGTTGGTGCGCGCGCTGCGCAGTCGCTTCGACCTACCGGTGCATGTGCACACCCACGACACCCCCGGTGGGCAGCTGGCCACCTATCTTGCTGCCTGGCAGGCCGGCGCCAGTGCGGTCGACGGTGCCTCGGCGCCGCTGGCGGGCACCACCAGCCAGCCGGCGCTGAGCTCGATCGTGGCCGCCACCGCGCACACCGAGTACGACAGCGGTCTGTCGCTCGCCGCGGTGTGCGAGCTCGAGCCCTACTGGGAGGCACTGCGAAAGGTGTACGCGCCCTTCGACGTTGCCAAAGCCGGGCCGACGACGCCCACGGGCCGGGTGTACACCCACGAGATCCCCGGTGGTCAGCTGTCGAACCTGCGCCAGCAGGCCACCGCGCTGGGGCTGGGTGACCGCTTCGAAGAGATCGAGGCCGCCTACGCCGGCGCCGACCGCATCCTGGGCCGGCTGGTGAAGGTGACACCGTCGTCGAAGGTGGTCGGTGATCTCGCGCTGGCGCTCGTGGGTGCGGGCGTCACCGCTGACGAATTCGCCGCAGAGCCAGACCGTTTCGACATTCCGGACTCCGTCATCGGATTTCTGCGCGGCGAACTCGGCGACCCCCCGGGCGGTTGGCCGGAGCCGTTGCGCACCAAAGCGCTGGCGGGACGAGCGGAGGCCAAGCCGGCCGCCGACCTCAGTGCCGACGACGAGAAGGCGCTGGGTCAGGAGGGACCGCAGCGGCAAGCGACGCTGAACCGGCTGCTGTTCCCCGGCCCCACCAAGGAATTCGAAGCGCACCGCGAGCAATTCGGCGACACGTCCAGCCTGTCGGCAAACCAGTTCTTCTACGGTCTGCGCCACGGTGACGAGCATCGAGTGACCCTGGAGCGCGGCGTCGAGCTGCTCATCGGCCTCGAAGCCATCTCCGATCCCGACGAGCGCGGAATGCGTACCGTCATGTGCATCATCAACGGCCAGCTGCGGCCTGTCGTCGTCCGGGACCGCAGCGTGGCCGCCGATGTGCCCACCGCCGAGAAGGCCGACCGCACCAATCCCGACCACATCGCCGCACCGTTCGCCGGCGTGGTGACCGTCGGGGTCGCAGAGGGAGACACGGTCGAGGCCGGCCAGACCATCGCGACGATCGAGGCGATGAAGATGGAGGCCGCGATCACCGCGCCCAAGGCCGGCACGGTCACCCGCGTCGCCGTCGCGGCCACCGCCCAGGTGGAGGGCGGTGACCTGCTGGTGGTCGTCGGCGCGGCGGGGCGGGGCGGGGCCACCGAGGAATCCCGCTGACCCGCATCATCGCCGGCGCCTACGGCGGGCGCCGACTCGCTGTGCCGCAACAGAAGTCGGGACGCGGGACACGGCCGACCACGGACCGGGTGCGGGAGTCGATGTTCAACGTCCTGGAGGCGCGGATCGATTTCTCGGGCATCCGTGTGCTCGACCTCTACGCCGGATCGGGCGCACTGGGCCTCGAGGCCGTGTCCCGGGGTGCGACCTGGGCGCTCTTCGTCGAGGCGGATCCGCGGGCGGCCTCGGTGATCGAACGCAACATTGCCGCGCTGGGTGCCCGAGGAGCGGAGGTGCGTCGCGGTGCTTCCGCGTCTGTGCTGGCCGCAGGCACCTCCAGTCCAGTGGATCTGGTGCTCGCCGACCCGCCATACGAGGTCGGCGACGCCGAGGTCAATGAGCTCGTCGCAACGCTCGACACCGCTGGCTGGACAGTGCCGGGCACCGTCGCCGTGATCGAGCGCTCCGCGTCCTCCGAGCAGGTCGCTTGGCCGCCAACGTGGTCGGCATGGAAATCGCGCCGGTACGGCGACACGCGGCTCGACATGGCCGCCGTCAGCGGCTGATCGACAGCAGCAGTCTCACCAGTTCGGCCTGACGGTGAGTGTCGGTCTTGGCGAACACGTGGTGCAGGTGGGTCTTGACGGTGGCCAATGACACCGAGAGCTCGTCGGCAATCGACTTCAGGCCCTCCCCGCGCATCACACACGTCGCCACGAGCGCCTCGTGGTGGGTGAGGCCGAACAGCCGACGAAGGACGTCCAACGTCGGTTCGGGCATCTGCTCGGGATCGATGATGATCAGCAGTGCGCGCGGTGGCTCGTCATGTTCATCGGTGGGCAGCAGGTGGACAACGTAGGGCCGCAGACCCGACGGACGCGGGCACAGTATCGAGTCGCCGCCGCGAACCGTGGCGCCGGTCGTGCCGAGGGCTTCGGTGATGCTCCGCGCCATCCGCCGACCCGCGACGGGGTCGGACAACTCGAGGGTGCCATGCCGGCACTCGATACCGTCGCGCTCCCTCAGGATTTGTGTCGCTGACAGGTTCATCTGAGTGACAGTCGCTTTGGGCCCCAGGACGATTATTCCGTGGCCGATGCTGTCGATCGCCATCCTGAGCTCGTTGCGACCGATTCCGCGTGCGTGCAACGACCGCTCGGTGCACAGCGCCTGCTGCAGATGCGGAATCAGACTGTTCAGCAGCATGATCCGCTCGGGGGTGTCGAATTCCTCGGCCACGTGATCTCCGGCGACGAGGAAGCTGGTGGTGCGCGGTCCACCCGAGAGGCGTACGAACAGGCCGTCGTTGAGCAGGTTCGGCCGCATCCAGTCGGCGTCGAACTCCGAACGGGGCTGCAGTGCGATCAACGGACGACCGCCGCGGATCAACCCGACAGGTCCGTGCTCCACCGCGGACAGCACGTAATCGATCTTGCGGTAGTACTGCACGTAGGCTTCGGCGGCCTCGGCGGAGAGGTTCGCGCTCTTGACCGCCCGGTTGGCGCCGTCTGTATCGATCAGTGCCGCCGTCAGCCCTCCGAACACCGTCCGGATCTCGAGCATGGCGTCGGCCCAGGTCTTGCTGGCGGCGGCAGCTCCGTAGACACAGGCCACCACGCGCGAAAACTCCTCGATCGCGACCATCGCAGATACCCCCCCGGACTGCTGACCGTTACCTGGACTGTAGACCGATTTCCACACGCCCGCTCGACCGGAGAATTCAGCCGTTCGGTTGAGGCTGCCGCGGCAGAACTCGTCTTTGGTTGAGTTCATGATCAGCAGCGTCGAGATGCCGGAGGTTCAGACTTTGCCTCTGGCTCCGCTCAACCCGATGCCGAGGCGGCAGCAGATCAGGGCCCTGCGCAGGTTCCACACGGGATGCGAAGAGCTTCGAGATGCGGGTGGTCCGGTGACCCGACTGGAGTTGGCGCCGCGCTGGTTGATGCCGCCGATCGTCGTCGCGACGTCGCCCGGTGCTGCCCGCGACATCCTCGGTCGCACCGGCGCGCTCGTCGACAAGTCGGTCATCCACGCCGAGATGCGACATCTGTTGGGCAACAACCTGTTCGATCTCGAGCACGACGAATGGCTGCCACGGCGGCGCGCTCTACAGCCTGTCTTCACCAGGAAGAGGGTGGAGCAGTTCGCCGGCCACATGTCCGCGGCGGCAACCGAGGTCGCCGGGCACTGGGGTGACGGCACCCAGATCGATCTCGACGCGCAATGCCGTCTGCTCACCCTGCGTGCCCTCGGACGCTCGGTGCTGGGTGTCGACCTCGACGAGCGTGCGGACTCGATCGCGGCGCCGATCAAGATCGCTCTGTCCTATCTCGCGGACCGGGCCTCCCGGCCCCGATCAGGGCGCCGCGGTGGCTCATGACACCTGCGCGCCAGAGGGCCAGGGCGGCAGGTGATGTGCTTCGCGACATCGCTGCCGGCATCGTGTCAGCCTGTCGCCAGGATGAGAACCATGACGCTCCGTTGGTGCGGGCGATGATCGACGCGGTGGACCCGCACACCGGGCGCCCACTGTCCGATCACGAGATCGCCGATGACCTGGTCGCGTTCATGGTCGCTGGACACGACACCACTGCAACCACGCTCGCCTATGCGCTGTGGCAACTGGGCCGGCGACCGGAGTTGCAGAACACGGTGCTGGCCGAGGCTGCCGCAGTGGGGGACAGCGGCAGCCTCGGCCCAACCGACCTCACCGGGTTGCGCTACACGGTCGCGGTGGTGCGGGAGGCGCTGCGACTGTGCCCACCCGCGGCCGCTACCAGTCGCGAGGCGGTGACCGACATCGACGTCGGCGGTCACCGGGTGGAGAAGGGCACCGTACTCATCGTGGGTATCCATGCGCTGCAGCGCGATCCGGCGTTGTGGAGCCACCCGCTGGAGTTCGACCCCAATCGTTTCCTCGGTGACGCGAGTAAAGGCGTGGACCGGTGGCAGTACCTTCCCTTCGGCGCCGGACCTCGCTCCTGCATCGGCGATCACTTCGCCATGCTGGAGGCCGCGCTGGCCTTGGCGACCATCGTGCAGCGCGCCGAGATCTGTTCCATCACAGATCGATTCCCGGTCGCAGTGCCGTTCACGACCGTCGCCTCCGAGCCGGTCACCGCGGTCGTGCGCCGTCGTCGAGAGCGCTGACGAGACGGCTGGCCTGCTACCGTCCCTGTCATGAGCGGAGCTGTCTGTCCTGGGTCCTTCGATCCGGTGACTCTGGGGCACGTCGACATCTTCGAACGTGCCGCCGCCCAGTTCGACGAGGTCGTCGTCGCGGTACTGGTGAACCCGGCCAAGAAAGGCATGTTCGCGGTCGAGGAACGCATCGAGATGATCGCCGAAACGACTTCGCACCTACCGAACCTGAGGGTGGAGTCGGGCAGCGGCCTGGTCGTCGACTTCGTCAGGGAACGCGGCCTGACCGCGATCGTCAAAGGTCTTCGCACCGGTACCGACTTCGAGTACGAGCTGCAGATGGCGCAGATGAACAAGCATGTCGCCGGAGTCGACACGTTCTTCGTCGCCACCACGCCGCGGTATTCGTTCGTCTCGTCATCGTTGGCCAAAGAGGTCGCGACGCTGGGCGGTGATGTCTCTGACCTGCTGCCCGCCGCCGTCAACACCCGATTGCAGGCCAAATTGCGCGGTTGACGCCGCCGCAGGCGGGTAGGGAGAGCGCAGGCGCGACAGCCCGCGCGCCGCATCCCGCTGACGGAGGTACCTGCCGTGGTTGAGACATTCGTGCAATCGACCGACGACGTCGTGGCATTTCTGCGCGACCAGCACAACCTGATCAAAGACTTGTTCGAGGAGGTGCTGCACGCCTCGCAACCGAAGGCTCGCGAGACGGCGTTCGTGGAACTGCGCCAGCTCCTCGCGGTGCACGAGACCGCCGAGGAGATGGTGGTGCATCCGCGTGCCCGCAACGACGGGGCAGCCGGCGACGAGATCGTCGACGCCCGGCTGCGTGAGGAGCACGAGGCCAAGCAGCAGCTGTCCAAGCTCGAGTCGATGGACATCGCCTCGGACGAGTTCATCGCCGAACTCACCGCGTTTCGCGAGGCGGTGCTCGAGCACGCGGAGCGTGAGGAGACCGAGGAGTTCACCAAGCTCAAGCGCGACCTCGACGAAGGCGAGCTGAAGAGCCTCGCCGCCGCGGTGCGCGCCGCCGAGGCGATCGCCCCGACGCGCCCGCACCCCGGGGTGGAATCGGCCAAGCTCAACTTCGCGGTGGGTCCGTTCGCCTCGATGCTCGACCGCGCCCGCGACGTGATCAGCGCCGCGCTGCGCTGAATCGACGACGAGGCTGAATCAACGGCGACACACCGAACCGCAAAACCGA
Source organism: Actinomycetes bacterium (assembly GCA_023404955.1). Taxonomy (GTDB): domain Bacteria; phylum Actinomycetota; class Actinomycetes; order Mycobacteriales; family Mycobacteriaceae; genus Mycobacterium. Next base: position 170,700 of record JAEXZY010000121.1, read on the forward strand.
GTCACAGGCGTAACACCAGGCACACTGGTCACTAACAACTACGCCTGGAGGGTGTCGCCGTGTACCGAGTTTTTGAAGCGCTCGACGAATTGGGTGCCATCGTCGAAGAGGCCCGCGGCGTGCCCATGACCGCCGGCTGCGTCGTGCCGCGCGGTGACGTGCTGGAACTGATCGACGACATCAAGGACGCCATCCCCGGCGAGCTCGACGACGCCCAGGACGTGCTCGACGCCCGTGACGCGATGCTGCGGGAAGCCAAGGAACATGCCGAATCGACGGTGTCGACGGCCAACGCCGAGGCCGACTCGATGGTCAACCACGCCCGGGCCGAGGCCGACCGGTTGCTGGCCGATGCGAAAGCCCAGGCCGACCGCATGGTCGCGGAGGCGCGCCAGCACAGCGAGCGCATGGTGGGCGAAGCCCGTGAGGAAGCCGCCCGGATCTCGGCCACTGCCAAGCGCGAGTACGAGGCGAGCACCGGTCGGGCCAAGTCCGAGGCCGACCGCCTGCTCGAAAGCGGCAACCTGGCCTACGAGAAGGCCGTCCAGGAAGGCATCAAGGAGCAGCAGCGGCTGGTCAGCCAGACCGAGATCGTCGCGACGGCCACCGCCGAGGCCACCCGGATGATCGACTCGGCGCACGCCGAAGCCGACCGGCTGCGCGGCGAATGCGACATCTACGTCGACAGCAAGCTGGCCGAGTTCGAGGACTTCCTCAACGGCACGATCCGGTCGGTCGGCCGTGGCAGGCATCAGCTGCGCACCGCCGCCGGAACTCACGACTACGTGTCCCGCTAGACGCTCGCCCGCCCGTCCTGCCGGTACGGCTGTATTGGCATCCAAGGCCCGCGACTACGATGCATGACATGGCGACGCGCGTTGACACTGCGGCCCGCCGGGGGTCACGGTCGCCGTTGGTCATCGACATCTCCCGGCTGGGCCGGCGGCCCGGCTCGATGATCACCGTCGACGAGACGGTGCCGAGCCCCTTCCGCATCGGGCTCGACCTCATCGCGGTCCCGCAGGATGCGCCCCTGCGTCTCGACCTGCGGCTCGAGTCGGTGTCCGAAGGCGTGTTGGTCACCGGCACGGTCTCGGGGCCCACCGAAGGTGAGTGCGCCCGCTGCCTCACTCCGGTCACCGGAGACGTCGCGATCGATGTGACCGAGCTGTACGCCTATCCCGACAGCACCACCGAGGCCACCACCGAGGAAGACGAGATCCCGCGGGTGGGCCGCGACGGCGGCAGCGACACCGTCGACCTCGAACAGCCGATCATCGATGCCGTGGGGCTCGCGCTGCCGTTCGCCCCGGTGTGCAGCCCCGACTGCGCCGGCCTCTGCCCGGAGTGCGGGGTGAGGATGGCCGACGCGGAGCCCGGGCACCACCACGATCAGATCGACCCGCGGTGGGCCAAACTCGCCCAGTTCCGCGAGCCGGCCGGAGACGAGCAGTGACGGTCGATCGCGAACCGCTGCTCGACGCCCTCGGTGTGCGGCTGCCGCCCGACCTGCTGACCATCGCGCTGACCCACCGCAGCTATTCCTACGAGAACGGCGGGCTGCCGACCAACGAGCGCCTGGAGTTCCTCGGCGACTCGGTGCTCGGGCTCACCATCACCGAGGAGCTCTACCACCGTCACCCCGAGCGGTCCGAAGGCGACCTGGCGAAGTTGCGGGCGAGCATCGTCAACACTCAGGCGCTCGCCGACGTCGGCCGCCGGCTCTCCGACAAGGGGCTGGGCAACTACCTGCTGCTCGGCAAGGGCGAGGAGAACTCCGGCGGCGCCGACAAGTCCAGCATCCTCGCCGACGGTGTGGAATCTCTGCTGGGTGCCATCTACCTGGAGCACGGCGCGGTGGTCGCCCGTGAGGTGATCCTCCGCTTGTTCAGCGAATTGCTTGATACGGCACCGACTTTGGGTGCGGGTCTGGACTGGAAGAGCAGCCTGCAGGAACTCACGGCGGCGCGAGGCCTCGGTGCGCCGACCTACATCGTCACCTCCACCGGGCCCGATCACGACAAGGAGTTCACCGCAACCGTCGTGATCGCCGGGCGCGAGTACGGCACCGGGGTGGGCAAGACGAAGAAGGAAGCGGAGTTGAAGGCCGCCGCGGCCGCATGGAAAGCGCTGACCGAAGAGCGGAATGCCTGAACTTCCCGAAGTCGAGGTGGTCCGTCGCGGATTGGCGGCGCACGTCACCGGTAAGACCCTCACCGGCGTGCGGGTGCACCATCCGCGCGCGGTGCGCCGCCACGAGGCCGGTCCTGCCGATCTGACCGCACGTCTGCTCGACATGACGATCACCGACACCGGGCGCCGCGGAAAATACCTGTGGCTCAAACTTTCTGACGGCTCAGCCGTCGTGGTGCATCTGGGCATGAGTGGTCAGATGCTGCTGGGCCCCGTGCCCAACGAAAACCATCTGCGCATCGCCGCGCTGCTGGACGACGGGACCACGCTCAGCTTCGTCGACCAGCGCACGTTCGGCGGCTGGATGCTCGCCGACATGGTGACCGTCGACGGGACGGAGGTGCCGGTGCCCGTCGCGCACATCGCCCGCGACCCGCTCGACCCCGACTTCGACCGCGACAGCGTGGTTGCGGTGTTGCGGCGCAAGCACTCTGAGATCAAACGGCAGCTACTCGATCAGACGGTGGTGTCCGGGATCGGCAACATCTACGCCGACGAGGCATTGTGGCGTGCGAAGGTCAACGGAGCCCGCCTGGCGTCGGCGCTGTCGAAGGCCAAGCTGGCCGAGGTGCTCGAGGCGGCCACCGCGGTGATGACCGATGCGCTGGGCCAGGGCGGCACCTCCTTCGACTCGCTCTATGTCAACGTCAACGGCGAATCGGGGTACTTCGACCGGTCGCTGGACGCCTACGGCCGCGACGGCGAACCGTGCCGGCGGTGCGGGGCGATCATGCGGCGGGAGAAGTTCATGAACCGCTCGTCGTGCTACTGCCCGCGCTGCCAGCCGCGCCCGCGCGCCCGCTGACGGCGGCGGTTCTGCGGCCAGTGAGAAGCCATGGTTGTGCCGGGCCGCTGGGAGCGACCAGGAATGGTATTCCGCGCGGGGTTGTAGAAATAGGGCATGACAGAACTGTGGGTGGAGCGCACCGGCGTGCGGCGCTACACGGGACGCAGCACGCGGGGCGCCGAGGTCCTGGTCGGCTCCGACGACGTCGAGGGCGTTTTCACGCCGGGCGAATTGCTCAAGATCGCCCTGGCGGCCTGCAGCGGGATGTCGAGCGATCAGCCGCTGCGGCGCCGGCTCGGTGACGACTACCAGGCCACGATCCGCGTGTCCGGGGCGGCCGACCGCGACCAGGAGCGCTACCCGCTGCTGGCGGAGTCGCTGGAGATCGATCTGTCCAGCCTGTCGGCCGACGAGAAAGCGCGAATGCTCACCGTCGTCGAGCGCGCCATCGATACGGTGTGCACAGTGGGACGGACGTTGAAGTCTGGTACAGAAGTGACATTTGAGGTGAAAGATGTTGGGGGAGAGTGAGGTCCGCCTCACCGCGTGGGTGCACGGCCATGTTCAAGGAGTGGGTTTTCGCTGGTGGACGCGGTCCCGGGCGCTCGAACTAGGGCTGACCGGCTTCGCCGCGAACAAGGCCGACGGACGCGTCCACGTGGTCGCGCAAGGCCCGCGAGAGGCCTGCGAAAAGCTGCTTGACCTGCTTGAACACGGTGACTCACCTGGTCGGGTCGACTCCGTGGTCGCCGACTGGTCCGCGGCGTCCGACGCGCTCTCCGGCTTCACCGAGCGCTGAGGTCCGCGACGGTAGGGTAACGCGTCATGCATCTGAAGAGTCTGACGCTGAAGGGCTTCAAGTCCTTCGCCTCGCCGACGACTCTTCGATTCGAGCCGGGCATCACCTGTGTCGTGGGTCCCAACGGCTCCGGCAAGTCCAACGTCGTCGACGCGCTGACCTGGGTGATGGGCGAGCAGGGCGCCAAGACGCTACGCGGCGGCAAGATGGAAGACGTCATCTTCGCCGGCACGTCGTCGCGGGCGCCGCTCGGCCGGGCCGAGGTGACGCTCACCATCGACAACTCCGACAACGCGTTGCCGATCGAGTACTCCGAGGTGTCGATAACCCGCCGGATGTTCCGCGACGGCGCGGGCGAATACGAGATCAACGGCAGCCGTTGCCGTTTGGCCGATGTGCAGGAACTGCTCAGCGACTCCGGCATCGGACGTGAGATGCACGTGATCGTCGGTCAGGGCAAGCTCTCGGAGATCCTCGAGTCGCGCCCCGAGGACCGGCGGGCCTTCATCGAGGAAGCCGCCGGCGTGCTCAAGCACCGCAAGCGCCGCGAGAAGGCGGTGCGCAAGCTCGATTCGATGGCCGCCAACCTGGCCCGGCTCACCGACCTCACCACCGAATTGCGCCGCCAACTCAAACCGCTCGGCCGCCAAGCCGAGATGGCCCGGCGCGCACAGACCATCCAGGCCGATCTGCGCGATGCCCGCCTCCGGCTGGCCGCCGACGATCTGGTCACCCGCAAGTCCGAGTTCGACGACACCAATCAGGCCGAGAACACTCTGCGTCGCGAGCACGACGAACTCACCGCGCGTCTGCAAACCCGCAGTCTCGAGTTGGACGCCCACGAGACGGCGGTGGCCGACCTCAGCGAGCGCGCCGACGCCGCACAGCAGCGCTGGTTCCGGCTGTCGGCGCTGGCTGAACGCGTGGCCGCGACGGTGCGCATCGCGGGCGAACGCGCCCAGTACCTGGACAGCGAGCCGGAGCGGTCCAGCGGACCGGATCCCGATGAGCTCGAGGCCCAGGCAGACGAGATCGCCGAGCAGGAGCGCGCGCTTCTCGAACAGCTCGAGGAATCGCGCGAACGGCTCGACGGGGCCCGAGCCGAACTCGCCGAACGCGAACACGCCGCTGCGGAAGCCGAACGCGCCCACATGGCGGCCGCGCGTGCCGAAGCCGACCGGCGCGAGGGCCTGGCCCGGCTCGCGGGGCAGGTCGACACCATGCGCACCCGGGTCGAATCCATCGACGAGACCGTGGCGCGGCTGAGCTCCGGCATCGACGAGGCGGCCACGCGCGCCCAGCAGGCGCAGGCGGAGTTCGAGACCGTCCAAGCCCGCGTCAGTGAGCTCGACGCCGGCGAGGTCGGCCTCGACGAGCACCACGACAGGACGGTGTCCGCGCTGCGGCTGGCCGATGAGCGCGTCGCCGAACTCCAGACGGCCGAGCGCGCAGGCGAACGGCAGGTCGCGTCCCTGCAGGCGCGCATCGACGCCCTGTCCGTCGGCCTCGATCGCAAGGATGGGGCCGCCTGGCTGAAGCACAACCACAGCGGCAGTGGGATGTTGGGCTCGCTCGCGGCAATGGTCAAGGTGGCGCCCGGCCACGAAGCTGCGATCGCGGCCGTGCTGGGCGCGGCCGCCGATGCCCTCGCCGTCGACGGGATCGGCAGCGCAGCAGACGCGCTGCGCGCCCTCAAGGAGTCCGACGGCGGCCGGGCGGCGCTGGTGCTCGGCGACTGGCCGCAGCTGCAGTCCAGTGTCGGCGGCGACCTTCCCGCCGGCGCGGTGTGGGCCCGCGACGTCGTGGACCCCGCGCCGCGGTTGCACGGCGCGGTGACGGCGATGCTCGCCGGGGTCGCGGTGGTCGGCGATCTGCGTACCGCATTGGAACTGGTTGCGGCGCAACCGGATCTGCGCGCCGTCACCGGTGACGGCGATCTCGTCGGAGCGGGTTGGGTCAGTGGTGGCTCGGACCGCAAACCGAGCACGCTGGAGATCCAGTCCGAGGTCGACAAGGCGCGTGCCGAACTCGCTGATGCGGAGCGGCAGACCGCCGAGCTGTCCGCTGCGCTGTCCGGGGCGCTCGCCGAGCAGGCCAGCCGGCAGGATGCGGCCGAACAGGCGCTCGCCGCGCTCAACGAGTCCGACACGGCGATCTCCGCGATCTACGAACAGCTCGGCCGGCTGGGGCAGGACGCCCGCACCGCCGACGACGAATGGCAACGGCTGATCACGCAGCGCGACGAGCTCGAGGCCGGACGCAACCGCACCATCGCCGAGCTCAGTGAGCTCGAGACGCGGCTGCACCACGCGCAGCAGGAGCCGATGTTCGACGCCGAGCCCGTCGACCGGCAGGAAAGGACCGCTGCGGCCGAGGCCGCCCGGGCCGCCGAGGTGGAGGCCCGCCTCGCCGTGCGCACCGCCGAGGAGCGTGCCAATGCTGTTCGTGGACGGGCGGATTCGCTGCGTCGTGCGGCCACGGCGGAGCGGGAGGCCCGCGTGCGGGCCCAGCATGCGCGCGAGGCGCGGGTGCGGACCGCTGCGGTGGCGGCGGCGGTGGCCGAGGCCGGCAGGCTCGTCGCGGCACGGTTGAGCAGTGCGGTGGGCGTGGCGTCGCGCATCCGGGACGAGATCGCCGCCGAGCGTCAGGTCCGCGCCGCGGCACTGGGCAAGGCGCGCGAAGAGGTCGCCGAACTCACCGCCAGGATCGCCGCGCTGACCGATGCGCTGCACCGTGACGAAGTCGCCAAGGCCCAAGCTGCGCTGCGGATCGAGCAGCTGGAGGCGCAGGTCCTCGAACAGTTCGGGATGGCGGCCGCCGATCTTGTCGCCGAGTACGGACCCGACGTCGCGCTGCCGCCGTCGGAGTTGGAGATGGCCGAGTACGAGCAGGCGCGCGAGCGCGGCGAGCAGGTGACCGCGCCGGCGCCGATGCCGTACGACCGGCCCACGCAGCAGCGGCGCGCCAAGCGGGCCGAGCGGGAGCTCGCCGAACTCGGCCGGGTGAACCCGTTGGCGCTGGAGGAATTCGCCGCGCTGGAGGAGCGCTACAACTTCCTGTCCACCCAGCTCGAGGACGTCAAGGCCGCGCGCAAGGATCTCCTCGACGTGGTCGCCGAGGTCGATGCCCGCATCCTGCAGGTGTTCACCGAGGCGTACATGGATGTGGAGCGCGAGTTCACGCAGGTGTTCTCGACCCTGTTCCCGGGCGGTGAGGGCCGGCTGCTGCTCACCGATCCGAGCGACATGCTGACCACCGGCATCGAGGTCGAGGCCCGCCCGCCGGGCAAGAAGATCAAGCGGCTCTCGCTGCTGTCCGGCGGTGAGAAGTCGCTGACCGCGGTCGCGATGCTCGTGGCGATCTTCCGGGCCCGGCCGTCACCGTTCTACGTGATGGACGAGGTGGAGGCCGCGCTCGACGACGTCAACCTGCGGCGGTTGATCAGCCTGTTCGAGCAGTTGCGTGAGCGTTCCCAGCTGATCGTCATCACCCACCAGAAGCCGACGATGGAGGTCGCCGACGCGCTCTACGGCGTCACCATGCGCGGCGACGGCATCACCACGGTCATCTCGCAGCGGATGCGGGGGCAGGAGCTGGTCACCAGCCCGGCCTGAGCTGCGTCAGGGGAGTTCGATGATCCCGCCGGCGCGCAGCGCCGCGAGGTCGGCCGCACCGCTGCCGTGCAGGCAGATCAGCAGCTCTTCGAGAAACACCTCCAGCCAATCCATCACGGCGTCAACGGATTCGATCGCAGGCGCGAGCAGCGGCCGAGCGACCGCGACGACCTGGGCGCCCATCGCGAGCGCTCTGGCCGCGTCCATTCCGGTACGTATCCCGCCCGAGGCCACCAGCGGCATGTCCGGCAGCGTCTCACGCACCTCCCGCAGTGCCTGCGCCGTCGGGATGCCCCACTCGGCCAGTGCGGGGTGCCGGATCTCCCCGTAGCGGACGAACTGCTCGATACGCGCCCACGACGTGCCGCCCGCGCCCGCCACATCGACGGCGGCGACCGGATACTGCGTCAGCTCGGCGGCCGCGACAGCGCCGATGCCGTGCCCGACCTCTTTGAGCATCACCGGGTAGTCGAGCGCCCCGATCACGTCGCCCAGCCGGCGCACCGAGTCGGAGAAATCCGTGTCGCCCTGATGCTGCATCGCCTCCTGCAGCGGGTTGGTGTGCACGGCGACGGCGTCGGCGCCGACACGGCGCAGTGCGCCGGCCAGTCCGGGCACGATGTCCGGTGACACCTGGGCCAGCCCCACGTTGCCGATCAGGAGCACGTCAGGTGCCACGTCGCGGACCGCGAAGCTGGCCGCGGCGCCGTCGTCGTCGATCATCACCCGCTGTGACCCCAGCATCATCCCGATGCCCAGTTGCTGGGCCGCGGCGGCCAGATTGCGGTTGATGATGCCGGAGAGTTCCGCACCGCCGGTCATCGCGCCGATCAGAACCGGCGCCTGGAGCCGGCGGCCGAGGAAGTCGGTGCTCAGATCGATGGAACGCAGGTCGGTCTGGGTCAGGGCGTTGTAGGGCAGCCGGTAGTGCTCGAAGCCGGTGGTCACGGTCTGGTAGTCGACCGCCTCGGTAAGGCAGACGTCGATGTGACGACGCTTGCGTTGATGGACGGCCGAGCCGGGGTTGAAGCTCACCGGCTGTGGCCCCGTCGACGCCCCTGCGACAATGGCCGGGTGAGTGAGGGTCTCTGGATCGCCATTGCGGTCATCGCCGTCCTGCTGCTCGTCGCGCTCGTCGTGGGCCTGGTGCGGTACCGCCGGCGTCGTATCAGCCTGTCCGCTCGAGACACTGCCACTCCTGTAGATCGGTCGGGCGGCTACAAGGCCGCCTCGGGCATCACGTTCTCGGCCTCGGCGCCCACCCAGGCACCGCCCGAGCCGCCCAGGGAGGCACCCAAGGAGGCACTGCCGCGCACGCCGAAGGCACCCGAGCGTATCGACACCACCGGACTGCCGGCCGTCGGCGATGATGCCACCATCCCGCGGGATGCGCCCAAACGTCGCATCTCCGACGTCCGGCTGCCGGATCCGATCACCGATGTCCGACCCGAGTCGCGGGTGGACGCCCCGGCGCCGGACGCGCCGCCCGCGCCGGAAGCTCCGCCCGCACCCGCGCCCGACGTCGTGGCGCCGGACGCGCCGCCCACGCCGGCACCCGAGGTGGCGCCGGTGGTCACCCCCGAGATCGACACCATCGCCCCGGCCGAGGGTCGCCTGGACCGGCTGCGCGGCCGACTGGCGAAGTCGCAGAACACGCTGGGCCGCAGCATGCTGGGCCTGCTCGGCGGCGGGGACCTCGACGAGGACTCGTGGGAGGAGATCGAGGACACGCTGCTGATCGCCGATCTCGGCCCCGTCGTCACCGAATCGGTGGTGAGCGCGCTGCGCTCCAAGATGGCCGCGGCCAACGTCCGCACAGAGGACGATGCCCGCGCGGTCCTGCGTGACGTGCTGATCACCGAGCTCAAGACCGACCTGGATCGCTCGATCAGGGCCCTGCCCCACGAGGACAAGCCGTCGGTGCTGCTGGTCGTCGGCGTGAACGGCACCGGCAAGACGACCACCGTGGGCAAGCTGGCCCGGGTTTTGGTGGCCGACGGGCGTCGCGTGGTGCTGGGGGCCGCCGACACCTTCCGGGCCGCTGCGGCGGATCAGTTGGAGACATGGGCCTCGCGGGTGGGTGCGCAGGTGGTCCGCGGCCCCGAGGGGGCCGATCCGGCGTCGGTGGCCTTCGATGCCGTCGACAGCGGTATCGCCGCGGGCGCCGACGTCGTGGTTATCGACACCGCGGGCCGGCTGCACACCAAGACCGGGCTGATGGACGAGCTCGGCAAGGTCAAACGGGTGGTGAGCAAACGCGCCGCGGTCGACGAGGTGCTGCTCGTCCTCGACGCCACGATCGGGCAGAACAGCCTGCCTCAGGCGCGGGTGTTCGCCGAGGTCGTCGACATCACCGGCGTCGTGCTGACCAAGCTGGACGGCACCGCCAAGGGCGGCATCGTGTTCCGGGTGCAGCAGGAGCTCGGCGTTCCGGTGAAACTGGTGGGCCTGGGTGAAGGCGCCGACGACCTCGCGCCGTTCGAACCCGCGGCCTTCGTCGACGCGCTGCTCGGCTGAGCGCGCCTGCGAATCGCGTGATGTAACAGCAGCGAAACCTGACCGGCGCATCCGTTCACACGAGCGAAACACCGGTGCGTCTTCGCCGAAACATCCACTGCGCATTGTCATGTCCCAGGCAACGGTCGTCATTCCGCGCGGCTGTGGCATGACGAAGGAGGAAGCTGCGAGTGGACCAATTCCCGACGATGGGTATACCGGACACCGGTGATACCGCGTGGATGCTGGCCAGCGCCGCGCTGGTGTTGCTGATGACACCCGGCCTGGCGTTCTTCTACGGCGGCATGGTGCGGGCCAAGAGCGTGCTCAACATGATCATGATGAGCGTCTCGGCCATGGGTGTCGTCACCGTGCTGTGGGTGCTCTACGGCTACTCGCTCGCCTTCGGCAATGACGTGGGCAATCTCTTCGGCAACCCCGCCGAGTTCTTCGGCCTCAAGGGGCTGATCGGGGGCAACGCGGCCGCAGCGGTCGTCGCCGATCCGACGGCCGGCGTGGAAGCCGTCGACGCGGTGAACATCCCGCTGGTGGGCACGCTGCCCGCCACGGTGTTCGTCGCCTTCCAGCTGATGTTCGCGATCATCACCGTCGCCCTGATCTCGGGTGCGGTCGCCGACCGCATCAAGTTCGGCGGCTGGCTGCTGTTCACCGCGCTGTGGGTCACCGTCGTGTACTTCCCCGTCGCGCACTGGGTGTTCTCGTTCGACGGCGTCACCGCCGAGACGGGCGGCTGGATCGCCAATAAGCTCGCCGCGGTCGACTTCGCCGGCGGCACGGCCGTCCACATCAACGCCGGTACCGCCGGCCTGGTGCTCGCGATCATCCTCGGCAAGCGCCGCGGCTGGCCGGGCACCCCGATGCGGCCGCACAACCTGCCATTCGTGATGCTCGGCGCCGGCCTGCTGTGGTTCGGCTGGTACGGGTTCAACGCCGGATCGGCGACCTCGTCGGGCGGCCTGGCCGGTTCGACGTTCGTCACCACCACGGTGGCCACCGCTGCGGCGATGCTGGCCTGGCTGCTCACCGAGCGCATTCGCGACGGCAAGGCCACCTCCCTGGGTGCGGCATCGGGCGTCGTGGCCGGCCTGGTCGCGATCACCCCGTCCTGCTCGTCGGTGAACGTGGTCGGAGCGCTGGTGATCGGCGCCGTTGCAGGTGCGCTCTGCGCCCTGGCCGTCGGCCTGAAATACAAACTGGGATATGACGACTCGCTCGACGTGGTGGGCGTCCACCTGGTCGGCGGCATCGTCGGCACCCTGCTCGTCGGGCTGGTCGCCGCGCCGGAAACCGGCGCGGGCGTGGCCGGACTCTTCTACGGCGGCGGCGTCGATCAGCTGTGGCGCCAGGCCGTCGGTGCAGGCGCGGTTCTGCTCTACTCGGCCATCGGGACAGCTATCTTGGCTCTGATAGTGAAGTACACCGTCGGACTTCGGCTGAACGAGGAGGATGAATCCAGCGGGGCTGACGAATCGGAGCACGCGGAAACCGCCTACGACTTCGCATCGGTCGGCGGGGGCTCGGCACTCGGTCGTCACCCAGGCGTGGAGGGATAAGGGATATGAAGCTGATAACTGCGATCGTCAAGCCGTTCACGCTCGAAGATGTCAAGACCGGTCTGGAACAGACGGGCATCCTCGGCATGACCGTCAGCGAGGTTCAGGGCTACGGTCGGCAGAAGGGGCACACCGAGGTGTACCGCGGAGCGGAGTATTCGGTGGACTTCGTGCCCAAGGTCCGGGTCGAGGTCGTCGTCGACGACGCCGCCGTGGACAAGGTGGTCGACGTCATCGTCCAGGCCGCGCGTACCGGCAAGATCGGGGACGGCAAGGTCTGGGTGAGCCCCGTGGAGACCGTGGTGCGGGTGCGCACCGGTGAGAGGGGAGCCGACGCTCTCTGACAGACCAGTCGAACACCGAGTCGTCTCCCGGACCGCGCCGGGTGCGCTGGATCGTCACGTGCCGGGAGGACAACTCATGACAGACAAGAAACCGCGACCCGCCGCCGGCGCGCCCCGCTGGGTGCGTCCGGCGGCGGGATCGTCAAGTCCGGCAACCGATTTGACCGCTGCCGTGGAGCAACTGCGGTCCGGGGGAACCCGACTGGACTCGGCGGCGCTACGCGACGCCCTGCTCGACCTCTACGATTTCTGGCTCACCACCAAGGCGAACGACATCGGCATCACCGCCAGCAGCGGATTCGCCATCGTCGCCACCGGCGGCCTGGGCCGCGGTGAAGTTCTCCCGTATTCCGATCTCGACCTGATGCTGCTGCACGACAACATGCCGGACGACATCGTCAGTGAAGTCGCCGAGCTGCTGTGGTACCCGCTGTGGGACGCCAACATTCGACTCGATCACAGCGTGCGCACGGTGCCCGAGGCGTTGCGCGTGGCCGCAGAGGACACCTCGGCCGGGTTGGCGATGCTCGAGACACGCCACATCGCCGGCGACGCGGACCTGTCGTCGCTGTTGATCGGCGGCGCCCGCAGGCAGTGGCGCACCGGAATCGGCTCGCGCTTCGAGGAACTCGTCGAGCACACCCGTGCCCGGTGGCAGCGCAGCGGGCAGATCGCACACCGCGCCGAACCGGACCTCAAATGTGGTCGCGGCGGGCTACGCGACGTCCAGCTGCTCAACGCATTGGCCATTGCGCAATTGGCCGATGTGTACCCCAGCCGGTCGCTGGCCTCGCCCACCGAAACCCTCGGCGAGGCGCATCTGGCGCTGCTGAACGTCCGCACCGAGCTGCACCGCGTCGCCGGGCGCGGGCGCGAGCTGCTCCTGGCCCAGCACGCCGACGAGATCGGGGCCTCGCTGCGCATCGGGGACCGCTTCGACCTGGCTCGCATGCTCTCCGATGCGGCCCGCACGGTCAGCTACTACGTCGACGCCGGCATCCGCACGGCGGGCAACGCGCTGCCGCGCCGGGGCCTGTCGGCGCTGCGCCGTCCGGTGCGCCGGCCGCTCGACGAGGGCGTCATCGAGTTCAACGGCGAAGTCATCCTCGCCCGCGACGCCCGCCCCGAACGCGACCCCGGGCTCATCCTGCGGGTGGCGGCCGCGTCGGCGACCACCGGCCTTCCGATGGCGGCGTCGACGCTGAGCCGGCTGGTGGAGACCGCGCCCGAGCTGCGCACGCCGTGGCCGCGGCAGGCGCTCAAGGACCTGCTGGTCATGCTCGCCGCCGGCCCGTCCGCGGTCGCCACCATCGAGGCGCTCGACCGCACGGGGCTGTGGGGCCGCCTGTTCCCCGAATGGGGCGCGGTGCGCGACCTGCCGCCCCGCGATGTCGTGCACATCTGGACCGTCGACCGTCACCTCGTCGAAACCGTTTCGCGGGCAAGCGCTTTGACCACCCGCGTCGCCCGGCCGGACCTGCTGGTGCTCGGTGCGCTGATTCACGACATCGGCAAGGGGCGCGGCGGGGACCACAGCGTGATCGGCGCCGAACTGGCTCATCAGATCGGCACGAGGCTGGGCCTGTGGCCGTCGGACATCACGATTCTGTCGGCCGTGGTGCGGCATCATCTGCTGTTGCCGCACACCGCGACCCGGCGGGATCTGCAGGACCCCGCAACCATCTCGGCCGTCGTCGACGCAATGGGCGGAGACCTGATCGTTCTGGAGCTCTTGCACGCCCTTGCCGAGGCCGATTCCCTGGCCACCGGTCCCGGCGTCTGGGGCGACTGGAAGGCCTCGCTGCTCGGTGACCTGGTTCGGCGGTGCCGGCTGGTGATGGCGGGAGAGCCTCTGCCGCAGCCGGATCCGATCGAACCCCGCTTCCTCGAGATGGCGGGCCAGCCCGGCGTGCACGTGGAGCTGACCCCCGGCGACAGTCCGCACATCTTCACCGTCACGATGATCGTGCCGGACCGGCGCGGGCTGTTGTCGAAGGCCGCAGGCGTGCTCGCGCTCAACTCGCTGCGGGTGCATTCGGCGTCGGTCAACGGCCACAACGGTTCGGCAGTCAACACGTTCGTCGTCTCGCCGCATTTCGGCTCGCCGCCGGCGGCCGAGTTGCTGCGCCAGCAACTGATCCTGGCTCTCGACGGTGACCTCGACGTGGTCGCCTCGCTGGAGAAGAAGGGTGATCCGCAGACGTCGGCCCGCGTCGGCGAGGTGCGGGCGGCAGTGCCCGTCCACCCGCCCGCGGCGCCGCCGCGGGTTCTGTGGCACGACGCCGACGATGCCGGGCGGACGGTGCTGGAGATCCGCACCGCCGACCGCGCGGGCCTGTTGACGGCGCTGACCACGGTGTTCGAGCGCAACGGGGTGGACATCGCCTGGGCGAAGGTGACCACGCTGGGCTCGTCGGTGGTCGACGCCTTCGGCGTGGTGCTGCCTCAGGACAGCGCCGCGGTGCGGCAGACCCTGGACCGTGAGCTGTATGCGGTGCTGCCCAGCCCTCCGCCGGCTGTCGAGGAAGCGAGCTAGCGCGTCACCGCGTGGCGGCCACCGACACCCAGGTGCCGTTGACGGCTGCGGTGCCCGTGAATGTGTCGACGAGATCAGGGTCGTGCAGGGCGTTCACGTTGGCGCCGGCCAGGGTGTCGGCGTGGCGCCACCCGGTGTCGCGATGGCCCCAACCATGGGGTATCGCAACGGTTCCGGAGCGGATGTCGGCGGTGACGTCCACCGGAACCTCGATGCTGCCGACAGCAGACGCGACGCGCACGGTGTCGCCGTCGGCCAGGCCGCGCGACGCCGCGTCGTCCGGATTCATCAGCACCGTGCACCGGTTGCTGCCGCCCGTCATCGACGGCACGTTGTGCAGCCAGGAGTTGTTGCTCCGGAGCTGCCGGCGCCCCACGAGCTGGAGGTCGTAACCGTCGCCCGGTGCAACGTCGGTGTCCTGTAGATGGACTCGCGCCGCGGTGACGAACTCCTCGGGGGCCAGGTGCACCCGCCCGTCCTTGGTCGCGATCACCTCGCGCAGCCGCGGTTGCAGCGGCCCGAGGTCGACGCCGCCGGGGCTGGAGCGGATCTGCCGCATCGTGATGCCCCTGCGTCCCTTGCGAAGTCGGCCGTGCGGTCCGGTGGCCACCGCCAGCGCCGCGAGGCGCAGCGGGTTGATCGCCGAGATCAGCCGCGACCGTAGCGGCCCGGGCATCCAGCGCAGCGGCCGAGGCAGCAGCTCGAGCGCCAACCGTGTCAGTATCTCCCAGTCCTCAAGGCGGCCGGGCGGTGGATCGAACGAACGATGTTGGTAGCGAACGGTGTTGCGCACTTGGAACACCGGCGTGAGCAGGCTGAGGTCCTCCCGCTCCAGCGGCGACACCGGCGGCAGGATGAAGTCGGCGTGGCGCGTGGTCTCCGTGACGTACATGTCGACCGCGACGCACGTGTCCAGCGAATCGAGCGCCTCGTCGAGTCGGCCGCGCTGCGGAATCGACGACACCGGGTTGCCGGCGTAGGTGATCATCGCGCGGATCTGGCCGGGCCCGGGGGTGAGAATCTCGTCGGCCATCACGACGGCGGGTAGTTCCGAGCGGAACGACCGGTAGCGGCCCGACCGGTCGGTGTAGCGGCCAGGCCGGAACGGTATCCGTTTGGCCAGCCGCGGCACATCCGCCACGGGTGTGGTGAACATGGTGCCGCCCGCGCGGTCGAGGTTGCCCGTCACCGCGTTGAGGACCATCACCAGCCAGCTCACCAGTGTGCCCGTCGGCTGCTGGCAGATGCCGATGCGCGCGTAGATCGCCGCGGATTCCGCGGCCGCGTGCTCGCGGGCCAGTGTGCGGATCACGTCCGCGTCGACCCCGGCCCGTGGGGCCATCGCCTCCGGTGTCGCGTCGGCGATCAGGTCGGCCAGCTCGGCGATCCCCGTCGTCTGCGCGGCGATGGCCGCGGTGTCGCAGAGCTTCTCGGCGAGCAGGACGTGCAGCATGCCCAGCAGCAGGAACAGGTCGCCGCCGGGGCGCACCGCGACGTGCTGGTCGGCCAGGCGGGCGGTCTCGGTGCGGCGCGGATCGACGACGACGACGGTGCCGCCTCGGTCACGGATCGCCCGGATCCGCCGTTTGGCGCCGGGCATGATCGACAGCGATCCGTTGGACACCGCGGGGTTGGCGCCGAGGATCACCAGCCGCTGCGTGCGGTCGATGTCGGTGACCGGGATCAGTGCGTTGGACCCGAACACCTTCCACGCGGCGAACTCGTGCGGCATCTGGTCGATCGACGACGCAGTGAAGAAATTCGGGGTGCGCAGCGCCCGGCTCAACAGCAACCCGTAGGCCGCGCCCGAGCTGTGGGCCGCCGGGTTGCCCAGGTACATGCCCAGGGACTGGCTGCCGGTTTTCGCGCGGACGGCGCGCAGGCGGCGGCCGACCTCGGCGAAGGCCTCGTCCCAGCCGATCGGCTCGAACCGGTCGCCCACCCGCCGCAGCGGGGTGCGCACCCGGTCCGGATCGTGATGGAGTCCGCCCATCGCGGTGGCCTTGGGGCAGATGTAGCCGTGCGACAACACGTCGTCGGGGTTGCCCTCGATGCGGGTGACCTGCCCGCCGCTGACGGTGACGTGCAGCCCGCAGTGCGCCTCACAGAGCGTGCACTGGCTGATGTGGGTGACCTCGCCGCGGGGCGGGTCAGCGTCTCGGCGCGCGGTGGTCAGGGGTACGTCGACAGCTGTCATCAGAACCTCCGCGGGCTGGTCGGATGGCCCTCACGGTAACGGCTGCACACCGCGCGCGACCAGAGGTCAGCGCGGCTTTCTCCCTCCGGCGGGCCGACCGTTAGGCTGGCGAGGTGTTTGAATCCCTGTCCGACCGGTTGACCGGTGCCCTGTCGGGCCTGCGCGGCAAGGGCCGGCTGACCGATGCCGACATCGACGCCGTCGCGCGCGAGATCCGCCTGGCACTGCTCGAGGCCGATGTCTCGCTGCCCGTGGTCCGTGCCTTCATCGCCCGCATCAAGGACCGCGCCAAGGGCGCCGAGGTGTCCGCTGCACTCAACCCGGCCCAGCAGGTCGTCAAGATCGTCAACGAGGAGCTCATCGGCATCCTCGGCGGTCAGACGCGCCAGCTCGCGTTCGCGCGCAACCCCCCGACGGTCATCATGCTGGCCGGCCTGCAGGGCTCGGGCAAGACCACGCTGGCGGGCAAGCTCGCGAAGTGGCTCAAGGGGCAGGGGCACACTCCGTTGCTGGTGGCCTGCGACCTGCAGCGTCCCGGTGCGGTCAACCAGCTGCAGATCGTCGGAGAGCGGGCCGGGGTCGGCGTGTTCGCCCCGCATCCGGGCACCGCGCCCGGCGCCGCCGAGGTCAAGGGCACCGCCGATCCGGTGGCCGTGGCGGCCGCCGGTCTGGCCGAGGCCAAGTCCAAGCACTACGACGTCGTCATCGTCGACACCGCCGGCCGGTTGGGCATCGACGAGGAGCTGATGGGGCAGGCCGCCGCGATCCGCGACGCGGTGCAGCCCGACGAGATCCTGTTCGTCCTCGACGCGATGATCGGTCAGGACGCCGTCACCACCGCCGACGCGTTCCGCGAGGGCGTCGGGTTCACCGGCGTCGTGCTCACCAAACTCGACGGTGACGCCCGCGGCGGCGCGGCGCTGTCGGTGCGCGAGGTGACCGGCGTACCGATCCTGTTCGCCTCGGCAGGGGAGAAGCTCGAGGACTTCGACGTCTTCCATCCCGACCGGATGGCCAGCCGCATCCTGGGCATGGGCGACGTGCTCACGCTCATCGAGCAGGCCGAGCAGGTTTTCGACGCCCAGCAGGCCGAAGCGACCGCGGCCAAGATCGGCAGCGGTGAGCTGACCCTCGAGGACTTCCTCGAGCAGATGCTGATGATCCGCAAGATGGGTCCGATCGGCAATCTGCTCGGCATGCTGCCCGGCGCCGGACAGATGAAGGACGCGCTGGCCGCCGTCGACGACAGTCAGCTCGACCGGGTGCAGGCGATCATCCGCGGCATGACACCGGCCGAGCGCGCCGACCCGAAGATCATCAACGCCTCCCGACGGTTGCGTATCGCGAACGGCTCCGGCGTGACGGTCGCCGAGGTCAATCAGCTGGTGGACCGCTTCTTCGAGGCGCGCAAGATGATGTCGCAGATGGCCGGACAGATGGGAATGCCGTTCGGCCGCAAAAACACGCGCAAAGCAGCCAAGGGCAAGAACAAGCAGGCGGGCAAGAAGAAGGGCCGCCAGACGAACAGGGGCCCGACGCCGCCGCGCAACCCGCTCGGCGCCGGCCTGCCCGCCGGGTTCCCGGACCTGTCCAACATGCCCAAGGGGCTCGACGAACTGCCGCCGGGGCTCGCCGACATCGACCTGTCGAAGCTGAAGTTCCCCAAGAACTGATGGCCAGCGGGGCGCTGCACGTCCGCGGGCGTGGGCTGCCCGACGGAGAACCCGTCGAGTGGTGGGTGGTCGACGGGCGCCTCTCGGCGGACCCCGTGGCGGCCGCCGAGACGGTGTTCGATGGAGGCTGGGTTCTGCCCGGCCTGGTCGACGCCCACTGCCACGTCGGTCTCGGACCTGACGGTGAGATCCCGCTGGACGAGGCGATCGAGCAGGCCCAGGTCGAGCGCGAGGTGGGCGCTCTGCTCTTGCGTGATGCCGGGTCGCCCACGGACACAAGGGTTCTCGACGACCACGATGATCTGCCACGCATCATCAGGGCCGGGCGTCACATCGCCAGGCCCAAGCGCTATCAGCGGGGCTTCGCCGCCGAACTCGCCGACGAGGACCAGCTGCCGCAGGCGGTGGCCGAGCAGGCGCGGCGTGGCGACGGTTGGGTCAAGATCGTGGGCGACTGGATCGACCGCGATACCGGCGATCTGGCACCGCTGTGGTCCGACGGCGTCCTGGAGGCGGCGATCGACGCCGCGCATGCCCACGGCGCCCGGGTGACCGCGCACGTGTTCAGCGAGGATGCGCTGCCCGGCCTGATCCGCGCCGGCATCGATTGCATCGAGCACGGCACCGGGCTCACCGAGGACACCATCGACCTGATGGTCGAGTACGGCACCGCGCTGGTGCCGACGCTGATCAACATCGAGAACTTCCCGGACATCGCCGCTGCGGCCCACAAGTATCCGCGCTATCAGCGCCACATGCGCGCCCTCTATGCGACGTGCGGCGAGCGGATCGCCGCCGCGAGGGAAGCGGGTGTGCCGATCTACGCGGGCTCGGATGCGGGCAGCGCTGTCGCGCACGGCCGCATCGCCGAAGAAGTGGAGGCACTCACCGGCATCGGGATGACCCCGACCGAGGCGCTGGGTGCCGCGTGCTGGGACGCCCGGGAATGGTTGCGTAGGCCCGGCCTCGAGCATGGCGCATCGGCGGACGTCGTCTGCTACACCGACGATCCCCGCGCCGGTGCCGCAGTGCTCGCGGCGCCCGACCGGGTGATCCTGCGCGGCAGGGTCTTCAGCTAGTACACATCGCGCACGTAGCGGTGCGAGGTGATCAGATCGGCGACGAACGCATCCGCGGCCGCCGCGTCCAGCCTGCCGTGGACGGCGACGATCTCGCGCAGCGCGGCGTCGACGCCGCGTGCCATCCGGTCGGCGTCGCCGCACACGTAGAGGTGTGCGCCGTCGCGCAGCCACGCGAACAGGTCGGCGCCGCGCTCGCACATGCGGTGCTGCACATACGTCTTCGTCTCGCTGTCCCGTGAGAACGCGAGGTCGAGGCGCGACAACGTTCCTGCGCGGGCGAACGCGTCGAGTTCCTCGCCGTAGAGGTAGTGGGTGGCCCGGTGACGGTCACCGAAGAACAGCCACGATGGGCCCGACGCACCCGTGGCCTGACGTTCTTGCAGGAAGCCACGGAACGGTGCGATACCGGTGCCCGGCCCGACCATGATGATCGGCACGGCCGGATCCGGCAGGCGGAAGCTGTGATTGGGGCGCAACTGGACCGTGACGTTCTCGCCGCGGTCGGCCAGGAAGGTGGACGCGACACCGCCGTGGCGTCGGTCACCGCAGGTGTACCGCACGGTGGCAACGGTCAGATGGACACTGTCGGGGTACATCAGTGGGCTCGACGCGATCGAGTAGTCGCGAAACTGCAAGGGGCGCAGGGTTTCCACCACCTCTGCGACGCCCAGATCAGCCAGCCGTACCAGGTCCAGTACGTCTTTGCCGTAGCACCACGACGCCGCGCGTGTGCGTAACGCTGCCGCGGCCGAAGCGTTGCGGGTGCGGGCGCCGACCAGGTCCTGCAGGGCGCGGGAGGGGACGCGGATCTCGAGGTGTTCGGTGAGCAGCGTGCCCAGTGGCTCGTCGTGGCCGGCCGCGACGTGATCGGGCTGGGCGCCCAACTGGGCGAGTAGCGCGTCGACCAGCGCTGGATCGTTGGTGGCGTGTACCGCCAGCGAATCGCCCGCGCGGTAGGTGATGCCGGAGCCGGTCAGGTCGATCTCGTAGTGGCGGACTTCCCGCTCGGAATCCGCCCCGCTGAGCAACCGATTGACCGTACATCTGGTTGCGACGGGGTGGTGTCGCTCGCGGCCGGCGGGTTCGGCGCCAGGCGCGGGCGCGGCAGGCTCGGCCAGTGCGGCCGCGATCAGCGTGACGACGTCGGTGGTCCACGCGGCAGCGGCACGCTCGTAGGGACCGTCGATGTCGATGCGTTCGGTCAAACGGGTGGCGCCGAGTGCCTCGAGCCGCTCGTCGAGCAATCGGCCGGCGTTGCAAAACAAGTCGTAACCGATGTCGCCCAAGGCGAGTACAGCGAAATTCAGATGATCCAGTGAGATGTTCTGCGCGGTGAGCGCATTCCAGAACAGCGCGGCATTGTCGGGGAACTCGCCGTCGCCGAAGGTGGAGGTGACCGCCAGGAAGTGGGTCGCGGCGCGCAACTCGTCGACACCGATCTGGTTGAGTTCTCTGGCCTCGACTGCGAAACCGGCAGCCTGGCACGCCTCCGCACACGTCATCGCGGCGTCCTCGGCGTTGCCCATGTCGGTGCCGAATCCGATGATCAGCTGGTCGGCCAACGACGCTCCCTCGGTAGGGGCGCCGCACTGCGCGGCGCGAGTTAGGGCGACCTTAGTTGGCGGGAGCCTGCGATGGGGATGTCCCTCCCGCGAGTGAGCCGTCCGCGGCCGAGTCTGCGACGGTGGGGCCTAGGATGTCGCGCTGTCCACACGCCGCATCGTCGACCTGAGCCATCCGATCCGGGCCGGCCTCATCACCTATCCCGGGTTGCCCGCTCCGGTCATCAGTCCGTATCTGACACGCGAAGATTCTCGCGAGAAGTACGCGGCAGGAACAGAATTCGCGATGGACATCATCACGATGATCGGCAACACGGGCACTTACCTCGATTCACCGTTCCACCGCTACGGCGATGGGGCCGACCTGGCGGGTCTGGACCTGTCGACGCTCGTCGGGCTCCCGGCCGAGGTGATTCACCTCGCGCCGGAACACGACCGGGCGATCACCGTCGACGACCTCGCCGGCCGTGATGTCCGCGGCGCGGCCGTACTACTGCACACCGGCTGGGACCGGCATTTCGGGACACCGGCCTACGGGTCCGGGGCGCCGTTCCTGCGCGGGGAGGCGGCGCAGTACCTGATCGACGCGGGAGCCGTGTTGGTCGGGATCGACTCCGTGAACATCGATGACACCGAGTCGGGCGGGACCCGTCCGGCCCACACGATGCTGCTGGGGGCCGGTGTGCACGTTGTCGAGCACCTCACCAATCTGGGTGCGTTGCCACAGCGTGGTGCCCGGTTCACCGCGGCCCCGCCGGCGATCGAGGGTTTCGGCACGTTCCCGGTGCGGGCGTTCGCCGAGGTCGAGGACGCGTGACGCTCAGGGCTGGGTGAAGCCGTAGTCGAACAGGTCGATGGCCTGGCCATAGAGGTCGCCGGTGCCGTACATCTGGACAACCACCAGTCGTTTGGCACCCCGCTGGGCGGCTCCGACGTAGGTCTTGCGGGCGAGGTTGGTGAACCCGGTCTTGCCGGCCAGATCTCCGGGGTAGCGGCTCAGCAGTTCGTTCTGGTTGTGCAGCGTCTTGCCCGGGAACGGCGCTGTCGGCGAGCGCATGATCGTCGCGATGAGCGGATACTTCAGTGCCGCACGCAGAATCACCGCGAGATCGTGCGGCGACGTCACCGACTCCCAGCCCGGTCCGTCGAGCCCTGACGGGGACGATGCCTTGGTGCTGCGTGCGCCGACGAGCGCGGCTTTGCGATTCATCGCTGCCACCGCGGCCTGCTGGCCGCCGAGCATGTCGGCGAGCATGTTCGCCGCGTCGTTGCCCGACACCATCAGCAGCGCCGAGAGCAACTGCGCGGTGGTGTAGACCTGGCCGGGTTCGATTCCCACACAGGAGCACTCGACGTCGTCATGGGAGGAGTTGGCCCGCGCGAAGTTGTCCGGACGCAGGCGATCGAGCACCACCATCGCGAGCAGGGGCTTGATCGTGCTGGCGGGCGCATAGCGGCCGTACGGGTCGCGACTGGCCAGCACGCGCCCCGTGTCCAGATCGGCGACCAGCCACGCCTGCGCCGGGCCCTGTGGAAGAGCCTGCGCCGCAGCGGGTTCAGCACTGGGCTGCGCGGCAGCGGGGGTGGCGGGCAGCATCGTCGTCACCACGGCCACCGTCGTACCGAGGGCGCACGCCAGCCCAGCGAATCCACGCCGCACGAGGGCTGACGCTAACCGCTCCCGGACTCGTTTCGATCACCGTCGGATAGCGATTTCGGCGTGGTAATCGACGACGAGCACGCCGAAATCGCTCTACAGCGCGCCGATGCCCGCGTTCGGGCCGAGCGCGAAACCCCAATCGAGGAGTGCGGCAGCCTGATCCCAGTAGGTCGGCCCGCCCTCGTGGACCAGTCCGTGCATCAGCGCCACGACCAGGTGCCGTCCGCCGCGTTCGGCGCCGCCGACGAACGTCTTCTGCGCCAGATCGGTGTAGCCGGTCTTGCCACCGAAGGTGCCCGGGTAGCGGTGCAGCAGCTCGTCCTGGTTGACCAAGACGACGTCGCCGGTGCGGGTGGGGAAAACCGCGGTGGGCTGCGAGGTGATCTGGGCGAACACCGGGTTGGCCATCGCGGCGCGGAAGATCACCGCCAGATCGTGCGGGGTGGACCAGACCGAGATGCCGGGGCCGTCGATACCCGACGCGGAACCAGCGTCAGTGCCCAGCGCGCCGACCGCGACCGCCTTGGCGTTCATCTTCGCCGCCGTCACGTCGCGGCCGCCCAGCATCGTGGCCAACGTGTTCGCGGCGTCGTTGCCCGACACGAGCAGAAGCGCCTCCAGCAGCTGGCGCGTGGTGTAGGTCATCCCCGGCGTGACGCCCGCGCAGTTGCATTCGACCGCGGTGTCGGCCTCGTTGGCGACGATCGTCGCGTCCAGCGGCAGCTCGTCGAGCACGGTGAGCGCCAGCAGCACCTTGATCGTGCTGGCCGGCGCGAACCGGTTGTTCTCCTCGCGTCCTGCGAGCACCGCGCCGGTGTCCATGTCGGCCACGATCCACGCCTCGGCGGGGCCCACCGGGATCGGCACACTGCCGGCTGGCTGGCTCACCCCGGCCACCGGCGTCGCGCCGGCATGGGGAGCCGTCACGCCGCCGATCACGCCTACGAGCACCGCCAGAGCAGCGAGAAGCCTCTTCATGGCGGCCGAGCCTAACGGGATGTCGCGATCGTGTTCAATCGAAGGATGCTGAGCCTCGAGGAGATCTCCGACCGGCTGGAGATCCAGCAGTTGCTGGTCGACTATTCGACCGCGATCGACCAGAAACGCTTCGACGATCTGGATGACGTGTTCACGCCCGACGCGTACATCGACTACAGCGTCGCCGGCGGTATCGAGGGCCGCTTTCCCGAGGTCAAGGCGTGGTTGAAGGAGGTGCTGCCGAACTTCCCGATCTACTACCACATGCTGGGCAACGTCGACATCCGCGTGGACGGCGACACCGCGACCTCACGCGCGATCTGCTTCAACCCCATGGTCATGGGCGGCGATGCCGGTCAGGTCTATTTCGTCGGGATCTGGTACGTCGACGAGTTCGTCCGTACCGAGCAGGGGTGGCGGATGAGCAAGCGCGTCGAGGAGAAGTGCTTCGACAAGCTGCTGTGACGATTTCTGCTGGGCGCCTGCTCTCTGGCACAATGAGCGGCTGTCTGCCCGGGACTCTGGCCCCGCGGCGGTCACACACGTAAGGCAAAACCGGATCAGGCAACCCGCCTGTATCGCCGAATTGCAGCGTGGCACCTCAGTAGGAGTAGTTCATGGCTGTCAAGATCAAGCTCACCCGGATGGGCAAGATCCGCAATCCCCAGTACCGCATCATCGTCGCCGACGCGCGCACCCGCCGCGACGGTCGCGCGATCGAGGTGATCGGCCGGTACCACCCCAAGGAAGACCCGAGCCTCATCGAGGTCGACTCCGAGCGCGCCCAGTACTGGCTGGGTGTGGGCGCTCAGCCGACCGAGCCTGTGCTCTCGCTGCTCAAGATCACCGGTGACTGGCAGAAGTTCAAGGGTCTGCCGGGCGCCGAGGGCACGCTGAAGCTCAAGGAGCCCAAGCCGTCCAAGCTCGACCTGTTCAACGCCGCGCTCGCCGAGGCCGAGGGTGGCCCGTCCACCGACGCCACCACGCCGAAGAAGAAGAAGGCGCCGGCCGCCAAGAAGGAGGCCTCCGACATCGAGGCCACCGCTGATCCGTCCGGATCGGCCGACAAGTCCGAGGCCGCGGCCGAGGGCGAGGACGCCACCGTCGCCGGCGCCACTGAAAGCTGAGCGACACCGTGAGTTCAGTCGTCGTCGACGCTGTCGAGCACCTGGTGCGCGGCATCGTCGACAACCCCGACGATGTTCGTGTCGACATGGTGACCAACCGCCGCGGGCGCACCGTCGAGGTGCACGTGCACCCCGATGACCTGGGCAAGGTCATCGGCCGGGGCGGCCGCACCGCGACCGCGCTGCGCACCCTGGTGGCCGGCATCGGCGGCCGCGGAATCCGCGTCGACGTGGTGGACACCGACCAGTAGATGGACCTGGTTGTCGGGCGCGTGGTCAAGGCGCACGGCGTGACCGGCGAGATCGCCGTCGACGTGCGCACCGACGACCCGGAAGGCCGGTTCGTCCCCGGCGCCACCCTGCGCGGCCGTGCGCCGCGTGGGGGAGCCGAGCGCGACTATCAGGTCGAGTCGGTGCGCAGTCACGGGGATCGGCTCCTCATCCGGCTTGACGGTGTCTGTGACCGCGACGCCGCCGACGCGCTGCGTGGCACGTTGTTCCTCGTCGATGCGGCATCTCTGCCGCCGATCGACGACCCCGACGAGTTCTACGACCACCAGCTCGAAGGGCTCACCGTCTCGACCGCCGACGGCATCGTCGTCGGCAGGATCGCCGAGGTGTTGCACACCGCCGCAGGCGAATTGCTGTCAGTGACGCGTGACGACGGCCGCGAGGTGCTCGTGCCGTTCGTGTCGGCGATCGTCGTGTCGGTGTCGCTGTCCGAAGATTCCGTGGTGATCGACCCGCCCGAGGGTCTTCTCGACCTGAGTGACTGACGGAGAACCGGCATGCGCATCGACGTGGTCTCGATCTTTCCGCAGTTTCTCGATCCGCTGAGGCAATCGCTGCCCGGGCGGGCGATCGACGCGGGCATCGTGAAGTTGGCGGTGCACGACCTGCGTCAGTGGACTCACGACGTCCACCGCTCGGTCGACGACGCCCCCTACGGCGGTGGACCGGGCATGGTGATGCGAGCCCCCGTGTGGGGGGAGGCTCTCGACGAGATCTGTTCTGCCGAAACTCTTCTCGTGGTCCCCAGCCCGGCCGGTCGGCTGTTCACGCAGAAGAGTGCCCAGCGCTGGACGGCTGAGAAGCATCTCGTCTTCGCGTGCGGCCGATACGAGGGCATCGACCAGCGCGTGATGGACGACGCGGCCCGACGGATGCGGGTCGAGGAGGTGTCGATCGGGGATTACGTGCTGCCCGGCGGGGAATCGGCGGCCGTGGTGATGATCGAGGCGGTCCTGCGGCTACTGCCCGAGGTGCTCGGCAATCCCGAGTCCCACCGCGACGACTCGCATTCCGAGTCGGTCGGCGGACTCCTCGAAGGGCCGAGCTACACCCGGCCTGCGACATGGCGCGGTCTCGAGGTGCCCGAGGTGCTGCGGTCCGGCGATCACGCGCGCATCGCCGCGTGGCGGCGAGAGCAGGGGCTCGAGCGCACTCGCGATCGCCGGCCCGATCTCCTGACCTGACAGGCGGTTTCGCAGAACCCGCCCGTTCTAGATCCTGCCGCCGGGGAACATCGTCTTGACGGCCTGCGTCATGTCGGAGCGTGCGCCGGCCTCACTGGTCGGATCGAGCGAGCCGATGGCCATGATGTATCGCCGGTCGGCCCCGATCACGCCGGTCGACACATGGAGTTGGTTGCCGCCGTTCCAGCAGCAGAACCAGCCCTGCTTGACGGCCACCGGCTCGGCGTAGAGGCCCTCGGGGATGCCGAACCGTTGCGGATATCCGTCGGTGCCGGTGGGAGTGGACTGCGCGAGGTCGCCGAGGATCACATCGGCCTGCTCGCGAGGTAACCCACCGCTGCCGTCGAGCAGTTTGGCGTAGTACTGCACCAGGTCACGCGCGGTGCTCTGCGTGACGTCCCAATGTCCGTTGTAGGGCGCGGTGGTACCGGTCAACCCGTAACGCGCCACCACGCGCCCGATGATCGCGTTGCCGCCGCTGCGGTCCCAAAAGGTCTGTGCGGCACTGTCATCGGAAGAGCGAAGCATGATGTCGAGGCGCTGACGGTCACCCGGCGACAGGGTCGTCTTCCCCTGTGCCACCTGCAGCAGCAGGTCGTCGGCGATGAACAACTTCACCACAGAGGCAATCGGAAACGCCTTCTCATCTCCGTTGGACACCACCTGCCCTGTGGTGCGATCCATCACGACGGCCCTGATGTCGGCACCGGTCGACGACGCGTCAGCGGTGGCCTGCTGCATGCGGGTGTCGAGACCACCGAGTCCAGCCGACGGTGGCGCTGGGGGAGCGGCCGGGAGCGGGACCGAGTTGCTCTGGGGTGCCACCGCAGACGACTGGGTCCGCACGGGTTCGGTGGGGTTCGACTGACAGCCGGCGGCGACCACCACGGCGGCGCACGCCACGGATGCGGTCACGGCGAAGCGACGCGGGAACCGGCTCTGCATGTTTCTCCTAGGGTGGGTCATATCCGGCCGTCCGGGAACATCATCCGGACCGCATCGGTGATGGTCTTGCGGGCGGTGGCGGCATCACTGGACTGCATCGAGCCGATGGCCATCACGTAGCGCCGGTCGGGGCCGATCACGCCGGTGGACAGATGCATCCAGTTCGAATTCACGCAACACATCCAGCCCTGCTTGACGGCGACCCGGTCGCCGGGCAGCCCTTCGGGAATGCCGAATCGCTGGGGGTAGACCCCGCCGGGCACCATGCCGTCGGGAGCGGTGGGCGTCGATGCGGCGAGGTTCGACAGGATGACGCTCGCCTGTTCGCCGGGCAGCCCGCCGGTCCCGGCGAGCAGCTTGTCGTAGTAGCGCACCAGATCGGTGGCCGTGCTCATGGTGTTGAACCACCGCCCGTTGGTGGGAGGCCGCGTCGAGGTGAGGCCATACCGGGCCACCACGCGGTTGATGATCGCGCTGCCGCCGCTGCGGTTCCAGAACACCTCGGCCGCGCTGTCATCGGAGGACCGCAGCATGATGTCGAGCAGGTCGCGGTCATCTGCCGACAGCGTGGTCTGCCCCTTGGCCACCTGCAGCAGAAGGTCGTCGGCGATGAACAGTTTCACCACCGAGGCGATCGCCATCGGACGGTCGTTGCCGTTGGTCACGAGTTCGCCGGTGTTGCGGTCCAGCACCGCGGCGCTGATGTCGGCCCCGTCGGCGGCCGCGGTGGCAGTCGCCTGCCGCTCCCGGTCGGCGAGACCGCGGAACGCAGCGGCGGGTTGACCCGCGGGCTGCTCTGGAATCGCTTCGTCGGCGCCCGCCGGAGCGATCACCGTCAGTTGCGGACCGTCGGGGTGCGCCCTCGAGCCGTACACCTCGGCCTGACAGCCACCCAAGGCGACGGTCACCACGCCCAGGCCAACTGCGGTCTTGGCCAACCGCCACGGCCGCGGTCGCATCGCTCGTCCTCCTGAAGTGGCCCTATCCTGATGCCTGGAACGGGCCGGCGCTCGGCACACCCGTGCCGTCCAGGGTAACGGCTGTGTAGCCGCTGGGCATTGGATGGCAAGCCGCCCCCGGGGCTGCGTCACTTGCTTGTCACCGGCCCGCCCACCGCCCGTCGTCTGCCCGCCCACCGCCCGTGACGCCGATTTCGGAGATCGGGGCTCCGTCTGGCACAATTGGGCAGTTGTCTGTGCACGGCCGGTACTCCGTGGCCCCGCTGCACGACAGGCCCCAGACGCCCGAACCACCAGGCTCTGAGCGCGTCACCGCGACGCCGCCAGCAGCCGCCGACACCGAGGAAGTGTGACCGATGAACACGCTGGATTTCGTCGACCAGACGTCGCTGCGCGACGATGTCCCGGATTTCGGTCCCGGTGACACCATCAACGTCCACGTGAAGGTCATCGAGGGCTCCAAGGAGCGCATCCAGGTCTTCAAGGGTGCTGTGATCCGGCGCCAGGGCGGCGGCGTCCGCGAGACGTTCACCGTCCGCAAGGAGAGCTACGGCGTCGGCGTGGAGCGCACCTTCCCCGTGCATTCCCCCAACATCGACCACATCGACGTCGTCACCCGCGGTGACGTGCGCCGGGCCAAGCTCTACTACCTGCGCGAACTGCGCGGCAAGAAGGCGAAGATCAAGGAGAAGCGCTGACACCGCTTCACCGGACCGTGCTAGCCGCGGCTCCGAGCCGGCCCTGGCTACGCTGATCTCGTGACCGGACCCAGGGACACCCCCGAGACCGACGACCCGTCCGCCGACGAGACGCTCGATCCCCCGGAGTCCGCCGAGGACAAGCCGGAGAAGAAGAAGCGCGGAGCGCTGCGCGAAGCGGCGATCCTGATCACCGTCGCGGTGGTCCTCTACTACGTCATGCTGACGTTCATCGCGCGGCCCTACCTGATCCCGTCCGAATCGATGGAGCCGACTCTGCACGGCTGCAACGGGTGCGTCGGCGACCGCATCATGGTCGACAAGCTCACCTACCGGTTCTCCGAACCGGAGCCCGGTGACGTCATCGTCTTCAAGGGCCCGCCCAACTGGAGCATCGGCTATCAGTCGATCCGCTCTGACAATCCGGCGATCCGCACCGTGCAGAACGCACTCTCGTTCATCGGTTTCGTCCCGCCGGATGAGAACGACTTGGTGAAGCGCATCATCGCGGTCGGTGGACAAACCGTCGAATGCCGGGTGACCACGGGCCTGACTGTGGACGGCAAGAAGCTCGACGAGCCCTACCTCGATCCGACCACCATGAACGCCGACCCGGCGGTGTACCCCTGCCTGGGCAACGAGTTCGGGCCGGTGAAGGTACCCGAGGGCAGGCTGTGGGTGATGGGCGACAACCGTACCCACTCGGCGGATTCACGCGCGCACTGCTCGAATGAGCCGGCCGACGTGCAGCGAGGTCTGCTGTGCACCGGCGATCCGGTGGCGGGCACCATCCCGGTCGGCAACGTGATCGGCAAGGCTCGCTTCATCGCCTGGCCGCCGTCGCGGTGGGGCGGCGTGAGCTCGGTGAATCCGCAGAGCTAGCAGGAGGCTCGACAGTGCCGGCGTGGCCTCCGAGAATGGTGATCCGCAGGTCGTCTGGTCTGCGCACCTTGGAATCGGCGCTGTACCGGGCCGGGCTCGGTCCGGTGGCCGGCGTGGACGAGGTGGGCCGAGGCGCATGCGCAGGCCCGTTGGTGGTGGCGGCCTGCGTGCTCGGGCCCAACCGCATGGAGAGCCTCGCTGCGCTCGACGATTCGAAGAAGCTCGGCGAGGCCGAGCGTGAGCGGCTCTTCCCGCTGATCAAGCGGTATGCGCTGGCGTACCACGTGGTGTTCATCGAGTCCATCGAGGTCGACCGCCGCGGCGTGCACGTGGCGAACATCGAGGGGATGCGACGGGCGGTGGCCGGCCTGCCGGTGCGTCCTGGGTACGTGTTGAGCGACGGTTTCCGGGTGCCGGGACTGCCGACGCCGTCGCTCCCGGTGATCGGTGGGGATGCCGCGGCCGCGTGCATCGCGGCGGCCAGCGTGCTGGCCAAAGTCAGCCGCGACCGGCTGATGGTCGCGATGGAAGACGAGCATCCCGGCTACGGTTTCGCCGAGCACAAGGGGTACAGCACGCGGGCCCACGGGGCGGCGCTGGCGCGGCTGGGGCCGTCGGCGCAGCACCGCTATTCGTTCATCAATGTGAGACGCCTCGTCGTCGGGGAACCCAATGGGCAGGTCGACGATGATGGCCGAGACGATTTTGACAGGATGAGTTCACTGGGTTCAGTGGACTCGGGAGTTGTATGACCTACGCGAAGGACAGCTGAGCCGATGAGTGCCGAAGATCTCGAGAAGTACGAAACCGAGATGGAGCTCTCGCTCTACCGTGAGTACAAGGACATCGTCGGGCAGTTCAGCTACGTCGTGGAAACGGAGCGACGGTTCTACCTGGCCAACAGCGTCGAGATGGTGCCCCGCAACGCCGACGGTGAGGTCTATTTCGAGCTGCGCCTCGGCGATGCCTGGGTGTGGGACATGTACCGGCCCGCGCGCTTCGTCAAACAGGTGCGGGTGATCACCTTCAAAGACGTCAACATCGAAGAGGTCGACAAGCCGGAGCTGCGGCTTCCGGAGTAGGGACAGCGCAAGCGTGGACGCCGGGCAGGACGCAGCACCAGACCGAACGGTCCCGACGTCGTCGGTGCCCCAACCAGGTGAGGACCCCTTCTACGACCCGCCGGCGGGCCTCGAGGACCTGCAGCCGGGCACCGTCCTGCGGTCGCGACGCGTCCAGTTGGCGTTCTTCGGGCGAATCCGGCGCGGCGCGGCGACCCAGCTGATGTACCGCAGCACCGATGCGCACGGCCGGCCCGAGGCAGCCGTGACCACGGTCGTGGTGCCGAAGGGCCGGGACCCGCGCACCTGTCCGGTGCTGTCCTATCAATGCGCCATCGATGCCGTGGCTGCGCGCTGCTTCCCGTCCTACGCGCTGCGCCTCGGTTCGCAGCTGGTCGGGGCGTCGGTGCAGGCCGAGTTCCTGTTCGTCGCAGCGGCACTCGCGCGCGGGTGGGCGGTCTCCATCCCCGATCACGAAGGACTGCAGGGTATGTGGGGCGCCCCCTACGAAGCGGGCTTCCGCGTGCTCGACGGTCTCCGGGCTGCTGTCTCACACGAGGCACTCGGGTTGTCGCCCGATGCCCGCATGGCGATGTGGGGATACTCGGGCGGCGGGCTCGCCACCGGATGGGCCGCCGAGGCGGCGGCGGACTACGCCCCCGAACTCGACGTGGTCGGCGCTGTGATGGGCTCGCCCGTCGTCGATCCCGAAAACGTTGCGCGACGACTGAACTCGACACGGTGGGCCGGTCTGGCCGCCCTGATGATCGCCTCGCTGGTGCACGTGTTCCCGGAGGCGCGCGCAGTGGTCGACAAGCATGCGACCACCGAGGGCAAGGCGCTGCTACGCGAGATCGAGGACATGTCGACAGGCTCGGCCATCCACCGGCTGCGCAACAAGGACATCTCCGACTACGTCGACCTCACCTTCGACGAACTGTTCGCGCTGCCCGAGTTGCGCTACATCTTCGACATGACGCGTCTCGGCCAGGCGATTCCGAGCATGCCGGTCCTGGTGATCCAGGGTGTGCACGACCGCATCGTCGACGTCGGTGATGTCGACGGTCTGGTGCGTCACTACACCGAGGGCGGCGCGACGGTGCGCTATCACCGCGATCCGCTGGCCGAGCACTTGATGCTGTACCCGTTCGCGGTGCCGATGAGCCTGCGGTGGTTGGGCAATCGGCTCGAGGGGGAGCGGCACGGCGGTCGCAGCACCTGGCCCGCGGTGCTCGATGCGGGTACCTACCGCGACCTGGTCACGGTGCTGCCGCGCCTGGGACGCCGACGCCGCTGAGCCCTCGCCACCGGTCGCTGGCACCTGACAGACTGACCGTATGCGCTCCACACCGCAGTGTTGGCTGACCGACATGGATGGCGTCCTGGTCCGGGAGGAGCACGCGCTCCCCGGGGCCGCGGAATTCCTCCAGACACTCGCCGACCGTGACCGACCTTTCCTCGTGCTGACCAACAACTCGATCTTCACCCCGCGCGACCTCGCGGCTCGGCTGGCCCGCTCCGGCCTGACCGTGCCCGAGGCTGCTATCTGGACCTCCGCGCTGGCCACCGCCACCTTCCTGGCCGACCAGCTGCCCGGTGGCTCGGCCTACGTCATCGGGGAGGCCGGGCTGACCACCGCTCTGCACGAAGCCGGGTACACGATGACCGACGTCGAGCCCGACTTCGTCGTGCTCGGCGAAACCCGCACGTACTCGTTCGAAGCGATCACCAAAGCGGTGCGGCTCATCCTGGGCGGCGCGCGGTTCATCGCGACCAACCCCGACGTCAGCGGTCCGTCGGCCGAGGGCCCGTTGCCGGCCACGGGATCCGTGGCCGCGATGATCACCAAGGCCACCGGCCGGGAGCCCTACTTCGTCGGGAAACCGAACCCGATGATGTTCCGCAGCGCCCTGAATCAGATCGAGGCGCACTCGGAGAACACGGTGATGGTCGGGGACCGGATGGACACCGACGTCGTCGCCGGAATCGAGGCGGGACTGGAGACCATCCTGGTGCTCACCGGCTCGACGACGATCGAGGACGTCGAACGCTACCCCTTCCGGCCCAGCCGGGTATTGCCCTCGATCGCCGAGGCGATCGAGCTGATCTGAGCGCTCCCTACACTTGGCGCCGTGACTGTCACAGCTGACCGCCCGCTCGCCGGGGTGCGGATCGTCGAGATCTCCAGCTTCGTCGCGGTGCCGTTGGCCGGAATGACGTTGGCGCAGCTCGGGGCTCAGGTGGTGAGGATCGATCCGATCGGCGGTGCGGCCGACTACCACCGCTGGCCGCTGACCGACGCGGGCGAGAGCATCTACTGGGCGGGCCTGAACAAAGGCAAGCAGTCGCTCGCCGTCGACATGCGCTCCGCCGCGGGACAAGACGTCGTGACCCAGCTGATCGCCGACAGCGGGGTGTTCCTCACCAATGCCACCGGTCGGCCCTGGCACGCCCATCAAACCCTGCGCGAGCGGCGACCCGACCTCATCCAGGTGGAGGTCTCCGGGCGTGCGGACGGCGGCACGGGTGTCGATTACACGGTCAATGCCGGTGTCGGTTTTCCACTCGTCACCGGCGCTGTGGATTCGGGAACCCCCGTCAACCACGTGCTGCCGGCATGGGATGTCAGCTGTGGGCTCTACGCCGCGCTGGCGGTCGTGACCGCGCTGCGCCACCGCGACGCCACCGGTGAGGGGCAACACGTCACGATCCCACTGGAGAACGTCGCGCTGGCCACGGCCAGCAACCTGAGTCTGCTCACCGAAGCAATGGTCAGCGGCACGTCGCGGGCCCGGATCGGTAATGCCGTGTACGGCACCTACGGTCGGGACTTCACGGGCAGCGACGGCTCGGTGTTCATGGTCGTGGCGTTGACCAACCGGCACTTCCGCGACCTCACCGCTCTGACCGAGACAGCTGATGACGTTGCGGCACTTGCTCATTCACTGGGTGCTGACTTCACCGAGGAGGGGGAGCGCTACACCCACCGGGAGGCGTTGAGCGCACTGTTCGCCGGCTGGTTCGCCCGTCACACCGGAGACGAGATCACGGCTGCGCTGGCGGGCACGTCGGTACTGTGGGAGCGCTACCGGACGTTCGCGGAGACGGCCGCCTCCGAGCGCGTCACCGCCAACCCACTGTTCACCGTCCTCGACCAACCCCGCATCGGACGGTACGCCGCCACCGGAGTGCCGATGGCGATCGACGGTCGGTATCCGCCACCGGATGTCGCGCCGGCGCTCGGCGACGACACGACGACCGTGCTCGGTGACTGGCTGGGGTTCGACGCGGAGCGGATCGACGCCCTGCGAGCGGCGGGAGCCGTCGCGTGAGCCGCCTGCTGGACCTGCTCGACGTCAGCCCCCTCGATGACGACGTGTGGCGTGGACGGGCGAGCGGGCCGGACGGAAAACGCGCGTATGGCGGTCAATTGGTCGCTCAGAGCCTGGCGGCCGCGGCGCGCACCGTCGAGATCGCCAAGGCACCCACCGCGATGCATCTGCAGTTCCTGCGTGGTGGAGACGCCGGCGCGCCGGTGGACTACCGGGTACATCGCGTGTTCGACGGCCGCACGGCGGCCTCGCGCCGCGTGGACGCCACCCAGGACGGGCGGCTGCTGACGACGGCGACGGTGTCGTTCGCGGCGGCGCTTCCCGGCCCGGAGCACGGCAGGTTGGACGTCGGCGTTGACACCGGTTCAGCGCCGGACACGTTGCCGCGCACCGGACCTGCGGGCCCCGCACCGTCCATGCCGCTCGACGAACTCGACATCAGGATCGTCGACGACGGGGCCGGCGAGCGGTTCGTGCGTCGGGTGTGGTGGCGCGCAGACGTCGAACTCGGTGACGATCCGCTGCTGCACACGCTGGTCGCGGCCTATGTCACCGACGTGTACCTGATCGACCCGGCGCTGCAGGTCCACGGGTACTCGATGCGGTCACGCACCCACCGCAGCGGAACCACCGATTCGTCGATCTGGTTTCACCGCGAGCTGCGCGCCGACGAGTGGAACCTGCTCGAATGTCGTTCCCCGGCAGGGGCCCGCGGGCGGGGTGTCGTGACGGCATCGCTGATCCGCCGTGACGGCGCGATCGCCGCCACGCTGACGCAGGAGGGTCTCATCGCAGAGCGGGAGCCCGCCCCAGACCCTGCTTCGTGACGCGGTGGTTTCGCCAGCGATGGCGCACCTGGGTGATCACCGCGGTGACTGCGATGCCGATCACGATCGAGGCGATCACGCCGTAGAGCTTGTGGGTGCCGAACACCGGATAGACCTGAAAGTGCGTGAGGTAGATGTAGAGCGACGCTTCGGCGATGGCGCCCGCGGCGACGGCCACCACGGCCGGACAGCGCACACCGGGTAGCCAGATCAGCAGCACCAGACCCGCGGTCACGAGAAGCTCCCGCACGGTGTTGCCGAAGTAGCCGTGCACGCCGACGATCAGCACCACTGTGACGGCGAGACGCTGCAGGTTCGTGCTCGCCTTGGCCGCCGCCCAGCCGGCGGCGAAGAACCAGAACGCGAGCATCGTGAACCACGCGTCCCGGCCGAGTCCGATGCCGGGCAGGTCGTAGCGCAATGCCATGCCGACAGCGAGGAACACCGCCGCGAACGCGAAGGGGAACCTCCGTTCCGCCCGATCGGCCAGAGGTAGCCACACCAGCAGGGCCAGCGCCGCCAACGTCCACACCAGCACTTCGACGAACCACAGCCGCCCAGCCGTCATGCTGTCGTGCGGGCCGAGGAACTTGTTGGCCAACAACAGGTTCGAGGCGTGATAGTCGTCGGTCAAGACGAGGGCGATCGCGACCCAGGCGATGGCGGGCAGCGCGATCCAGCCGATGGTCGCGCCCAGGTGCCGAACCCGCCGGCGGCGCGGTAGCGGGGTCAGGCAGAACCGGGCGAAGTTGTAACCGGCGACGCCGAGCAGGATGTGCGCACCGCCCCACATCTCGAACAGCTCGGCGTGCGAGGCGACGACCAGGATGATGGCCAGCGCGCGCAGCGTCACACTGGTTTCCACGGTGCTACCCCACGAGCGCCACCACCGCTGCCGCCGTTCGGGACGGTGCCGGAGGTCGCGGATGGGTAGCCGTGGCCAGTCCGCGGGTAGGTGACCGAGTATCCGCTCCAGTCGCACCGACATCGTCACGTACGTCAGTGAGTTGCCGCCGAGGTCGACGAAAGTGGCGTCGTCGGTCACTTCGGCGGGGTCGAGGTGCAGGACGTCGGCAAAGACGCCGGTCAAGTCGTCGTCGATTTCTGTGCGGGGTGCGACCAGGGTGCGCGCCGTCTGGTAGTCGGGCTTGCCGGACGGCAGCAGCGGCAACTCGGGCACGGTGACGGCGTCGACCGCGCTCAGCGGAACGTCGGCTGCCTGGGTGATGATTCGTCGCACATCGTCTGGGTCGTGCGGCCCCTCGGCGACGACCACCAGGCGTTCACCGGAATCCGTGCACAGGGCCGTCACGTCGTGGTCGGCCAGCGTCCGCTCGAGCCGCTGCAGGTCGATGCGCAGTCCGAACATCTTCGCGAATCGACTTGTCCTGCCCACGATCTCGAAGAGCCCGGGCCCGCATCGGCGGGCCACGTCGCCCGTCCGCAACTCCTGCAGGGTGGGGCCGGCCGCCAGGTCTTCGATGCGCTCGGCGTAGCCCATCATCACGTTCGGGCCGCGGAACACGAGTTCGCCGGCGTCGTCGTCCGGCCACCCGTCCAGCGGTTCGAGGGTCAAGCTCGCACCCGGGATCGGGACACCGATCGCGTGCGGGTAGGACTGTGCGAGATGCGGTGGTAAATAGGCCATTCGGGCGGTCGCCTCGGTCGCGCCGTACATCACGACGAGCTCCCAGCCGCGACGCTGCCCGAGGGTGGCGTAGCGCCGCACGCGGTCCGGCGGCATCGGTCCACCGGCTTGGGTGACGTAGCGCAGGTGCGGCAGGTTCATGTGCGGAAAGCCGACGCGGTCGAGGAGTTCGAACGTGTAGGGGACGCCGGCGAAGGTGGTGCCGCGATGCCGGACGAACAGATCCCAGAACGGTTGCTCCGACACCGAGTGGTCGGTGAGGATCAGGGCCGCGCCGACGAGGAGATGGCTGTGCACCACCGAAAGGCCGTAGCAGTACGACATCGGCAACGTCGTTGCGGCCCGGTCTGTCTCGACGATGCCGAGGTAGTCGGCGATGGCTCGCGCGTTGGAGACGACGTTGGTGCGGGAGAGCCGCACGAGTTTGGGGGATCCCGTGCTACCGGAGGTCGACATGAGCAGCATCAGATCCGGATGCAGCACGTGGCCGCAGGTGGCGAGATGGCGGACGCCGGTGCTATCGACGATGACGTCGGGCTGGTAGGTGGCCGTCAGCGCGGCGGTGTCACCGCCGGCCGGCACCGGCAGCACGACGTGACCGGCGCAAAGTGCCGCCAGATACACGGTCAGCGTCTCGACGTCGTTGGCGCACTCGAGCAGGACGAGCGCGCGGCGTTCCCCCAGCGTGGACGCGCACGCCTCGACCCGGTCGGCGAGTTGCCGGTACGTCAGCTCGGCGGTGTCTGTCAGGACGGCCATGCGGTCTGCGAATCGACGCAGGTGGTCGATCAGCGGCCGCATAAGGGCGACCTTACCTAAGTCACATGCGGTTGTACTTGGCCCGTATGAAGCTGTAGGCGCCGAACGCGGCGATCCCGAGGGCGGCCAGGATCAGCAGGAACTTGCCGAATGGAGCCTGGCCCAGCGTTTTCACCGCGGCGTCGAGACCGCTGGCCTTGGCCGGGTCGGCCTGCAGCGTCGCGATGACGACGAGGACACCGGCGCCGCCGAGCACCAGGCCCTTGGCGACGTAGCCGGCGACGCCGGTGGCAGTGACCAGGCGTCCGCCCGAGACCGTCAACTCCTCGAGGAACTTCTCCGAGGCGCCTTTGTAGACGTGGTAGCCGCCGACGGCGATCACCCCGATGCCGATCGCGATGAGCAGCAACTTGCCCCCGCCCGACTGCATCAGCTGGGCTGACATGCCCGAGTTCTGCTGACTGCTCGACTGCCCGCTGCCCATCGCGAACTTGGCGGCTGAGAACGCTATCGCGAAGTTGACGATGGCCAGGGCGAGCGACTTGCCGCGCTTCCAGGCTGGGTTGTCATCCTTGCGTCCAGCCCCCTCGCGCGGCTTGGCTCCCATGATCGCTTCGGCGACGCGCCACAGGCCGAGTGCGACGAGGCCCGCCGCGGCGACCCACAGCACGATCTTGCCGAAGGGCTGAGCGGCCAGTGTGGCCAGCGCGCCGGACTGGTCGGCGTTTCCGCCGGCTCCGGTGAACGCCAGTTGCGCAATGATGAACGCGACCAGCAGATGCAGCACGCCGCTGGCGGCGAACCCGGCGCGGGCGAGCTTTTCGAAGGCGTCATTGCCGATCGCGCGGTGTGCGACGCCGTGCAGTGAACCGTTCGCAGGTCTGGTGGTCATGGGGATCCTCCGGGTCCGACGATGGCTCCCGTTTCCCCGGTTTTGACGCTGCCGAAACCGGTCTGTGGATGGATTCGGCTCTGGGGATGAACGGTCCCGTCAGGGCCGAGTCTGTCGGCGTCCGGCGCCAGGGTGGCGGCATGACGAAGACATACAGTCGCGCCGAGATCGGGGCGCTGGGAGAACAGCTCGCAGTGGACCACCTGCGCGGGCTCGGGTGGGAGATCCTGGACCGTAACTGGCGGTGCCGGTACGGGGAATTGGATGTGGTGGCCGCCGCCGAGGACGCGCGGACGCTGGTGTTCGTCGAGGTCAAGACGCGGACCAGCGAGCAGTTCGGCGGGGCGCTGGCTGCCGTGACACGGCCGAAGCTGCGGCGTCTTCGGCGGCTGGCGGGGCTGTGGTTGGCGGACCGCGACGGGAGCTGGTCGCAGGTGCGCATCGACGTCATCGCGGTCATGGTGGGCAGGTCCCGCACCCCGGAGATCACGCACCTGCAGGGGGTGGGGTGATGGCTCTCGGGCGGGCGTTCTCGGTGGCGGTGCGCGGGGTCGAGGGCCACATCGTCGAGATCGAGGCCGACATCTCCAACGGTCTGCCCGGGGTGCATCTCGTGGGCCTGGCCGACGCTGCGCTGCAGGAGTCACGGGATCGGGTGCGCGCGGCGATCAACAACTGCGGCTTCAGCTGGCCGCAGACCCGGCTGACGCTGGCGCTGTCACCGGCGACCCTGCCGAAGATGGGGTCGGTCTACGACTTGGCCCTGGCCACAGCAGTGCTCGCGGCCGAGGGCAAGAAGGCGTGGCCGAAGTTGGAGAAGGCCGTCCTGCTGGGGGAGTTGGCGCTCGACGGTCGCGTGCGGCCGGTCAAAGGGGTGCTGCCCGCCGTGCTGGCTGCGCAGCGCCACGGCTGGCCGACGGTGGTCGTCCCGGTGGAGAACCTGGCGGAGGCGAGCCTGATCGACGGCGTCGACGTGTGGGGTGTTGGCACGCTGGGCCAGCTGCACGCGTGGCTGGCCGGCAAGGGTGACTTGCGGGCGCGCATCGACCATCCCGATCAGGCGCCGGAGGTGTCGATCGACCTCGCCGACGTCGTCGGC
Organism: Actinomycetes bacterium; assembly: GCA_023404955.1. GTDB lineage: Bacteria > Actinomycetota > Actinomycetes > Mycobacteriales > Mycobacteriaceae > Mycobacterium. The sequence goes on from JAEXZY010000121.1 coordinate 209,899, forward strand.
CAACCACAGGCGCGCCGGGCCGTCGAGGTGGCCGCGGCGGGTGGCCACAACTTGGTGATGACAGGTCCGCCGGGGGTGGGCAAGACGATGCTCGCGCAACGGCTGCCCGGGCTGCTGCCGCCGCTGTCGCAACCCGATGCGCTCGAAGTCACCGCCATCCACTCGGTCGCCGGCCTGCTGACTGGCGATGCGCCGTTGATCACCCGGCCTCCGTTCGTCGCGCCACACCACACGTCCAGCGTGGCCGCGCTCGTGGGCGGCGGTTCGGGGATGGCGCGGCCAGGCGCTGTCAGCCGGGCACACCGCGGCGTGCTGTTCCTCGACGAATTCGCCGAGATCAACAGCGCCGCTCTCGAGGCGTTACGAACACCGTTGGAAGACGGCGTGATTCGCTTGGCCCGGCGGGAGGGTGTGGCGAGTTACCCGTGTCGGTTCCAACTCGTCCTGGCGGCCAATTTGTGTCCGTGCGCCCCGCCCGATCCTCGCGACTGCGTGTGCGCGTCGGTCGACCGGCGCCGCTATCGCAGCAGGCTGTCGGGTCCGCTGCTGGACCGGGTGGACCTGCGTGTCGAGATGCACGCGTCGCGGGCTGGGACGTTCGCTGACGACGCCGGCGAGTCGACGGCTGCTGTGCGGGAACGAGTGTGGGCCGCCCGGGCAGCGGCGCAGGAACGGTGGCGTCCGCACGGTGTCAGCACCAACGCCGATGTGAGCGGCTCTCTGCTGCGTCGGAAGTTCCGTCTCGGGGTGGAGGCGATGAAGCCTTTGAAGACTGCTGTCGACCGCGGGTTGCTGAGCATTCGGGGAATGGATCGCACGCTGCGGGTCGCGTGGACGCTCTGTGATTTGGCGGGTGGGGTGTCGCCGACGCGTGAGCATGTTGTCGCGGCGTTGTCCTATCGGCAGGTGGGGGAGAGGTCATGACCGAGGACGAGCGGCGGGCGTGGGCGTATCTGTGCCGGGTGGCCGAGGCGCCGAATCCGCGGATCGCTGTGCTGGTGAAGACGGTTGGCGTGCTGGAGGCTGCCGAGCGGGTGCGTCGCCGGGATCTGCCGGATGCCAAGTTGCTGGCCGCGACCGAGGCGCGTCACGGAATCGACTGTGCGCGCCACGATCTGGAGGTGCTGGATCGTCTCGGCGGGCGGTTGGTGACTCCGGTCGACGAGGATTGGCCGGCCACGGCGTTCGGCAGCTTTGACGGGGTGGACACAGCCAAGAGACCACAGGGGTATGCGCCGCTGGCGCTGTGGGTGGTGGGTCCTGCGTCGTTGGTCGACGTCGCCTCGCGGGCCGCGGCGCTGGTCGGCACTCGAGCGGCGAGTGACTACGGCGAATTCGCGGCCGCGGATCTGGCGGCCGGCCTGGTGGAGCGTGACGTGGCTGTGGTGTCGGGCGGGGCATACGGCATCGACGGGGCTGCGCACCGGGCGACGCTGTCGTGCGACGGGGTGACGGTGGCGGTGGTGGCTTCCGGCGTGGATGTGCCGTACCCGTCCGGGCATTCGGCGCTGTTGCATCGGGTGGCCCGTCACGGTGTGGTGGTCAGCGAGTATCCGCCCGGTAGCCGGCCGTGTCGGCGACACTTCCTGGCCCGTAACCGGCTGATCGCTGCACTGTCGGGGGCGACCGTCGTGGTCGAGGCGGGGATTCGCAGTGGGGCGGCCAACACCGCGGCGTGGGCGAAAGCGCTGGGCCGCAATATCTGTGCGGTTCCGGGACCGATCACCTCGGCGGCGTCGGTGGGCTGTCATGAGCTGCTCAAGAACGAAGAGAAGGCGCACCTCGTCACTCGGGCCGAGGAAATCGTCGAGTTGGTCGGCAACTACGGCGAGTTCGCGGCCGAGCAACCGCGACCGCGCAGCGAGGTGGACGGGCTCAGCGAGGAGGAACTCGCGGTGTACGAGGCGTTGCCGGGTCGAGGGTCGCGATCGATTGACCAGATCGCCGTTGCCGCCGGTATGCCCGAGACCGACGTGATCGGACAGTTGACCATGCTCGACATCCGCGGATTGGTCACTCAGCAGGATGGTGAGTGGAAGGTGGCACGCCACAACTCTTCTGAATGCTGACGAGCGCCGGGGCACACCGATCAATGGTCACCGCGGATCGCGGGCGAGGCTCTGCGTCTGCCGTCGGCGATGAGTCTCGCCATGGAGGTCTGGATAGCGGCGACTCTGTCGGGATCGATGCCCCAGGGGTTGTCAACTCCCACGATGGCGTCGAGATCCCACAGCACGCAGAGCTCGTCAGGCGTGGCCACCAGTGACCACGCGACAACCGTCCTACCGAGTTGATCGTCGAGGGAATCCCTGGCGCCGGCGACATCGGCGGGTGCGGCGCCGTCGGGATGGTGGTGGAGATAGCGGCCGTACGCGGTGGCACAGAATGCGGAATATCGGGCTGTGCACAGGATGAAGCCATGCCACGCTTCGTCCACCGCCCGCGAAGGCATGCCGATCACCTGACCGTCGCGAAGCGCCGGTGCGCAGCAGCGAAGCCACTGCCGCAGACCGGTGTCGATGAGTGCCCGCGGCTGCCACGGGCACGTCTTGAAGACGGCTGAGGGAAGCTCTACGCTCGCCGCCGCAGCATGTGCTCGTTCGATTAAATCGGCGTGCCTGCCCCGCACGATGCCACTCTATGCGGCGTGATCGATCCGGCGTAGCCTGATCGCATGATGGCCGCGATCGTGGTGGTCGGAGTTGTACTGGCGACAATCGTCGCGATTGCCGCGATCATTCGAGTGCGCCGCAGAACCGTCCGGGATCCGTGGGATGACTGTGGGCAGAGCCTCCGCGACCTGAAAGCCTGGCAGGCGGCCAGGAAAGGCGGCCAAGCGAGGTATTGGGCGGCAGGAACGTCAGGCGCGGCCGGATACTGGGCTGTTGGTGGGAACGGCGGCGGAGGCGATTTCGGTAGCGGGGATTTCGGCGGCGGAGGCGGCTGCGGTGGCGGAGGCGGCTGCGGCGGAGGAGGTTGTGGCGGAGGGGGTTGCGGCGGCGGTTGATCCGTCCCGCGGTCCCTATCGACGCAGCGGCTACGGGCAGACGCTTCGTTGTCACCAACGTGCGTTTTGGTCCGCACATTCGCCGATTGTCCTGACGGCGCCGCGGGTTTTGGTGACCATGGGGGTAACGCGGCCGAAGCCGGCCACAAAAGTTGGGATCGGTAGCGCCCTGCCCCGTCGACACTCGGTGCATGTCAGAACGAGGCGGAGCTCGGAAGGAAATGCCCATGACACGGCGAATATTCACAAGAGTCGCTTCCGCGGCGGTTCTTTCCGGAGGATTGAGCTTTGCTGCGCTCGGACTTGCGGGAACGATGAGCGCTCCTGCAGCGCAGGCCGATTCGAACTGCTCGCCCGGCGAAGCGACGACGCCGGAGTGCGCTCCACCCGAGGGCATGCCGGCCTGTAACGCGTTCGGCCAGTGTGGTCAGATCTGGTGCCCCGCATCCGGGATGACGCCGGTCGCCGGGTGGGATTTGTCCCGCTGCCACACGTTCTACTTCGATCCCAACTCACCGGACACAAAGCCCGTGATGATCTCGGGCAATCCGCCGGGTCCGCCGCCGCCCCCGCCACCGCCGTGCATCCCGCTGATCAACTGCCTGCCCGGCCTGTGACGCACCCCTGAGGTCGGACACGAACGTACGCTTCGCTCGTGGGTGACGCTCACGAGCAGTTCGCCGCTGCCGTCCTGGAGGTCGTCGACCGCATCCCGGCAGGTCGCGTGATGACCTACGGCGACATCGCCGAGTACCTGCAACGGGGCGGGCCTCGCGGCGTGGGCGGGGTGATGGCGCGCGACGGCGCAGCGGTGACCTGGTGGCGAGTCGTTCGCGCCAACGGGACGCTGCCGCCGCACCTGATGATCGAAGCCCAGACGCAGTGGCACCACGAGGGCACGCCGTTGCGGCGCGGGATCGTCGACGTCGCCGCGGCGCGGTGGTGGCCCGACGAACACTCACATGACGGCGGCGATCACACCTGACCGAGTGCGTCCGCCACGGAGCCGAACATCGTGTTCTTGATCGCTCCAAGCGTTCCGCGGTCCTTGCCCACCAGTGGACGGAGCAGCTCCACTGTGGCGCTGACGACTTCGCCCTCGGCGGCAGTGGCGTCGACGATCCCATAGGCGTGAGCGTCCGCGCCGCCGAAACGGCGTCCTGTCGTCATCGACGCGACGGCCGCCGCCGGCGTCAGCTTGGCCTGGATCAGCGCCGCCATGCCGGGATGGAACGGGATGCGAATGTCGACCTCCGGCAGGCAGAAGAACCCACGGTCGGCCCGCATCACCCGGAAGTCGTGCGCCAGCGCCAGCATCGCGCCGGCGCCGAACGCATGGCCGACGACGGCCGCCGCGGTGGGCACCTCCAGCGTGAGGATGCGCGACAGCAGGCCGTGAACCCGCGCGATGTACCACGGCCCCTGATCGCTGTGGGAACCCAGCCAGTCGAGGTCCAGCCCATTCGAGTAGAACTTCGCGCCCGCGCTCGTGACCAGGGCCTGGGCGCCATCAGCCAGCGCTCGATCGATGGCCCCATCGATGTCGTCCAGAAATGTTGGGGAGAAACGGTTTTCGCCGTCGCCCAGATCGAGGATCGCGATGCTGCCGTCGACAGTGATGGTCACGCTCATGGTCGTCCTTCTCGTCGGTATTCGGGTGGGGGAACGGTCAGCACTGCGCGCACGGCGGCCCGCACATGCTCACGCGCTGTGGGCTTGTCGCGTCGATCGCGGCTCAGCACCAAAGCCGTCGGCAGGTCGACGATGCAGGCTGTGATCACGTCGACGGCAGCCGCGTCCCTGCGGTTCCACATCGCGTCGGCCAGGCGCACCATCAACGCGATGAGCTCGGTGTCGAGCAGACGCAGGGCGTCAGCGATCGCGTCCGACAGGGGGCCCGCCAGCAGCTCATCACGGTTCACCCGTAGCAGCACTGCAGCGGAGTCGGGGTGGCGCTCGGCGAACGCGATCGGTGCGTCCGCGGCGGCGACCACCGCGTCCACCCTGGGCTCGGACCCGCCGGCTCCGGGCTGCAGCGCGCTGTCGACAAGCGTCGTCTGCACCGCCAGAAACCGTCGGCCGGCCCGCAGCCATGCCTGCGCCATCAGTTCATTGCGCGACGAAAACGTGTGATACAGCGCTCCATTGGACATGCCGACCGCGGAGCTGATTGCCCGGATCGAGACCGCTTCGGGCCCCGACCGGGCGGCCAGGCGCTCGACGGCGTCGAGCACGGAGTCCGGGTCGTGCACCCGAGGCCGCGGCATGGCGACACCATAACAGAGCGAGTGCTCTGTTATCCAGCGGACGAACGCCACTGCACCGCCGGCTCCGCTCGTATAGTCGATGGGGTGCGCGCCAGCCGGCGCACGACATCGACACGGAAGGCGGTCAGGTGGCAGGACGTCCGGTGCACACCTTCGAGGTGGTGCGGACCGAGCAGGTCAGTCCCCACATCGTGCGAGTCGTCCTCGGCGGCAACGGTTTCGATACGTTCACGCCGAACGACTACACCGACGCCTACGTCAAACTCGTCTTCGTCGACGACGAGGTGGACGGCGACGCGCTCGACCAGCCATTGACGCTGGACAGCTTCTCCGCACTTCCGCCCGAGCAGCGGCCGACCGTGCGGACCTACACGGTGCGCCGCGTCGACGCCGAGCGGCGCCAGATCGCCGTCGACTTCGTCGTGCACGGCGAACACGGCGTCGCGGGTCCCTGGGCGGCCAACGCACAGCCCGGTCAGCGCCTGTTCGTGATGGGGCCCAGCGGCGCCTACGCTCCCGATCCGGCCGCCGACTGGTACCTGTTCGCCGGCGACGAAGCGGGCTTGCCGGCCATCGCCGCAGCATTGGAAGCGTTGCCCGACAATGCGATTGGCCAAGCCATCATCGAGGTCGCCGGCCCCGAGGACATGGTCGAACTGACCGCGCCCGAGGGCGTCGACATCCGCTGGGTCTACCGCGGCGGGCGCGCCGACCTCGTGCTCGAGGACCAGGCCGGCGACCACGCTCCGCTGATCACCGCCGTCAAGGAAGCCCCCTGGCTGCCGGGCCAGGTCCAGGTGTTCATCCACGGTGAAGCGCAGGCCGTGATGCACAACCTCCGGCCCTACATCCGCAAGGAACGCGGCATCGACGCCAGGTGGGCGTCGTCGATCTCCGGGTACTGGCGCCGCGGCCGCACCGAGGAGACCTTCCGTGAGTGGAAGCGCGAACTGGCCGCCGCAGAGGCCGGGTGACGAAACAGCCGATCAGTTCCGGGCGCCGATGGCAGGGTGGGGCCCATGACCTTCGGCAACTACCAGTACGAGATCTATCTGCAGGGCCTCTCAGGCGTGCAGCCGAGCCTGCCCATGGACTACGCCGGCTGGGAAGCCAAAGCCGAAGTCGCCATGCCGCCGTCGATCTGGTCCTACGTCGCCGGCGGCGCCGGTGACGAGAACACCCAGCGGGCCAACCGCACGGCTTTCGATGGCTGGGGTCTCATGCCACGCATGCTGGTCGGCGCGACCGAGCGCGACCTCTCTGTCGACCTGTTCGGACTGAGCCTGCCGTCGCCGCTGTTCATGGCGCCCGTCGGCGTCATCGGCATCTGCGCCCAGGACGGGCACGGCGATCTCGCGGCCGCCCGGGCCGCCGCACGCACCGGAGTCCCGATGGCGGTGTCGACGCTCACCGAAGATCCCCTCGAAGACGTCGCCGCCGAGTTCGGCGACACTCCCGGCTTCTTCCAGCTGTACACCCCGACGGACCGCGAGCTGGCGGCCAGCCTGGTCCAGCGCGCCGAGAAGGCCGGATACAAGGCGATCATCGTCACCCTCGACACCTGGATTCCCGGCTGGCGGCCCCGTGACCTGTCCACGTCGAACTTCCCGCAATTGCGCGGCCGCTGCCTGGCCAACTACATGAGTGACCCGGTGTTCCGGGCCGGTCTGGCCCAGCCGCCCGAGGAGAACATGCAAGCCGCTGTGCTCAAGTGGGTCGGCCTCTTCGGCAACCCGTTGACGTGGGACGACCTGCCCTGGCTGCGATCGCTGACCGATCTGCCGTTGATCCTCAAAGGCATCTGCCATCCCGATGACGTGCGCCGCGCCAAAGACGGCGGCGTCGACGGCATCTACTGCTCGACCCACGGCGGCCGCCAAGCCAACGGCGGGCTGCCCGCGATCGACTGCCTGCCCGATGTCGTCGCCGCCGCCGACGGCCTGCCCGTCCTGTTCGACTCGGGCATCCGCAGCGGCACCGACATCGTCAAAGCACTCGCGCTGGGAGCCACCGCCGTCGGGGTCGGCAGGCCCTACGCCTATGGCCTGGCCATCGGCGGGGAGGAGGGGTTGGTGCACGTGCTGCGCTCGCTGCTGGCCGAGACCGACCTCACCATGGCCGTCGACGGTTATCGCAGCCTGGCAGATCTCACTCCGGACACATTGCGGCGCGTCCGGTAGAGCCAACGCCCCCGCGATGTCACCGTGACCTGCGTGGAGGCCATTCTCGAGGAGTTCGACACCTACCTCGCGCTGGAACGTGGTCGCTCCGAGCACACCCGGCGCGCCTACCTGGGTGACCTGCGTTCGTTGTTCGACTTCCTGTCCCGGCGGCACCCCGACGCGGGTCTGCGTGCGCTGACGCTGCCGGTGCTGCGGTCGTGGCTGGCCGCGCAGGCGTCGGCGGGGGCGGCGCGGACGACGCTGGCCCGTCGCGCGTCCGCGGTCAAGACCTTCACCGCGTGGGCGGCCCGCCGCGGCCTGCTCGACGAGGACCCCTCGGTCCGGTTGCAGGCCCCCAAGGCGCGCCGCACGCTGCCGTCGGTGCTGCGCCAGGACCAGGCCGTCGACGCGATGGACGCCGCCAGCTCCGGCGCCGAACAGGGCGACCCCCTCGCCCTGCGTGACCGGCTCATCGTCGAGATGCTCTACGCCACCGGGATACGCGTCAGCGAGCTGTGCGGGCTCGACATCGACGACGTCGACACCTCCCGGCAGGTGCTGCGGGTGCTCGGCAAGGGAAACAAGCAGCGCACCGTTCCCTACGGGCGCCCCGCGCAGACCGCGCTGATGTCCTGGCTGCGCGATGGGCGCCCGGCGCTGGCGACGTCCGCATCGGGTCCTGCCCTGCTACTCGGCGCCCGCGGCGGTCGCCTCGACCCTCGCCAGGCCCGCACCGTCGTCCACCAGACGATGGCCGCCGTCAGCGGCGCCCCCGACATCGGCCCCCACGGGCTCCGGCACAGCGCGGCAACCCACCTGCTCGAAGGCGGAGCCGACCTGCGCGTCGTGCAGGAACTGCTCGGTCACTCCACGCTGGCCACCACCCAGCTCTACACCCACGTCACCGTCGCCCGGCTGCGGGCGGTCCACGACCAGGCGCACCCGCGCGCCTGAGAGTCAGCGCAGCGGTTTGAGGCGGATCGGCGTCGTCACGACGAGCGCGACCGGGTCGACGTAGTCGGCGCGCGCCGCCGGACCCCACATCGCACCCCAGTGCAGGCACGCCGGCGCGGCGCATCCCGCGTGGCCCGCCTGCAGCGTGCCGAGCACGGTGCCGGCGCTGACCAGCTGCCCTGTTCGCACTGTGGCCTGCACCGGCTCGTAGCTGGTGCGCAGCCCACCTGGGTGCGCGATCGACACCACCGGCCGGCCTGCGAGTTCCCCCGCGAACACGACCGTGCCTTCCGCCGCGGCATGCACGGCCTGGCCTGCTGACCCGGCGAGATCGACGCCGCGGTGACCGCGCTGCCAGTTCCGCTCCGGGGCGTCGAACGCCCGGACCACCGGCGGGCGCGGCCGCAACGGCCACTCCAGCCGGGTGATGTCGGCCGCCGCGGGCACCAGGGGAGACACTGCCGCCGCCACGGAGCACAGCAGGAGAGCCGCCAGCACGCGCATCGGGCCAGTGCACCGCGCCGCGGCCTGCCGTACCAGGCCCGGTTCAGCGGCTGGGGATGGCTGGTCGCGGTGGTCTCGCGGTGGTCAAAGCACCCCTGTGCGGCGTGTAAACTTTCCACCGCAGCTCGCTTGCGCGGGCTGACTTCGCGCGTCTGCACGAACCCCCCGCGGTTCGTCACCTGCATGCCGGGCGGTCCCGATGACTCGGGTCCGGCATCGAAGCAGTCGCCAGGGTCCGGCTCACCCGATGCCGGACGACAACCGACAACTGAAGGTACGGAACAACCATGGCTGTTGTGACCATGAAGCAGCTGCTCGACAGCGGCACCCACTTCGGGCACCAGACCCGGCGCTGGAACCCCAAGATGAAGCGGTTCATCTTCACCGACCGCAATGGCATCTACATCATCGATCTGCAGCAGACGCTGACCTACATCGACAAGGCCTACGAGTTCGTGAAGGAGACCGTGGCCCACGGTGGCTCCATCATGTTCGTCGGCACCAAGAAGCAGGCGCAGGAATCGATCGCCGAAGAGGCGACCCGTGTCGGCATGCCGTATGTGAACCAGCGCTGGCTCGGCGGCATGCTCACCAACTTCTCCACCGTCCACAAGCGTCTGCAGCGCCTCAAGGAACTCGAGGCGATGGAGCAGACCGGTGGCTTCGAGGGTCGCACCAAGAAGGAAATCCTGATGCTGACCCGCGAGAAGAACAAGCTCGAGCGCTCGCTCGGCGGTATCCGCGACATGCAGAAGGTGCCGTCGGCGATCTGGGTCGTCGACACCAACAAGGAGCACCTGGCGGTCGCCGAGGCGCGCAAGCTGAACATCCCGATCATCGCGATCCTGGACACCAACTGCGATCCCGACCTCGTCGACTACCCGATCCCGGGCAACGATGACGCGATCCGCTCGGCCGCGCTGCTCACCAAGGTGGTCGCCTCCGCGGTCGCCGAGGGCCTGCAGGCCCGCTCGGGTGCCGGCAAGACCGAGGCCGGCCAGGACGGCGTCGCCGCCGAGCCGCTCGCCGAATGGGAGCAGGAGCTGCTCGCCGGCGCCACGGCATCGCCGACCGCGGCCGGTGCCGCGCCCGGTACGCCCGAGGCCGACATCCAGACAGAACCCACCCCCGCACAGAATCCCTAGGAACACATCAATGGCTAACTACACCGCTGCCGACGTCAAGCGCCTGCGGGAGCTGACCGGCGCCGGAATGATGGACAGCAAGAACGCACTCGTCGACGCCGAGGGCGACTTCGACAAGGCCGTGGAGCTGCTGCGCATCAAGGGCGCCAAGGACGTCGGCAAGCGCGCTGAGCGTGCGACCGCCGAAGGTCTGGTGGCCGCCAAGGACGGTGCGCTGATCGAGCTCAACTCCGAGACCGACTTCGTCGCCAAGAACGCCGAGTTCCAGGCCGCGGCCGACCAGATCGTGGCCGCCGCCGCTGCAGCCAAGGCGACCGACGTCGACGCGCTCAAGGCCGCCAAGGCCGGTGACACCACGGTCGAGCAGGTCATCGCCGATCTGTCGGCGAAGATCGGCGAGAAGCTCGAACTGCGCCGCGTCGCCTACTTCGACGGTCAGGTGGAGACCTACCTGCACAAGCGCGCGGCCGACCTCCCGCCGGCCGTCGGTGTGCTCGTCGAGTACACCGGTGACGACAAGTCCGCTGCGCACGCGGTCGCACTCCAGATCGCCGCGCTGAAGGCGAAGTACCTCACCCGCGAGGACGTGCCCGAGGACATCGTCGCCAACGAGCGTCGTATCGCCGAGGAGACGGCCCGCAACGAGAACAAGCCCGAGCAGGCGCTGCCCAAGATCGTCGAGGGTCGCGTCACCGGCTTCTACAAGGACGTCGTGCTGCTCGATCAGCCGTCGGTGTCCGACAACAAGAAGACCGTCAAGGCTCTGCTCGACGAGGCCGGCGTGACCGTGACGCGGTTCGTCCGCTTCGAGGTCGGTCAGGCCTGACCCCAGCACCACCGCTCGGCCCCCGGAACACTGTGTTCCGGGGGCCGAGTGCGTTGTGGCCGGATGTGGTGACATTCCGTCACCTGATCGCGTGAGCGAGGGCAATCGCCGGAACCACGCCCCGTCTTTGCCACGATCGCAAAAATGAGTCCAAAAATGCCGTGTACGACAATAAGAGCGTGCTCCGTCCCTCGCGGGTGACGGCGAGTGTGGCCTCCCCTCTTTTGCCCAGTTGGCGACTGACGTGCTCCAGCAAATCTTTCTGAACAGTTGTCGAGGTCGACTAAGAGCTGACGTTGCGGCCAAATGTCGTCCTAGAGGCGGCGTGAGAGTTAATCTCTTCTCGTGGAGCGGACCGTAATCGGGGGAGGTCAGCAATGACCGGTGTGATTGACGCTCCACCAACGGCAAAGGCCGACGCCGGAACGCGCCAGTTCGAGTCGCCGCTGCTGGCCGAAACGATGCCCGCCCGTCGCCGCAAAGCGTGGGCGACCGCCATTTCGGTGACGATCGATCTGACCATGGGATCCCTCGCCGTCGCGATCGGGATGACGGTCGCCAACTATCGGCATCAGCTGCTGCCGCCGACGTGGATGATGTGGTTCTTCACGCCCACCGTGGTCGCGCTGTTCGCCATTCGAGGTCTGTACCGGCGGTCCCTGAATCGCTCGTTCCTCGACGAGCTGCCGAAAGTGGAATCCCTCACCGCCGTGGCGTCGATGCTGCTGCTGACCGGCCTGGTTCTCAACCCCCACATCGAGGGGTCACGAAGCATGGCCGTCGTCCAGGTGTGGGTGTGCGCTGCGGTGCTGATCCCGCTCGGGCGCCTCGTGTGGGCCACCGTCCGGAGCCGCATGTTCCGCCGCGACAAGATGATCGCGCCGACGCTGATCGTCGGCAACGGCAGAATCGCCGCGAAGGTGGTCGAGCGCCTGGAGGTCACCCCGAACTACGGGCTGCGGCCCATCGGACTGATCGACGACGACCTGCCCTCGATGGGGCTGGATCGGGACAAGCCGTCGACCATCCCGTATCTGGGCAAGCTGGACAACCTCGAGCAGGCGATCGCCGCCACCAATGCCCGATGTCTCATCGTGGCGTTCTCCCGCACCCGGGATGACGCCATCACCGCGGCGGTCAAGGTGGCGCATCGGCACGGGATGGCGGTGTGGATCGTCCCGCGGATCTTCGACACCATCGGGGTGCACGCCACCATCGACCACATCGGTGGGCTGCCGCTGATCTCGGTGCCGAGCACCGACCCGCGCAGCTGGCAGTTCGCGGTCAAGCACTTCTCGGACCGGATGTGCGCGGCGCTGGGGCTGGCGCTGATCTCGCCGCTGTTCCTGTCCCTGATGCTGGCGGTCCGGCTGAGCTCACCCGGGCCGATCTTCTTCGGCCAGGCCCGGGTGGGCCGCGACGGACGGGTGTTCGACTGCCTCAAATTCCGCTCCATGCGGCCGCCGAACGCCGCCGACGCCTCCTTCCAGCGGCGCGCCGACAGTGCGCCGGGCGGGGTCGAGGGGGAGGACCGCCGCACGCGGATCGGCAAGATCATGCGGGCTACCTCGCTCGACGAGCTGCCGCAGCTCATCAACGTGGTCCGGGGCGAGATGAGCCTCGTCGGTCCGCGTCCGGAGCGCCCCGAGTACGTCGACCTGTTCAACGCCCAGATCGCGCGCTACGGCGACCGGCACCGGGTGAAGGCGGGGATGACCGGATGGGCCCAGGTGCATGGCCTGCGCGGCCAGACCTCGATCGCCGACCGCGCCGAATGGGACAACTTCTACATCGAGAACTGGTCGCTGTGGCTGGACTGGAAGATCCTGGCGATGACCGTGGGTGCGGTGCTGCAGCGCGCTGAGTGACGACCGCAGGGCATCCGGAGGCCACGGTACGCTCTGGTACCGTCGCGCCATGACCCGCATCGACGCCTTCACCGACGACGCGCTCGGCACGCTGGACGCCGTCGGCGCCGTGGCTGCTCTGCGCTCCGGCGAGGTGTCGGCGGCCGAGCTGGTGGACGCAGCGATCGCGCGGACCGAGGCGGTCAACCCGGCGCTCAACGGTCTGGCGTACGAGGCCTTCGACCGGGCCCGCGCCCGCGCCCGGCTGGCCCATCCCTACGGCGGTTACTTCGACGGTGTGCCCACGTTCATCAAAGACAACGTGGCGGTGGCCGGGATGCCCACCCGCGAGGGGACGGATGCCTGGGACGCGCGCATCGAATCGAGCGACGGCGACTTCGCGAAACCGTATCTGGCCACCGGGCTTATCCCGCTCGGGAAGACGCAGCTGTCGGAATTCGGTTTCAGCGCGTCGGCGGAGCATCCGCGGCTGGGGGCGGTGCGCAACCCCTGGGACACCGACCACACGGCGGGCGCCTCGTCGTCGGGCTCCGGCGCGTTCGTCGCCGCCGGTGTCGTCCCGATCGCGCACGCCAACGACGGCGGCGGCTCGATCCGCATTCCCGCCGCGTGCAACGGCCTGGTCGGCCTGAAACCGTCGAGGGGCCGGCTCCCGTTGGACCGCAATATCCGTCAGATGCCGCTGCAGATCGTGCACAACGGGGTTCTCACCCGTTCGGTCCGTGACACCGCCGCGTTCTACCGGGAAATGGAACGGGTGATCGCCAATCCGAAGCTGCCCGCGGTCGGCGATGTCCGCACCCCGGGCGTCACGCGGCTGCACGTCGCAGTGTGCACACAGTCCATCGCGCGGGACTCCGCACCGGAGATCGCTGAGCTCACACTGCAGACGGCCGCGCTGCTCGAAGAGCTCGGCCATCGAGTCACCCTGGTGGACAACCCGATTCCGCGACGGTTCACCGACGACTTCCTGCTGTACTGGTCGTTCCTCGCATTCGCGCTGGTGCGCGGTGGCCGGCGGTCCTTCGGTGAGACGTTCGACCGCACCCGACTGGACAGCCTCACCCTGGGGCTCGAGCAGCACGCCGCGCGCAACCTCGCGCGCCTACCCGCCGCGTTGGTCCGCCTCGCGCGCACCCGGCGGATCACCGCGCGGCTGCACTCCACCTACGACCTGCTGCTGACCCCGACACTGGCCGACGTCACACCACGAATCGGACACCTGGATCCGACTGCGGACTACCAGCAGGTCATCGAACGACTCATCGATTGGGTGGCGTTCACGCCGCTGCAGAACGTGACGGGCGAACCGGCGATCTCGCTGCCGTTGGCACGATCGACCTCCGGGCTTCCGGTCGGCATGATGTTCTCCGCGCCTCTGGGTCGGGAAGCGCGGCTGTTGGAGCTCGCCTACGAGATCGAGCAGGCGCGACCGTGGCCGACCATGTCGAGCTGAGAAGTTCGACGACGAAATCCGTTGCGTCCGCGACACCCCGCCGTAACGGCGCCCCTGACGTATTAACACCGCCGACACCGCCGGTGGCGCTGGGTGTTACGTGGCGCTCCCACCATCGTGTCTCGTGGAGACGAGTCAGGCCGGCGATGCGTCGGCGGTGATGCGCTCCGAACGGCTACCGGTCGGCTCGCAGAACACGGTGATGTGCCTCATCAGGTTCGCGCTGGCCAACATCCGGCGTCGCCCCGAACGGTTCGTGCTGTCGGTGCTCGGTATCGCCTTGGCGATCGCGTGTGTCACCGTGGTGCGCACCGTATCGGCGAGTTTCGCCATGACAGGCGAGGATTCGGTCACCGACGTGCTCTCCGGGGGTGCGCTGTGGGTGGTGCCCGCCGCCGGCGTGCACTACGACCCCGACGTCGAGGCGCTCGTCGCCAACGGGCCGGCCCCCGACATCGACGTCCCCGACGGATGGGCGGCCACCCGCACCCTGTCCGGGGTGGCGGACGTGGCCGGCCACCCGGTGTCCCTGCGCGGCACTGCCGATGTGGCGGACGGACAAGCGGCGGTCGCCACCGGTGCGGCCGAGCGGCTCGGCCTGGCCGACGGCGACCGTGTCACGATCGGCGGGCAGAATCTGCAGGTCCGTGTCGGTGGTGGTGGCCAATCCATCGCCGTATCCGATGCGTTGGCAGAAACCGTTGTCGGACAGCAGGGTTGGTGGGTGGTGTCGGCTCCCGCCGGCTCGGAGAAGCGCCGTGACCTGGCGCAGACGTTCGCAGCGGAGGTGGGGTTGCCCACCACCGCCGACCCGTCTGTGCAACCTGACCCGCACGGCAGCGGACTCATCTACGACACCGTCGGCGGGAACGGTCCGCTGACCTTCGAGCAGAAGTTCTCGGCACTGTTCTCCGGGAAGGTGACCGGTTCGACGCTCGGCCTCATCTCCACCATCGGTCTGGTGTTGGGCTTCGTCATCGCGGTGTCGTCGTTTCTGGCGTCGGTCGCCGAGCGGCGCCGCGAATTCGGCATCATGTCGAGCATCGGCCTGGCCGAGGAGGTGCTGTACTTCTTCCTGGTCGAGTCGGCGGTCGTGTTCGTCGCCGCCTACGTACTGGGCATCGCAGCTGCGGGAATCGCTGTAGCGCTGGTCATTCCGGGAATCGCGACGGTGACTGCGTGGCTGCAGGGCATCGCCATGACGGCGATGTTCCTGCCCGCGATGGCCATTGTCGGGGCTCTGGTGCCGGTGCACCGCCTGCTGCAGCACCGCCCAGTCGAGCTGCTGGGTGCTCGATGATCACCAAGGGCCTGACCTATGGATGGCTCGCCGCGCGGCGGCGCGCCCGCGAGATGCTGCTCCCGGCCGTCACCACCGCCACCGGGGCCTACCTCGTGGTGCTCGTGTTCGGAATGAGCGACGGGATCCGCAGGCAATCAGCCGTGCTCGGGCACGCCGACGAGATCGGTCACGCGGTGACGCTGATCGCGGTGACCGTACTCCTGGTCGGCGTCGCCGAGGTCGCGGTGGCGACCACGAGAACGGTCACCCAACGCACCAGGGAGCTCGGCGTGCTGGGCGCCAACGGCGTGCCACGCCCGCCGGTCGTCGCCGCACTGCTCGTCGAACCCGTGATCGCCGCCGTGGTGGGTGCCGTCGCCGGTGCACTGCTGGCAGCGCTCACCGGCGTGGTTCTGGCGATCGCCGGCGTGGTCGGCACCGGCGTATCGGCGGCGGGATCGGCGGTCGGCGCCGCGGTGGCCATCGGCGTGAGCATCGTGGCTGCACTGGCCACCAGCATCGTGCCGACGTGGAAAGCGGCCTCGCGCCCGCCGATTCGTTCGCTGACCGAAGGAAGCTGACATGACCGCACCCGCCCCCGTCATCGAGATCTCCGACGTCTGGAAACTGCACAAACTCGGCGACGAGGTCGTCAAGGCGCGGATGGCCGCCGATCTCACCGTCATGCCGGGTGAGTTCGTGTGCCTGATGGGCCCCAGCGGCAGCGGAAAATCCACGCTGCTCAACATCATCGGCGGGCTCGACAGGCCGACCAAAGGCACCGTGACCGTCGCCGGCAAGGACACCGCGACGCTGACCGAGAGCCAATTCGCGGCGCTGCGGCACGACAAGGTCGGCTTCATCTTCCAGAGCTACAACCTGATCCCGTTCCTGTCCGCGGTCGAAAACGTCGAACTGCCCCTGATGTTCGAGCCCTACGATCGAGATGCGTTGCGCCGCCGCGCCACCGAATTGCTGGAGCTCGTCGGCCTCGGACATCGGGTCCACCATCAACCGACCAAGATGTCGGGTGGTGAACAGCAGCGGACCGCGATTGCGCGCTCGTTGATCAGCAACCCGGCGCTCGTGCTCGCCGACGAGCCGACCGCGAACCTGGATCACCGCACCGGCGAGACCGTGGTGCGCCTGCTGCGCGAGCTGTGCTCGACGATGGGCGTGACCGTCGTCGCCAGCACCCATGACCCCACGGTGGCCGACGAAGCGAGCCGTGTCGTCCGGATGAAAGACGGACAGATCGTCAACTGAGTTGGGAGACAACCTATGACGCAGACCGAGCCCGCGCCGCCCACCGGGCGTGACGCGCTGATGACCACCGAGCTGGTCCCCGAACAGATCCTGCCCAAGGTGATGACGACGTTCGGCCTCACCGCCGCCTACGTGTTCATCATCTGCTGGGTCACCGGATCGTCGGTGATGGCCGCCGGCGGCTGGACGGCCATTCCGATGTGGGTGTTGGGCATCCTGACCTTCCTGATTCCGGCCGGCATGGCAGTCGTGGAATTGGGCAACCTGTGGCCCGGTCAGGGCGGCGTCTACATTTGGGCCACCCGCACCATGGGGGAGACCTGGGGATTCATCGGCGGTTACCTGTCCTGGGTGCCGGTGATCCTCAACGCCGCGTCCTCGCCGGCGGTGGTGCTGCAGTTCCTGCTGCTGGCCTTTCACGCCGAACTCGGGCTGACCACGAGCATCATCCTGCAGCTGGTCATCCTGTGGACCGTGATCGGCCTCGCACTGGCGAAATTGGCTGCCAATCAGAAGATCATGAACATCGTCTTCGTGGTGTACGGCGTCCTGACGGTGACGATCTTCGTCTGCGGACTGCTCTTCGCGGTCAACAACGGCTCGGGCACGCCGTTCAGCTGGGCCGAGGCCACCGTCCCGAATTTCGCTGTCGCAGGGTTCCTCTACGGCACCGTGCTGCTGTATCTGCTCGGCGTCGAGACGCCCTACAACATGGGCGCGGAGTTCCTCTCGGTGCGCAAGAGCGGGCCCAAGATGATCCTGTGGGGATCGGCTGCGCTGGTCGGCATCTACCTGCTCACGACTCTGGGCACGATGATGGCGCTGCCCAGCGACGAGATCGACCCGGTGACCGGCGTGATCGGCATGCTCGACGTCGCCGGTTTCCCCGGTCTGATGGAGGTCTGCGCGATCGTGCTCGCGTTCATCATCATCGTCGCGCTGATGACCTACCAGGTGGCGTACTCCCGGCTGATCTTCGTCTCCGGTCTGGAACGGCACCTGCCGCGCCTGTTCACCCATCTCAACCCGCGCACCCGTAACCCGGTGACCGCGATCCTGATCCAGGGCGTCATCTCGTCGCTGATCCTGGTCGGGTTGTACTCGCAGAGCAGCATGGCCAACGTGACGATCTACCTGCAGGGCGGGCTGTCCACGGTGTGGTTGCTGTCGGGCTTCTTCTTCTTGTTCCCGGTGATCATCGCCCGGCGCAAGTACGCCGATCGCTATGCCAATGAACAGTTCTGGCGTATCCCGGGCGGCATGGCCGGCGTGTGGATCACCGTCGTGGTGGGCACGGTGGCCACCATCGGCGGCGTCTACTACTCGTTCGTCACCCCGTGGATCGACGTGCCGTCGGCGACCTGGATGACGTGGGTGGGCGGCATCAGCCTGGGCATGTTCGCGCTCGGCCTGATCGTCTACGTCTTCGGCCGGCGGTCGGCGCACAAGGTTTCCAAGGAGGACTCGCTGGCGCACCTCGCCGTCTTCGACCTCACCGACAAGGACAAGGCAGAAGGGACCGTCTGATGACGATGGAGGACACCCGGGTGCGCGCCGACGAAGGCGCTGCAGTCGGCCGTTATCCGCTCGATCCGCTCACCGGTGCCGAGATCGAGGCCGCCGCCGAGATCGTTCGGTCCAGCGAATACGGCACGCCCACACTGAAATTCGTGATGATCTATCTGGCCGAACCTGCGAAGACGGCGACGCTGACCTTCGCGGGCGCCGACGTGGCGCGGTGCGCGTTCGTCACGATGTACGACGCCGCGGCCAAGATGGTGTACGAGGCGGTGGTCAACCTCGATGCCCGTCTCATCGAGACCTGGACACCGGTGCCCGGCCGTTTCCCGTCGTATCTCGTCGAGCACATGACCGGGGTCGAGGAGAAGGTTCGCGAGGACCCGCGCTGGCAGGAGGCGATGCGGGCGCGCGGCGTCACCGACTTCAGCCTGGCGATGATCGATCCCTGGCCGGCCGGTTATTACGGCAGTACAGACCATTACGACAACTCGGCGCTGATCTGCCGGCCGCTGACGTTCATGCGGTCTGCGCCGTCGGAACACGGATACGCCCGCCCGGTCGAAGGTCTGATCGTCACGTTCGACCTCGACGCCATGACGGTGCTCGACGTCGAGGACCACGGGGTGGTGCCACTGCCGCCGACGGCGGGCAACTACTCCGAGCAGTTCATGTTCGACGCCAACAACAGGCCGGCGTTCACGCAGTTCCGTGACGATGTGAAGCCGATCGAGATCACCCAGCCCGACGGCCCGAGCTTCACCGTCGACGGCTGGAACGTCACCTGGCAGAAGTGGTCCCTGCGCATCGGATTCAACCCGCGTGAGGGCGTCACTCTGCACGAGGTGACCTACACCGACCGCGGCGTCACGCGGCCGATCCTCTATCGCGGATCGCTGTCGGAGATGGTCGTCCCCTACGGCGACACGTCGCCGACGCACTGGAACAAAAACGTCTTTGACATGGGCGAAGTGGGGATGGGCTTCTCGGCGAACCCGCTGACGCTGGGATGCGACTGTTTGGGCGAGATCTTCTACTTCGACGGCACGGTGAACGATTCCGCCGGCAACGCCGTGACGATTCCGAATGCGATCTGCATGCACGAGGAGGATTACGGGATCTCCTGGAAGCACACCGATTTCCGCACCGAGGAGGTCGAGGTCAGGCGGTCGCGCCGATTGGTGATCTCGATGATCTGCACCGTCGGCAACTACGAGTACGGATTCTTCTGGTACCTGTACAACGACGCCTCGATCGAGGTCGAGGTCAAGTTGTCCGGTGTGCTGACGACCGGGGCGGTCGCCGACGGTGAGACGCCGCGGTGGGGCAAGTTGGTCGCTCCCGGAATCTACGGTCCGAACCACCAGCACTTCTTCAACTTCCGGCTCGACATGAGTGTGGACGGCCCGAACAACAGTGTGTACGAAGTGGATTCGATTCCCGAGCCGGACCCTGAGCTCAATCCGCACCACAACGCGTGGATCGTGCGGGACACGCTGGTGGAGTCCGAAGCCGACGGGGCGCGGGACTGGAACTGGTCGACGGGCCGGTACTGGAAGGTGGCCAACCCCGAGAAGATCAACGAACTCGGCAGCCCGGTGGCCTACAAGTTGGTGCCCAAGGACATCGTGCCGGTGATGGTGCAGGAAGGCTCCTACATCTACGACCGTGCGCGATTCGTCCAGCACAACCTGTGGGTGACCCGCTACGACCCCAAGGAGATGTTCGCGGCGGGTGACTACATGTACCAGTCCGCGGACGCTCAGGGCCTGCCGGAGTTCATCGCCGACGATGCGCCGCTGGAGAACACCGACGTGGTGCTCTGGTACACCCTCGGTGCGCACCACGTGGTCAGGCCGGAGGACTGGCCGGTGATGCCGTGTGCGTACGCGGGCTTCCATCTGAAGCCGATCGGGTTCTTCGACGGCAACCCGGCGCTGGACCTGCCGCCGTCACCGCCCAAGGCCTGCCACATGAACCACAGCGGACTGCCGGTGGCCGAGCGCGCGATGGAGTCCTGAGCCCGGCGGTCAGGTCAACGCGGACAGGATCCGGCGCAACTCGCGCTGGTCAAGCTCGGGCAGCGATCCGAGCACCCGCTGCTCGGCGTCCTGAATCCCGTCGTCGGTGCGTGCGAGCAGGGCCCGCCCGTCGCGCGTCAGCTCGGCGGGCAGCGACCGTCCCGACGGCACCGCGGCGGGCCGCGACACCAGACCGCGCTCCTGCAGGCTGCGCACGACGATGTTCATCGCCTGGGGAGAGACCATGACGTCGCGGGCCAGTTCGGCGTTGGACTGTCCCGGCCGATGGGACAGCAGCCGCATGCAGATGTACTGCGGGAAGCTCAGATCCAGGGGTTCGAGCACCGTCGTGGTCACGTCGGCGCGCAGAGCAGACGCCAGCCGGTGCAGCAGATAGCCCAGCGGTGTCTCGTCGCGGTCGCCCATGTCAACTATCTTGACGCATATCAAGCTAATTGATACCAAGGATGGCATGACGAACCCCAGTGATGCGATGTTCGACGCCGCCTACCGCGGCGAGGCCGACGGGATCGCGGGCGCGCGCCCGCCCTGGAGCATCGATGAGCCGCAACCCGAGATCCGGGCGCTGATCGACGCCGGAATCTGTCACGGTGATGTGCTCGACGCCGGCTGCGGCGAGGCGGCGGTGTCGATGTACCTCGCCGAACGGGGCTTCACCACGGTCGGCGTGGACCAGTCGCCGACGGCGATCGAGCTGGCGCGCGCCGAGGCGGCCCGCCGCGGCCTGCGTGACGCGACCTTCGAGGTCGCCGACATCAGTGCGTTCACCGGCTACGACGGTCGCTTCGGCACGATCATCGACTCGACCCTGTTCCACTCCATGCCGGTGGAGCTCCGCGAGGGCTACCAGCAATCGATCGTGCGTGCCGCGGCCCCCGGCGCCACATACGTCGTGCTCGTCTTCGATCGGGCCGCGATGCCCGCCGGCGGCCCGGTCAACGCGGTCACCGAGCCCGAGCTGCGCGACGTGGTGGCGCGCTACTGGACGATCGACGACATCCGCCCTGCCCGCATCCACGCCAACGTGCCGGAGTCATTCGCGCAGCACTTCGCGACCTTCGCGGGCGCGGACATCCGCGACGAGGCACCCGGCCGCAAGTCAGTGGGCGCCTGGCTGCTCACCGCGCACGCGGGCTGACACACCCGGGCGCCCCTGAGCGGCGTGTGCGGCCTGCGATGAGGCAGGATGGGGGAGCCGTCCGCGGCACTCTCGGGGGCGGCCAAGCGCGAGCGAGAAGGAGTCGGATGGCGGACGCTACAGCCAACGGGGGCCCGACATCGGGGTATCGGCCCGCCTACACCCGGGTGCTGCTCAAACTGGGCGGTGAGATGTTCGGTGGCGGCCAGGTCGGTCTCGACCCCGACGTCGTCGCCCTGGTCGCCCGCCAGATCGCCGAGGTGGTGCGCAGCGGCGTCCAGGTGGCGGTCGTCATCGGCGGCGGAAACTTCTTCCGCGGCGCCCAGCTGCAGCAGCGCGGCATGGAGCGCACCCGCTCGGACTACATGGGCATGCTCGGCACCGTCATGAACAGCCTTGCGCTGCAGGACTTCCTGGAGAAGGAAGGCATCCAGACCCGGGTGCAGACCGCCATCACCATGGGACAGGTCGCCGAGCCCTACATCCCGCTGCGCGCGCAGCGGCACCTGGAAAAGGGACGCGTGGTGATCTTCGGCGCCGGCATGGGGCTGCCGTACTTCTCCACCGACACCACCGCCGCGCAGCGTGCACTCGAGATCCGGGCGGAGGTCGTGCTGATGGCCAAGGCCGTCGACGGAGTGTTCACCGCGGACCCGCGCACCGATCCCGATGCCACACTGCTGACGACGATCACGCACCGCGAGGTCATCGACCGCGGGCTCAAAGTGGCCGACGCGACCGCGTTCAGCCTCTGCATGGACAACGGAATGCCGATCATGGTGTTCAACCTGCTCACCGACGGCAATATCGCCCGCGCCGTCGCAGGTGAGAAGATCGGCACACTGGTCACCACCTCGTGACCGGTGATGTGATCGGCGAGCGACGCGACGGGAGAAGATTCAGGTGATCGACGAGACGCTCTTCGATGCCGAGGAGAAGATGGAGAAGGCCGTGTCGGTGGCCCGGGACGACCTGGCGGGGATCCGCACCGGACGGGCCAACCCCGGCATGTTCAACCGCATCAACATCGACTACTACGGTGCCGCCACCCCGATCACGCAGCTGTCGAGCATCAACGTCCCCGAGCCCCGGCTCGTCGTCATCAAGCCCTACGAGGCCAACCAGCTGCGCAACATCGAGGACGCGATCCGCAACTCCGATCTTGGCGTCAATCCGTCCAACGACGGCAACGTCATCCGGGTCTCGATCCCTCAGCTCACCGAGGAGCGTCGCCGCGACCTGGTCAAGCAGGCCAAGGCCAAGGGTGAGGATGCGAAGGTCTCCGTGCGCAACGTCCGTCGCAAGGCGATGGAGGAATTGAGCCGCATCAAGAAGGACGGCGACGCCGGCGAGGACGAGGTCACCCGGGCCGAGAAGGATCTCGACAAGACCACCGCGCAGTACACCAGTCAGATCGACGAGCTGGTCAAACACAAAGAAGGCGAGCTGCTGGAGGTCTGAGGTGACCGATCAGCAACCGATTCCCGTGGCAGACAAGCCGGTCGATTTACCGCCGACCCAGAAGAAATCCCGTGCCGGGCGCAACCTACCCGCTGCCATCGCCGTGGGCGTGGTGCTCGGCGGGATGGCCATCGGCATCCTGCTGTTCGCCCCGATCTGGTGGTTGCCGCTGCTGGCGGCGGCCATGGCGATCGCCACCCACGAGGTGATCCGTCGACTGCGCGAGCACGGCTACGTGTTGCCCGTGATCCCGCTGCTGGTCGGTGGTCAGGCGATGATCTGGCTGACGTGGCCGTTCGGGGTGGCGGGTCTGCTCGGCGGCTACGGCGCCACGATCGTCGTCGCCATGGTCTGGCGTCTGCTCAAGCAGGGCCTCAACAGCCAGCCGGTCAACTACCTGCGCGACATCGCCGCCAGCGTGCTGCTGGCCACCTGGGTGCCGATGTTCGGCGCGTTCACCGCGCTGCTGATATTCGCCGACGACGGCGGCGTGCGGGTCTTCACGGTCATCGCGACGGTGGTGTTCGCCGACATCGGCGGCTACGTCGCCGGTGTGCTGTTCGGCAAGCATCTGATGGCTCCCGCGATCAGCCCGAAGAAATCGTGGGAGGGGCTGGGCGGATCGCTGGTGTTCGGCGTCGCCGCTGCGGTGGTTTCCATCACGTTCCTGCTCGACAAGCCGGCCTGGGTCGGTGTGCCCCTGGGCCTGATGCTGGTGATCACCGGAGTGCTCGGTGACCTGGTGGAATCCCAGATCAAGCGCGATCTCGGCATCAAGGACATGGGCACGCTGCTGCCCGGCCACGGCGGTCTGATGGACCGCATCGACGCGATGCTGCCCTCGGCGGTGGCCGGATGGATCGTGTTGACCCTGCTGGCCTGAGATACTGGTCGCAGTCATGTCTGGTTCTGCCGGGGCGCCCCTGCCCCTCGTCTTCGATGCCCCGCGCCGCGCGATGCCGCCGCGGCACTTCGCCGATCTCGACGAGGCCGGGCGGGCCGCCGCGGCCGCCGAGCTGGGTCTACCTGCTTTCCGCGGTAAGCAGCTGGCCAACCAGTACTACGGCCGGCTCATCGCGGACCCGACCCAGATGACCGACCTTCCTGCCGCGGTGCGCGAGCAGGTGGGGCAAGCGCTGTTCCCGACGCTGTTCTCTGCGGCGCGGGAGATCGAATGCGATGCGGGCGAGACCCGCAAGGTGCTGTGGCGGGCGGTGGATCAGACGACGTTCGAGTCGGTGCTGATGCGCTACCCCGACCGCAACACGGTGTGCATCTCCTCGCAGGCCGGTTGCGGGATGGCGTGTCCGTTCTGCGCCACCGGTCAGGGCGGCCTCAAGCGCAACCTGTCGACCGCCGAGATCCTCGAGCAGGTGCGCTCGGCGGCCGCCGAGCTGCGGGAGCGGGACGGCTCGCGGTTGTCCAACATCGTGTTCATGGGCATGGGGGAGCCGCTGGCCAACTACAACCGCGTCGTCGCCGCGGTGCGGCGGATCACCGCGCCCGCGCCGCAAGGCTTCGGAATCTCTGCGCGGTCGGTGACGGTGTCGACCGTCGGGCTGGCCCCCGCGATCCGCAAGCTCGCCGACGAGAAGCTCAACGTGACGCTTGCTCTGTCGTTGCATGCCCCCGACGACGAGCTGCGCGACACCCTGGTGCCGGTCAACAACCGCTGGAAGGTCAGCGAGGCGCTCGAGGCTGCGCGGTACTACGCCGACGTGACAGGTCGGCGCGTGTCGATCGAGTACGCACTGATCCGCGACGTGAACGACCAACCGTGGCGCGCCGATCTGCTGGGCAAGAAGCTGCACGGCGCGCTCGGCCCGCTCGTGCACGTCAACCTGATCCCGCTGAACCCGACGCCGGGCAGTGAATGGGACGCCAGTCCCAAACCCGCCGAGCGGGAATTCGTACGCCGCGTGCGTGAACGCGGTGTCTCGTGCACGGTGCGTGACACGCGGGGTCGCGAGATCGCCGCGGCCTGCGGGCAATTGGCCGCACAGGGCTGACGTCAGCTCAATCGGACCAGGGTCTTGCCGATGTTGGCGCCGGTGAACAGCCCGTTGAGTGCGTCGACGCAGGACTCGATGCCCTCGTAGATGTGCTCGCGGTGCACAAGCAGACCCTCGGCGTCCCAGCGACGCAGCGCCGCGAAAGCCTCGTCGAATCGGCCCCACTCCGCGAGTGCGTTGAAGCCCTGCATCGACGCGGTCTTGGCGAGCAGGTTGACGTAGTTCGCCGGCCCCGGATGTTCCCCGGTCAGGTAGCTCGAAATGACCCCGCACAGCACCACCCGCGCCTTGTGGGCCAGCCTGCCGAGCACCGCGTCTGAGAATGGGCCCGCCGACGTTGTCGAAGTACACGTCGACGCCGCGAGGACAGTGCGTCTTGAGCGCACGGGGCAGATCGTCGGTGCGGTAGTCGATGCAGGCGTCGAAGCCGAAATCCTCGACCACGGCACGGCACTTCTCGGGGCCACCGGCGATACCCACCACCCGCGCGCCGGCGATGCGAGCGATCTGCCCGGCGACGGAGCCGGTCGCCCCGCCTGCCGCCGACACGACGACGGTTTCCCCGGGCGCGGGCTTGCCTATACCGGTCATACCGAAGTACGCGGTCGCGCCGGTCGGCCCGTAGAGCGACATCACCGCCAATTGGTCGACCTGATCACCCGGCCCCGGTACCGGGGTGGTGAACAGGTCGTCGCGCACGATCGTGTATTCGGAGAACCCGGTCAGCGTGGTGACCACGTCGCCGACCGAATAGGCGGGACAGCGGGATTCGACGACCACACCGATGCCTGCGGCTCTGATCACCTCGCCGAGCGCGACCGGCGGCAGGTAGCTGGGTTGATCATCGAGCCAGGTGCGGGCGGCGGCGTCGATGCCGACATAGGTGGTGCGCACCAACGCCTCGCCGTCGGCGGGACTGGGTGCGCTGGTCTCGACGAGTTCGGTGTCGTCCGGGACGACGAGGCCGTGCGGTCGGCGGCGCAGCACGATCTGGCGGTTCGTCAGCGTGGGCACGACGGTGAACCTACCGAAGCACGAGCCGCGTCGGACACGGTTGGCTCAGGGCCGCCACAGCGCTTCCTGCGTGGTCGACGCGACCAGCATTCCGTCTCGGTCGTGGAGCGAGCCCATCACCAGCCCGCGCGAATCGCTGTGGTTGCGCTGAACGACGTCGTAGAGATGCCAGTCATGCGGGACGAAGGGCCGGTGGAACCACACCGAATGATCCAGGCTGGCGGCGTAGCCGGTGCCCCGCGCGAGCGTGACACCGGACGGTCGGGCCGCGGGGACAGGGCCGATGTCGGAGAGGAAGGTGAGTGTGCAGGCGCGCACCAGCGGATCGTCCTCGATGGGGTGGCGCGAGCGAATCCAGAAGGGCGGCAACGCGAACCCCGTGTCGTCGGCGGAGGCGGTGCGGATCTCGAACGGGTCGAGGAAGTCGAGGTCCACGGTCTTCGGCTGGGCGTCGGCGAAGGCCAGCGACGCCGGTGCGACGGGCTGCTCGTCGGCCCCCGGTTCGGCGACGTGGAACGAGGCGATCATCTCGAGGATCACCGAGCCCCCTTGGACGGCAGTGACGCGGCGGGTGTCGAAGGACCGCCCGTCCCGGGTGCGCTCGACCCGGAAATCGAGGGGTTCGCGATAGCGTCCGCCGCGCACGAAATACACGTGCAGGGACTGCGGCAGTTTCTCGGGCGACACGGTGGCGCCCGCAGCGGCGAGCGCTTGGGCGGCGATCATCCCGCCGAACAGCGTGGGGTTCGGTCCATCGGGCGGCGCTGTCACCGTGAACACGTCACCGTCGCGGTGCGTGAAGTCCAGCAGTTCGGCGATCCAACTCTTCTCGACACGTGTCATCGGTGCTGAACGTATCGCGAGGTGGCCAAATCAGGTGGAATGGGTACCAGGTCCGGCAGTGCAGCGATGGTTTGGCAGGGGTGGCGGGGATGGCAGGGATGGCACGGTGAAGCGGCTCAACGGTGTGGACGCCATGATGCTGTACAGCGAAACACCAGAGATCCACATGCACACTCTCAAGATCGGCGTGCTCGATGTGTCCCAGGTACCGGGCTACGATTTCGACCTCTTTCGAAAGGTCGCGCTGCCCCGGCTGCACGCGCTGGCGCCGCTGCGGTGCCAGCTCGTCGACATCCCGCTCAAGTTGCACCATCCGATGTGGGTGCAGAACGCGGAGATCGACGTCGACTATCACATCCGACGGGCTCGCGTCCGGGCGCCGGGTGGGCGTCGTCAACTCGACGAGTTGATCGGCGAGATTGCCAGCACCCCACTGGATCGCTCACGGCCGCTGTGGGAGATGTATGTCGCAGAAGGGTTGCCGGACAACAAGATCGCCGTGATCCACAAGGTGCATCACGTGCTCGCCGACGGGATGGCATCGGCCAATCAGATGGCGATGGTCATCGGGGCCGACGAGCCGGCTGAGCGCGGCGCGCTGGCCGAGGCCCGCCCCGACTCGACCGCCCCGCTGAACCTGTTGCGCGCCGCCGGCCGCGACCACATCCGCGGGTTGCGCAGGCTGCCCACGCTGATGCGGGACACCGCACTGGGGGTGGGGCGCGTCCGACGCAGCGCCCGCGAGCGCGGCCCCCACCCGGACCTGGCCCGCAATTTCGCCCCACCGCCGACCTTCATCAACCACGTCGTCTCCCCCGTGCGCAGGTTCGCCACCGCGCCGTTGGCGCTGGCCGACGTCAAGGACACGGCGCGCCACCTCGGCGTGACGCTCAACGACATCGTGCTGGCCACCGCGGCGGGGGCGTTGAGATCGCTTCAGCTGCGCTACGACGGAGCCGCCGAAGCGCCGCTCATCGCGGGCGTGCCGGTCAGCGTGGACACCTCGCCCACGCGGGTGATGGGTAACGAATTCACCTACATGACACCGTCATTGCCCGTGCACGTCGCCGATCCGCTGGAGCGGGTGCGGCTGACGGCCACGGCCACGGCGATCGCCAAGGAGAACCATCGACTGCTCGGGCCAACCCTGCTGCCCTCCTGGCTGTCGTACCTGCCTCCGGCGACCACGCCGGGCATCTTCCGTCAGCAGGCGCGCCGGATGGAGTCGTCGATGGTGATGAACCTGACGGTCTCCAACGTGCCCGGTCCCCGCGAACGGGGTCTCGTGCACGGTGCGACGGTCAGCGAGATCTACTCCGTGGGGCCGATCGTCGCGGGCAGCGGCATGAACATCACGGTGTGGAGCTATGTCGACCAGCTGTCCATCTCGGTGCTCACCGACGACCGCACCCTCGACGATCCGCATGAAGCCACCGATGCGCTGCTGGCTGCGTTCGCCGAGATCCGCGCGGCAGCCGGGCTGCCGCAGGCGTTGACTCCGGTGGCCAGCGCGTTGCCGCTGGCCGTGTAGACCGCTAGCGCGTGTCCTTGTTGCGGTGCATGTACCAGCTGCGCCCGACGTATCCGAACAGCAGGGCAGCGCCGGCGATCAGGAAGTAGTCCTCGACATGGCCCTGATGGTTGCCGTGGATCATCAGCAGCAGGAACACTCCCGCGATCAGCCCACCGATCTGCTGCAGGCGCGGGTTCTCCTTCGACCAGCCCCAATTGGCGGACGGCACGTCCTCGACGTCGACACCTGTGTGTCGTTCCACCTCGGTGCTTGCCACGGCTGCTCCTCCGGTCTTTCGGTGTTGGGGCCATTCTGACACAGCCCGTAGGCTGCCCGTCCATGGCAAGCCAGCAGTCGGACGGGCCGTTCGTCGGCACCTTCGTCGACCAGGTCGTGTTCGTCACCGGAGCTGCGCGCGGGCAAGGCCGCGAGCACGCCGTCCGCTTCGCTGAGGCGGGTGCCGACGTCATCGCGGTCGACCTGTGCGAGCAACTGGACAGCGTCGCCTACCCGATGGCCACCCCGGAGGATCTCGCCGAGACCGTGGCACTGGTCGAGAAGACGGGCCGTCGCATCGTCGCCGAGCGCTGCGACGTCCGGGACCGGGATCGGCTGACCGCCGTCGTCGCGCGCGGGGTGGACGAGCTGGGTCGGTTGGACTTCGTGCTCGCCAACGCCGGGATCATGCCTGCGACGGGGCCGCAGGGGAAAGACATCAGCGCCTACCTCGACGCCGTCGACATCATGCTCAATGGCGTGTACTTCACCGTCGACGCCGCACTGCCGGCGTTGCTGGCCAACAGTGACGGCGGCGCCGTCGTGATCACGAGTTCGGCGGCGGGGCTCAAATCGGTCAGTACCGACATGAGCACCATGACGCACGGCGCGGCGGGCTACACCGCGGCCAAGCACGGCGTGGTCGGCCTGATGCGGCACTTCGCCGCATCGCTGGCCGCCCGCAACATCCGGGTCAACTCCGTGCACCCCGGCGGTGTCGCGACCCCCATGGTCCTCAACGAGGCGATGGCCGGGTTCATCACGGAGAACCCGTCGTTCGGGGAGTCTCAGATGCCGTTGATGACGCTGCCGATGATGGAGTCGGCGAGTGTGACCGACGCGATCATGTTCCTGTGCGGCCCGTCCGGGCGCTACATCACGGGCGTCGCGCTGCCGATCGACGCCGGTCTGCAGCTGCGCTAGGCGCAGGTCACCCCAGGCTGCTGTAGCGCCTCAGCGCTTCCTGACGTTCCTGGCCGTGGTCGACGATCGGCTCGGGATAGTCGTCGGGCCGGTCGCCGTCGAGTTTGTGCACGTTGTCGACGTCGGCCAGCTCGGGCACCCAGCGGCGGATGTATGCCCCGTCCGGGTCGAACTTCGCGCCCTGCGTGGTCGGGTTGAACACCCGGAAGTACGGCGCTGCGTCGGTGCCGCACCCGGCTGCCCACTGCCAGCCGTGCTGGTTGTTCGCCATGTCGCCGTCGACCAGCTGTTCGAGGAACCACCGCGCGCCCCACTGCCACGGCAGGTGCAGGTCTTTGACCAGGAACGACGCCACGATCATCCGCACCCTGTTGTGCATGAAGCCGCTTTCGGCGAGCTGACGCATCCCGGCGTCGACGATCGGGAAACCGGTCCGGCCCGCCTTCCATGCCTCGAACGCCGCCGTGGCCTCGTCGCCCTCGTCGACCTCCATCGCGTCGAACGCCGAGTTGAAGTTCCACCAGACACTGCGCGGCCATTCCCACACCACCGAGGCGTAGAAGTCGCGGAACGCGAGCTCCCGCAGATAGGCCGTGGCGCCCTTGCCGCGACCGAGATCGGCGGCCATCGTGCGGGGGTGGATCGTGCCGAACTTCAGGTGGGCCGACATCCTGCTGGTGGCGGCGAGATCCGGACGGTTGCGGTCATCGGCGTACCCGGACACCCCGTCGGAGAGGAACTCCTTCCACTGCTTGCGCGCGGCCGTTTCCCCTGCCGGCAGGTCGATCTCTGCGTCACCCTCCGGGATGTGCACGGTCTTCGCGCCCTTCACGTCCCCCGGGTCGATCCAGCTCGCGCTCTTCACACTGGAGTCGGCCGGCGCGCGCCAGCCGTGCTTCTGCCAGGCCGTGAAGAACGGCGTGAAGACCTTGTAGGGACTGCCGTCGCCCTTGGTGACGCGGCCGGGGGACACCAGGTACGGCGAGCCGGTGGCGACGAGTTCGATGTCGCCGAGGGCCTCGCGCACCTTCTCGTCGCGAGTGCGGCCGAACGGGGTGAAGTCGTCGGACACGTGCACTGCGGTCGCGCCGACGGCCTTGGCCAACTGCGGAATACGAGAGTGCGGGGCGCCGCGGGTGACCAGGAGCCTGCCGTCGAGGCTCTGTTGTAGATCCCGGAGGGCGTCGTAGAGGTAGCGCAGCCGGCGGGGGCCTGCGGACTTCTCGAGCCGCGGATCGAGCACGTAGCAGGCCAGCACGTCCCCGTCGTCGCCGGCAGCGGCCAGCAGGGCGGGGGAGTCGGCGAGCCGCAGGTCGCGGCGGAACCACAGCACGGCGGGCATGCCTTGATGCTGCCCCGTGCGGCTGAGACGGAAACGGAAACGACGTTGACGGATCGGTGACGGACCTGGTGCCGGAAACGACACAGGCCCCCCGCCGCACTGGCGAGGGGCCCGGGCCGTGAACAGGTCAGGCAGCCGGCGGCATCAGCACCGTGTCGATCAGGTACACGGTTGCGTTGGCGGTCTTGACTCCGCCGCACACCACCGACGCGTTGTCGACCATCAGATGGTCGGGCGTGCCCGTCACGGTCAGGTCGGCGCCCTGAACCGTCTTGTGGGTGCCCACCACCTGCGTGGGATCCGCCTGCCCCGGCACCACGTGGTAGGTGAGGATGTTCGTCAGCAGAGGCGCGTCGGACTTGAGCTTCTCGAGCGTCGCCGGGTCCACCTTGGCGAACGCCTCGTCGGTCGGTGCGAACACGGTGAACTCACCACCGTTGAGCGTGTCGACGAGGTTCACCTGCGGGTTCAGCTTGCCCGAGACGGCTGCGGTCAGAGTCGTGAGCATCGGGTTGCTGGCTGCCGCCTGGGCGACGGGTGCCATCGACATGCCCTGGACCGAACCCGGTCCGACAGGGTTCGCGGCGGCGTACGCCGCGCATCCGGGGCCGACCGGCTGGGCGGCCGCCGACGGAGCGGTGCCCACGATCAGTGCGGCGGCAGCTGCCGCGGTGAAGCCCAGAGTCGCTACGTGTCGTGCTGTGTTCATGACGGAATACTCCTGTTCTCTGGTGTCGGTGTGATTCGTCAGGCAGCCGGAGGCATCAGGACGGTGTCGATCATGTAGACGGTCGCGTTGGCGGTCTTGACCCCGCCGCAGACCAGTCCGGCGTCGTTGACCTTCAAGTCGTTTCCGGCGCCGGTCACCGTCAGGTTCGCGCCCTGGACGGTCTTGTGCTCGCCGGCGACCGCGTCAGGCGCGGCCTGGCCGGGCACCACGTGGTAGGTGAGGATGCTGGTCAGCAGGTTGGAGTCGGTCTTGAGCTTCTCCAGCGTCGCGGCGTCGATCTTGGCGAACGCGTCGTCGGTCGGCGCGAACACGGTGAACTCCGAGCCGTTCAGGGTGTCGACGAGGTTCACCTGGGGGTTGAGCTGACCGGACAGCGCCTGGGTCAGCGTCTTGAGCATCGGGTTGTTCGATGCGGCGACGGTGACCGGGTCGGCTGACATTCCGGCGACCGAGCCCGGCCCGGAGGGCACCTGCTCGGCGTAGGCGGCGCACCCCGAGCCGATGAGGTTGGCGGCCGGATCAGCGGCGGCGCTCGTCGGCGCGGTGGAGCTGCCGGTCGCGGATTCGACGGCCGACGAGGCCGCACTGGTTGCCGAGGATGCGGTGCTGGCGGCTTCCTCACTGGAGCACGCGGCTGCTCCGAAGATGGCCACGGCGGCCAGGCTCGCGGCGGTGACGGTCTTGCGCTTGACGGTGATCATCACTTGTTCCCTTCGGTGGGGCGGGCGTCGGTGCCCGTCCTTGGCTGACGCGGGTTATTCACCGCTGTTCGCTTTTCGGATGGCTGGGAACGTCTCTCGTCACACTTGCGTCACAGACACCTCACAGGTTCGGATGCGGCGCCGGGCACGGCACAATGAATCCGTGACGCGACGCGTTCTGATCCTCGGCAGCACCGGATCGATCGGCACCCAGGCCCTCGACGTGATCGCCGCCAACCCCGATCAGTTCGAGGTCGTCGGGCTCGCCGCCGGGGGCGGCAACATCGATCTGCTGGCCGAGCAGCGGGCACGTACCGGTGTCACGACCATCGCCGTCGCCGATCAAGCCGCCGCCGACAGACTCGGTGACGTCACCTACTCGGGACCGGATGCGGTGACTCGGCTCGTGCGCGACACCGAGGCCGACGTGGTGCTCAACGCGCTGGTCGGTGCGTTGGGGTTGGAGCCGACGCTGGCCGCCCTGGAGTCGGGCGCGCGGCTGGCGCTGGCCAACAAGGAATCACTCGTCGCGGGCGGCCCGCTGGTGGTCAAGGCCGCTGCGCCCGGTCAGATCGTGCCCGTGGACTCCGAGCACTCGGCGCTGGCGCAATGCCTGCGCGGAGGCACGCCCGACGAGGTGGCGGCGCTGGTGCTGACCGCCTCGGGCGGGCCGTTCCGCGGCTGGTCGGCCGAACAGCTCGAGGGCGTCACCCCCGAGCAGGCGGGGGCCCACCCGACCTGGTCCATGGGTCCGATGAACACGCTGAACTCGGCGTCACTGGTGAACAAGGGCCTCGAGTTGATCGAGACCCACCTGCTGTTCGGTGTCGAGTACGACCGCATCCAGGTGGTGGTCCACCCGCAGTCGATCGTGCACTCGATGGTCACGTTCACCGACGGCTCGACGCTGGCCCAGGCGAGCCCACCGGACATGAAGCTGCCGATCGCGCTGGCGCTGGGCTGGCCGTCGCGGGTCGAGGGGGCCGCCGCTGCGTGCGACTTCACCACGGCGTCGACCTGGGAGTTCGAGCCGCTCGACGACGACGTGTTCCCCGCGGTGCGCCTGGCCCGGGAGGCCGGCCAGCGGGGCGGCTGCCTGACCGCGGTGTACAACGCCGCCAACGAAGAAGCGGCTGCCGCCTTCCTCGACGGCAGGATCAGCTTCCCCGCGATCGTGCGCACCATCGACCACGTGCTGCGCGCTGCCGACCAGTGGGCCGCCGAACCAGCTACCGTGGACGATGTGCTCGACGCGCAGGAGTGGGCTCGACAGCGGGCCCGAAGCGCCGTCCAGCACGATTTCGCAGGTACCAGCTAGGAGTAGGCGCAGATAATGATGTTCACGATCGGCATCGTGCTCTTCGCACTGGCCATCCTGCTCTCTGTGGCTCTGCACGAGTGCGGACACATGTGGGTCGCCCGGGCGACCGGCATGAAGGTGCGCCGCTACTTCGTCGGCTTCGGGCCGACGCTGTGGTCCACCCGACGGCCCAACCGGCTCGGTTCCACCGAGTACGGCGTCAAGGCGATCCCGCTGGGCGGCTTCTGCGACATCGCCGGTATGACCTCGGTCGAGGAGCTCGACCCCGAGGACCGGCCGTACGCGATGTACCGGCAGAAGACGTGGAAGCGTGTCGCGGTGCTCGCAGCGGGCCCGGGGATGAACTTCGTGATCGGCCTCGTGCTGATCTACGCGATCGCCGTCATCTGGGGACTGCCCAACCTGCACCAGCCCACCAACGCGATGGTGGGACAGACGTCGTGCGTCAAAGACGAAGTGACGCAAGGCAACCTGGGGGAGTGCGTCGCGGCCAGCCCCGCCGCGGCCGCCGGCATCCAGGCCGGGGACGTCATCGTCGCCGTCGGGGGTACCCCGGTGGCGAACTTCGACGAGATGTCCACTGCGGTCCGCAAACTCAACGGTCCGACCGAGCTCACCGTGCAGCGGGACGAGAACGGGCAGACCCGGGAGTTCGTGACGACGGTCAACGTCACACCCAGCCAGCGCTACGTCAAGGCCGGTGCATCCGACGGGGCCGAGCCGACACCGACGCAGGTCGGCACCATCGGGGTGGCTGCGGCCAGTTTCGGTCCTACGCAGTACAACCCGCTGTCCGCCGTCCCCGCGACGTTCGCGTTCACCGGCGATCTGGCCGTCGAACTGGGCAAGTCGCTGGCCAAGATCCCGACCAAGGTCGGCGCCCTGGTGCAATCGATCGGAGGCGGCGAGCGTGACCCGGAGACCCCGATCAGCGTGGTGGGCGCCAGCATCATCGGTGGTGACACCGTCGAGGCCGGTCTGTGGGTGGCGTTCTGGTTCTTCCTGGCCCAGCTGAACTTCGTGCTCGGCGCGGTGAACCTGGTGCCGCTGCTGCCGTTCGACGGTGGCCACATCGCGATCGCGCTCTACGAGAAGCTGCGCAACATGGCACGTACGGCGCGCGGCAGAGTGGCCGCCGCACCGGTGAACTACCTCAAGCTGATGCCGGCCACCTATGTGGTGCTGGCGTTGGTGGTCGGCTACATGCTGCTGACCGTGACCGCTGACCTGGTCAATCCGATCAGGTTGTTCCAATAGGAAAGCTCTGATGACCTCCATCGGTTTAGGAATGCCGGCCGCGCCGGCGCCCGTTCTGGCCCCGCGCCGGCAGACCCGTCAGCTCAAGGTCGGCGACGTCGGCGTGGGCAGCGATTCGCCGATCTCGGTGCAGTCGATGTGCACCACCAAGACCCACGACATCAACGCCACCCTCCAGCAGATCGCTGAGTTGACCGCGTCCGGATGCGACATCGTCCGCGTCGCCTGCCCCCGCCAGGAAGACGCCGACGCGCTGCCGATCATCGCCAAGAAGGCCAACATCCCGGTGATCGCGGACATCCACTTCCAGCCGAAGTACATCTTCGCCGCGATCGACGCCGGATGCGCGGCGGTGCGGGTGAACCCCGGCAACATCAAGGAGTTCGACGGCCGGGTCAAGGAGGTCGCCAAGGCAGCCGGCGCCGCAGGCATCCCGATCCGGATCGGCGTCAACGCGGGCTCGCTGGACAAGCGGATGCTGGAGAAGTACGGCAAGGCCACCCCGGAGGCGCTGGTCGAATCCGCACTGTGGGAGGCCTCGCTCTTCGAGGAGCACGGCTTCGGCGACATCAAGATCAGCGTCAAGCACAACGATCCGGTGATCATGGTCGAGGCATACGAGCAGCTGGCGGCCCAGTGTGACTATCCACTGCACCTCGGCGTCACCGAGGCCGGCCCCGCCTTCCAGGGCACGATCAAGTCCGCTGTTGCCTTCGGCGCTCTGTTGTCGCGCGGCATCGGCGACACCATCCGGGTGTCACTGTCCGCCCCGCCGGCCGAAGAGGTGAAGGTCGGCACGCAGATCCTGGAATCACTGAACCTGCGCCCACGCGGCCTTGAGATCGTGTCGTGCCCGTCGTGCGGTCGTGCTCAGGTCGACGTCTACACGCTGGCCAACGAGGTCACGGCAGGCCTGGAGGGCATGGACGTACCGCTGCGGGTCGCCGTGATGGGATGCGTGGTCAACGGACCGGGCGAAGCGCGCGAGGCCGACCTGGGCGTCGCATCGGGCAACGGCAAGGGCCAGATCTTCGTCAAGGGCGAGGTGATCAAGACGGTGCCCGAGGCGCAGATCGTCGAGACGCTGATCGAGGAGGCCATGCGATTGGCGTCGGAGATGGGTGACACGGCCCGAGGATCCGAGGATGCCAGCGGTTCGCCGATTGTGACCGTAAGCTGAGCGCAAGGCCTTTTTAAGGCTGCCCAAGGGTCGTCGCAGAAAGAGTCCAGATGTCGGCTCCTCCGCTTTTTCGCCTCGTTGACGAGCGAAGGGTGTCGGTGGTGCGCGACATCCGTGACATGACCGCGGTTCGGCAGGTTCTCGACGATGACCCGGTGGCCTCGTGCATGGTCGCGTCCCGGGTGGCCGAGCACGGCATCGAGCCGGCAGCCATCGGCGGCGAACTGTGGACGCGCCGGCGGGCCAGCGAGTCCCTCTGTTACGCCGGAGCCAACCTGATCCCGCTGCGGGGCGCGGCCGGTGATCTGAATGCGTTCGCGGACAAAGCGATGAGCACGTCGCGGCGCTGTTCCTCGCTGGTCGGGCGGGCAGAACTGGTGTTGCCGATGTGGCAGCGGCTCGAACCGGTCTGGGGCCCGGCCCGCGATGTCCGTGCCCATCAGCCGTTGATGGCGCTGGCCAGTGCACCCGGCTGCGCGGTCGATCCCGCGGTACGTCAGGTGCGGATGGACGAGCTGGACGCCTACCTGGTTGCGGCGATCGACATGTTCATCGGCGAGGTCGGCATCGACCCACGCATCGGTGACGGCGGCCGCGGCTACCGTCGCCGGGTCGCGGGACTGATCGCCGCGGGGCGGGCGTGGGCGCGCTTCGACCGCGGCCAGGTGGTGTACAAGGCGGAAGTGGGTTCGCAGTCGCCTGCGGTGGGCCAGATCCAGGGTGTATGGGTGCATCCGGATCTTCGCGGTCGCGGCATCGGAACCGGGGGCACCGCGACGGTCGCCGCCGCCGTCGTCGCGAGTGGGCGCATCGCCAGCCTGTATGTGAACAGTTTCAACACGGTGGCGCGCGCCACCTATGCGCGGATCGGGTTCACCGAGGTCGCCTCTTTCGCCACGGTGTTGCTGGACTGATGACGGACCAGGACGCGGCGCAGCGCACGATCGTCGCCGACGCGATGGTGCGCGCACTGGAGCGGCGCCACGACGTTTTGGACGCGGTGGTGGCCTCGGACGACTACGACGCCGCGATCGAAGCGTTGGCCGACCTGCTCGACACCACCGCCGAGGCCGCCGAAGCGGTACTGCGATTGTCGTTCGACCGGCTGACCCGGGTGTCGCGACGCCGGATCGCCGCGGAGCTGGACAGTCTGACGAGTCAGCAGTCGGTGCGGTCGCCGGCCGAGCAGATGCCGGGCTCGGCGCGCCGATTGCGGCTGAGGCCTTTCCGGGCAGACCTCGACCAAGACATCTTCGCCGCCCGCACCGACGACGTCCGCGCGGCCGGCGACGGCACCGACGCGCCGCCGGGCGATCTGGTCGACGAG
Organism: Actinomycetes bacterium; assembly: GCA_023404955.1. Taxonomy (GTDB): domain Bacteria; phylum Actinomycetota; class Actinomycetes; order Mycobacteriales; family Mycobacteriaceae; genus Mycobacterium. The sequence goes on from JAEXZY010000121.1 coordinate 247,235, forward strand.
ATCCGCGACGCCGTGACCAGGGTCGCAGCCGAGGAGGCGGCGTGGCTGGTCGCCGAGGTCGGCAGCGTCAAAGTCGGCATGGTGTTCGGCGAGCTGTGCGGCGGCGAAGTCGACGTGCGCATCTGGATCCACCCCGACCATCGCAAACAGGGGTACGGCACGGCGGCGCTGCGGACGTCACGTTCGGAGATGGCGGCCTACTTCCCGGCCGCGCCTCTCGTGGTGCGGGCCCCGGCTGCCGGCGCCTGAACCCGTCGAAACCGTCGATCTCTCCCACACTTTTGCCCCCGAACGTCGGTTTGTGCGGTCGTGATGCGGTGCGCCTCCAGCGATATCGGATCGTTACTTCTTAACATCAGTCCCAATGGTCACAAGAGTCTCTTCCGCATCACCGGCGGCCCGCTTGGCGGCCGTCGTCAGCATCGTGGTCCTGGCCGTGACACTCGGCGCCTGCACCCCGCGACCCGACGGGCCCGAACCCACCGCCGAGGCGTTCTTCGCCGCGCTCGCCACCGGCGACACCAGCGCCGCCGCCGAGCTGGCCGACCGGCCCGACGCAGCCCGCGAGGCGCTCAACGAGGCGTGGGCCGGCCTGCAGGCCAAAGCCCTCGACGCGCAGATCCTCAGCGCCCGCTACGCCGAGGACACCGGCAGCATCACCTACCGCTACACCTGGCATCTGCCCAAAGACCGGAGCTGGACCTACGACGGTCAGCTCAACATGATCCGCGAAGAGGGCCGCTGGCAGGTGCGGTGGACAGCCACCGGCCTGCACCCGCGGCTCGGCGAGAACCAGACGCTCGCGCTGCGCGCGGACGCGCCCCCGCGGGCGTCGGTCAACGAGCGCAGCGGCACCACCGTGCTGGTTCCGGGCTTCCGCTACGGCTTCGCGTTGGACGCCAAAGCCGCAGGCGAACAGTTGATGCCCACGGCACGGGCGGTCGCCGACGCGCTGCGCCGCTTCGACAACACGCTCGACCCCCAGCGGCTCGCCGAGCAGGCCAGCTCGACGGCCGGGCCGCTCAACCTGGTCACGCTGAACCAGGCGGACCGCGACGCGCTCGCCGGCGCGATCGGTGCGCTGCCCGGAGTCGTGATCACGCCGCAGCCCGAGATGGTGCCCACCGACCAGCATTTCGCACCCGCCCTGATCAACGAAGTGAAGAAGACCGTCTCCGACGAACTCGACGGAGCGCCGGGCTGGCGCGTGGTCACGGTCAACCAGAACGGGGTCGACGTCGACGTCCTCAACGAGGTTCCCGGTACACCCGCCCCGTCGATCAACATCAGCCTGGACCGGGCCGTGCAGAACGCGGCGCAGAACGCGGTGGACTTCACCGGCAAGCAAGCCATGATCGTGGTCATCAAGCCGTCGACGGGCGAGATCCTCGCCGTCGCGCAGAACGGGGCCGCCGACCAGGAGGGCCCGCTGGCGACGATGGGTCTCTACCCGCCCGGATCGACGTTCAAGATCGTCACCGCCGGCGCGGCGATCGAGCGGGACATGGCCACGCCCAACACGCTGCTGGGGTGCCCCGGCCACCTCGACATCGGACACCGAACAGTCCCCAACTACGGCGGGTTCGACCTCGGCACCGTCCCGATGTCGCGGGCGTTCGCCAGCTCCTGCAACACGACGTTCGCCGAGCTGGCCAGCCGTATGCCCCCGCGCGGGCTCACCCAGGCCGCCTCGCAGTACGGCATCGGGCCGGACTACAAGATCGCCGGGCTGTCGACCGTCAGCGGCAGCGTGCCCCCCACGGTCAATCTGACCGAGCGCACCGAGGACGGTTTCGGTCAGGGCAAGGTACTGGTCAGCCCGTTCGGCATGGCGCTGGCCGCGGCGACCGTCGCGGCCGGTCACACACCGGTGCCGCGCTTGATCGCCGGCCGCGAGACCGAGATCGACGGCGACCGCCAACCCATCCCGCCGGATGTCGTCGACAACCTGCGGCCCATGATGCGGCTCGTCGTCACCAACGGCACCGCCAAGGATCTGCAGGGAGCGGGCGACGTCCGAGGCAAGACCGGTGAGGCCGAGTTCGCCGGCGGCTCGCATTCCTGGTTCACCGGCTATCGCGGCGACATGGCGTTCTCCGCGCTGATCGTCGGCGGCGGGAGTTCCGAGTACGCGGTGCGCATGCTCAAGGGCATGCTGGACTCGCTGCCGCCCGACTACCAGGCCTGACACCGGTTCCGCAGACGCTGCCCGACGGTACGGTGGAACCGTCATGACCGAAATCGAGATGCGGATCTCCGATGCCGATCGCAACGGCACGCTGCGCCGGCTGCACAACGCCGTCGCGCTCGGCCTGCTCGACATCGCGGAGTTCGAAGAGCGCTCGGCGCTGGTGTCGCGGGCGCGGCTGCCCTCCGACCTCGACGCCCTGGTCGGCGATCTGCCCGGCCCGGGCGCGATCGTGGCATCGGCCGCCGACCGGGTGGAGCTGCGCGGGGTGTTCGGTTCGCTCAAGCGTCAGGGTGAATGGGTGGTGCCGACCCGGCTGGCGCTCTACCGCCGCATGGGCTCGGTGGAACTCGACCTCACAAGGGCGCGGTTCGCCGGCCCGATCGTGATCATCGAACTCGACCTGAAGTTCGGCGGTCTGGATCTGCGGCTCCCCGACGGCGCCAGTGCCTCGATCGACGATGTGGAGGTCAACGTCGGCAGTGCCACTGACCACCGGAAAGAAGCGCCGGCAGAAGGCAATCCGCACGTCGTGCTGACCGGCAAGGTGGTGTGCGGCTCGGTCGACATCCGCGGCCCGCAGAAGTCCTGGCGGGTGGGCCTGCCCCGGCGCGGCCACTGAGCAGCTGACCGGCGCAGGCGCCCGGCGTCTAGCATTGACCCCATGTCTCTCCGGACCGCTCTGCGACCCGGCACCGTGTCGCCGACACTGCCGGTGCCCGCGTCGATTCCCCGCCCCGAGTACGTCGGTAAGCCGACCGCACGGGAGGGCAGCGAACCCTGGGTGCAGACACCCGAGGTGATCGAGAAGATGCGGGTGGCCGGCCGGATCGCCGCCGGTGCGCTGGCCGCTGCCGGTGAGGCCGTCGCACCGGGGGTGACCACGGATCAGCTGGACCGGATCGCCCATGACTACATGGTGGACCACGGCGCCTACCCGTCGACGCTGGGCTACAAGGGCTATCCGAAGTCGTGCTGCACATCGCTCAACGAGGTCATCTGCCACGGCATCCCGGATTCGACGGTGATCGAGGACGGCGACATCGTCAACATCGACGTGACCGCCTACATCGACGGAGTGCACGGCGACACGAACGCGACGTTCCTGGCCGGCGATGTGTCCGAGGAGCACCGCCTGCTGGTCGAGCGCACGCACGAGGCGACCATGCGCGCGATCAAGGCGGTCAAACCCGGACGTGCGTTGTCGGTCGTCGGGCGGGTCATCGAGGCCTACGCGAATCGGTTCGGCTACAACGTCGTTCGCGACTTCACCGGGCACGGCATCGGAACCACGTTCCACAACGGCCTGGTGGTGCTGCACTACGACCAACCGTCGGTGCAGACCGTGATCGAGCCGGGCATGACCTTCACCATCGAGCCGATGATCAACCTCGGCAGCCTGGACTACGAGATCTGGGACGACGACTGGACGGTGGCGACCACGGACAAGAAGTGGACCGCGCAGTTCGAGCACACGCTGGTGGTCACCGAATCCGGCGCGGAGATCCTCACGCAGATCTGACGCGTCGGTAGCCTGATGCCATGACCTGGCGTGCCGCCCTCGCGACCGTTGTCGCGGTGCTGGTGGGTGGCTGCGCGTCAACGGTGTCCGGAACGGCGACGTGGCCGGGCGCGCGGCTGGACCGGGCTCTGCTCACCGCTGCCGACTTCCCGCCGGGCGTGCATTACGAGCGGATCGAGAAGGACCCCGGCGGGCCGGACGGCGCGGGTGGACCGCCGCCGATGCTGTCCAAACCCGAGGGCTGCACCGACGGTCTGACCAGGGACATCGCCGCCACCGCCGAGCGCGGGCCCGGCAGCGCCGCTGAGTACGTGGCGGCCTACAACGGAGCGCGCATGGTCATCACGGTGCTGACGTGGCCGCTGGATCTCGGCCGGCTGGCCGCCACCGCCGAACGCTGCGCGACGTTCGAGACGTTTTTCGCTCCCAGCGATCCCGGAATCCCGATGACCACCAACCGGCTGCAGACCGATCGCGCCGACGCCCTGGTCTACGAGCAGACGATGCATCTCGCCGGTGCCGACAGCACCGTGTACTTCTCATTCGAGAACCTCGGTACGACAGCGGTTTTCGGTATCGCGTTCCCGACCCGGGATCCGTCGATCCCGGTGGAGGGCACGCTGCCGCAGACCTTCCTGGACACGATCGCCCGTCAGGCCGAACGCGCTGCGTCGGCATGACGCATGCGTCAACCGCAGGCAAATCGGCCCGCCGAAACGGCTGTGGACGGTAGCGTGGCGCAATGCCCGCTCCCATGATCACCGTCGACGGCGTCGGGGTGCCCGTCGAGGTCACCGGTCCCGAGAACGGTTCGGTCGTGGTGTTGCTCGGCGCGGCTCAGAAGGCACCCGCCGCATACGAAGCCGTCTGCCAGCGGCTGCACACCGCGTCGCTGCGCACGGTCGTCATCGGGCCCGATCCGCGGCTCACCGCGAAGTCGGTCATCGACATCCTCGACAGACTCGACGTGCGATGGGCCCTGCTGGTGGGGGACCGGCTCGGCGGTGAACTGGCCTGGGAGTTGGCGGCGACGCGGCTGGACCGTTTCATCGGGCTCGTCGTCATCGATCGCGGGCACCCGCGGGTGCCCGATCTGGCGGGCGCGGTGCGTGACGATGCCTGCCCGCCGGTCGAACTCAACACCACCGCGTTGGTGAGCACCCCCGCGGCGCGCGCGGTGGCGAAGGCGAGCCAGCGTTTCGTCTACGGCGAGTACCGAATCGTCGATCTGCTGGGCCGGCGGCAGGCCGCCGATTCGACGGCCCAGCTCGCGGCCGAGATCGTGATGCGCACCAGCACCTGGTGATGCTCGGTGCTTGAGAGCCGGCTTTCCGCTCCGGTGCTCCTCACCGCGCGGTGTAGCCCCCGTCCACAGCGATCGTGGTCCCTGTGACGTACCTGGCGTCGTCCGAAGCGAGGTAAGCCACGGCGGCCGCTACGTCCTCAGGAGTCGCCAAGCGTCGCAACGGAATATCGGCCAGCACCTCAGCCTCGGTTTGCTCCCCGCGAGGACTGCGGGCGAGCCATTCGTCGTAGAGGGGAGTTCGCGTCATTCCAGGCGCGACGTCGTTGACGCGAATTCCGCGCGGGGCCAGTTCGACCGCCACTGACCGCGTCAATGCGTGAATCGCACCCTTGGACGCCGCATAGATGCCCATCGTCGGCACGCCCACCGTGGCCAGCCGTGAGGTCACATTGACCATCGATCCGCCGGCGCGCATGACGCGCGCTGCGCTCTGCATCATCGCGACGGTCGAGAACGTGTTGATCTCGAACACCTGCCGGACGGAGTCCATGGAGCTGGTTGCGAAGTCACCGGTGTGGTCGAGGCCCGCGTTGTTGACGAGCACATCCAGCGCGCCGAAAGACTCGAGACATGCCTCGGCCAGCCGGTCGCCGCTATCAGGCTCGGTGAGGTCGGCGGCAACGAACAGTGTTCTCTCGTCGAGAGATTCGACGAGCTCGCGGCCACGCCCGTGGTCGCGGCCGGTGGCCAGGACCCGCGCGCCCTCGGCATGCAGCCGGTGCGCGATCGCCAGCCCGATGCCCGACGTCGCCCCGGTGACCACTGCGGCGCGGCCGTCGAATCGGCCCGGCGCCTGCATGGCCGTCACGGAAGCTTCTTGGCGATTTCCTGCGCCCCCGCGATCACCTGGGCGCCGGCATGCTCGAGGCTCTCCGGGGTCAACCGGTGCGTCAGGAAACTGATGCTGAGCGCATAGCGCGACGGGCCGCCGTCGGAGGTCGGGATCGCCGCGGCCACGCACGTCAGTTCCTCAGCGGCCTCCTCCCGGTCGACCGCGAAGCCCAGCGTGCGGATCTCCTTGACCTCCGCGTCCATCCTCTTCATGGTCGTGATGGTGTGGGGCGTGAGCTCCGGAAGGCCCGCGGAGGCGACGATGTCGTGCCAGACACTGTCGGGCATGGTCGCCAAGAGGGCCTTTCCCAGCGCCGAGGCGTGCCAGGGATCGGACTGCCCGACATCGCTGACCTTCTTGACCGCGCGGCGACCCTCGACGACCTCGAGGATGACCACGCTGCGCTCCTTGTGCGCTGCGAAGTTCACGGTCTCGTTGAACTCGTGCATCAACCGCTCCATGGTCGGCAGGACCGCTTCGGAGGGCACCTGGCCGGAGAACGCGCGCTGGCCCAGTCGGAACACCTCCCAGCCGAGTCGGTACTGCGTCGCGTTGAAACGCTCGATGTAACCCAGCGCCGCGAGGCTGTTCAGATACCGCAGCACGGTGGCCTCGTTGAGTTCGGTTCGGCGCGAAATCTCAGTCAGATTACCGACATTCGCGTCGGCGACTGCGCTCAGCACCCGGGCCGTGCGTTCGACGCCGATCAGGGTCGAGCTCTTCTCCGGACGTTCCTCGGTTTTCACCCAGTGAAGGTTACCAGCACCCAGTGGTGTGTCGGTCTGGTGGCGCGTCCTGTTGACGGGGTGGTCGCCCTGCGTTAGATTTCATTCAGCGCATAACAGTTTCACTGAGTGAAAACAGCGCGATCATTGTTCAGGGTTCGAAAAGGAGACGCAATGCCCACCGCAGCCGACAGCCGTTCATCGAGGGTCGACGGGGCCGCCATCCTGGCGTCCCAAGGCCTTCTGTCGGCCGATGACTACTCGCTTGCCACGTCGACCAAGTCGTTCGACGACGGCGGACAGTATCGCCTCGAAATCTCTGGCGTGGAACGTCTTTCGACGCTGGAGGTGATGTTGGACGAGGCCGCGAAGCAGGATGTCTTCATCCACCGCGTGATCGCCTTCGGCGGCGGCACCACGCTGCTCAACACCAGCGAACTCAGCGATGTCGCCGCGCTGGCCGCCGAGAACCACATCGAGCTGATCGCCGTTCCCGGCCCGCGTACCGGGTGGGACCTCGGCCGGCAGGCACTGAGCACCGAGGGTACGGCCGGCGGCCGCCGCGTCCGAGGTCTGGACAACGTGCGCTACCTGCTCGACGACTACCTGCGGATCTTCTCCACCGGCATCCGCGGCGTCCTGGTATGGGACGAGGGGGTGCTCGACATCCTCAACAAGGCGCGCGACGCCGGGCACATCCCGGCGGATGCCAAGTTCAAGATCTCGGTCTACGCCGGCCACGCCAACCCGGCCTCGATCCGGATACTCCAGGATCTCGGTGCAGACAGCGTGAATCCGGTGGGTGACCTCAGTCGCCCGATGCTCGCCGCCATCCGCCGGACCGTCGACGTGCCGCTGGACGTGTGGGCCGAGACGTTCGAATCGTTCGGCGGGATGAATCGGCTGTGGGAGGCCGGTGACATCGCTCGGGTCGCGGGCCCCGTCTACTTCAAGATCGAGCCGGGCGAATCCGAAGCCGTCATGTACAACGGCTGGGTGCGGCCCGAGTTCCACGAGGAGCTCATCCGCCACAAGGTGCGCCACGCAGCGATTCTCAACGAGTTGGCCCGCTCGAGCACCCCCGACGTGGTCGTCTCCCCACGACCGCGCGCGGCCAGTCCCGCGCTCGCCAACTGACACCGACGGCGACCAGTCACCATGAGACACCACGCCGCCGTCATCGGCTCAGGCAACATCGGCACCGACCTGATGTACAAACTGCGTAGATCAACGGTGCTCGACATCGCCGCCATGGTCGGGATCGACCGGGACAGCGACGGTTTGGCCCGCGCGGCCGCCCTCGGGGTGCCGGTGACGGCGGCGGGGGTGGACGGACTGCTGGCCATGCCCGCCTTCGACGACGTCGCCGTCGTCTTCGACGCCACCAGCGCAGCGGCCCACCGCCACAACGATGCTGCGCTGAGGGGCACGGGTCGCCTGGTGGTGGACCTCACCCCGGCGGCTGTCGGGCCGTTCGTGGTACCAGCGGTCAACATGGCCGACCTGACCGGGCAGCGCAACCTCAACATGGTCACCTGCGGTGGGCAGGCGACCGTCCCGATCGTCGGTGCGCTGTCGTCGGTGACCAGGGTGCACTACGCGGAGATCGTGGCGTCGATCTCATCGCGTTCGGCGGGCCCGGGCACCCGCGCCAACATCGACGAATTCACGCAGACCACCGCGAGGGCGCTCGAGACGGTGGGCGGCGCGGCCCGCGGCAAGGCGATCATCATCCTCAACCCCGCAGAACCGCCGATGATCATGCGCGACACCGTCAGCGCGTTGGTGTCGGCTGTCGACGAGAAGCTGATCGCCGGCGCGGTGGGCGACATGGTCGACGCGGTGGCTCAGTACGTCCCCGGATACCGGCTGCGTCAGGAGGTGAGGTATTCGTTCGTGCCGCAACATGATCGGCGCAGACGGCTCATCGACACGGCGGTCGACGTGGCCCAGGTGACGGTGTTCCTCGAGGTGCAGGGTGCTGGCGACTATCTGCCTGCCTACGCGGGCAACCTCGACATCATGACCGCCGCGGCGGTCCGGGTGGCCGAGCAGGCGGTCATTGCTGGGCATCTCGAAAAGGTCGCCCCGTGACCGCCCAGGGCGCGACCGAGATCTACGTCCAGGACGTGACATTGCGCGACGGCATGCACGCCGTCGGCCATTCGCTGAGCCTGTCCGACACCCGGCGCATCGCCCGCGCACTGGATCAGGCGGGCGTGGCCGCCATCGAGATCGCGCACGGTGACGGCCTGGCCGGCGGCAGCCTCACCTACGGGGCCGGAGCGCATGACGACCGCGAGTGGATCGCGGCGGCCGCCAACGTCATCCGCACCGCGCGGCTCACCACGCTGCTCATCCCCGGTATCGGCACGCTCGACGATCTGCGTGCTGCGGTCGACGTCGGCGTCACGTCGGTGCGGATCGCCACCCATTGCACCGAAGCCGACATCGCGGCCCAGCACATCGCCACCGCGCGCAGCCTCGGCCTCGACGTGGCGGGCTTCCTGATGATGGCCCACCTCGCCGATCCCGATCATCTGGCGGCGCAGGCCAAGATCATGGAGGACGCCGGAGCGGTGTGCGTCTACGTCACCGACTCCGGTGGCCGGCTCACCATGACCGACGTGCGCGATCGCGTCCGGGCCTACCGTGATGTGCTCGCGCCGACCACGACGATCGGGGTCCACGCTCATCACAACCTGGCGCTCGGTGTCTCCAATTCCGTTGTGGCAGTGGAGGAAGGCGTGCACCGCGTCGACGCATCGCTGACCGGTCTGGGTGCCGGTGCCGGGAACTGCCCCCTCGAGGCATTCGTCGCGGTGGCCGAACTCCACGGCTGGGCACACGGCTGTGACCTGTTCGCGCTGATGGACGCTGCCGAGGATCTGGTGCGACCGCTGCAGAAGCGGCCCGTGCGGGTCGACCGGGAGACCCTCACCCTCGGGTACGCCGGGGTCTACTCGAGCTTCCTGCTGCACGCCGAGCGCATCGCCGCCGAGGTGGGCGTCGAGACGCGGGACCTGCTCGTCGAAGCCGGCCGCCGTTCGATGGTGGGCGGTCAAGAAGATCTGCTCATCGACCTCGCGCTGGATCTGAGGGGGTGAACAGTGATCCTCCGATGCGTTCGACCGTTCTCGGTTCGGCGCCTGGACACGCAGTGTCCAATTCAGACATCGTGAATCACGAGAGACGGACCACCATGGAAAACCTTCCCACACTGTCACCACCCCCGCGGCGGCTCGGCATCCGCCGGCCCGCCAACTCGGCTGCCGTCCCCGCGGCCGGGAGCCGACGCCTCAATCACGGGCTGAAGAAGAACAGCCTCGGGGTTCCGAGCATCTTCTTCTACATCATCGCCGCCGCATCGCCGCTGACCGTCGTCGTCGCGCTCTACCCGATCATCATCGGGGCAGGCAACGGTGTCGGCATGCCCGGTGCGTTCGTGATCGCTGCGGTCGTGCTGATGATCTTCGCTGTCGGATACGTGGCGATGAGCCGCCACGTCACCAACGCCGGGGCTTTCTATGCCTACGTCACGCTGGGACTGGGTCGGATCACCGGGCTGGGTTCGGCGTCGCTGGCCATCTTCGCCTACAACGCGATCCAGGCCGGCTTGTACGGCGGTTTCGGTTACTATGCGAGCGAGCTGCTCAATCCTGTTCTCGGCGTGGCGATCCCATGGTGGGTCTACGCGTTCGTCGGACTGCTGGCGTGCCTCGGCCTCGGAGTCCAAGGGGTGCACTCCGGCGCCAAGGTGCTCGGCGTGTTCATGACCCTCGAGGTCACGATGATCACCGTGCTGAGCTTGTTCAGCCTGTTCGGCGGCAACGAGCCGGTCTCGCAGTTCTCCCTGGAGCCCTTCGCGCCGAGCGCCGTGCTCGGCGGCGCACTCGGGGTCGCGTTGATGTTCGCTCACGCCTCGTTCATCGGCTTCGAGGGATCGGCCATCTACGGCGAGGAGGCGCGTGACCCTGCGCGCACGATTCCCCGGGCCACCTATCTGTCGATCGCGTTCATGGGCACCCTCTACGCGATCTCCGGCTGGCTCATCATGAATGCGCTGGGCCTGGACAAGGTGGTCTCGATCGCCACGGACACCGGCGGAAACTTCATCTTCGCCGCCAGTGACACGATCATCGGCCACAACATCTCCGTGCTGTTCCAGGTCCTCATCGTCACCGCGACGTTCGCGGCGATCGTGACCTTCCACAACAACGTCTCGCGGTACCTGTTCTCGCTCGGCCGCCAGGGCCTGGTGTGGAAACCGCTGGGCTGGACGTTGCCTCGCCGACAGACGCCGTGGGTCGCGTCGATCGTCCAGAGCGTGATGGTCGGCGTCGTCATCATCGCGTTCGCCGTCGCCGGACTCGACCCGTTCGCGACCCTGTTCACGTGGGCGACGGGGATCGGCACCATCGGAGTGATCTTCTCTCAGCTCGTCGCCGGCGTGGCGATCTTCGTGTTCTTCCGGAGGTCCGATGTCGACAAGCGCCGGTGGAACACCGTGATCGCGCCGATCCTGGCAGTCATCGGGCTGAGCGCCTTTTTCGTCCTGACGCTCAACAGCCTGGACATCCTGCTGGGTGTGCAGGGCGCGATGGCGGCGGTCATGGTCTCGCTGGTGTTCATCGCACTGTTCGCCGGGATGGCCTACGGCGCATACCTGCGGTTCGTCGCACCGGACAAGTACGAGCTCGTCGGTAAAGCCCTCAATGAACGTCAGTTGGACGAGCCGGCCCCCGAGGCAATGTAGGCCCGTTTCGTCGAAGACGCGCGCGGCTGCGGATCGTTAGGTACGTTTGTCCTTATCGATACGTACACCCGTTCCTAACGGAAGGCGACCATGGCCATCGCAGCCCGCCGCGCACGCCGTCACGACCCGGACAGAAAGGAGCGCATCGTGGAGTCGGCACTGGCAGTCCTGGCCCGCGACGGAGTCGCAGGCATCACCCACCGCGCCATCGGGGAAGCCGCCGACGTCCCCCTCGGCTCCATCACCTATCACTTCGCCACCCTCGACGACATCGTCCAGCAGGCCTTCCAGGCGCATGTCGAGAAGCTCGCGACGCGCTTCGAGGATCGCCTGGCCTCCTGTGCTGCGGGCGATGACCTCATCGAGTGCATCGTCTCGGCCGTCATCGACGACCTGGCCGCCAATCCGAACGAACTCGCCGTCACCTACGAGCTCTACGGAGACGCGGTGCGACGGTCCGACAACAAGCGCATCACGCAGCGCTGGATGGAGCGTGCAGAGGACGCCCTGTCACAGCATTTCGACCGGGCCACCGCACGGCTGCTCGACGTGGTCATCGAAGGCGTGATGGTGCACATGTCCATCGCCGCGCAGCCGATGTCCAAGGGCGCGGTGCGCGCTCTGCTGACCACGGCCGCCAACACCGGCGCCGCTGACAACGACAATCCTGTTCCCTCACTGAAGAATCGGAGTACAACATGACCTTCCACAGCACGATGTTCATCGACGGCGACTGGGCCCGGTCGTCCAGCGGCGCGGTCGATCAGGTACCCGCACCCGCCACCGGCGAGGCGTTCGCCGAGATCGCCCACGGAACCGTCGATGACGTCGACCGTGCGGTGGCTGCCGCCCACGCTGCGTTCGCAAACTGGGCCCGCACGCCGGCAGGCGAACGTGCCCGCGCCTTCCTCAAGCTGGCCGACCGCATCGAAGAAGACGCCCGCACGCTCGCCGAGATCGAATCGCGCAATGTCGGCAAGCCGATCGGGTTGGCATTGGAAGAAGTGGAGATGATCCCCGATCACCTGCGCTTCTTCGCCGGGGCCGCTCGCACCATGGAGGGTCGGGCGGCAGGGGAGTTCGTGCCGGGTAAGACCAGCATCATCAGGCGCGATCCGCTCGGCGTCGTCGGCTCGGTCGCGCCCTGGAACTACCCGCTGCTGATGGCGATCTGGAAGATCTCCCCGGCGCTGCTGACGGGAAACACCCTGGTGCTCAAACCTTCTGAACACACGCCCTTCTCCGTGCTGCGCCTGGCCGAGCTGGCCGCCGACCTGTTCCCTGCCGGGGTGTTCAACGTCGTCACCGGGGACGGCGAGGATGTCGGCGCCCGGCTGGTCGCCCACCCGCTGGTGCGGATGTCGTCACTGACCGGGTCCGTCGGCACCGGCCGGGCACTCATGCACGCCTCGGCGGACACCAACCTCAAGCGGCTACACCTCGAGCTCGGCGGCAAGGCGCCGGTACTGGTGTACCCCGATGCCGACATCCCGCTGACCGTGTCCAAGATCATGGAGGGCGCGTTCTGCAATTCCGGACAGGATTGCATGGCGGCGTCGCGGGTCTACGTGCACGACTCGGTACACGACGAACTGATCTCGGGGCTCGAAAAGGCGGTCAAGGCACTGGATCTCGGCGACATCGCCGACGAGAACACCGCGATGGGACCGGTGATCACCGCGGAGCACCGCGACCGCGTCGAGGGATTCGTCGAGCGCGCGAAGCAGACGGGGCACATCGAGTTGATCCAGGGCGACAACCCTGGCACCGGGTTCTACACCGCGCCCACCGTGGTCGTCGGTGCGCGCCAGGGCGACGAGATCGTGCGTACCGAGGTCTTCGGTCCGGTCACCTCGGTGACTCGATTCGGCGACGGCGACGATGTCATCGCACTCGCCAACGACACCGAATACGGCCTGGCCGCTTCGGTGTTCACCCAGGACATCGGCCGAGCCATGACCGCGTCTTCCGAGCTGCAGTTCGGCACGGTCTGGGTCAACGATCACCTGCCGGTGACACCCGAGATGCCGCACGGTGGATTCAAGCAGTCCGGTAACGGCAAGGACATGTCGGTCTACGCACTCGAGGAGTACACGGAGATCAAGCACGTGATGATCAATCGCGAGAGCGCCTGACATGGCGGTCAGTGCGATCAACATGTTCCGACTGCGCCCCGGCGTGGCACTGGCCGAGTTCGAGCGGTTCTCCGCCGAACTCGACCGGCCGGTCTGTCTTGCCTTCGACGTGGTGCTCTCGTTCGACGTCTACTTCGTCGATGATCCCGGACCGGACGGCGCCGACGTCATCGAGGTCATGACAGTGACGTCGTGGCCGGAATGGCAACAGCTTCTCGCCGGTGCACCCGAACTCGAACCCGTCGTGGCGCGGTTCGGCGAGCTCGTCGAACCAGACAGCGTCACCACCATTCTCACCCGTCCTTCCGCACTATCCCAGGAGATCTGACATGCCCGACAACACCGGGCCGGACTACGACGCCGTGATCATCGGCGCGGGCCACAACGGACTCGTCACCGCCAACTACCTGGCCCGCGCAGGCAAGCGCGTCCTGGTCCTCGAAGCCCGCGAGGTCGTCGGCGGCGCCTGTGTCACCGAGGAACTGATCCCGGGCTCGAAATGGTCGTCCTGTGCGTTCATCGCCGGGCTGCTGCGCCCGGAGATCATCGCCGAATTGGATCTGGCGAAGTACGGTCTGGACCTGTATCAGGGAGATGCGCTGTCATACAGCCTGTTCCGTGATGGCACGTCGTTCACGATGTGGAAGGAGACCGATCGCACCCTTCGCGAGCTCGAGAAGATCAACAAGAAGGACGCCCAGGCGTTCCTCGACTTCGGGGTGCGGCTGCAGCGGTTCGCCGGACTGGTGACGCCCTATCTGCTCCAGCCCCCACCCGAGCGGTCCGAAGTGTTCGCGGCGTTCGAGGCCGCGGGGGAGCAGACACTGTTCGACGAGTTCACCCTGCTGTCGGTGCGGGACCTGCTCGACCGGTACTTCGACGACGAGCGACTCAAGAGCATGCTGACGTTCTTCGGGATGGTGTCCATCTTCGGCGGACCGTCGACCCCCGGCACCGCCTACACCTACGGGCACCACTCCTGGGGTGAGTTCAACGGCAACTTCGGGCAGTTCGGTCTCGCCCGTGGCGGCATGGGCGCGATCAGCGAGGCGCTCGCGGCAGGGGCACGCGCTCACGGTGCGACGATCCGGACCTCGGCTCCGGTCGACACCGTCATCGTCGAACGAGGCGTGGCCACCGGGGTGCGCCTGGCTGACGGCTCGACCGTCACCGCAGCGCAGGTGTTCTCGAACGCCGATCCCAAACGCTCGTTGCTGAAGCTCGTCGAACCCGGCGTGCTGCCGGCGCGGCTGGTGCGTGACGTCGAGAACATCGACACGCGCGGGTCGATGGCGCGGATCCACCTGCTGATCGACGAACTGCCGCAGTATCTTCCGTTCGCCGACGCCTCCGAGGGGCCGCAGCACCACGGGCATCAGCTGCTCGGTCCGAGCCGCGAGGCGTTCGAGGAAGCCTACGAGGCGCAACGGCGCGGCACCTTCCCGAGCACCTTCGTCATCGAGGCCGTCACCCAGTCGGTGACCGACGATTCGCTGGCGCCGCCGGGACTGCACACCATGACGCTCGGCATCCAGCAGCTCCCGTCGGAGCTGACCGGCACCACCTGGGCCGCGGAGAAGGAGAAGTGGGCCGACCTCGTGCTGGAGGATCTGTTCACCTATGCGCCGAACCTGCGCGAGCACATCCTGGACCGGGTGATCATCACCCCCGACGACCTCGACAACGAGTACCTGATCACCGACGGCAACATCTTCCACGGGTCGATGATGCTCGACCAGTTGTTCGGTGCCCGACCGCTGCCTGAGCTCGCGAATTACCGGACACCGGTGCGCAATTACTATCTCTGCGGCTCCGGCACGCACCCCGGCGGCGGTGTGATGGGGGCCAACGGCCACAATGCCGCCAAGGTGGCGCTCGCCGACGCCGCGGGTGTCCCGGTCGCCTCGGGTCGTGTTCCGGTCGGCACCGCCCGGGTGCCCTGGCAGCAGCGGATGGTGGGCACGTTGATGTCCACGCGGCCGGGCCGGTGGGTGGGATACCGGGCCGCGCGTCAACCCGCTCTGCGCAAGATCACCGCATACGCCGCACGCGTCCGATGACTCTGCGCAGTGCCAAATGGTTCGCCGGCCAGAACGTCCCGGGCTTCGTCCACCGGTCCGCCATGCGGGCGTCGGGGTTCTCCCGCATGGCCTTCGAGGGCAGGCCGATCGTCGGGATCTGTAATTCGTGGTCCGAAGTGGTCAACTGCAACATGCACTTTCGCGGTCTCGCCGATTCGGTGCGGCGTGGAGTACTGGCGGCGGGCGGCTTTCCGCTCGAATTCCCGACGATGTCACTCGGCGAACAGCTGATGAAGCCCACCACGATGCTGTTCCGGAACCTGATGGCGATGGACGTCGAAGAGTCGATCCGGGCCTACCCGTTCGACGCGGTGGTGTTGCTGGGCGGGTGTGACAAGACGGTGCCCGCTCAGCTGATGGGCGCGGCGAGCGCCGACGTGCCGGCCATCGTGCTGACCGGTGGGCCGGCCGCGCCCGCGGTGTTCGAGGGCAGGCAGCTCGGGGTGGGCACCGATCTCTGGGAGTACATCGACGACGTCCGGGCCGGGCGGATGTCGATGGCCGACTACGAGCGATTGGAGGCGGCCGCCGGTCCGTCACGAGGCCACTGCCCGGAGATGGGGACGGCATCGACGATGGCCACCATCGTCGAGGGGCTCGGCATGACTCTGCCGGGCGCTGCGGCGGTGCCGGCGATGGACTCGCGCCGCATGCAGGTCGCGGAGGAGGTGGGTGCCCGAGCGGTCGGACTGGCCACCGAGGGCGTGCGGCCGTCGCAGGTGCTCACCGCCGACGCCTTCGACAACGCCATCACGCTGATGCTGGCGGTCGGAGGCTCGACCAACGCGATCGTGCACCTGCTCGCCATCGCCGGGCGCGCCGGAGTGCCGCTGACCCTCGACCGCTTCCACGAATTGTCCGCGCGCACACCGTTGCTCGTGAACGTGCGCCCGGCGGGCGAACACCTCGTGGAGCAGGTCTTCCACGCAGGCGGCATCCCCGCGGTGATGAAGTCGCTGGAGTCGTTGCTGCACACCGATGCGCTGACCGTCACGGGCAAGACCGTCGCCGACAACCTGCCCGCGCAGCCGGTCGCCGACACCGCGGTGATCACCTCGCTGGACCGGCCGTTCCAGCCGCCCCAGGGCCTCGCCGTGGTGCGCGGCAACCTCGCCCCGAACGGCGCGGTCATCAAATGTGCTGCCGCGAGCCCCGATCTGCTGGTCCACCAGGGCCCGGCGGTGGTGTTCGAGAACATGCGGGACCTGTTGGCCCGCTTCGACGATCCCGGCCTCGACGTCACCGCCGACTCGGTGCTGGTGCTGCGCAGTGCAGGGCCACGCGGCGCTCCTGGCATGCCCGAGTGGGGTCAGCTACCGATTCCGAGCAAGCTGCTCCGTCAGGGCGTCACAGACATGGTGCGGATCTCCGATGCGCGGATGAGTGGAACCGCGTACGGCACCTGCGTGCTGCACATCAGCCCGGAGTCGGCGGCAGGTGGTCCGCTGGGGCTGGTGCGCGACGGCGACATCATCTCCCTCGACGCTCACGCAGGCGTGCTGAACGTCGAGTTGACCGACGCCCAACTGGCCGAGCGTCGCGCGGCGCTGGACCCGACGCCACCGGTGCGGCACCGCCGCGGTTATGCGGCGATGTACGTCGACCGAGTGCTGCAGGCCGACCGCGGCTGCGACTTCGACTTCCTCGTCGGCCGGTCGGAACATCCCGAGAACGAACCCGATGCCGTCTTCGACGGCTGGGTGGGCGGCTGGTGAGCCGAAGTGGACTAGCGTTCCACCTCGTCGGGCGTCCACGCCTGCGGCAGGCCCGGTTGGTTGGGGAACAGGAAGTCGATGAATGCCTGTGCGGTGGGCTGCGGCTCGTGGTTGGCCAGCCCGGGCCGCTCGTTGGCTTCGATGAACACGTAGTCGGGCCGGGTGACGTCGGGTACGAGCAGGTCGATGCCGGTGACGGGGATACCGATGGCCTCGGCCGCGGTCACGGCGACCCGGCACAACTCCGGATGCACGGTCGCGGTGACGTCGTGGATGGTGCCGCCCTGATGCAGATTCGCGGTACGCCGCACCCGCAGCCGCTCGCCTTCGTCGAGCACGTCGTCGAACGAGTAGCCGGCTTCCCGAACCGTCGTCTCGGTGACGACGTCCATCGGGATCTTCGACTCGCCCCCGGTCGCGGCAGCCCGCCTACGGCTCTGCGTCTCGATCAGTTCGCGGATGGTGTGCTTGCCGGTACCCGTCACCTCGGCGGGCAACCGTAGCGCCGCGGCGACGACCTTCTTGTCGATGACCACGAGCCGCAGGTCATCACCTTCGGCGCGCTGCTCGATCAGCACCTCGGGATGCTGTTCGCGCGCGCGAGCCAGTGCGGCGTCCAGCTCGTCGTCGCCGTCGACTCCCACGGTGATGCCTTTGCCCTGCTCGCCGCGCGTCGGTTTCACCACCACATCGCCGACCTCGGCCAGGAACTCGTGGTCGGCGGCGTCGAACGTCGCGAGCCGGCCCTTCGGAACGGCGATCCCGGCCTCGGAGACGATCCGTCGAGTCAACCGCTTGTCGTCGCAACGGCTCATCGCCACCGCAGAGGTGTACTCCGACAACGACTCTCGGGTGATGACACTTCGCCCACCGTGGGACAGCCGCATCTCACCGGCCTCGGCGTCGAGCACCTCCACCCAGATGCCGCGCCGCATCGCCTCATCGGCGAGGATGCGCGCGTAGGGGTTGAGATCGTCGACGGTTTCCGGCGGATGGGTGAACAGCGGTTCGTTGATCGCGTTCTTGCGTTTCACCGCCATCACTGGAACCCGGGTGAAGCCGAGCTTCTCGTACAGAGCGATCGCGGCGTTGTTGTCGTGGGTGACCGACAGATCCATGTAGGCCCGTCCGCGTGAGCGGTACAGCGCCGCCAGCGCGCGGGTCAGCGCGGCGCCGACGCCGGGTAGTGGTGCGGCCGGATCGACGGCCAAGGTCCACAGGCTCGACCCGTCCTCGGGGTCGGCGAACAAGGTGGCGTGGTCGACGCCGGTGACGGTGCCCAGCACGGTGCCGTCGTCGTCGCTGACCGCGACCAGGTAGTCGACCGACTCCTGGTCGAGATGGTTGGTCCAGATGACGTCGGTGGGGGCGGGCACCATGCCGCATCGCACGTACACCCGGTTGATCTCGTCGGCGTCGTCGCGGCTCTGCAGACTCCGCACGTGGAAACCGGTGGGCGCAGGCGCGTCGTCGTCGGCGTCGGAGAAACGCAGACGGTAGGTGTGGCTGGGATCGATGAACAGCTCCGCGGGTGCTTTCGACACCAGCACGTGAGGTTCCCGCGCGTAGATGCAGATGTCGCGCCGCCCGTGCGCTTCGGCCCGGAGCACATCGGCCAGCCGGGCGGGATCGCTGAACGTCTGTCCGAAGATCAGTCGGCCCCAGCCCAATTCAAGGACAACGTCGTCAGCCATCGCGTCGACCATGTCGGGCGGGGACGCTTCGTGTAGCGCGAGCGTGATGGCCTCGGAGTGCTCGCCGGCCGGATCCGCCTTGTCGACGCTGGTCATGCCGCCGACCCGGTGATGCCGTGCTTCTGCAGCCACAGTTCGAGCAGGGCGATCTGCCAGAGCTCGTTGCCGCGCAGCGGCGTGAGCTTGCCGTTGGGGTCAGCCAGGAGGCGTTCGACCGCCTCGGGCCGGAACAGCCCCCGCTCCTTGGCCGCCGGCGCGTACAGCGCGTCACGCACCAGATCCAGGTAGGGGCCTTCGAGGTGGGTCAGTGCAGGCACCGGGAAGTAGCCCTTGGGCCGGTCGATCACCTCAGACGGGATGACCTGCCGCGCAGCCTGTTTGAGCACGCCCTTGCCCTCGTGGGCGGTCTTCAGATGCGGCGGGCAGGTTGCGGCCAACTCGACGAGGTCATGGTCGAGGAAGGGCACTCGGCCTTCCAACCCCCACGCCATCGTCATGTTGTCGACCCGCTTGACCGGATCGTCGACCAGCATCACGGTGGTGTCCAGGCGCAGCGCACGGTCCACGCCGGTCTCGGCACCCGCGCGGGCGAAGTGCTCCGTGACGAACAGCTCGCTCGGGTCACCGTCGGCGAGATAGGCCGCCGTCACCAGGTCGGCGTAGCCGGCGCGGTCCCGGTCGAAGAACGCGCCGCGATAGCTGGCCACAGAGCCCTCCAGCGAGGCCGCGGCGGGCTCTCCCATCGGGGGGTACCAGTGGTAGCCGGCGAACACCTCGTCGGCGCCCTGCCCGGACTGCACCACCTTCACGTGTTTGGCCACTTCCTGGCTGAGCAGGTAGAACGCCACGCAGTCATGGCTGACCATCGGTTCGCTCATCGCGCCGATCGCGCCGTCGAGCGCAGGCAGCATGCGCGCGGTGTCGATGCGGATCTTGTGGTGGTCGGTACCGAAGCGCTCGGCGATGATGTCGCTGTACTTGAACTCGTCTCCGGCGACGCCGTTGACCGACTCGAAGCCGATCGAGAACGTGGCGAGGCCGTGCTGGCCTGCCTCGGCGAGCAGCCCGACGATCAGGCTGGAATCCACACCGCCGGAGAGCAGGCAACCGACAGGCACATCGGCGACCAGTCGGCGCTTGACGGCCGTCCGCAACGACTCGAGGACCGCGTCTTCCCAGTCCTTGTCGGTCCAGTCGGCACGCTCGGCACGGCGGGTGAAGTCCGGCTCCCAGTAGGTCGTCGTGGTGCGGGTGCCATCGGGTTCGATCGCCATGAGCGAGGCCGGCGGGAGCTTGGTCACACCGCGCAGGATGGTGCGGGGAGAGGGCACCACCGAGTGGAAGGTCATGTAGTGGTGCAGCGCGATCGGGTCGATGCGGGTGTCGATGTCTCCGCCGGCCAGAAGCGCAGGCAGCGACGAGGCGAACCGGATGCGGCGGTCTGTCTCCGACAGATACAGTGGCTTGATGCCGAGCCGGTCGCGACCCAGCAGTACCCGCCCGCTGTCGCGTTCGGTGATCGCGAACGCGAACATGCCCTTCAGCCGGTCGACGAACCTGTCACCCCAGTGGTGGTAGGCCTTGACCAGCACCTCGGTGTCGCTGTGGGAGAAGAACCGGTAGCCGTGCCCGGACAGCTCGTCGCGCAGGTCCTCGTAGTTGTAGATGCAACCGTTCCAGGCGATCGACAGGCCGAGCTCGGCATCGACCATCGGCTGCGCCCCGGCTTCGGTGAGGTCGATGATCTTCAGCCGCCGGTGGCCGAGGGCGACGCGGCCCTGCGCCCACACGCCGGCGGCGTCGGGGCCCCGGGGCACCATCACTTCGGCCATCGCAGTGACGGCGCGGACATCTGGGCTGGTTCCGTCGAGGCGTACCTCGCCGGTGGCTCCACACACGTGTTCGACCCTACTCCGTGTCGGCGTTCCTCGATCAGTGACGATTCTCCGTGCCACGACGCACGGCGATGACGAGGTTTACCCGGGGGTCAAATGGCCAAACGCGTTTTGGGCTTCAAGATCGAGATCCGTGTCACAGGGGGTGGCGTCAGCCGACGTTCTCCAGCTCGCCGCCGGACTCGTCGACCTGCTTGATGGGCCCCGTGAACCACTTCTTCACCGAGGCGTGCCAGTAGATGTAGAGCAGGATCAGCACGCCGCCGACGAGGAGCGGGGTGTAGTTGACGAATTTCCACTCGAAGCTCGGGTCCCACGGCGCACCGCTGATCGAGGTGGGGAACATGGCGATGATCGAGGTGATGACGATCTCGAGGATCGCCACCGGAGCCATCCACCGGTGGTGTCCGCGCAGGTTCCACTTGCCCAGCGGGAACGCGTCGCCGGCCTTCCAGCGGTAGTAGATCGGTACGGCGAAGCACAGGTACAGGCCGACGACCCCGATCGAGACGACGGCGAAGAACGCGACCGGAACCGGGGCGCCGTTGATGTCGACCTCGACCAGTGCCGGCAGCGTGATGATCGCCGCGATGGTCGCCGTGAGCATCACCGCGTTCGCAGGCACGCGGTTGCCGTTGACCTTGGACCACAGCTGATGACCGGGCACCGCCCGGTCGCGGCTGAAGGCGAAGAGCATGCGGGACGCACTGGTCTGGCAGGCCGTGGTGCAGAACAGCTGGCCGGCTGTCGAGATCAGCAGCACGATCGCCACCCACTTGGAGTCCATGGCCTGGCTGAAGATCGTCGCCACGGCGCCGCCGCCGGCGGTCACGCCGTCGACGTCCTGCACCGCGAACAGGAACGTCAGCAGCAGAATCCAGCCGCCGATCGCGGAGTAGAAGATCGATCGCCAGATGCCCTTGGCAGCACCGTCGGCCGCGCTCTTGGTCTCCTCGGACAGGTGCGCGGATGCGTCGTACCCGGTGATCGTGTACTGCGTCAGAATCGCCGACATCGGCAGCACGAAGAGCAGGAAGCCGAAGCCGGAGGTCGAGCCGCCGAACCAGCCCGTGTTGTTGACCGTGGTGGCGAACACGGTGGAGAAGCTGGCGTGCTGTTCGGGAATCATCCACAGGATGGCGACGACGGCGAGGGCGCCGATGACGTGCCACCACACCGAGATGTTGTTGATGACGGCCAGCAGGTGCGACGAGAAGATGTTGATCAGCGCGACGACGACCAGGATCACGATGAACAGCACGAAGGTCCGGGTGAGGCTGTAGCCCTCGAGCCAGCTCTCGCTGAAGGTGCCCAGCGTCAGGTCCAGGAACGTGGCGCTGCCATAGGCCACCGAGGCCAGGATGGCGATGAGCCCGACGAGGTTGAGCCAGCCGGTGTAGAAGCCGGCCTTGGGGCCGCCGAGTTTGGCTGCCCACCAGTAGATGCCACCCGAGGTGGGGTACGCCGAGACAAGCTCGGACATGCACAGCCCGATGATCAGGATGAAGACCGAGATGATCGGCCAGCCCCAGGCGATGGCCGCCGGGCCGCCGTTGTTCCAGCCCAGGCCGAACGAGGTGAAGCAGCCCGCCAGGATCGAGATGATCGAAAACGAGATCGCGAAGTTCGAGAACGCCGACCACGAGCGGTGGAGTTCCTGTGTGTATCCCAGCGAGGCCAGGTGTTTCTCGTCGTCGTCGAGCAGTTCGTGACCCTCGGGCACGGGGGACCTCCTCTGTGAGGGGACAGGTGCGCGTCGGCGGCGGCGCAGGCGCTGGGAGGGACAATAATCCGCTATTGGTCTGGTGTCCTACCTTTGAAGGCAGTTTTGTGCGAATGTGTTCGGGCGCGAGAAGCGCGCGGCGGACACGAGGGTCGACGCAGGGCGACGAGGGTGAGGACACCGATGGGCACACGAGGCATGTTGTCGCGATCCGACCTGGACGCACTGATCGAGGCCGGCGACATCGACACGGTGATCGTCGCGTTCTGTGACATGCAGGGCCGGTTGACCGGGAAACGGATCTCGGCGCGGCTGTTCGCCGAAGACGTCGCCGAGCACGGCGCCGAGTGCTGCAACTACCTGCTGGCCGTCGACGTCGACAACAACACGGTCGACGGTTACTCGATCTCGAGCTGGGAGACCGGCTACGGCGACATGGTGATGACGCCGGATTTCGCGACGCTGCGCAAGATTCCGTGGCAGCCCGGCACCGCGCTGGTGATGGCTGACCTGTCCTGGACCGACGGCCGACCGGTCACCCAGGCGCCGCGCAGCATCCTCAACCGTCAGATCGACCGCCTCGCCGAGCGGGGCCTGGTGCCCTATGCCGCAACCGAACTCGAGTTCATGGTGTTCGACGACACCTACCGCGACGCCTGGGCCGCCGGCTACAAGGGCCTCACCCCGGCCACCGATTACAACATCGACTACGCGATGCTCGCCTCGACCCGGATGGAGCCGCTGCTGCGCGACATCCGGCTCGGCATGGACGGCGCGGGCATGTACTGCGAGGGCGTCAAGGGGGAGTGCAACCTCGGCCAGCAGGAGGTCGGCTTCCGGTACGACCATGCCCGCACCACCTGCGACAACCACACGATCTACCGCAACGGCGCCAAGGAGATCGCCGATCAGCACGGCAAGAGCCTGACGTTCATGGCGAAATTCGACGAGCGGGAAGGCAACAGCTGCCACATCCACATCTCGCTGCGCGGCGACGACGGTTCGGCGGTGTTCGCCGACTCCGACGCCGCGGACGGGATGACGCCGATGTTCCGCAGTTTCATCGCCGGCCAGCTCGCCACGATGCGGGAATTCAGCCTGTGCTATGCGCCGAACATCAACTCCTACAAGCGATTCGCTGAAGGCAGCTTCGCGCCGACCGCGATCGCGTGGGGCTTCGACAACCGCACGTGCGCGCTCCGGGTCGTCGGCCACGGCGCCGGCATGCGGATGGAGAACCGTGCGCCCGGCGGCGACGTCAACCAGTACCTCGCGGTCTCGGCGCTGATCGCCGGTGGGCTCTACGGGATCGAGAACGAGCTCGAGCTGCCGGATGCGCTGGAGGGCAACGCCTACAAGAGCGGCGCCGAGCGGCTGCCCACCACGCTGGCCGAGGCGGTCGAGCTGTTCGACAAATCGACGATCGCCCGCGAGGCGTTCGGCGACGACGTCGTCGACCACTATTTGAATTACGCGCGCGTCGAGCTCAAAGCCTTCAACGCCGCGGTGACCGATTGGGAAAGGGTGCGCGGCTTTGAACGCCTCTGAGGGTCGGCCCGTCATCGGGCTGACCACCTATCTCCAGCAGGCCCAGACCGGGGTGTGGGATGTGCGGGCGAGCTTTCTGCCCGCGATCTATTTCGAGGGCGTCGGCCTGGCCGGTGGCATCTCGATGCTGCTTCCGCCGCAACCGATCGACGACGCGATCGCCGACCGGATCCTCGATGGGCTGGACGGCCTGATCATCACCGGCGGCCGCGACGTCGACCCGGCGGCCTATGGCAGCACCCGCCATCCGGCCACCGACGAGCCGACCGCCGACAGCCGCACCCGCGACGTCTTCGAGCTGACGCTGCTGCACGCGGCCCTGCGCCGCGGCCTGCCCGTGCTCGGCATCTGCCGCGGCGCCCAGGTGCTCAACGTCGCACTCGGCGGATCGCTGCACCAGCATCTGCCGGACGTCCTCGGCCACCCCCGTCACCAGCAGGGCAATGCGGTGTTCTCGACCTCCACGATCACGACCGTTCCCGGCACCCAGGTGGCGGCGCTCGTCGGTCCCACCACCGACACGCAGTGCTACCACCACCAAGCCATCGACCGGCTCGGCGACGGCCTGATCGTCAGCGCGTCGGACGCCGACGGCGTCATCGAAGCGATCGAGGTGGACCCACGTCGCCACCCCGACCGATGGGTGGTCGCGGTGCAGTGGCACCCCGAAGAGCGGCTGGACGACCTGCGCCTGTTCGCGGGCCTGGTCGGTGCCGCGGCACAGCGAGCAGTGAAGAAAGTGAGCGTATGAGCCAGACCAGTGACGTGATCAACCCTGCCACCGAGGAGGTGCTGCGCACCGTCACCCACACCGACGAGGCCGGCGTCGACGACGCGGTGGCCCGTGCCCGAGTGGCGCAGCGGGCGTGGGCGCGGCTTGCGCCTGCCGAACGGGCGGGTGCGCTGCGTGCGTTCGCCGCCGTCGTGGACGCCCACGTCGAGGAGTTGGCGCAGCTCGAGGTCGCCAACTCCGGGCATCCGATCGGTAACGCCCGCTGGGAGGCCGGCCACGTCCGCGACGTCCTGCAGTACTACTCGGCGAGCCCGGAGCGGTTGTCCGGTAAGCAGATTCCCGTCGCCGGCGGTATCGACGTCACCTTCAACGAGCCGCTCGGCGTGGTCGGTGTGATCACCCCGTGGAACTTCCCGATGACGATCGCGTCGTGGGGGTTCGCCCCCGCCCTCGCCGCCGGCAACGCGGTTTTGGTCAAACCCGCCGAGTGGACCCCGCTGACCACGATCCGCCTCGGTGAGCTCGCGCTCGAGGCGGGCCTGCCTGCCGACCTGTTCCAGGTACTGCCCGGCCGCGGCTCGGTCGTCGGCGAACGCTTCGTCACCCACCCCGACGTGCGCAAGATCGTGTTCACCGGCTCGACCGAGGTCGGCACCCGCGTGATGGCCGGTGCGGCGCGACAGGTCAAGCGGGTCACGCTGGAGCTGGGCGGCAAGAGCGCGAACATCGTCTTCGACGACTGCGATCTCGAAAAGGCGGCGGCAACGGCGCCATACGGCGTGTTCGACAATTCCGGTCAGGACTGCTGTGCCCGAAGCCGAATCCTGGTGCAGCGCAGCGTGTTCGACCGGTTCATGGAGCTGTTCGAGCCGGCGGTCAAGGGTGTGGTGGTCGGTGATCCACGCGCCGAGGGCACCGAGATGGGTCCGCTGGTGTCGAAGCCGCACTTCGACTCGGTGGCCGGCTACGTGCCCGACGATGCGCCGATCGCCTTCCGGGGAGACGCGCCCTCGGGACCGGGTTACTGGTTTCCCCCAACGGTTCTCACCCCTGCGCGCGACGACCGTACGGTCACCGAGGAGATCTTCGGCCCGGTGGTGACCGTGCTGCCGTTCGACGACGAGGCCGACGCGATCGCACTCGCCAACGACACCCCCTACGGGTTGTCCGGCTCGATCTGGACCGACAACCTGTCCCGCGCCCTGCGGGTGTCCCGCGCCGTGGAGTCGGGCAACCTGTCGGTCAACTCGCACTCGTCGGTGCGCTACACCACGCCGTTCGGCGGCTTCAAACAGTCCGGGCTGGGCCGTGAACTGGGTCCGGACGCCCCGCTGTCGTTCACCGAGACCAAGAACGTCTTTATCGCTGTTCAGGAGGAGCACTGATGGATCTGACCCAACGGCTGGCGGGCAAGGTCGCCGTGATCACCGGCGGTGCCAGCGGCATCGGTCTGGCGACGGCCAAGCGCATGCAGGCCGAGGGCGCCACCGTCGTCATCGGAGATCTCGACGAGACCACCGGCAACAGCGTCGCCAACGACATGAATGTGACCTTCGTCCAGGTCGACGTGTCCGATCAGGTGGCGGTGGACAAACTCTTCGACACGGCGTTCGAGGTGCACGGCGGGGTCGACATCGCGTTCAACAACGCCGGAATCAGCCCGCCCGAGGACGACCTGATCGAGAACACCGGCATCGACGCCTGGCAACGGGTCCAGGACATCAACCTCAAGTCGGTGTTCTTCTGCTGCAAAGCCGCTCTGCGGCACATGGTTCCGGCGCAGAAGGGGTCGATCGTCAACACCGCGTCGTTCGTCGCGGTGATGGGGTCGGCGACCTCGCAGATCTCCTACACCGCGTCCAAGGGTGGGGTGTTGGCGATGTCGCGCGAGCTCGGTGTGCAGTACGCCCGGCAGGGCATCCGGGTCAACGCGCTGTGCCCCGGCCCGGTGAACACCCCGCTGCTGCAGGAGTTGTTCGCCAAAGACCCCGAGCGCGCGGCCCGCCGGCTGGTGCATGTGCCCGTCGGCCGCTTCGCCGAGCCCGAGGAGCTGGCCGCGGCGGTGGCGTTCCTGGCCAGTGACGACGCCTCGTTCATCACCGCGTCGTCGTTCCTCGTCGACGGCGGTATCAGCGGCCACTACGTCACGCCGCTGTGACACCGGTGTAGGGAACCGATGACGGCCGGCCCCGACTCATCTGAGGACTCCGACCCGGGCGCGGCGCTGCTGCGCCCGGTGCGGCCGCTCAACGCGTTCGAGAACACGGTCGAGCGGCTCCTGCAGACGATCCGGTTGGGTGTGCTGGCACCGGGACAGTCACTGCCGCCGGAGCGTGAGCTCGCGGCCCGGCTCGGCGTCAGCCGCGACACCGTGCGAGAAGCAATCAAATCCCTGGCCGACGCCGGGTATCTGGTGTCGCGCCGCGGCCGCTACGGCGGCACGTTCCTCGCCGACGAGCTGCCCGCGCCGCACACCGCCGACGTCGAATTGCGCCGCGCCGACATCGACGACGCGCTGCGGCTGCGCGAGATCCTGGAAGTCGGCGCGGCGCGCATGGCCGCCGAGCGCACGCTCGGCGCCGCTGAGCGGGAAGCGTTGCGCAGCAGGCTGATCGACGTGCGCGGTGCCGATCCCGCGGATTACCGGCGCCTGGACTCCCGCCTGCACCTGGCGATCGCCGAGGCGGCCGGAGTGCCCTCGTTGGTACCGCTCGTCGCGCAGAACAGGATGCGCCTCAACGAACTTCTGGACTGCATCCCGCTGTTGGCGCGCAACATCGCCCACTCCGACGAGCAGCACGAGGCGATCGTCGGGGCGATTTTGGCCGGCGACGTCGAGACCGCCGCGCAGACGATGGCGGCACACGTGTGGGGTTCGGCGGCCCTGCTGCACGGCTTCCTGGACTGATTCCAGGAGAATCGAAACCGCCTTTGGTCAGGGCGGTAAGTGGGACCATCGCTGCACGGAGGTAACACGAGATGGCCGATACCACCCACCCCGATGACAGGACAACGCAAGACCGCGAGCTGAAGGCCAGACACCGGGCGCTGTGGGCGTCCGGTGACTATCCGGCGGTCGCCGCCGAGATCATCCCCTCGCTGGGTCCCGAGCTCGTCGCCGCCTGCGGTGTGGCCGCAGGCGACCACGTGCTCGACGTCGCCGCCGGATCCGGCAACGCTGCGATCCCGGCCGCGGCGGCAGGAGCCGTCGTCACCGCCAGCGACCTCACCCCCGAGCTGTTCGACGAAGGCCGACGCATCGCCGGTGAGCGCGGGGTGACGCTGGAGTGGGTGGAAGCCGACGCGGAGGCGCTGCCGTTCGCCGACGACAGCTTCGACATCGTGATGTCGTGTGTCGGTGCGATGTTCGCCCCGCACCATCAGGCGACCGCCGATGAGCTGATCCGGGTGGTGCGCCCCGGCGGCAGGATCGGTCTGATCAGCTGGACGCCCGAGGGATTCATCGGTCATCTGTTCGCGACGTTGAAACCCTATGCGCCGCCACCCCCGCCCGGTGCCAGTCCGCCACCGCTGTGGGGCAGTGAGGACCATGTCCGCGCGTTGTTCGGCGATCGCGTCACCGATCTGTCGATGCGGCGCCGCAGCGTGCGGATGGATCACTGTGCCTCGCCGCTGGAGTTCCGGGAGTACTGGAAGCGCAATTACGGCCCGACCATCGCGGCCTACCGGTTCACCGGCGAGCATCCCGATCGAGTGGAGGCCCTCGACCGCGACTTCCTGGAGTTCCTGACCTCCTGGAACCGCAGCGAGGAGACCGGCAGCACCGCCTACGACGCGGAGTACCTGCTCGTCACCGCGACGAAGCGCTGACGCGCGGATGTCGGCCACCGGCGGTGGTCAGGACGCTAGATTGCACGTGTGGAGGATGCCGAACTCGTCGAACGCGCGTCATCGGCGCTGGCCGAGGTCGACACGTCGGGCTGGGCGCAGCGCTTCGACCTGGTGTCCGATCCGCACCGCCTCGAGATCCTGTTGTGCCTGCACCGGTCGCCGGGAATCGTCGTGAGCGACCTGGCCGCAGCACTCGGGCGCTCGGAGAATGCCGTGTCCCAGGCCCTCCGGGTGCTCCGCCAGCAGGGGTGGGTGAGCAACGAGCGGGTCGGCAGGTCGGTGCGGTACCGGCTCGACGACGAGACCGTGCACGACCTGTTGCACTGGATCGGAGCCAGGCACGGGTGATGCGGGTCCTGAGCATCGACGAGCCGCCGCTGGCGCCGGGGCCGGTTCTCGGCGGCAAGAGTGACGGGCCGGTGCACGCCCGGATCGCGGCGTGGCTGCAGGGGCTCATCGCCTCCGGCCGGCTGATGCCGGGGGACAAGCTGCCGCCGGAGGTGGAGATCGCCACGGCGCTCGGATGCAGCCGGATGACGTTGCGGCAGGCGCTCGGTGCCGTCGAGAGCAAGGGGCTGATCGCTCGCCGCCGTGGCCGGTTCGGCGGCAACTTCGTCACGACGCCCCGAATCGAGTTCGACCACGCGAGCCTGCCCGGCTTCACCGAGCAGATGCGCCGCATCGAGGTCGAACCGGGTGCGCAGGTGCTCGGTGTGCACACGGGCCCGCCGGAGCCCGACGTGAGCCGCGCGCTGGGGCTGCGCCGATCAGATCAGGTCCACCGGATCCTGCGCGCCCGAACAGCCAACGGCGAGCCGATCGTCTACGAGGAGGCCTACCTGCCTGCCGCGGTGTTTCCGGACTTACCGGCACGCGATCTCGACGGCTCGCTGTACGCGCTGATGCGCCGGTACGGCCACGGGCCGTCGTCGGCCGACGAGCGGATCGAGGCGACGTCGGCGACGCCGGAGCAGGCCGCGATCCTGGGTGTCGCAGCGACGAGCCCGCTGCTGCTGATCGTGCGAACATCATTCGCCGACAACGGCATTGCGGTGGAGTATTCGCGCGACTATCACCGATCCGATCGCACCACGATCCGGGTCAGGTCGCGTGCCGACGTCGAGCAGGGTTAGGTCTAGACCTTTGCAGCGGCTCGCCGTAGAGTGATGCGATGTCGTCATCCCTGTCCGACGATCACCTGGAGGGCCTGCTCGAGCAGCTTCCGGTGTTGGCCGGCCGGGCGCGGACGATGGAAGACCTTTCCGGCGGCCTGACCAACCGCAACGTGAAGATCACCACCGCTGACGGGATCTACGTCGCACGCTGTGTGGACACCACCCGCAACCTGCTCGAGATCGACCGGGACTGCGAGCACGCCAACAGCGTGGCCGCGCACCGGGCGGGGGTGGGGGCGCCGGTGGTTGACTACCGGCCCGACCTCGGTGTGCTGCTGCTCGGCTACCTCGACGGGGAGACGCTGTGCAACAGCGACTTTCAACGCGCCGGTGTGCTGGCGAAAGCCGCACTTGCCGTGCGCATGCTGCACCAGGGTCCGCGGTTCGTGAACCGATTCGACATGTTCGAACGTCAGCCCGCCTACCTGGCGACCATCCAGCGACACGGATTCACGATCCCGGCGGACTACCACGACCACGCCGAGGCGTTCGCCGGCGCGCGGCGGGTGCTCACCGACACCGCGATCGCGCTCGCGCCGTGCAACAACGACCTTCTCGCTGGCAACTTCATCGAGCACGGTGACCGGATCCACCTGATCGACTACGAGTACTCCGGCAACAACGATCCCTGCTTCGAACTGGGCAACATCTGGAGCGAGTGCGGGCTCTCCCTCGACCAGCTCGATGAGCTCGTCACCGCGTACCACGGCCGTCCGCGGCCGGACAGGACGGCGCGGGCCCACCTGCAGGGCGTCGTGGCCAAGTACGGCTGGACGCTGTGGGGCTGCATCCAACATGGCTCCAGCGCAATCGAATTCGACTTCTGGGACTGGGCGATGGAGCGCTACGAGGCGGCTGTCGCCGAATTCCGCAGTCCCGGCTATCAGCGGCTGCTCGACCAGGTAGCAGCCGGCGACCGACGAGGATGACATGACATCGCCGAAGTCCCTGCCTGCGCGCGCCCATGCCGTGATCATCGGCGGGGGAGTGATCGGCACCAGCGTGGCCTACCACCTGACGAAGCTGGGCCTGACCGATGTGGTGCTGATCGAACAGGGTCAGCTTTCCAGCGGAACCACCTGGCACGCCGCGGGTTTGGTGGGTCAGCTGCGCGCTTCCGAGGGGATGACGCGGCTCGTGCAGTACTCGACGACGCTGTACGGCGAGCTCGAGGCGGAAACGGGCCTGTCGGCCGGCTACAAGCAGTGCGGCGGCGTGACGGTGGCGCGCACCGAGGACCGGATGGAGCATTTGCGCCGCACGGCGGCCAACGCCGCGGCATTCGATCTGGACTGCCAGCTCCTCACTCCCGCGCAGGCACAGGAGTATTACCCGGTGATGCGTACCGACGACCTGGTCGGCGCGATCTGGTTGCCTGCCGACGGCAAGGCCAATCCGACCGACCTGACGTTCGCGTTGGCCAAGGGAGCGCGGATGCGCGGCGCCCGAATCGTCGAGAAGACCCGGGTGCTCGACGTGACGACCGCCGGCGGCGCGGTGACGGGCGTGCGCACCGATGCCGGTGACATCGAGGCCGGCATCGTCGTCAACTGCGCGGGCCAGTGGGCCAAACAGGTGGCCGCGATGGTGGGCGCCAACGTGCCTCTGCACTCGGCGGAGCACTTCTACGTGGTCTCCGAGCCGATCGCCGGGGTGCATCCGGACCTGCCGATCCTGCGCGACCCGGACGGCTACACCTATTTCAAGGAAGAGGTCGGGGGTCTGGTCATCGGCGGATTCGAGCCAGAGGCCAAACCGTGGGTGTCGCCCGACGCGATTCCGTACCCGTTCGAATTCCAGCTCCTGGACGAGGATTGGGAACATTTCGAGATCTTGATGAACAGCGCGCTCCTGCGCATTCCGGCGCTCGAGAGCACCGGGATCAAGAAGTTCTACAACGGGCCGGAGAGCTTCACCCCGGACAATCAGTTTATCCTCGGTGAGTCCCCGCAGTGCCGGAACTTCTTCGTCGGCGCGGGTTTCAACTCCGTGGGCATCGCGACGGCGGGGGGCGCAGGACGTGCGCTCGCCGAGTGGATCGTCGAGGGGGCGCCGACCACCGATCTGACCGGTGTCGACATCCGGCGGTTCGCCCCGTTCAACGGCAACAACCGCTGGCTGCACGACCGGGTCGCCGAGGTGCTCGGCATCCACTACGAAATTCCCTGGCCCAACCGGGAAATGACGACGGCGCGGCCGTTCCGGCGATCTCCGGTGCACCATCTACTGGCGGCCGCCGGCGCGAACTTCGGCAGCAAGATGGGCTGGGAGCGCGCCAACTTCTTCGCCCCGGACGGGCAGGCGCCGGTGATCGAGTACACCTGGGGCACACCGAACTGGCTGGCCTGGTCGGCTGCCGAGCAGCGCAGCACCCGCGGCGCGGTGACGGTGTTCGATCAGACGTCGTTCTCCAAGTATCTCGTCGTCGGTCGCGACGCCGAGGCCGCGCTGCAATGGTTGTGCACCGCCGATGTCGGCGTGCCGATCGGCAAGGCCGTCTACACCGGCATGCTCAATGCGCGCGGCACCTACGAGGCCGATGTCACGGTGACCCGGACCGGCGCGCAGGAATTCCTCGTCGTCAGTGGTGCGGCCAGCACCGAGCGGGACAAGGATCACGTGCGCAGGAACGTTCCCGACGGGTGCGACGCCCACATCGTCGACGTCACCTCGGCCTACGCGGTGTTCGGTGTCATGGGGCCGCGCTCTCGCGAGTTGCTCGCGCAGCTCACCGACGCCGACCTGTCCGATGCCGCATTTCCGTTCGGGACGAGCCGCCTGTTGTCGCTGGGGTATGCGACGGTGCGCGCCACCCGCATCACCTACGTCGGTGAGCTCGGGTGGGAGCTGTACGTGCCGACCGAGTTCGCCGTTGGCGTCTACGAAGACCTGATGCGGGTCGGCGCCGGCCTCGACGTCGCGCGCGGCGGCTATTACGCGCTGGAGTCGCTGAGGCTGGAGAAGGGGTACCGGGCCTTCGGTCGCGAGCTCTCGCCCAGCGAGAACCCCGTGGAGGCCGGCCTGCTGTTCGCGTGCAAGCTCGGCGCGGACATCGACTTCCTCGGCCGCGCGGCGGTGGAGGAGGCGCGCCGCCGGGGGCCGACGCGCAAACTGGCCGGATTCCGCGTGGAGTCCGGCGATCCGATGCTGTGGGGTGGCGAACTGATCCTGCGCGACGGTGTGGTCGCGGGGCAGGCCACCTCGGCGGCGTGGGGCGAGACGACCGGCGCGTGCGTGGGGCTGACGTACCTGCGGGCCGGCGACGGGTCCGTCGTCGACGCCGACTGGGTGCGCGCCGGCGACTACGAGATCAACGTCGGGGCCCGCCGCTACCCGGTCGCCGTGTCGTTGCAGCCGCTCCATGACCCCGCGGGTGTCCGGACCCGGGGGTGACACCTGCCCGTCCGGGCAGGTGGACGCGGTCGAAAGCCTGCTCATCTGATCAGCTAGACAGATGATCAGATGGGTCATACGCTCGCCGATGTGAACGTCACATACCAGGCGATGCACATGAGCGACGGCATCGTGAACGCGCCGGTGTCGGTGCTGTTCGGGGTGCTGGCCCTGGTCGCGCTCGGCTTCTGCGCCTGGCGGGCCCGGGAAGAACTCGACGAGCGCACCGTGCCGCTGGCCGGCCTCGTCGCCGCGTTCATCTTCGCCGTTCAGATGGTCAACTTCCCGATCCTGCCGGGCGTCAGCGGCCATCTCCTCGGCGGTGCCCTGGCGGCCATCCTCGTCGGCCCGTTCACCGGAGCCCTCTGTGTGGCGATCGTGCTCGTCGTGCAGAGTCTGCTGTTCGCCGACGGCGGCGTCACGGCGCTGGGCACGAACATCACCAACATGGCGCTGATCGGGGTCGCCGCGGGCTACGGCACGGCCGTGCTGACCTACCGACTCGTGCGGCGGCTGCGATCGGACGTGTCGGTGCCGCTGGTGGGTGCGGTCGCGTTCGTCTCCGCAGTGGTGGGCACCGTGTGTGCCGCGATGGGGTTCGTGGGTGAGTACGCCCTGGGCGGGGCCGGATCGTCGTCGCTGACCACCGTCGCGTCCTACATGTTCGGCACCCATGTCCTGATCGGTATCGGCGAGGGCATCATCACGGCGCTGACGGTGGTCGCGGTGGTGCGGGCCCGTCCCGACCTGGTCTACCTGCTGCGGTCCACCCGCACCCCTGCCACGGTGGCGGCATGACCGGGGCCCGCCGCTGGCGGTTCTGGGCCGCATTCGCCGTCGTGACATTGCTGATCGCCGGTGGATTGTCGTACCTCGCGAGCTCGAGCCCCGACGGACTGGATTCGGCCACCTTGCAGGGCTGCCAGGTCGTCGAAACGTCCGGCGGTGAGCAGCTGCAGGGTGATTGCATCGCCCAGCACGCCGGCGAACACGGGCTCGCACACTCGCCGCTGGCCGACTACTCCATCGGCGGACGCGAGGGGACCGGCGGGGTGGCCGGAGTGGCCGGTGTCGCGGTCACCGTACTCGTCGCCTCCGGTGCCTTCTGGCTGATCGCCCGGTCGCGGCGCACCTCGGCGTCCGTCGGCGAAGACTGACCCCGTCCGATGGGGGCCGGCCACGCGCATCCGCTGTACCGCGACGGTGACTCACCGCTGCATCGGCTGCCCGCCGAGGTGAAGATCGTCGCGCTCGTGGCGTTCGTGCTCGCCGTCGTCGCCACGCCGCGAGAGTTGTTCTGGCCCTTCGGCGTCTACGCGGTGATCGTGCTTGTGGTGTGGGCGGTGGCGAAGATCCCGCTGCGATGGGTGCTACCTCGGATGCTCATCGAGGCGCCGTTCGTGGTGCTCGCGGTGCTGCTGCCGTTCGCCGAGGGCGGTGAGCAGGTCAGTGTCGGCGGGCTGTCGCTGTCGGTTCCCGGTCTGTACGCGGCATGGGGGATCGTGATCAAAGGCACGCTCGGCGTGGCCGCCTCGCTGACCGTGGCCGCCACCACGACCGCCCGCGAGCTGCCGGTGGCGCTGAGCCGCTTGCGGGTTCCGGCGGTGATCGTGTCGATGCTGACGCTGATGATCCGCTACGTCGACGTGCTCGCCGCGGAGATCCGGCGCATGCGGCTGGCGCGGGTGTCGCGCGGCGATTCACCACGAATGCTGCACCAGGTCGGCGCGACCGCTGCCGGTGTCGGGGCGTTGTTCCTTCGGTCCTATGAACGCGGTGAGCGGGTGTACCTGGCGATGCTGTCCCGTGGCTTCGACGGGCGGGTGCCGCCACTGGCCCTCGGTGCGGGCTGTCCGGCCGCCGCATCGTCGCGGCAGTGGGTGCTCGCGCTGCTGCCCGCCACGGCTGCGGTGGTGGTTTCCGCTTCGGCGTGGGTGATCCGATGAGGACGACCGCGGTACACGTCGAGGATCTGCGCTACACGTATCCCGACGGACACACGGCGCTCACAGGTGTCGATCTCGTCGTCGAACCCGGGGAGAGGGTCGCGCTGCTCGGGCCCAACGGGGCGGGCAAGACGACGCTGATGCTGCACCTCAACGGCGTGCTGACCGCATCGGGGGGCCGCGTCGAGATCGGCGGAACGCCGGTGGTGCGCAGCACCCTGCGCGAGATCCGGCGTCGCGTCGGCCTGGTGTTCCAGGACCCGGACGATCAGCTGTTCATGCCGACGCTGGCTCAGGACGTCGCGTTCGGCCCGGCGAACTTCGGGCTGCGCGGCGCGGAGCTGGAGGCGCGGGTGGCCGCGGCGCTGGAAGCCGTCTCGATGTCCGAGCTGGCGGCCCGCAGCCCGGCGCACATGTCGGGTGGGCAACGTCGGCGTGCCGCACTGGCCACGGTATTAGCCTGCGAGCCAGAGGTTTTGGTGCTCGACGAGCCGTCGGCCAACCTGGACCCGGTGGCCCGCCGGGAGTTGGCGGAGACGCTGGCCGGGCTGGACGCCACGATGATGATCGTCACCCACGATCTGCCGTATGCCGCGCAGTTGTGCACCCGCGCGGTGATCATGGACCACGGCGCGGTGGTGGCCGACGGCCCGATCGCCGAGGTGCTGTCCGACGACGCGCTGCTGGCCGCGCATCGGCTGGAGCTGCCCTGGGGCTTCGCGGTCCCCACGCCCTGACCGATTCGATGTTTGGCGCGGGTCCTGCCGCGGTAGGTGCGCGATGTGCTGCATCGACGTCTCCCGCGGCCGGCCCGCACCACGACGATAGCATAAGGATGCTCATCTGTTCAGGTGGACAGATATATTCGTGGGCGTCGACGACGAAAGGATTCTCCATGGCGGAATACACACTGCCCGATCTCGACTACGACTACGGGGCGCTGGAGCCCCATAGCTCCGGACAGATCAACGAAATTCACCACAGCAAGCATCACGCGACCTACGTCAAAGGCGTCAACGACGCGATCGCAGCTCTCGAGGAGGCGCGCGGCGCCGGCGATCACAGCGCGATCTTCCTGCACGAGAAGAACCTGGCATTCCATCTCGGTGGCCACGTGAACCACACGATCTGGTGGAAGAACCTGTCGCCGGATGGCGGCGACAAGCCGACGGGCGAACTGGCGGCCGCGATCGACGACCAGTTCGGGGAGCACGCCTACTACCTGCAGTACCGCAACGTGAAGGCGGATTACGTGAAGGCTTTCTGGAATGTGGTCAACTGGGCCGACGTCCAGCGGCGGTTCACCGCCGCGACGACGCAGACGCCGGGTCTTCTGTTTTGATCGGTCCGACTCCTGCGTGCAGCCGTATCGTGAACCTCGTTGTCCCGGAGTGGGATTCGGCGCTGATGGTGCCGCCGTGCGATTCGACGATGGACGCTGCGATCGACAACCCCAGCCCGAAGCTACCGGTCTCCCGTGACCGTGACGAGTCGGCGCGAACGAACCGGCCGAACAGGTGGGGCAGGACGTCGGCGTCGATGCCGGGTCCGTCGTCGGCGACGGTCATCTCCACGAACGGCTCGCCCCCGAGCACATCGGCGTCGCCGCGGCCGGTCGCGATCGATGTGGTGACGGTGGTGCCGTCGGGGGTGTGCACCCGCGCGTTGGACAGCAGGTTGGCCAGCGCCTGATGCAGCTGGGCGCGGTCGGCCCGCACCCACACCTGGCCGTCCGGCACCTGGGTCAGCCACCGGTGCGTCGGGGCCGAGACCGCCGCATCGTTGACCGCGTCCACCACGAGCTCGGTCACGTCGACGTCGGTGATCTGACGATCCTGACCCTCGTCGAGGCGGGCCAGCAACAGCAGGTTGCTCACCAGATCGCTCATCCGCTGCGCCTCGGATTCGATACGGGCCAAGGAGTATTCGGTGGTCTCGGGAAGAATCTCGCTGTCCTGGCGGGTCAGCTCGGCGTAGCCGTGAATCGCCGCGAGCGGGGTGCGCAGTTCGTGGCTGGCATCGGTGATGAACTGGCGCATCCGCCGGTTCGACGCCGCGACGTCGCCCAGGGAGCGCTCGACGTGATCCAGCAGACGGTTGAGCGTCACCCCGACCATGCCGACCTCACTGCGCGGATCGGTGTCGGTGACGGCGACGCGCGGCGCGATGGTGTGGTTGTCACCGTCGAGCGGCAGTTCGGCCACCGCGGCCGCGGTCGCCGCGACGCGACGCAGTGGGCGCAGCGCGAACCGAACGATGGCGATCGTGCACAGTGCGGTGACCAGAACGGCGAGGGCGACCATGCCGGACACGACGGCGGTTTCCTGGATCATCGCGTCCCACGCCGGTGCGCGCGAAACCCCGGTCACCAGGATCTCGTTCGGCCCGCCGGGTTGGCCGGTCATGCGGTACCAGCCCAGCCCGGGCAGCTCCACCGTGCGGGGCTGCGGATCCGCCCAGGAGAGGTGCGCGATCGCGGCGGCGGCCTGGGCCGGTGCGGGCTGCGCGTCGCCGTCGCCGAACAACGCCGAGTCGACGACGGCACCGTCCCGAAGCAGCGCGACGACGTTGCCGGGAGCTTGGCCGATCAGGCGGGTCAGCGGCTTCATCGAACCCGGCGGTGGCAGTTCACCGTCCGGCCCCGCGGTGCTGCGGTATTTCTCGACCGACTCGATGCAGGCGTTGGCCGCGCCGGCCAGCTGCGCGTCGATGATGCCCAGTACCGACGCGCGCAGGCTCACCACCGATGCCGCACCCACTGCGACCAGGACAGCCATCACCAGGACGGACACCCCGACCGCGAGTTGACGCAGCAGGCTCCAGCGCCGCCAGGCGTTCCTCACGGTGCGGGCCGCAGCAGGTAGCCGACGCCGCGCACCGTGTGGATCATCGGTTCGCGATCGGCGTCGATCTTCTTGCGCAGATACGAGACGTAGAGGTCGACGATGCTGGATCGGCCGCCGAAGTCGTAGTTCCACACCTGTCGAAGGATGTCGCTGCGGGACAGCGCTTTACGCTGATTGCGCATCAGCAGGCGCAGCAGCTCGAACTCGGTGGAGGTCAGGCTGACCTCCTCGCCGCCGCGGGTCACCTCCCGGCTGGCGGCGTCGAGGGTGAGATCGCCGACCACCAGGGTCTCGTCGTCGGGTGGCGTGAGGTGGGCCGAGCGGCGCAGCAGGCCACGCAGCCGCGCTACGAGTTCCTCCAGCGAGAACGGCTTGGTCATGTAGTCGTCGCCGCCGGCGGTCAACCCGGTGACCCGGTCGTGAACCGAGTCGCGGGCCGTCAGGAACAGTGTCGGTGTGTAGGGGCCGCTGGTGCGCAGTTCGGCGAGCACGCTCACCCCGTCCATGTCGGGGAGCATGATGTCGAGCACCAGCAGATCGGGAGACTGGGCGCGGTACTTCTCGACCGCCTCTGCGGCATCGTGGGCCACCTCGATGTCCCAGCCCTCGTACTTCAGCGCCATGCGCACCAGGTTGGTCAGGGCCCGTTCGTCGTCGACGAGCAGCACACGGATCGGCGACCCGTCCGGTCGCGACAACCGCGGCAACTTGCCCAGGATCGCGCGGCGCGGCCCGCTGCCCTCGAGCGGTGCAGACGTCATCGGACCATTGTCGCGTGAGTCCGACGCAGTCCACCACGGTTCATAGAGACTCCATAACTTGAGAGCTCCGCCCTCCTCCTATGAATCGCGTATGAGTCCGGCGGCGTCGATCGTCGGAGCCATGACCATGGGGGTGACCGCCGGTGGTCGGCGGCTGCGTCAACGAGGGGAAGCACATCCATGAGCACCAGCACGCTCGACCGAATCGACAACCAGTCCGCAGTGGCACTCGGGGCCTTTCGGATCCTCGTCGCCCTGCTGTTCGTCATGCACGGTGTGGCCAAGTTGTTCGGGTGGCCGCAAGGAGAACCGGTCCCGCTCGGGGTCTGGCCGGCGTGGTGGGCCGGGGTGCTGGAGGTGGTGCTCGGCAGCCTCATCGCCCTCGGATTGTTCACCCGCGCTGCGGCGTTCGTCGCCTCCGGGATGATGGCCGTCGCGTACTTCTGGGCGCACTTCCCCGACGGATTCTGGCCGCTGGTCAACGGCGGGGAGACCGCGGTGCTGTACTGCTTCATCTTCCTGCTCTTCGTCGCCACCGGGCCCGGCGCCCTGACCGTGCAGCATCGCCGTCGGGCCTCAGCATCTCTCGAAAACTGAACGTGTAGACCGTCTTTCATAGACAATGCACATGTTGTGCGTTCACTATGAAGACCTGGCGACGCCGCTCCCGGCCCCTAGATTGGCTTTCACGAGGCCGGAATCACCTGGCCGGCAATCGATGTGGAGGACGATCGTGAGCACAACAGATCCGCACCTGGAACGCTTCGAGCGCGATGCCCTGCCCCTGCTCGACACGCTCTACCGGGCGGCACGCCGCTACACCGCCAACGCCGCCGACGCCGAAGACCTCGTGCAGGAAACGATGTTGAAGGCCTACAAAGCGTTTCATCACTTCCAGGATGGCACCAACATCCGGGCGTGGCTGCTGCGCATCCTCACCAACACCTGGATCACGTCCCATCGACGGGCACAGAGCCGGCCGGCCGAGCTGCTCTCCGAAGGTGTCACCGACGCTCAGCTCGCCGCGCAGGCGGCCCACTCGTCATCGGGATTGCCGTCGGCCGAACTCGCGGCGCTGACCGCACTCGGCGACGACGAGGTACGTTACGCACTCGGCAAGCTGTGCGAAGACCAGCGGATCGCGGTCTACTACGCCGACGTAGAGGGGCTGCCGCAGCGCGAGATCGCCGAGATCCTCGACATCCCTGTCGGCACCGTGATGTCGCGGGTGTACCGAGGGCGCAATGCGCTGCGCCGGCTGCTCGTCGACGTCGCCGCCGATCGTGGCTACCTGCGCGCCGCCTGAGATACCGCTAGTGGCGCTTGGACGGCGGCCACGGCGGCTCGCCGCACAGCGCCAGCAGCGCGTTCTCGATCACCTCGGGCAGCGCCGGATGGATCCAGTACTGGCTGCGCGCCACCTCCTGGGCGGGCAGGTCGAAGGCCATGGCCTGAATGATCGGCTGGATGATCGACGACGCCTGGTGGCCCATGATGTGGGCGCCGAGAAGAAGCCCGGTGTCGTCGTCGACGATCAGCTTCGCGAAGCCGGTGGAGTCTTCCATCGCCCAGCCGTACGCCACGTCCCCGTAGTCCTGGACCTTGGACCGGATGCGGTAACCCGCTGCGCGCGCCTCGTTCTCGGTCAACCCGACGCTGGCGATCTGCGGATCGGTGAACACCGCCGATGGCACGTTGCGGTGATTGGCCGGCATCAGGTTCTCGGTGTCGTCCCAGTCCTGCAGCAGGTTGTGCTTGACCACGCGGGCCTCGTGATTGGCGACGTGCTTGAGCTGGTGCGGCGAGCTGACGTCACCGAGGGCGAAGACGTTGCGGGCCGTCGTGCGCTGGTACTGGTCGACGGTGACGAGCCCGTCGACCACCTCGACACCCGCGTGGTGGGCGTCGAGCAGATCACCGTTGGGAACCCGGCCGGTGGCCACGAGCAACGTGTCGGCCTGCACTGTGGCGCCGTCGTCGAGCGTCAGCGTCACCCCGGACTCGTCGGACGAGCCGTGCACGATGTTGCGGCGGCTGCGGATCTCCCACTTCTTGCCTGCGATGTCGGTGAACCGCTCACAGATCGTGTCGTCGCAGTGCGTCAGCATCGTGGTGCCGCGCAGCACGATCGTCACCCGGGAGCCGAGCGACGAGAAGATGTGCGCGAATTCGGCTGCCACATAACCGCCCCCGACGATCACGAGATGCTCGGGCAGCTCGGAGATCCGCATGATGGTGTCGCTGGTGTGATGCGCGACGCCGCAGTCGGCGATCGCGGGCGGCACCGTTGCCCGCGCCCCGGCCGCGATCACCACCTGGTCGGCGGTGAACTCGTCACCGCTGTCGGTACGCAGCCGGTAGCCGTTCCCGCGCTGTGATTCGGCGAAGCGGGTGTGGCTGGCGAACACCTCGACGTTAGGGGAGGACCGCCGGTACTGCTCACCGCCGCTCGACAGTGGATCGATGCGGCCGAAGACCCGGGAGACGATGTCGGGCCAGCGCACCGACTCGACATGGGCGTCGATTCCGTACGTCGCTGCCTGCCGGACCTGGTCGGCCACCCCGGCGGCGTAGACGAACATCTTGGTGGGGATGCAGCCGACGTTCAGGCAGGTGCCGCCGAACATGTCCTGCTCGCAGATCGCGACCTTCTTGTCGACGTAACGCTCGTCGATGATGCTGTTGCCCGACCCGGTGCCGATGATCGCGATGTCGAAGTCAGCCATGGGTTTCTCCCTCTTCCGAGTGCCAGTCGAGCCAGCGGTCCAACTCGCGATAGGCCGTGCGTCGGGGTTCGGCCACCGACAGGAACACGTCGTGTTTGGCGTCGACGATCGGCACCACCGTCGTGCGGTTGCCGACGCAGCCGGCCCACCGTGCGATCTGGGCGACGTCGAGCACTGCGTCTCCGCGCTGGATCACCTCGGGATCCGCCACTTCCCGCACGCTGTGGTCCGAGCGCAGGATCAGGTTGGGCACCCCGACGTCCAGACCGCGGTGCAGCTGCGCGTGGCCTCGGCGGATGGCCCGGATCCAGCCGAGTGTCACCGGGAATCCGCCGACCGGTTTCCACGTCAGGTCGTAGTCGAAGTCGCCCGCGAAGTCGCGGTGCAGCGTGGTGCCGTAGCCGCCGTGGGTCGGGCGCCGCACCACCGCGCGCGACCGCAGCCGCCCTGCGGCGCGCAGCACAGCCGTGGTCGGCGGCGAGCGCAGGATCGCCGGGCCCTGCAGGTCGAACCACGGGCTGTTGAGCACCAGTCCCGACACCGCCGCCCGCGCGCCGCGGCGGCGCCGCCGGTCCAGCCACAGCGTGACCACCAGCCCGCCCGCTGAATGGCCGTAGACCAGCACCTCGGCCGCGGTCTCCTCGGCGATCGTCTCCAGCGCGCGTTCGAGCTCGGTGCCGTAGCGGGCCAGGTCGGTGGTGAAGTGCGGGGTCTGGCCGCCGCGGTGCGAGCGACCGCATTTGTGGAGGTCGATCGCGTAGAACGCGACGCCGCGGGCGGCCAGATGATCGGCGAACTCGGTGTTGAAGAAGTAGTCGGTGAAGCCGTGCACCATCAGCACCGCCCGCCGAGCCGCCGGATCGGCGGGACCCCGTCGCACCAGCGTGGCTTCCAGGTCGCCCTCTCCGTCGGGGTCGGGCCCCAGCGCGAACGTGGTCTGCCAGTACCCGGACAGAACATCGGGCTGCCATCCGGACACGACAGCCACCATAGTGGGCGAGGTGGTCGGAGGGTTGTCGTCGCGCGCGGCGGGATAACCTGAACAGAGGTAAGCCGTGAGCAACGGGGACGCGACCACGAAGGGCCGATCGAGTTGGTGTCTGAAGCGGAGAAGAC
This sequence comes from Actinomycetes bacterium, assembly GCA_023404955.1. Lineage (GTDB taxonomy): Bacteria > Actinomycetota > Actinomycetes > Mycobacteriales > Mycobacteriaceae > Mycobacterium. The sequence continues at coordinate 289,903 of JAEXZY010000121.1, forward strand.
CGACGTCCTGCTGGTGGGGGCGGGCATCATGAGCGCGACTCTGTCGGCGCTGTTGCGGCTGGTCGAGCCGAACTGGTCGATGACCCTGGTCGAGCGTCTCGACGGCGCGGCGGCCGAGAGCAGCGACCCGTGGAACAACGCCGGCACCGGCCACTCGGCGCTGTGTGAACTCAACTACACCCCGGCGCGTCCGGACGGCAGCATCGACATCGCCAAGGCCGTCAACGTCAACGAGCAGTTCCAGGTGTCGCGGCAGTTCTGGACCTATGCGGTGGAGAACGGCGTGCTGCCCGATGTGCGCAGCTTCCTCAACCCCATCCCGCACGTCAGCTTCGTGCAGGGCGAGGACAACGTGAAGTACCTCAAAGCCCGGTACAACGCGCTGGTCACCAACCCGCTGTTCTCGACGATGGAGTTCATCGACGATCGCGACGAGTTCGTGCGCAGGCTGCCGCTGATGGCCGAGCGGCGCGACTTCTCCGAGCCCGTCGGCCTGAACTGGACCCAGGACGGCACCGACGTCGACTTCGGCTCGCTGTCGCGGCAGCTGATCGGCTTCGGCGCCAAGAAGGGCATGGCAACGCTGTTCGGCCACGACGTCACCGACCTCGACCAGGGCTCGGACGGACGATGGACGGTCAAGGTCGTCAACCGCCGCACCGGCCAGAAGCGAAAGTTCAACGCGGGCTTCGTGTTCGTCGGCGCCGGTGGCGGTGCGCTGCCGCTGCTGCAGAAGGCGGGCATCAAGGAGGCCAAGGGCTTCGGTGGCTTCCCTGTCGGCGGCCAGTGGCTGCGCAGCGGCAACCCCGACCTCACCGCGCGTCATCAGGCCAAGGTGTACGGACTGCCGCCGCTGGGCGCGCCGCCGATGTCCGTGCCGCATCTGGACACCCGTGTGATCAACGGCCGGTCGTGGCTGCTGTTCGGGCCGTTCGCGGGGTGGTCGCCGAAGTTCCTCAAGCAGGGCAAGGTGACCGATCTGCCGCTGTCGGTCAAACCGAACAACCTGGTCTCGATGCTCGGCGTGGGGCTCACGGAGATGGGATTGCTGCGCTATCTGATCGGTCAGCTGCTGCTCAGCGAGTCAGCTCGGGTGGATGCGCTGCGTGAATTCGCGCCGAGTGCGAAGAATTCGGATTGGGAGCTCGACATCGCCGGGCAGCGGGTGCAGGTGATCCGCAAGGCCAAGGGCAAGGGCGGGGTGCTCGAGTTCGGCACCACCGTGCTCTCGGCCGCCGACGGCAGCATCGCCGGCTTGCTCGGCGCGTCCCCGGGGGCGTCGACCGCGGTGCCCGCGATGCTCGAGGTGATGTCGCGATGCTTCGAAGACCGCTACCAGGGCTGGCTGCCCACCATCACGGCGATGGTGCCCTCGCTGGGAACCAAGCTCTCCACCGAACCCAAGCTGTTCGAAGAACTCTGGGCGCGCGGCACGAAGGTGCTCAAGCTCGACAAGCCCGCGGGTGCCCTGCCCGAGACCGCGCCCGACGTGTCGTCGGCGGGCACCGAGCACACTCCGACCTCGGCGACCGTGTGACGGTGTCGACCACATGACGGTGCCGTCGCGATGACCGCTGCGTTGCGCCGCAGCTGGGCCAAGGATCTCGACGCCGCCACGCTCTACGAGCTCCTCAAGCTGCGGGTGGAGGTGTTCGTCGTCGAGCAGGCGACACCCTATCCCGAGCTCGACGGTCGAGATCTGCTCAGCGAGACCCGGCATTTTTGGCTGGAAAACGCTGAGGGACAGGTTATTTCGACGCTGCGGTTGATGGAGGAGCATCCCGCCGGGCACAAGGCGTTCCGCATCGGGCGGGTGTGCACCAAACGGTCCGATCGCGGGCACGGACACACCGCGCGATCGCTGACCGCGGCGTTGGCGGAAGTCGGCGACTACCCCTGCCACATCAACGCCCAGACCTATTTGGAGGAGATGTACGGCAGGCACGGATTCGTCCGCGACGGCGACGAATTCCTCGACGACGGCATTCCCCACGTCCCGATGGTCAAGCCGTGACGGGTGACGCTCTCTACCCGTTCAGCGCACTGGTCGGACACGACCGGCTGAAGCTCGCTCTCGTGCTGTGTGCGGTGCGCCCCGACATCGGCGGAGTGCTGATACGCGGAGAGAAGGGCACCGCCAAATCGACGGCGGTGCGCGGCTTGGCGCAGGTGCTGACGCAGTCGTTCCGCATCGCCGGCAGTGCCGGGGGACATCTGGTCGAGCTTCCGATCGGGGCGACCGAAGACCGGGTGGTCGGCTCGCTGGATCTGCAGAAGGTGCTGCGCGACGGCGAGCACGCCTTCTCGCCGGGCCTGCTGGCGCGGGCGCACCGCGGCGTCCTGTACGTCGACGAGGTCAACCTGCTCCACGACCATCTGGTCGACGTGCTGCTCGACGCGGCGGCGATGGGTCGGGTGCACGTCGAGCGGGACGGGGTCTCGCACAGCCACGAGGCACGGTTCGTGCTGATCGGCACTATGAATCCTGAGGAGGGAGAACTGCGTCCGCAGCTGCTGGACCGATTCGGGCTGACCGTGGACGTGGTCGCCTCCCGCGACGTCGACGTCCGCGCCGAGGTGATCCGCCAGCGATTGGCCTACGAGGCCGATCCCGCCTCCTTCGTCACTCGCTACGCCGACGCGGACGCCGAGCTGGCCGGGCACATCGCCGACGCGCGCGCCCGGGTGGCCGATGTGATGTTGCCCGACAGCGAATTACGGCGCATCGCCGCCCTCTGCGCGGCGTTCGACGTGGACGGGATGCGCGCCGACCTGGTCGTGGCGCGCACCGCGGTGGCCCATGCGGCGTGGCGCGGCGCGGCCGAGGTCGCCGAGCAGGACGTGCGGGTGGCCGCCGAACTGGCGCTGCCGCACCGTCGCCGGCGTGATCCGTTCGACGATCCGGGTCTCGATGAGGGCCGGCTCGATGACGCGATGGCGCAGGCGGGCGAGGCGGCCGACGACGCGTCGGGGCCGGATTCCGACCCGGATCCCGACCCGCCCGGTGGCGGCGCACCCTCGCCTGGCGAGGCCACTGACGCCGATACCGCTGGGCCGCAAGCATCGTCACCACCACCGACGCGGCCCAGCGCGCCGCCGGCTGCCGCGTTTCGGACCAGGGCGCTGGTGGTGCCCGGGGTCGGCGACGGGGCACCCGGCCGTCGGTCACGGGCCCGCAACCGCACCGGCACGGTCGTCGCTGCCACCACTGACGCGCACGCCGGTCACGGGATGCACGTGTTCGGCACGTTGCTCGCAGCCGCGGGTCGGCACAGCGGGCCGGGCAGGCTGCGACCCACCCCCGACGACCTGCGGCGTGCTGTACGGGAAGGCCGCGAGGGCAACCTGGTGATCTTCGTCGTCGACGCGTCGGGCTCCATGGCCGCACGGGACCGGATGTCGGCGGTTAGCGGCGCCACCCTGTCGCTGCTGCGCGATGCCTACCAGCGTCGCGACAAGGTCGCGGTGATCACGTTCCGCGGTCAGGATGCCCGGGTCCTGCTGCCGCCGACGTCGTCGGTCTACGTGGCCAGCACGCGGTTGGCGCGCTTCGACACCGGCGGGCGGACACCGCTGGCGCAGGGGCTGCTGGCCGCGCGCGACATGGTGGTCCGCGAACGCGCGCGTGACCGGGCGAGACGCAGCCTGGTGGTGGTGCTCACCGACGGGCGAGCGACCGGCGGTCCCGATCCGTTGGGCCGCACCGCCGCAGCGGCGGCCCGACTGGTCGCCGAGGGCGCGTCGGCTGTCGTCGTGGACTGCGAAACATCCTTTGTGCGTTTGGGTTTGGCGCAAGATTTGGCGAGGCGGCTGCTGGCCCCGGCGGTGCGGCTGGATCAGTTGCGCGCGGATGCGTTGACCGCTGTCGTCAAGACACAGGCCGCGGCCTGAGAAGGGATTGCGATGCCTCAGGGTCAGCCCGTGGCCGTTCCCCGCGACGGGTTGACCACGCGGGCCCGTCGCCACGCTCCGTTACTCGCGGTCCATACCGGCGCGGGCAAGGGCAAGTCCACCGCGGCGTTCGGGATGGCGCTGCGGGCCTGGAATCAGGGCTTCGACATCGCGGTGTTCCAGTTCGTCAAGAGCGCGAAGTGGAAGGTGGGGGAGGAGACGGCGCTGCGTGAGCTCGGCCGGGCGCACTCCGAACGTGGCGTCGGCGGGCCGGTCGAGTGGCACAAGATGGGCTCGGGTTGGTCGTGGTCGCGCAAGGCGGGCTCCGAGGAGGACCACGCCGCGGCGGCTGCCGAAGGCTGGGCCGAGATCGCGCGCCGCCTCGCCGACGAGCGTCATGACTTCTATGTGCTCGACGAGTTCACCTATCCGCTGAAGTGGGGGTGGATCGACGTGGCCGAGGTGGTCGACGTGCTGGCGTCGCGGCCGGGCACCCAGCATGTGGTGATCACCGGGCGCGACGCCCCGGCCGCGCTGTGCGACGCCGCGGATCTGGTCACCGAGATGACCAAGGTCAAGCACCCGATGGACGTGGGCCGCAAGGGCCAGCGAGGTATCGAGTGGTGAGCGCAGCGAACCACGACAGACAGGGCTGCGAGTGGTGAGCACGCCGGGAATCGTCATCGCCGCGCCGTCTTCCGGCAGCGGGAAGACGACGATCGCGACGGGGCTCATGGGTGCGTTGGGGCGGGCCGGGCACCGGGTCGCGCCGTTCAAGGTCGGCCCCGACTTCATCGACCCGGGCTATCACGGGCTGGCCGCGGGGCGGCCGGGCCGCAACCTCGACCCCGTGCTCGTCGGCGACCACCTCATCGGCCCGCTCTACCGCCACGGCAGCGCTGACGCCGACATCGCCGTCGTCGAAGGCGTGATGGGCCTGTTCGACGGGCGCATCAGCGACGCCCCCGCCGCCGGGGCCGCGCGCGGCTCCAGTGCGCATGTCGCCGGATTGCTCGGGACCCCGGTGATCCTCGTCGTCGACGCGCGCGGCCAGAGCCACAGCGTGGGTGCGCTGGTGCACGGCTTCGCCACGTTCGACAGTTCGGTGCGGCTGGTCGGAGTGATCCTCAATCGCGTGGGGTCGGCCCGCCACGAGGCGGTGCTGCGGCAGGGCTGCGAGCAGGCCGGCGTCACCGTGCTGGGCGCTGTTCCACGTACCGACGAACTCGCCGTCCCGTCCCGGCACCTCGGATTGGTCACCGCCGTCGAGCACGGCCGGCGCGCCCGTGCTGCCGTCGATGCGATGGCGGAGCTCGTCGCCCGGCACGTCGATCTCGCCGCGGTCGTCGCGGCTGCCCGCAGTGACGTCGCCGACCTCCCGTGGGTCCCGCAGCCTTCCGAGCCCACGGGCGAGTCCGTCACCGTGGCGCTGGCCGCGGGCCGGGCCTTCACCTTCGGCTACGCCGAACACGCCGAACTCCTCGCGGCGGCCGGCGCCGACGTGGTCGCCTTCGATCCGCTCACCGACCCGCTGCCTCCGCAGACGTCGGCACTGGTCATCCCCGGTGGCTTCCCGGAGGAATTCGGCCCGGAACTGTCCGCGAACCGCACGGTGCGCGAGCAGATTGCCGCGCTGGCCGAATCGGGCGCCCCGATCCACGCCGAGTGCGCCGGGCTGACGTACCTCGCCGACTACCTCGACGGCCATCCCATGTGCGGTGTGATCGCCGGGTCGGCGTCGTTCACCGAATCCCTGACCCTGGGGTATCGCGACGGCGTGGCCGTCGCCGATTCGTCGTTGCACCGCATCGGCGATCGCGTCGTCGGACACGAATTCCACCGCACCGCAATGCACTACGCACCCGACCGACAGCCCGCCTGGCGCTACCGCGGCCGGGCGGGCGCGATGGTCGACGACGGCGCGGTCCACGCGGGTGTGCACGCGGGTTATCTGCACACCCATCCGGCGGCTCACCCCGAGGCGATCACCCGCTTCGTCCGTGCGGCGGCACGCTCTAAGCTCGCCGGGTGACCGACAACGCCTATCTGGTGGGCCTGCGCCTGGCCGGCAAGAAGGTCGTCGTGGTGGGCGGCGGCACGGTCGCCCAGCGGCGCCTGCCCCTGCTGGTGGCATCCGGGGCCGACGTGCACGTCATCACCGTCGCCGCCACCCCCGCGGTCGAGGCGATCGACGGAATCAGCTTGACGCTGCGGGCTTTTCGTGACGGAGATCTCGAGGGTGCCTGGTATGTGATCGCCGCCACCGATGATCCCGACGTCAACGCCGCCATCGTCGCGGAGGCCGAGAGCCGCCGCATCTTCTGCGTCCGCGCCGACATCGCCGTGGAAGGGACCGCGGTCACCCCGGCGACGTTCGAGTACGAGGGTCTCTCGGTGGGCGTGCTGGCCGGCGGCGAGCATCGCCGGTCGGCGGCCATCCGCTCGGCGATTCACGAGGCGCTGCAGCAGGGGGTGATCACCGCCGACGCTCCCGGCGTCGTCGCCGGTGGTGTGGCGCTGGTCGGGGGAGGCCCGGGTGACCCCGAGCTGATCACCGTGCGCGGGCGCCGACTGCTCGCCCACGCCGACGTCGTGGTGGCCGATCGACTCGCGCCGCAGGACCTGCTCGCCGAGTTGTCCCCGGACGTCGAGGTCATCGACGCCGCGAAGATCCCCTATGGTCGCGCGATGGCCCAGGACGCGATCAACGCGGTGCTGATCGATAGGGCGAAGCAGGGCAAGTTCGTGGTCCGCCTCAAGGGTGGCGATCCGTTCGTGTTCGCCCGCGGTCAGGAAGAGGTGATCGCGTGCGCCGATGCCGGCGTTCCGGTCACCGTCGTGCCGGGTGTGACCAGTGCCATAGCAGTGCCTGCGCTGGCCGGTGTTCCGGTCACTCACCGCGCGATGACGCATGAGTTCGTGGTGGTCAGCGGCCATCTGGCGCCGGACCACCCCGAATCGTTAGTCAATTGGGATGCGCTCGCCGCTCTGCAGGGCACGATTGTTTTGCTGATGGCGGTCGAACGTATCGAGCTTTTCGCCAAAGTGCTGCTCGAGGGCGGCCGACCTGCGGATACTCCGGTACTCGTCGTGCAACACGGCACGACGTCGGCGCAGCGGAGTTTGCGGACGACCCTTGCCGAAGCACCGGAACGCATCCGATCGGAGGTCATCAGGCCTCCTGCGATCATCGTGATCGGGGCGGTGGCGGCCTTCGCGGCTTAAAGGGATATTAAGAGTACGGTAAGGTAACTTGTCATGACGGCTCTCAATGACGCAGAGCGTGCTGCCATCCAACGGGATGCCGAAGGCAAGGGGCACCGGGGCGCCAACAGGGCCGTGCCGGCCCGCATCGCCGCGGCTGCAGACGGAGCTGGCGGCTCGAGACGCCCCAAGACGCCGGCCTGGTTGCCCTCGCGGCGCTTCATCGCCGCGGTCATCGCCATCGGCGGCATGCAACTGCTCGCCACCATGGACAGCACCGTCGCGATCGTGGCGCTTCCCAAGATCCAGGACGAGCTGAGCCTCTCCGACGCGGGACGCAGCTGGGTGATCACCGCCTACGTGCTGACCTTCGGCGGACTGATGCTCCTCGGGGGCCGCCTCGGTGACGTGATCGGGCGCAAGCGGACATTCGTCGTCGGCGTCGCCTTGTTCACGATTGCCTCGATCCTGTGCGGACTCGCCTGGAACGAGGCGACCCTCGTGACCGCCCGGCTGCTGCAGGGCGTCGGGGCGGCGATCGCTTCCCCGACCGCGCTGGCACTGATCGCGACCACGTTCCCGAAGGGCCCGGCGCGTAACGCCGCCACCGCGATCTTCGCGGCGATGACCGGCGTCGGCTCGGTGATGGGGCTGATCGTCGGCGGCGCGCTGACCGAGGTGTCGTGGCGCTGGGCGTTCCTGATCAACGTCCCGATCGGCCTGGTGATGATCCACCTGGCTCGCACCACGCTGCGCGAGACCAACCGCGAACGGCTCAAGCTCGACGCCGCCGGTGCACTGTTGGCGACGATGGGTTGCACCGCCGCGGTGTTCGCGTTCTCGATGGGTCCCGAGGCCGGCTGGGCCTCGCCGATCACCATCGGCTCCGGTGTCGTGGCGATGGCGTGTGGCCTGGCCTTCCTGTGGGTGGAGCGCACCGCCGAGAACCCCGTCGTGCCGTTCGATTTGTTCCGCGACCGCAACCGGCTGTCCACCTTCGCGGCGATCTTCCTCGCCGGCGGCGTGATGTTCACGCTGACCGTGCTGATCGGGCTCTACGTGCAGGACATCATGGGCTACAGCGCGCTGAAGGCGGGCGTCGGGTTCATCCCGTTCGTCATCGCCCTGGGCGTCGGGCTGGGCCTGTCGTCGGCGCTGGTCTCGAAGTTCCCGCCGCGCGTCCTGGTGATCGGAGGCGGCGTCCTGGTGCTGGCGGCGATGCTCTACGGCTCGACGCTGGACGCCAACATCCCGTACTTCCCGAACCTGGTGCTGCCCATCACGGTCGGCGGCTTCGGTATAGGCATGATCGTGGTGCCGCTGACGGTGTCGGCGATCGCCGGGGTCGGATTCGATCAGATCGGCCCGGTATCGGCGATCGCGCTGATGCTGCAGAGCCTCGGCGGGCCCGTCGTGCTGGCGATCATCCAGGCGGTCATCACGTCCCGCACGCTGTACCTCGGCGGTACCAACGGCCCGGTCAAGGACATGAACGCGGCGCAGCTGCACGCTCTGGACCAGGGCTACACCTACGGTCTGCTGTGGGTGGCCGCCGTTGCGGTGATCGTCGGCGGGGCTGCACTGTTCATCGGGTACACCGCCGAGCAGGTCGCGCACGCGCAGGAAGTCAAGGACGCGATCGACGCCGGAGAGCTTTAGCTCGACATCGGGCAGTAGAGAGCTTTAGCTCGACACCGGCCCTCTCGGCTCACCGGTAGGGTGGCGAACCATGTCCTCCCGGGCCCCGCTGGCGTCCTCGTTGGGCATCGCGATCGTCGCGATCACCGGCATGCAGTTGATGGCCACGCTCGACGGCACCATCGTGATCGTCGCGCTGCCGCGCATGCAGGCCGAGCTGGGCCTCTCCGATGCGGGTAAGAGCTGGGTGATCACGGCCTACGTGCTGGCCTTCGGCGGGCTGCTGTTGCTCGGCGGCCGCATCGGTGACGCCATCGGCCACAAGCGCGCTTTCCTGTCCGGGGTCGGGGTGTTCACGATCGCGTCGCTGGTCTGCGGGCTCGCCAACGACGAGGCCACGCTGGTGATCGCCCGCGCGGTCCAGGGCATCGGCGCCGCGGTGGCCGCTCCCACCGGGCTCGCGCTGATCGCGACCACCTACGCCGTCGGAGGGCCGCGCAACCGCGCGCTGGCCGTGTCAGCGGCCATGCAGGGGCTGGGTTCAGTCCTCGGGCTCGTCCTGGGCGGCGCCGTCACCGGCATCTCGTGGCGGCTGGCGTTCCTGGTCAACGTGCCGATCGGCATCGTGATCATCGCGATCACGGTGTTGAGGCTGAACGAGACCCACCTCGAGCGAATCAAGCTGGACATCACGGGTGCGCTGCTGGCCACGCTCGCGTGCACGTCGGCGGTGCTGGTGTTCACCCAGGGTCCGGCCTTGGGCTGGGTCGATCCGTGGGTGATCGGCGCCGCCGTCGCGGCCATCGTGTTCTTCGTCGCGTTCCTGCTGGACGAGCGCGGCGCCGACAACCCGCTCGTGCCGCTGTCGATCTTCGACAACCGGCACCGCGTCGCGTCGTTCGTCGCGTACTTCATGGCCGGTGGAGTGATGCTGACGCTGTCGGTGATGATCGGTCTGCTGGTGCAGGACGTCCTGGGGTACTCGCCGTTGCGGGCGGGCATCAGCTTCCTGCCGTTCGCGGCGGCCTTCGTGGTCGGCAACGTGATCGCCACCGTTGTCGCGCCCCGGATCGCGCCGCGCTGGGTGATCCTCGGCGGCGGCGTGCTCGTGCTGCTGGCCATGCTCTACGGGTCCACGCTGGATCGATCGATACCGTATTTCCCCGACCTGTTCGTGCCCGTGGTGGTCGGCGGCCTCGGTATCGGCGTGATCTCGGTGATCCTGCCGCTGTGTCTGCTGGCCAACGTGCCGGCCCGGCAGATCGGGTCGCTGTCGTCGGTCACGCTGATGGTGTTCAACCTCGGCGGTCCACTGGTTCTGGTGGTGGTCCAGGCCGTGCAGGTCTCCCGGACGCTGTATCTGGGGGGCACGACGGGCCCGGTGAAGGACATGACGGCAGCCCAACTCGACGCGCTGGGCCACGGCTACACCTATTCGCTGCTGTGGGTGGCGGCGATCGCGATCCTGGTCGGCGTCGCGGCGCTGTTCATCGGCTACTCCGCGCGCGACATCGCCCGCGCCCGCGAGACCAGGGAAGCTGTGGAGGCGGGGGAGATCTAGGCATCGCATAAGGTGGTCGGCTGTGATCACCCGCATGTCCGAGCTGTTCCTGCGCACCTTGCGCGACGACCCGGCCGACGCCGAAGTGCCGAGCCACAAGTTGCTGATCAGGGCCGGCTACGTCCGGCCGGTCGGTCCCGGGCTGTACAGCTGGCTGCCCCTCGGGCTCAAGGTGCTTCGCAAGATCGAGGCGATCGTGCGCGACGAGATGACCGCCATCGGCGGTCAGGAGATCCTGTTCCCCGCGCTGCTGCCGCGCGCACCGTACGAGACCACCGCGCGCTGGACCGAGTACGGCGACACGCTGTTCCGGCTGAAGGACCGGCGCGACAACGACTATCTGCTCGGCCCCACCCACGAGGAGATGTTCACCCTGACCGTCAAGGGTGAGTACTCGTCGTACAAAGACTTTCCGCTCATCCTGTTCCAGATCCAGAACAAGTACCGCGACGAAGCCCGTCCCCGTGCCGGCATCCTGCGTGGCCGCGAGTTCCTGATGAAGGATTCTTACTCGTTCGACATCGACGACGACGGGCTCAAGAACGCCTATCACGCCCACCGCGAGGCCTATCAGCGTATTTTCGCCCGGCTCGCCGTGCGTTACGTGATCGTCTCTGCGGTGTCGGGCGCCATGGGGGGTAGTGCGTCCGAGGAGTTCCTCGCCGAGAGTGAGGTCGGCGAAGACACCTACGTGCGGTGCGTCGAGTCCGGCTACGCGGCCAACGTCGAGGCCGTCATCACTGCCGTTCCCGAGTCGATCCCGTTCGAGGGGCTGCCCGAGGCGACCGTCTACGAGACCGGCAACACCCCGACGATCGCGACGCTGGTCGACTGGGCGAACTCCGCCGATCTGGGCCGCACGGTCACCGCGGCCGACACGCTGAAGAACGTGCTCATGAAAGTCCGTGTGCCGGGCGGTGATTGGGAGTTGCTGGCCGTCGGCGTACCCGGGGACCGCGAGGTCGACGAGAAGCGACTCGGTGCGGCGCTCGAGCCGGCCGAGTTCGCGATGCTCGACGACGCCGACTTCGCGAAGTACCCGTTCCTGAAGAAGGGCTACATCGGTCCGAAAGGCTTGCTGGCCAACGGTGTTCGATACCTGGTCGACCCCCGCGTGGTGGACGGCACGGCGTGGATCACCGGCGCCGACGAGACCGGCAAGCACGTCGTCGACCTCGTCGCCGGGCGGGACTTCGTCGCCGACGGCACGATCGAGGCCGCCGAGGTGCGGGAGGGTGATCCGTCGCCGGACGGCGCGGGGCCACTGGTCGCCGCCCGCGGCATCGAGATCGGACACGTCTTCCAGCTGGGCCGCAAGTACGCCGACGCCTTCACCGCCGATGTGCTGGGCGAGGACGGCAAACCGGTGCGTCTGACGATGGGCAGCTACGGGATCGGGGTGTCCCGCATGGTGGCGGTGATCGCCGAGCAGCAACACGACGAACTCGGTCTGCGGTGGCCGCCGGCGGTGTCGCCGTTCGACGTGCACGTGGTGATCGCGAACAAGGACGCCGAGGCGCGCGCCGGTGCGACGGAACTGGCCGCGGAGCTGGATCGGCTCGGCGTCGACGTGCTGCTCGACGATCGCACCGCGTCCCCGGGGGTGAAGTTCAAGGACGCCGAACTGCTCGGTGTGCCGTGGATCGTCGTGGTGGGGCGCGGCTGGGCCGACGGCGTGGTCGAACTGCGCGACCGGTTCAGCGGTGAGAAGCGCGACGTCGCCGCGGCGTCGGCGACCGAGGAGATCCTCGCCGCGATCCGCTAGCGGTCACGCCGACGGTCACTCCTTACCGCCGGGGAAGGGCACCGTGACCGGTGTCGTCCCGACGACGCCGCGCCACCGCGCAGCGGTGACCGCGGTCTCCAGCATCGCGGCTACGCCGAAGGCACGCACCTTCTCGTCGGTCGCCTGCTCGACGACTGCGCGCCACGCGGTCGCGGCGTCCTCCTCCATCCGCACCGCGAGCTTCGCGGCCTGGGCCGGGGTGTCGACTTCCGAGGGCATCGAATAGCCCGGCGCCGGCAGGGGGACGGCGCCGCCGGCGTCTCCGAGCAGCACGATCGCCGCCTCGCGTCGTGCCCGGTGCTCGGCCATCGCGTCGGCGACCAGGCTGTTGTCCTCGGCCGTGGAATGTGCTGACACCAGCCCGTATCCGTAGATCGTCGCGTGCTCGACGGCAACCGCGTCGAACAGCGCGCCCAGGGCGGCGTCGCTGGGGCGGGTGGTGGGTGTCGAACTCGGTGTCGGAGACGTCACCGCGCACCGCCGGGAGAAGCCAGCGCCACGCTGTAGGCGACCGTGCAGGCCGCTGCGATCGAGGCCAGCAGGCCCGCGCGATAACCCGACAGCGCCGCCGCCGAGTGCGACGCGCTGTCGGCCGACGCGCGCAACGCACCCACGACGTCGTCGGCGTTCGGCGGCGGTGGCTCGGGTGTGCCCGCCGCCGCGCTCGCCGACGTCGTCACCGTCACGCCGGCGGTCGGCGCGGCCTGACCGGTCAGCCGGACGATCTCATCGGACAGGGCTTCGGCGTGCGCGGTGCGCAGGCCCGCGATGTCGGTCAGGGTCGCCGCGGCGCGGCCCCGGACCGCTGCGGCGGCCTGACCGGCCAGGCGGCTGTCCGCGCGGGCCCGGTCGAGCGCAGTCGTCAGATCGTCGAGGTCCGGTGGGGGCGGCGGGGTGCCGCAGGCAGTCGCCGCCGCCGCGGTCAGCAGGACGAGCCCGGCCAACACCTCACGGCGGCGCAGGGTCGGCGGGCGGCTCGGCACGTGCCACATACTGCCACTGCGCTCGCCGCTCACCGGGGTCGACATGGCCGCGGGGGCAGCTCGTGCGGCCCGCGTGCTGGCGCTTTCGTTCTTCGGGGCGGTCCGCCTGGCGTATCGTAGGGTCCCGTTCGACCAGTTCGAGAGACAACTCAAGACGAGGAGCTCACCGTGGCGGAGCGGTCTGCTGGATTGCCGTCGCAGCGACAGGTGATCGATCTGCTCGCCGGAGAGTTCGCGCGCGCCGGGTATGAGGTCGAGGACGTCGTGGTCGACGCAGCCGCGCGACCGCCCCGGCTGACGGTGGTCGCCGACGGCGACAAGGGGCTCGACCTCGACGCGGTCGCCGAGCTGTCCCGCCTCGCCTCGACACTTCTCGACGATCTCGACTCGCCCGCGTATGTGCTCGAGGTGACCTCCCCGGGGGTGGACCGACCGCTGACCACCGACGCGCATTACCGCCGTGCCCAGGGTCGATTGGTGGAACTGACGTTGGCCGACGGCGCCACGCTCACCGGACGACTGGGCGAACTGCGCGGAGCCACCGTCGACGTCGTAGTCCGCGACGGACCCCGCCGCGCGCTGTCCGTACGCGAGGTCTCGCGCGACGACATCGCCAAAGCTGTTGTGCAGGTTGAGTTCTCACCCCCGAGTCCACGCGAGCTGGAGCTGGCGGGGCAGACCGGAAGGCACAGTGAATGAATATCGACATGGCCGCGCTGCACGCGATCGAGGCGGACAAGGGAATCTCCGTCGACGTGGTCGTCGAGACCATCAAGTCGGCGCTGCTGACCGCCTACCGGCACACCGAGGGGCACGAGGCCGATGCCCGCATCGACGTCGACCGCAAGACCGGCGTGGTCAAGGTCATGGCCCGGCAGACCGACGCCGACGGCAACGTGCTGCACGAGTGGGATGACACCCCGGAGGGCTTCGGCCGGATCGCGGCGACCACGGCTAGGCAGGTCATCCTGCAGCGGCTGCGCGACGCCGAGAACGAGAAGAACTACGGCGAGTTCTCTGCACGTGAGGGCGACATCGTGGCCGGCGTCATCCAGCGCGACGCCCGCGCCAACGCCCGCGGCTTGGTCGTGGTGCGGATCGGCAGTGAGACCAAGGGCTCCGAGGGCGTGATCCCCGCCGCCGAACAGGTGCCCGGGGAGAGCTACGAACACGGCGACCGGCTGCGCTGCTACGTCGTCGGGGTGTCCCGCGGAGCCCGCGAACCATTGATCACGTTGTCGCGCACGCATCCGAACCTGGTCCGCAAGCTGTTCTCCCTCGAGGTTCCGGAGATCGCCGACGGCTCGGTCGACATCGTCGCGGTGGCCCGTGAGGCCGGGCACCGCAGCAAGATCGCCGTGGCCTCACGCGCGCCCGGGCTGAACGCCAAGGGGGCCTGCATCGGGCCGATGGGTCAGCGGGTGCGCAACGTGATGAGCGAACTGTCCGGCGAGAAGATCGACATCATCGACTTCGACGACGACCCGGCCAAGTTCGTCGCCAACGCGCTGTCGCCGGCCAAGGTCGTGTCGGTGACGGTGATCGACGAGGCGGCCAAGGCGGCGCGCGTCATCGTGCCGGACTTCCAGCTCTCGCTGGCCATCGGCAAGGAGGGACAGAACGCTCGGTTGGCCGCGCGGCTCACCGGATGGCGCATCGACATCCGCAGCGACGACGCGGCGTCCGACACCGGCCGGGATCGCGCCGACCGGCGGCCCGACGCCGCCCGCGGCGCGGCCGGTGGGCAGTAGCGACGCACACCCCGGCTCAGGTCGTCGCGCCGCGGCGGACCGATTTTCTTTTCGGCGACGTCGTGACGGTAGACTCAGCTGTGATCCAGCGCGAGACGTCGGCTCGGACGCAGAAAAGCAGCGACACCCCCTCGGGGGGTCCGGTGCGGACCTGCATCGGATGCCGTCGACGAGAGTTGGCCGTCGATCTGCTTCGGGTTGTCGCCGTCGACGGCGGGAAGGGTCCTGGGAATGATGCCAGGGCCGTGACCGTTGACGCGGCGAAGAGGCTTCCGGGGCGGGGTGCATGGCTGCATCCCGATCCAGGGTGCCTACGCGAGGCGGTTCGTCGGCGAGCCTTCGGCCGAGCGCTTCGGATCGCCGGTTCACCGGACATCACCGCGGTGGTCGAGCGTTTCGCCGAATACGAGACGCCCGATGCGCCCGGGCAAGAGAACAGGTAGCGAAGAACATGAGCACACCGTGAAGTCCCGATGACCATGCGTCATAGCTAAACCGAGGCGCGGCGCCCACCACCGCTGTCGCCTCTCAGACAGGAGATGTAGTGGCAGGTAAGGCCCGCGTGCACGAGTTGGCTAAGGAACTCGGTGTCACCAGTAAGCAAGTTCTGGCCCGGCTGAGCGAACAAGGTGAGTTCGTCAAGTCGGCGTCGTCCACGGTGGAGGCGCCCGTCGCCCGCCGTTTGAGGGAGTCGTTCGGCGGCTCCAAACCCGCATCCGGATCGTCGAGCAGTGCCGGCAACGGCAGTGCCGGTAACGGCGCCGCCGCGGCACCGGCCAAGCCCGGCCCGCGGCCCGGCCCCCGTCCGTCCGCGCCGGCCGCCCAGCAGCCC
>JAEXZY010000122.1 GCA_023404955.1 Actinomycetes bacterium
GGGCGGCGGGTTCCGCAGCGCCGACTGCAACGGCATCGCCGACTCCGACGTCGCCGCGGCGGCCGGCTCGAACCTGTTCACCCGCGCCGTGGTCAGCGACACCGGCTGCTTCTGGCAGGAGAACTCGATGATCGGCGACGTCGGCGCCGGCATGGGCATCTCGACCTGGTGGTACCGCGGCAGCGACATGGACACCGAGCGGGAGCTCGAGCAGCAGGCCGGCCGCACCCTGACCGAGCTGTCGTTGGACGGCAACAAGGGTTTCACGGCGTACGACGACTCGGCGTGCAGCATCTACGTGGCCAAGGGGAGCGACGTCATCACGTGGTCCATCCAGACCCTGAACTCCGAGACCCTGCCCGATCTGTGCACGATCGTCAGGCAGCTTGCCCAGCTCAGCCAGGACCGAGTCAACTAGAGTCTCTCGTCGACCCGGACACACGGGCCGCGAAGGGGGAACGACGAGATGGCTACTCGGCCGCCGCGTACGGCGAAGCTGAGCCGTGAAGCCATCGTCAACGCCGCGCTGACGTTCCTCGACCGCGAAGGCTGGGACGCGCTGACCATCAACGCGCTCGCCAACCAGCTCGGCACCAAGGGCCCGTCGCTCTACAACCACGTGCACAGCCTCGACGACCTGCGTCGATCGGTGCGGATGCGGGTCGTCGGCGACATCATCGAGATGCTCACCACGGTGGGGCAGGGCCGGACCCCCGACGACGCGGTGATGGTGATGGCGGGCGCCTACCGCAGCTACGCACACCATCACCCGGGCCGCTACTCGGCGTTCACGCGGATGCCGCTGGGCGGCGACGACCCGGAGTTCACCGCGGCCACCCACGATGCCGCGGCCCCCGTCATCGCCGTGCTCTCGACCTACGGGCTGACCGAGGAGGCGGCGTTCTACGCCGCGCTCGAGTTCTGGTCGGCGATGCACGGGTTCGTGCTCCTGGAGATGACCGGGGTGATGAACGGCATCGACACCGACGCCGTGTTCAGCGATATGGTCATGCGGCTGGCCACCGGCATGCAACATCGGTGACGCGTCAGCACAGCTGCGCAGGTCAGCGGGTTTTGTCGAGGTCGCGGGCCCTGGTATCGTGGACCGTCGTGCCTGGCAGACTAGGCGCTTGAGGCTTGACTGAGTCACAAGCACGCCTGCACGCCGGGCCACTTCGCATGTCTAGCGCCGCGGTGCCTTGGAAAGTACTCCGAGATCACGCGGCGGCCGCATGCGACACGCCCGGATGCGGGGTAGCCCGCAACACGAACTTGTAGAAGACGAAAGCAACACAGGAAGCCGGTACATGCCAACCATCAACCAGCTGGTCCGCAAGGGTCGCCACGACAAGGTCGCCAAGGTGAAGACCGCGGCGCTGAAGGGGAGCCCGCAGCGTCGTGGCGTGTGCACCCGCGTGTACACAACGACCCCCAAGAAGCCGAACTCCGCGCTGCGCAAGGTCGCGCGTGTCCGGCTGACCAGCTCGGTCGAGGTCACCGCCTACATCCCCGGCGAGGGCCACAACCTGCAGGAGCACTCGATGGTGCTGGTGCGTGGTGGTCGTGTGAAGGACCTCCCCGGTGTGCGCTACAAGATCATCCGTGGGTCGCTGGACACCCAGGGCGTCAAGAACCGCAAGCAGGCCCGCAGCCGCTACGGCGCGAAGAAGGAGAAGAGCTGATGCCGCGCAAGGGACCCGCGCCCAAGCGTCCGTTGGTCAACGATCCGGTCTACGGGTCGCAGCTGGTCACCCAGCTGGTCAACAAAGTCCTGCTGGACGGGAAGAAATCGCTGGCCGAACGCATTGTTTATGGTGCGCTCGAACAGGCCCGCGAGAAGACCGGCACCGATCCGGTGGTCACGCTCAAGCGGGCCATGGACAACGTCAAGCCCTCGCTCGAGGTGCGTAGCCGCCGCGTCGGTGGTGCCACCTACCAGGTTCCCGTGGAGGTCCGTCCGGACCGCTCGGTGACGCTGGCCCTGCGTTGGCTGGTCAGCTTCTCCAAGGCTCGCCGCGAGAAGACGATGATCGAGCGCCTGGCGAACGAGATCCTCGATGCCAGCAACGGTCTGGGTGCCGCGGTCAAGCGCCGCGAGGACACTCACAAGATGGCCGAGGCCAACCGCGCCTTCGCGCACTACCGCTGGTGATTTAGCACCCCCGGCAGTGGTGCCGAGGGTGGTGCAAGACGACAGCAACCAAGCAAGCGAAAGAGTGGGAATCTAGCCGTGGCACAGGACGTGCTGACCGACCTCACGAAGGTCCGCAACATCGGCATCATGGCGCACATCGATGCCGGCAAGACGACGACGACCGAGCGCATCCTCTACTACACCGGTATCAGCTACAAGATCGGTGAGGTGCACGACGGTGCCGCCACGATGGACTGGATGGAGCAGGAGCAGGAGCGGGGTATCACGATCACCTCGGCTGCCACCACCTGCTTCTGGAACGGCAACCAGATCAACATCATCGACACCCCCGGCCACGTCGACTTCACCGTCGAGGTGGAGCGCAGCCTCCGTGTGCTCGACGGTGCCGTAGCCGTCTTCGACGGCAAGGAAGGCGTCGAGCCGCAGTCGGAGCAGGTCTGGCGCCAGGCCGACAAGTACGACGTGCCGCGCATCTGCTTCGTCAACAAGATGGACAAGCTGGGCGCCGACTTCTACTTCTCGGTGCAGACGATGAAGGACCGCCTCGGCGCGAACGTCATCCCGATCCAGCTGCCGATCGGCTCCGAGGGCGACTTCGCCGGTGTCGTCGACCTGGTCGAGATGAACGCCAAGGTGTGGAGCGCCGAGGCCAAGCTCGGTGAGAAGTACGACACCGTCGAGATCCCGGCCGATCTGGCCGAGAAGGCCGACGAGTACCGCACCGCGCTGCTCGAGGCCGTCGCCGAGACCGACGACGCGCTGATGGAGAAGTACTTCGGCGGCGAAGAACTCACCGTCGAGGAGATCAAGGCCGCACTGCGCAAGCTGACGATCAACTCCGAGGCCTACCTCGTGCTGTGCGGCAGCGCGTTCAAGAACAAGGGCGTGCAGCCCATGCTCGACGCGGTCATCGACTACCTGCCGTCGCCGCTGGACGTGCCGCCCGCCGAGGGCCATGTCCCCGGGAAGGAAGAAGAGCTGATCACCCGCAACCCGTCGGTCGACGAGCCGTTCTCGGGCCTGGCGTTCAAGGTCGCCACGCACCCGTTCTTCGGCAAGCTGACCTACGTCCGCGTGTACTCCGGCAAGGTCGACTCCGGCTCACAGGTCGTCAACGCGACCAAGGGCAAGAAGGAGCGTCTGGGCAAGCTGTTCCAGATGCACTCCAACAAGGAGAACCCGGTCGAGACCGCGTCGGCGGGTCACATCTACGCCGTGATCGGTCTGAAGGACACCACCACCGGTGACACCCTGAGCGATCCGAACCAACAGATCGTGCTCGAGTCCATGACGTTCCCGGACCCGGTCATCGAGGTCGCGATCGAGCCGAAGACCAAGAGCGACCAGGAGAAGCTGGGCACCGCGATCCAGAAGCTCGCCGAAGAGGACCCCACCTTCAAGGTGCACCTGGATCAGGAGACCGGCCAGACCGTCATCGGCGGCATGGGCGAGCTCCACCTCGACATCCTCGTCGACCGCATGCGTCGTGAGTTCAAGGTCGAGGCCAACGTCGGCAAGCCACAGGTGGCCTACCGCGAGACGATCAAGCGGGCCGTGCAGAACGTCGAGTACACCCACAAGAAGCAGACGGGTGGCTCGGGCCAGTTCGCCAAGGTCATCATCAACCTGGAGCCGTTCGAGAGCGAAG
>JAEXZY010000061.1 GCA_023404955.1 Actinomycetes bacterium
CGCGGCCGGTGTGGGCCCGAGCGCTGGGGCTGCGACTACCACCGACCGGCGCGTCGGACCGGCTCCTTCCAGAAGCCGCCGCGGCCGCCCAGATCACCTCGGGTTTCCTCGCGAATCGCGGGGTGGCGGTGCGCAACAGCGTCCGAACCGGCTTGGGACTGGCCATCGCGGTCGCGGTGACGCACATCTTCCCCGTCGAGCACGGTTTCTGGGTGGTGCTGGGCGCGCTGTCGGTGTTGCGCAGCAGTGCCCTGTCGACCGGAACCCGGGTGTGGCGCGCGGTGATGGGGACGGGCATCGGGTTCCTGCTGGGCGCTCTGCTGATCGGTTTGGTCGGCGTGGAACCCGCGGTGCTGTGGGTGCTGATGCCGCTGGCGGTGTTCGGCTCGGCCTACGTCCCCGAGATCGCGTCGTTCACCGCGGCGCAGGCGGCGTTCACGATGATGGTGCTCATCTTCTTCAACCTGATCGTGCCCACAGGGTGGCAGGTCGGCCTGATCCGGGTCGAAGACGTGATCGTCGGCGCGTTGGTCGGGGTCGTCGTGTCGGTGCTGCTGTGGCCGCGGGGTGCGACGGCCTCGGTGACCCGGGCGATCGATTCGGGGCGTGCGATCTTCGCCGGCTACCTGTGGGCGGCCGTGCTGCGCATCACGCGTGGGGCGTTCGAGGAGCGTAACGACGAGGTGGCGACGCTGAGCCATCGGGCGCTGGCGGCGTCCCGCGTCATCGATGATGCTGTGCGTCAATATCTTTCGGAGAGCGGTGGGGACTCCGATTACCGGGCACCGGTGGTGCGATCGTTTCACCGGGCGATCCGGTTGCGCGCCGCGGCCGACCTGATCGCCGACATCCCGACGCCACCGCCGTTGGCGGCATACCCGGCGGTGCGGGCGGTCGTGGAGTCGCATGCCGAGATGATCCGCGAGCGGGTGATCGGCGGCGGCGATGTGACTCGCGTGTCCTCGGCGATCAGTGACGACTTCGTGCGGGCCCTGAGAACGGAGATGCGCGCCGAGATGCGCGAGACGGCACCGAGGAACGATCTCGGCATCTCGGCGGCACTACCGCTCCTCACCGTCGCTGCGCTGCTCGGCGAATTGGAGTTGATCTACCCGGCGTCAGCGGGTTGACCGATGCGGCATCAGCGCGTTCGGCGGGATGGTGCCGAACCGGCCGGCGTTGAAGTCCTCGACCGCCGCGATCAGTTCGGACTTGGAGTTCATCACGAACGGGCCGTACTGGAACACCGGTTCCCGCAGCGGCCGGCCACCGAGCAGCAGCACCTCCATCGCGGGGCGGTGCGCCTCCTGGGTCGGCGCGGCTGAGACGGTGATGCGGTCGCCGGGGCCGAGGACCGCGAGCTGCCCCTGTTCGATCGGGTGACCGACGGGACCAACCGACCCGCGGCCGGAGAGCACGTAGACCAGAGCGTTGAAGTCCCGGTTCCACGGCACGTCGAGTCGGGCGCCGGGCTGAATGGTGGCGTGCGCCAACGTGATCGGGGTGTGGGTGGCTCCCGGGCCGGCGTGCCCGCCGATGTCGCCGGCGATCACCCGGACCAGGGCGCCGCCGTCGTCGGAGGCGACCAGGCCGACCTGCGGGCCTTCGATGGACTGGTATTTGGGCGCGGCGAACTTGTCGCTGCGCGGCAGGTTCACCCACAGCTGGATCCCGTGGAACAGCCCGCCGCTCTCGACCAGTTCGGCCGGTGGGGTCTCGATGTGCAGGATGCCGGATCCTGCGGTCATCCACTGCGTGGCGCCGTCGGTGATCATGCCGCCGCCCCCGTGCGAATCCTGGTGGGCGAAGCGGCCGTCGATCATGTACGTCACGGTCTCGAAGCCGCGGTGCGGGTGCCAGTCGGTGCCGCGGGGCTCTCCGGGCTGGTACTCGACCTCGCCCATCTGGTCCATGTGGACGAAGGGGTCGAGGTCGCGGGCGTTGACCCCGGCGAAGGCGCGGACGACGGGAAAGCCCTCGCCCTCGTAGCCGCGGGGGCCGGTGGTCACCGAGCGCACGGGACGTTCGGTGTCGGCGGGCGCGGGCGCGGACAGCCGGGGCAGGGTCAGGGTGTCAGCGGTGATCGCGGGCATGTTCTCCTCAACCGGACCGCGGTCCGATTCATTCCTGGCCGCTGGTGTGCAGCCGGATCGCGCAATCCGCCGTTTTGTGCGCTGGACGCACACTAGACGCGCGAGCCGTGGGTACTAGGCGGCCATGACAGAGCACTGGCAGGTCATCGCCGCGACCCTGCACGATCCCGGGAACCCCGACAACGGCGCGCAAGAAACGTCCCTCGTCGACGGGCCCGAGGACGAGGCGCGACGGGTGTACGCCGACACCATCTCCTCCGCCGACGAGCACGGCTACGCGTCGGTGAAGCTGACGCGCGACGGCGTCGACGTGGAGACCTGGCCTCAGGCCACCGGCTGGACCGTCTAGCCCAAGACCTCGAGCGCGGCGGCGCGGGCCTCAGCGGCGCTGGCGGTCCCCAGCACGGCATCGGCCGCAGTGCGGCACTGCTCCAGCGTCACCTGCGCGAGCTTCGCCCCGACACCCTGCACGGCGGCGGCCGCCGCGGACAGGGACGTGACGCCCAGACCGGTGAGCACGCAGGCCAGCAGCGGGTCGGCGGCGGCCTCGCCGCACACCCCGACGGGCTTGCCCGCGGCGATTCCGGCGCGCACGGTCATCGCCACCAGCGCCACGACCGCCGGCTGCCACGGGTCGGTGAGGGTGGCCAGGTCGGCGGACATCCGGTCGGCGGCCATCGTGTACTGCGCCAGGTCGTTGGTGCCGATGGACAGGAAGTCCACGTGCTCGAGGATGCGGTCGGCCAGCAGTGCGGCGGCGGGCACCTCGATCATCACGCCGGGCGTGAGGCCGCGGCTGCGCACCTGCTCGGCGAAGTTCTGCGCCTCCTGCGCGGTCGCGATCATCGGCGCCATCACCCACGGCTGCTGGCCCGTGCGCTCCGCCGCGGCAGCGATCGCGTCGAGCTGGTGAGCCAGGAGCCCCGGGTTGTTCTCGGCGATGCGGATGCCGCGCACGCCGAGCGCGGGGTTGGCTTCGTCCGGATGGCCGGCGAACTTGAGCGGCTTGTCCGATCCGGCGTCGAGGGTGCGAATCACGACCTTGTGCCCGGCGAACGCGTCCAGCACCTCGCCGTAGATCTGCGCCTGCTCGTCGACGGTGGGCTCAGTGTCAGTGTTCAGGAAGCACAATTCGGTACGGAAGAGGCCGACGCCCTCGGCCGGGGTCTCCCGCGCGGCCCGGGCCGCGGCGCCGTCCTGCACGTTGGCCAGCACTGCGACCTGATGCCCGTCGGCCGTCGCACCCGGTCCGGTCCAGCCGGCAGCCGCGGCCGCCACGCGGGCAGCGTCGTCCACAGCGGCCCGCGCCTCGGCGTCGTCGGGGTTGACGGTCACGGTGCCCCGGGTGCCGTCGACCAGCACGGTCGTCCCCGCGGGCACGTCGTCCAGTCCGGTGACGGCGACGACGCACGGAATCCCCAACTGCCGGGCGATGATCGCGGTGTGGCTGGTCGGTCCGCCCAGCGTGGTGGCCAGCGCGACGATCAGCGCGGGGTCGAGGCCCGCGGTGTCTGCCGGGGCGAGGTCCTCGGCGCACAGCACCGACGGCACGTCGGGCAGCGGCACGCCAGGTTCGGGCAGTCCGTTCAGCTCGGCGATGACGCGATCGCGGATGTCACGCAGGTCGGTGACCCGCTCGGCCATCAGCCCACCCAGCTTGGTGAACATCTCGACGAACTGGTCGATCGCGGCGGTCACCGCGCGGACCGCGGGCGCACCGTCGCCGATGCGCTTCTCCGCGGCGCCGAGCCAGCCGCGGTCCTGCGCGAGCGTGGCGGTCGCGGCGAGAACCTCGGACGCGGCACCGGTGGCGTGCGCGGCACGCTCCCGCAGTCGCGTGGCGACGGTCGCGGCGGCGGCACCGAAGCGCTCTTTCTCCCCAGCCCGGTCGTCCTCCGCGATGTCGGACAGGGCGCCGAGGTCGACTTCGGGCAGCGTGCCCGGACGGATGACGGGTGCGTAGGCGACCCCGGTCACGACGGGGACCCCGTGCAGAACGGTGCCGGGGGCGGCCGAGCCGGTGACCTGTGAGCTAGACAGAGACGTCGCAGTCATGTGAACCAGGTTACAAGAAAACGTTGACAAGTCAACACGTTCAAGAGTAAAACCAAACATATCAACAGCCAATCGCACATACCCCCACACAAACGGAGCTCCATGTACCCCGAAGAGCGGCAGCGGGCGATCGCCTCGCTGGTGATGGCCAAAGGCCGCGCCTCGGTGACCGAGCTTGCCGCCGCCTACGACGTGACCACCGAAACCGTGCGCCGCGATCTCGCCGTCCTGGACAAGGCGGGCATCGTCCGTCGGGTGCACGGGGGCGCCGTGCCGGTGCGAGCGCTGCACCTCGTGGAACCCGGCGTCGGCGAGCGCGACGTCACCCGCTCCGAACACAAGGATGCGATCGCCGCGGCGGCCGCCGAGTTCTTCCCGCTCAGCGGTGCGACCGTGCTCCTCGACGCGGGCACCACCACGATGCGGATCGCCGCGCATCTGCCCACCGACCGCGAGCTCGTCGTCGTCACCAACTCCGTGCCGATCGCCGCGCGCCTGGCCACCATGCCGACGGTATCGCTGCAGATGCTCGGCGGTCGCGTTCGAGGGGTCACCCAGGCCGCCGTCGGCGAGCAGACGCTGCGGGTGCTCGACACCCTGCGCGTGGACATCGCGTTCATCGGCACCAACGCCATCAGCGTCCGGCACGGGCTGTCCACCCCCGACAGCGAGGAGGCCGCCGTCAAGCGCGCGATGGTGCAGGCGGCCAATTACGTTGTGGTGGCGTCGGATTCGTCGAAGGTGGGCCGGGAGGACTTCGTCAGCTTCGCGCCCATCACCAGTGTCGACACCCTCATCACGGACCCGGAGATCAGCGCCACCGACCGGTCCGCGCTGACCGACCAGGGCATCGAAATCGTCTGCGCAGGAGATCAGCTGTGATCGTCACCGTCACCCCGAATCCGAGTATCGACCGCACGGCGTCGCTGCCGTCGCCCCTGACCCGCGGTGCGGTGCACCGGGTCACCTCGGTCACCGATCAGGCCGGTGGCAAGGGCGTCAACGTCGCCCGGGCCCTGACGCTCGCAGGCCTCGACGCACTCGCCGTGTTGCCGGCAGCCACCAACGATCCGCTGATCACCGCACTGCAGACCGCGGCGGTGTCCTTCCGCGTGGTGCCGGCCGCCGAACCGGCGCGCACCAATCTGACTATCACCGAACCCGATGGCACCACCACCAAGATCAACGAACCCGGTGCGACGCTCGACGCGGCGACGGTCACGGCGCTGACGGACGCGGTGCTGGCCGCCGCCGACGGCGCCGACTGGGTGGTGATGTCCGGCTCGCTGCCGCCGGGGATGGCGGCGTCCTGGTACGGCGACGTCGTGGCGATGCTCGCGTCCTATCGGTGCCGCGTCGCCGTCGACACCTCCGACGCGCCGCTGGCGGCCCTCGTCGGGTCGCTCGAGCGTGGCGCACCGGATCTGATCAAGCCCAACGCCGAAGAGCTCGCGAGCGTGCTGGGCCTCTCCCCCGAGGCTCTCGAAGAGGCTGTCGCACAGGGTGATCCGGAGCCCGTCGTGGCCGCAGCGCGCCAGCTCGTCGATCGCGGCGTCGGCGCGGTGCTCGCCACGCTGGGTGCCGAAGGGGCCGTGCTGGTCGACGCCAACGGCGCATGGATGGCGACCCCGCCGCCGATCGTGCCGCGCAGCACCGTCGGCGCGGGCGACTCCTCTCTTGCCGGGTACGTCCGCGCCGAAGTCGGTGGCGCCGTCTCCCCGCAGCGGCTGCAGATGGCCGTCGCCTACGGCAGCGCCGCCGCGGCGCTGCCCGGAACCACCCTGCCCTCGCCCGCCGAGATCGACCTGGCCGCTGTTCGCGTCGCGCCGATCTCCCCGATTCCCGCCACCCAGTAACACTCGAAGACGAAAGTAGTGCCATGACAAGCTCCACAGCTTCGCCGCCGATCATCACCTCGGACCTCGTCCTTCTCGACACCACCGTCGACGGTGACAAGCAGGCCGTCATCTCCCGCATGGTGAGCGCCTTGGCCTCGGCCGGCCGCACCAACGACGCCGACGGGCTCGTCGGCGCCGCGATGGCCCGTGAGCAACAGTCGGCCACGGGCCTGCCGGGCGGCATCGCGATCCCGCACTGCCGCTCGCCCTACGTCGACACCCCCACCATCGGCTTCGCCCGGCTCAACCCCGCAGTCGATTTCGGCGCCCCCGACGGCCCGGCCGATCTGGCGTTCCTGATCGCCGCCCCGGACTCGGGCGGCCAGGAGCACATGAAGCTGCTCTCCAGCCTGGCCCGGGCGTTGGTGCGCAAGGACTTCGTCGAGTCGCTGCGCAACGCGTCGTCGGCCGACGAGATCGTCGGCCTGGTCGAGGGCGTGGTGAATCCTGCACCGGCCGCTGCCGCACCCGCAGCCGCCGCGGCGCCCGTCGAGAAGCCTGCCGCCAAGACGTTGATTGCGATCACGGCCTGCCCCACCGGCATCGCCCACACCTACATGGCCGCCGACGCGCTCGCCGCGGCGGCCAAGGAGGCCGGGGTGACGATGGTCGTCGAGACGCAGGGCTCGTCCGGCAGCACGCCGGTGCCTGCGGAGACCATCGCGAAAGCCGACGCCGTCATCTTCGCCACCGACGTGGGCGTCAAGGACCGCGGCCGCTTCGCGGGCAAGCCCGTCATTGCCTCTGGCGTCAAGCGTGCGATCAACGAGCCGGCCAAGATGGTCGCTGAAGCTGTTGCCGCAGCCGATAATCCGAATGCGCCGCGGGTTGAGGGATCCGCGGCGGCGGCATCGGCAGGGTCCGCGCCCGGCGGCAACGTCGGGTGGGGCACCCGCACCCGGCAGATCCTGCTGACCGGTGTGAGCTACATGATCCCGTTCGTCGCCGCGGGCGGTCTGCTGATCGCGCTCGGCTTCCTGTTCGCCGGTTACGAGATCGCGAACAAGCCGGACGGCGAAACCCAGTCGCTGGGCAACATCATCGCGCTGAACAACTCGCTGACAAATCTGCCCAGCGGCGGCTTCACGCAGTACCTGGGCGCGATCCTGTTCAGCCTCGGTGGCCTGGCGTTCAGCTTCCTGATTCCCGCGCTGGCCGGCTACATCGCCTTCGCGATTGCCGACCGGCCCGGCCTCGCCCCCGGCTTCACCGCTGGCGCGCTCGCCGGATTCGTCGGTGGCGGATTCATCGGCGGCATCGTCGGCGGCGTCATCGCGGGGTTCGCAGCGCTGTGGATCAGCAGTATCAAGGTGCCGCAATGGTTCCGCGGGCTGATGCCGGTCGTCATCACGCCACTGGGCGCGTCTCTGGTCGTCGGCCTCATCATGTTCTTCCTGGTCGGCCGCCCGCTGGCCCTGATCAACACCGGCCTGACCAACTGGCTCAGCAGCATGTCCGGCACCTCGGCGATCCTGCTCGGCGTCATCCTCGGCCTGATGATGTGCTTCGACCTCGGCGGCCCGGTCAACAAGGCCGCCTACGCATTCGCCACCGCCGGACTCGCCGCCTCGACCACCGCGTCGATCCAGATCATGGCCGCGGTCATGGCGGCCGGCATGGTGCCGCCGCTGGCGATGGCGCTGGCCACCACGGTGCGGCCCGGGCTGTTCAGTGAGCCCGAGCGTGAGAACGGCCGCGCAGCATGGCTTCTCGGTGCCTCGTTCATCTCCGAAGGCGCCATCCCGTTCGCCGCGGCCGACCCGCTGCGCGTCATCCCGTCGATGATGTTCGGCGGCGCCATCACCGGCGCGCTGTCCATGGCGTTCGGTGCGACGTCGCGGGCCCCGCACGGCGGCATCTTCGTGCTGTTCGCGATCGACAACAAGCTGGGCTTCGTCATCGCGCTGCTCGCCGGCACGGTCGCAGCCGCCGTCGCTGTCGTCGCGGCCAAACAGTTCATCAAACCCGGCGCCGCGAAGTCCGAGCGCGAGCTCGTCGCCGCCTGATCCAGATCGTCCTTTACCACCCACTGAAAGAGGAGAGTTCATGCCCACCAAGACCGTCATCGTCGGCTCGTCCATCGGACTGCACGCCCGGCCCGCAGCGATCATCGCCGAGGCCGTGGTCAACGCCGGTGTGCCCGTCACGCTCTCGGTCGACGGCGGTGAGCCGGTGGACGCCGGCTCGGCGCTGATGATCATGACCCTGGGCGCGGGTAACGGCGCCCAGGTCACTGTCGCCTCCGATGACGAGGCCGCGGTGAACACGATCGCCGAGCTCGTGCAGAAGGATCTCGACGCCTAAGAGCCGTCGTCGTCGACACTGCGTTCCGCGCGCCGAATGCCCTCGGGGATCGCGCGGAGCGCAGTTTCGGCGTCCAAGAAAGCGGAATGACCTCCCTCCGCGGGCCTTAGGCTTTCCCATGTGCCCGCACCGCAGCCGTTTGACGTGACCTTTTGCGCCGCGAACGAGGCGGCGCTATGTTTGCTGACGTCGGTGCGGGCGGTGTCCATCAGGGACCACGGAACGGGGGGTGACCAGTAGTGCGGAGACTCGCCTCTCTGTTTGCTGCACTGTCACTGGTCGTGCTCCTGGCTCCACCGACGGCAAGTGCCATCGAACCGCCGATCATTGATCCGGCAGCGATCCCGCCTGATGAGACCGGCCCAGACCAGCCGATGGAGCAGCGGCGGGTGTGTGCCGCACCGACGGTGTTCCCGAACTCGAACTTCGCTGATAGACCTTGGGCGAGCGACTACCTTCGGTTGGCTGACGCGCAGCGGTTCGCGACGGGAGCCGGCATAACTGTTGCTGTCATCGACACCGGGGTCAACGGGTCGCCCCGCGTCCCCGCCGAACCGGGCGGGGACTTCGTCGATCAGGCCGGAAACGGCATGTCGGACTGCGATGCGCACGGCACTCTGACCGCCGCTGTGATCGCGGGCCGGCCGGCCCCGACCGACGCTTTCGTCGGCGTCGCCCCGGACGCCCGCATCCTTTCGCTGCGCCAGACCTCTGACAGCTTCCAGCCGGTGGGCACACGCACCGACCCCAACGACCCCAACGCGACCCAGACCGCAGGATCGCTGCGCAGCCTCGCCCGCGCCATCGTGCATGCGGCCAACCTCGGCGCGCAGGTGATCAACATCAGCGAGGCGGCCTGCTATAAGGTGACCCGTCCGATCAACGAGAGCGTCGTCGGCGCGGCGGTGAACTACGCCGTCAACGTCAAGAACGCGGTGATCGTGGTGGCGGCAGGTAACACCGGTGCGGAGTGCACGCAAAATCCGCCGCCGGATGCCGCGGTGCCCGCCGATCCGCGGGGCTGGCGCAACGTGCAGACGATCGTGTCCCCGGCGTGGTACTCGCCGCTGGTCCTGACCGTCGGCAGCATCGGACCCAACGGGCAGCCCAGCGGCTTCTCGATGCAGGGGCCGTGGGTCGGGGCCGCTGCACCCGGAGAGAACCTGATCGCGCTCGGCTACGACGGTAACCCCGTCAATGCGCTGCAGGGTGAGGACGGGCCGATCCCGATCGCCGGCACGTCCTTCTCGGCTGCCTACGTCTCCGGGCTGGCTGCGCTTGTGCGCCAACGCTTTCCCGAGCTGACGGCGGCGCAGGTGATGAACCGCATCACGGCGACGGCGCGCCATCCCGGCGGCGGCGCGGACAACGTCGTCGGCGCCGGCGTGGTCGACCCCGTCGCGGCGCTGACCTGGGACGTGCCGCCCGGCCCAGCCAACATCCCCTATCAGATCAAAGCAATTCCGCCGCCGGTGTACGTGCCTCCGCCCGACCGGAGCCCGATCACCTGGGTCGTGGTCGTCGGTGCCAGCGTGGCCGCGGCGCTGGGAATCGGCGCGATGGCACGGCGAGCGTTGAGGCGCCGATGAGCAGAATCCTGTCCGTGTTCGGTCTGCGCTTCACCACCGGGCACGCGCTGTGGGCGGCGGTGCTGATCCCCGCGTGCCTGCTGCTGTTCGCCCAGATGCACCTGATGTGGTTAGGCATCACGCTAGCCGTGCTGATCGGCATCGGCGCGGTGCTCACGCTGCGCGGTCGTCGGGTGACCGGTTGGATCGCTGCACTTTTCGCGTGGCGCCGCCGGCATCGCCAGCCACCCCCGCCGCCGTCGGAACCGGCCGTCGGCGCGACCGTGATCCCCGGTGATCACGTGGCGCTGCGGTGGCAAGGCGACTACGTCGTCGCAGCGATCGAGTTGGTGCCCCGCCCGTTCACCCCCACAGTCATCGTCAATGGCGCAGCTTTCACCGACGACGTTGTGGACACCCGCACCATCGAGGAGCTGTTGACCTCGTACTGCCCCGACCTCGAAGCCGACGTGGTGTCGGCCGGATACCGGGTCGGTAGGACCGCACCGTCCGCGCTCGTGGCGCTCTACGACCAAGTGGTCGGGCCCTACCCGGCCCCGGCGAACCGTCGCACGTGGATCGTGCTGCGCGCCGATCCGGAGAAGACGCGAAAGTCGGCGCTGCGCCGCAACACAGGGCTGGCGGGCCTGGCCCAATACCTGATGGCGTCCACCACACGGATCGCCGACCACCTGGCCAGCCAAGGCATCGACGCCCGCCCGGCCCGCAGCTTCGACGACTTCGATCGTGCCACCGAGATCAGTTTCGAGCAGGAGCACTGGTCGATGATCAAGGGGCGCAGCACATTCACCGCCGCCTACAGTGCGCCGGGCGGCCCCGACGTATGGTGGTCAGCCCGGGCCGACCACACGTTGACCCGCGTCCGCATCGCTCCGGGCGTTGCCCCGACGACGACGGTTCTGCTGACGACGCTGGCGAATCCCTCGACGCCGCGCGGCTTTTCGTGCTTGTTCGGCGGCCAGCGAGCGGCACTGCTGGGAGAGAGTCCGGTCAGCGACCGGCACTATGAGTTGCCGATCGGATCGGCCGGCATCCTCGTCGGCGAGACCGCGGATCGCTATCCGGTGTACATGCCGTTCGACGACGTCGACGTCAGCATCAACCTCGGTGACGCACGCCTGTTCACGCAGTTCGTGGTCCGCTCGGCCGCGGCAGGCGCCGTCGTCACGCTGAGCCCTCAGTTCGAGGAGTTCGCAGGCTATGTCAACGCCCGCATCGGGCAGGTCGCCAAGGTGGCGTGGCCCAACGCGACGACCTACCTGGGGCCGCATCCGGGCGTCGGCCGAGTCATGTTGCGCAGCACCTTCATCGCTACACCCAGGCACAAGCAACTGCCGATTCGCTTGATCAACCCGCGGGAAGAGAGCCGGT
This sequence comes from Actinomycetes bacterium, assembly GCA_023404955.1. GTDB lineage: Bacteria > Actinomycetota > Actinomycetes > Mycobacteriales > Mycobacteriaceae > Mycobacterium. Next base: position 11,311 of record JAEXZY010000061.1, read on the forward strand.
ATCAGACGGTGCTCGAAGGGGAACGCGCATGAGTGACGAGGTGAGGGTCGAACCGTCCGACCTGACGGCCAAGGCCAACCAGATCCGGGGCCTGACGTTTGCCTCGGCGCAGGCGCAACCGCCGTTGATATCCGCGGACGCGCTGATCATCGCCAGCGTCGCCGTAACCAACATCGCGCAGAACGCCGAAAACCTCTGGGCCTATCAGGAGTTCGGCCGCCTCGAAGGCCAGCGGCTCGCGCAGACCTTGGACAATGTGGCGGCGGCCTACTCGCAAATCGACCAGCAGTCCGGTGAAGGCATCGGCTCGACGTTCGACGTTCCGGGTGGTGCGCCGGGCGGTCCCGTGATGCCCAAGTCGGTCGATCTGCCGGCACCTCCACACCCGCCGAAGATGCCGATTCCGAAGGGCCAGTTGGCCTCCGAGCAAGGCTTCATGGATCCGCAGTCGGCGCAGGCAGCCCTGGAGGGCGGCGACGACGGCGCATCGCTGCGGGCTGCCGCCACGATGTGGCGGGCCAACGCCGAGTCGCTGGCGGCGTCGGCCGAGGAGTTCGAGGTGAACTCGGTGGACTGGGAGGGCCAGGCTGCCGATGCGGCGTACGCGAAGTTCAACGCCTACCGCGATTGGCTGATCTCGCTGTCGGGCTCGTGGAAACGGTTGGCCGACGAGGCCGACGTCGCGGCGAAGGCGCACAGCAAGGCGAAGTTCGACCACCAGCCGATCGCGCAGCGCTACCGCGAGTTGTCGCAAGAGGTGGTGAACAACCCGCCGGGCAGTCCAGCGTGGGCCGACGCGATGAACAAGATCGCCGAAGAACAGAAAAAGTCCGAGGACCTCCGCAACCAGTACGCGCGAGAGGCAGTGGTCGACCAGATCGAGCCCGAAGAGCCGCCCGCACCGGTCATGTCGGGCATCCCGGTCACTCCTGAGGATCACCGTCGGGCGAAGCCATATACCCGTGACGGCGAGCAGCAGGGCGGCGGAGGCGGCGGTCAGCAGTCGCCTGGTGGCGGCGCGGGCGGTGCACCGCAGGAGGCGGCGGCATCCCCGATGTCGGCAGGCGACCCGGCCGCGCAGGCGGCCCAGGCCGCTCAGCAGGCCGGCCAGCAAGCCGGTCAGCAGGGCGGCGGCGCACCGAGCGGAGGTTCACCCGGAGGCGGGCAACCAGGTGGCGGTCAGCCCGGCGGCGGCGCACCGGGCGGTGGCACGCCGGGTCTGGGCAAGGGCGATCCGAAGTCACCGAACGATCCGAGGTTGCGGCCGGCTGCGGCCCGCGGCGGAGGCGGCGCCGGTGCCGGCGGGGGCAGCGGTGGGGGCGGTGGCGGCCTTGGGGGTGTTCCCCTGCAGCCGGCAGTGAGCGCAGAAACAGTGGCGCCCACGCCCTATGCGGCATCGGCCGGTCCGGCGGCAGCGGGAGCGGCAGGCGCCGCTGGTGGCGCCGCAGCCGGTGGCGGCGGAATGGGCGGCATGGCTCCCATGCACGGTGCACACGGGGCCGGTGGCAGCGGCGAGAAGAAGCGCAACCCGCAGCTGTCGCAGGACGAGGAGATCTACGTCGAGGAGCGCCCGCACACCGAGCCGGTGATCGGGCTGCAACCGCGCCGACGGCCTGGCTCCGAAGGCACGAGGAAGGAATCGTAGTGAGCGAGGACTTGAACGCTGAGGTGGAAGCGGTTCTGCGGCAGGCACGTCGGCTGCAGTCGCTGATGGACGAGCAGCTCGACAAGATGGCCAGTGAATCGTTCACCGCGGCCGACGACACCGAGACCGTTGAGGTGACGCTGAACGGTCATCACTGGCTGCAGGACGTCTACATCCAGGACGGTCTGCTGCGGCTCGGGGCCGAGACGGTCGAGAACCGGGTCAACGAGGCGCTGCAGAAGGCCTCGGCCGATGCGGCGGCGTCGATCGACGCGGACCGGGAACGCATCGACGCGGTGGTCGCGGAGATCACGGCCGAGATGGCGCAGGAGTAGTTCGCGAAGACTGATGCGGTGGCAAGAGGTTTGGTCGTACCGGAGGCTCCGCGGAAATCAGTGCCAAAGGGCACCTGGGGGCTCTCGTAAGCTAGTTGGGTCAAGCCCTGCTGATAGCTGCCGTTGAAATGCGTTGACTGGGAGGTTGAGATGTTGCGGCAAGGACCGGAGCGGTCTGTATGACGATGCCGCCATCTGGCCCGTGGCCGCCGCCACCACCGCAGGGACCGCCGCCGCGGTGGGGCCCGCCGCCCCCGCCATCACGAAAGGGTGGCAGAAGAACGAAGTGGGTGCTCGGCGGACTCGGCATTTTGGTCGTCGTAGTCATCACGGCAGTAACGACCTTGCTGGTGACCCGGGAAGGCCCTGACAATCGATCGTATTCCCCGGGCGTGTCCGCTAGTACCGGTCCCACGGCTGCCGGCGGTGACCGGTCACGCCAACAGATTTCCGTATTGACCGCCGAGCCGACTTGCGCCGCCTGGGATCCCATTAACAACTCTCTTGCGGCTGCGGAGGACAATGGCTGGAAGCAACGCGATCCGTCTATTCCTGTGAGCGCGTGGAGGGAAGACCAGTTGGCTCAATACCGCGCCGTTGCCGCTGCGATGCAGGCTGCGGCGGACCAGACTGAGCCGCTCGCGAACCAGACTCCAAATCAGATCGTTGAAACCCTTTACGAACAATTCATTGCCTATGCGCGTGCGTACGCGAAGGCAATCACGTTGTACGAACCGATCGACGACCATCTCGCGAGAGTAACCGTGGGCCTCACCCTAGCAATCAGCTCAATCTGCAACGCAATTGCGTTTGGTTCAGCGGATTCTAGAGCGCCAATTCAACCATCGCCGACGGGCACGCGGGAAGAGGATTCTGGCGCAGGAATAAACACCTCGAGCAGATTCTTGACACAGACCAACGCAGTTTGTCCCGACATCGCTGCGCTCATAGCCGACCTGTCTGCCCAGACAGTCGACTGGCTAACCACGGACCCAAATGTGCCAGCCTCGAAGTGGGACATACAGCAGAGATCGATTAATGAAAAGGTAATTCCGGTCATGAATACGTTTGCGGATCGAATTACACAGATAGGCAAGCGCAGCAACAACCCGGTTATCGATAGCTTCTCCTTGCTCGCCGCTCAATATCGAAGAACCTTCGCAGCTGCGTTGCCGACCTACGTGCCAGCTGATAACTACCTCAATGAGGTAGCAACTGGTGTTGCGGGTGCTCTCAATGAGGCCTGCCTCGCGGTGGGTGGCTGACTGTGACCGTCGCGCGGCCTACGAGCGAACACGGTCCCGCTATCACCGCGTTTCCAGCTTGGCCGGAGATTGACGAGGACTCGCTTCGAACACGTGCGACGACGTGGACGCGCATCCTTCAAGACGAGACCCGCGCGTTGACTGGTTGGCAAGACCAATCAAGCCATATCTTCGGCACCCCACTCTGGTCGGGGAGCGGCGCAAACGCCGCTGGTTCTGCCGTTTCACGATCTATAGGCCAGCTGACCGCGCTCCAGGGGCAGCTTGTCGGTGCAATAACCTGGCAAAATTACGCGGCTGCGATCGTCGCAGCGGTGAAAGAACAGATTGTGGATCTCGTTGCTGCGGCAGAAGCGGCCATCCAGATCATTAGGGATATGCCTTTCGATAGTGAATCCGAGAGGCAACAGGCTATTGACACGGTAGTACGAGAAGCCCATGACGCCTGCAGACTCCTCGTCAGCTCCAGTGAGGGGCAAATCGTCGCGTTCAAGGATTGGAAACCTCCGGTGGATGCGCTCTCCAATCTTCTCAAACAGCCGGTCGATCCTATGAACAGGAATCCGACCGAGGCGCCATCTACAAACCCGCCAATCACGCGTACTGGCTATTCAATGCCTAGCGGGAGCAATCAGAAACCAGATGTAGGGAACCTCCTGAACGATCGCGGAGCGCGAAATCCCGTCTCGGGAGGTTCGGAACCTGTGCAACGCAATCCTGTAGATGCAGCCGCAACCGTGCCTACACCGAATGCTCCCGGATCGCCGCCCTCCGACCCGAGTGCAACTGGACCTAGCTCTGCAGCGGCATCACCCGGTTCGGCACTGGCTGGTAGCGCTGGCTCGTCGGGGACGGGGGGCGGGACGAGCCCACCCTCCGTCTCACCGCAAGCCGGGTCGAATAGCTCGTCAGGACTTGGCCAATCGGGCGCGGCATCGAGCCCGACGGGGACAGCTCCGGCCGGCGGAGCCAATGGCTCAGCCGCGTCGAATACAAGCGGAGCTGCTGGTGGAACCGCCAACTCGAACGCCGCCAACGCCGCCAAGCCCACGCCGATGCAGCCGATGGCAAGCCAGGCACCGGCCCCGCTCTCCTCTCCCGCACCAGCGACCGCCCCCGCGACCGCCCCCGCGCAAGCTCCCGTCAACCAGGCCGCAGCCACTGCACCGCCGTCCGGCGGTTCGGCAGGCGGCGCATCCGGCGGCGCGATGGGCGGCGGCTCGGCCGGAGCCGCACCGGTTTCGTCCGCACCGAGCGGTGCAGCCGCATCCCCACCACCCGTGCCACTCGGACCGCCCACCACGCCAGCACCCCCGGCGCCTCCCGCTCCGGGCACCGCACCCGCGGCCGCTGCAGGTCCAGGTGTTGCTCCCATGTCCGCCGCGAGCGCGGCCAACGCCGCGGCTGCACCCGCACCGGTCCCGGTGTCCGCCAGCCGCGCCGAACGCGACGCGATCGCGGCAGCCACCACCGCGAACGCATTGCGCCGCAAGGCAACTGGCAGCGATCCGCTCCGACGTGCCCGCCACATCGCCGCCGCGCTCAACGTCGGCGTCATGGACTTCGGCTTCTTCTGGGTTACCGGCGTGACGATGGACGGCACCATCGTCGTCGCCAACAGCTACGGCTTGGGCTACATCCCCGACGGCGTCCAGCTGCCCGACACAGTGAAGATGGCCTCGGCCGACGAAGACATCCCCCTGTCGGAACGCGCCACCTGGGCGACCTATCCGATCCTCGCGATCCAGCGGTGGGCTCAGCACCACGACCAAAAGCTGCGGGCCGTCATCGCAACCGAAGAGCAGTTCGCCACCTTCGACCCGGGAGTCACGAAAGTGATTCTCACCGCCGACGACATGCCCGACAACGGAAATATGCAGGGCCGCAGCCGGTTAGAGGTCATTGCCCCCGCGGCCGCCCAGCAGCTCAGCGCCGTCAGCGACACGGGATTGACTGAGCTCCTGCCCGCTGCGCCGGCCGACCAAGAGCCGCCCGCCGACGACACCGCCAAGCTCTGGTTCGAAGTCGCCAAGCCATTGATGAGCACGAGCCCGCAGCGCGGCACCGCCCACCTACAGGCCTTCGTCACCTACGCCGAGCACGCACAGATTCATGCACTTCACCGCGCGCACACCGCAACAGACGCATCGACTCAGCGGCAGGCCATTGCAGATTGGGTGTACTGGCAGCACCTCGCGGTGATGATCGGCGACGCGGTCAACGCCACCGCGACCGTCTGATCAGCCGCCGGGTGTCGGCATCGGAACGCCGGCGATCTTGTTGCCCGATTCCTGATCGGTTCCTTGGTACTTGTCGGCAGCCGACGTCAGATTCCCGCCGTAGATCCGAGCGGCGCTCGCGATCGCGATCACCTGCTGCGCCACCGACTCTTTCGCCGTCAGGCACGCGCCCGCCGTCTTCAAGCCCGGCACTGCGGCCGCCGCGTCGGTCAACGGCGTGCCCGGGTCGAGAGCCGCGAGCTTGTCGGCAACTCCCGTGAACGTCGATCCCGCGGAGCGCAATTCGCCCGGGTTGACCTGCAGCGAGCCTGTCACAGGTTGATCCGATCATCCGCCGCACGGTGCCGTCCGGGCGCGTCTTCCTCCGCCTTGTCCTTCGGCTCGGCCTCCGGCGCTCGCTCGGCACTTGGATCGCTTCCGGCTGCGCCGTCCGTCGTCTCCTGCGGGTGCTCGGCCTCGGGGATCTCCATGCCCGACCCCGACTCGCCCCCAGCACCGCTACCGGCACTTCCCGCACCGCCACCGCCGAATTGGCCGACCATCTGCTGCACCTGCTGCCCCACCTGCTGAGCGCCCTGCATGATGCCCTGCGGAACCTGCTGCACCGCACCCATCATCTGCATCGGCACCTGCGCCATCTGCTGGGCCATCTGCATCGGCATGCTCATCATCTGGCTCATGCCGCCGCCCGCCGATCCGGCAGCTCCGGCCGCCGAACCTGCAGCACCGCCGGCTGTTCCCGCGGTGCCGCCGCCCACCCCGGCCACGTTCTGCATCTCGGCGTTGATGGCACCGCCGAGCCGTTGATCGGTCGCCGTGTAGGCATTGGCTGCGTTGGTGACATTGCTTGCGGTCTGAGTCGCCTGAGCTTTCACCACCGGCAGCTGCTCGTAGATCGGCCCCTCGACGGCGGGAATCTGCCCGATGATCGTCGCGGACAGCGGGTCGGTGCCCGTCGGCATGAAAGGTTCAGGCGCCGGCGGTAATTCGGCGGCCGCCGACGACAGTGCGTCACCTGCAGCGGCCAGTGCCTCCGGATCCACTGTCAGCGGTGCGGGATTGGTCACCAGAACCTCCTAGAACCGCAGGTTTCGCAACAGGTCGTACACGCCGGCGATCCACAGCAGCATCGGGATCACCGCGGCGATCGTCGCGCCGTCGACGAGCTCGAGGATGCGCTTGGTCACCGGCGACACGCGCCGCACACCGTCCGTCGCACCGATCGTGATCACCGCCACGACAGCCACCGCGGTGTAGATCGCGAGCACCAGCCAGGCCTGCTCGGGGTACCACAGGCACAGGCGCACCGTCACACCCGTCGGGATCGCCACCGCCGCAGCCATCAGCGCCCAGGCGCACCACCGCTCGGCGTAGAGCCGAGACCGGAACCCGCACAACACGGTCACCAACGCGGCCACGATGAGACTGTGGAGGAAGAAGTGGCCCTGCACCACCACGGCAATCGAGCCGACCGCGAGGATCAGCGCCCCGGCGGTCAGGAAGCCGATCAGCAGCCGCTTGGCCAGCCGACTGCGCTCGGTGAGCCGCGCCGCCGAGTCGGGCACCGACGCGATGATCGCCTGCCACGTCTCCGACTCCTCCGACGTGTCGTCGGTGGTGACCGGGTCCAGCAGCTCGTCGTTGGCCACCGTCTCGCCCGGCGCCGGAATCGGCGGGAGCGCGATCCGTGCTACGGCCACAGTCAGTTTGGCCGCGTTCGTGACGACAATCAGACCGAATGCGATGGCGCCGGCAGGCACCCAGTCCTGCCAGCCGTAGCCGAACGCGACCGCGGCGAACGTCGCCGCTGTGGCCACCACCGCCAGGAACGCCGCGATCTCCGCTCGCCGCCGCGGCCCACCACGGGTGGCCAGCACCATCAGCAGCACCAGGGCGCCGGCACCCGCGATCTGCGGTGAACCCAGCGAATCGACTCCGCGAGGCAGCGGAACTGCCAGTGCCACCCCGCCGACGAGCGTCAGGAGCGACGACACCAACAGGCTTTCCGCCATGTCGAGGTTGCCGTAGCGGGTTTGGGCGAACCAGCTTCCGCCCATCAACGCCACGCCCAGCACCCCGAGGGAGACCGGCCACCACCAATCACGTCCCGTCGACGTCCACGACAGGATCGAGACTGCGGTGATCATCAGCGCGACGAGCGGCAACATCAACCCGACGAAGCGGTACAGCGCCCTCCGGTCGAATTCCGGTGTCTCGTCGAGTACCGCGATCGCGTCGATGACGTCCTCGACAAGCGGACGGTAGCGCTCCGTACGGCTGACGGACACCACCGTCAGCAGGGAGCCGTCGACCACCCCCGCGTCGTCGAGTGACTCGGTCAGCTTGATCGGCGGCGCGCCGGGACGCGCGAACGACCACACACCCTGGGCCTTGAAGTCGAAGCCCTCCAACAGTTCTGGCGGAGTGTCCTCCAGGATGTCGGCGAGCACGTTCACCGTCTCGTCGACATAGGTCTCGATCGGTGCCGCGGACGGCAGCACCAGATCAGTCATGCGCCGACCCGTCAGGATCGTGACGCGCGTCGTCGCCGGGCGCCCCGGGGTGACGCTCGACGACGACGGGGGTGCGGCCGTCGCGGTCAACGCCGCTCGAGCCTGTCGAAGTCGTCAGACAGCGCCGCCGCCAATTCGACCATGCGGCGGCGGAAGTCCTTGCCGAGCAGATCGAGCTGGATCTCGGTGCCGGCTGCGATGTGCTTGTCCCACGGCAACACGATGACCCGGCCCGGCGACACATGACGCTCGAACTGCTGCACCAGATCGTCGACGTCGATGTTCGGCTTGCCGGGCACGACATGGTTGATCACCACGCACGATCGCCCGAGCAGATCCTGATAACCGTTCTGCCGCAACCAGTCCATCGTGATCGCGGCCTGGCGGGCGCCGTCGATCGACGCGCTTGCGACGATCACCAGCCCGGACACCGTCGAGAGGACACCGCGCGCACCCGGTTGGAAGAGACCCGCGCCGCAATCGGCCAGGACCAGGTTGTAGTAGCGCGACACGATCTCGGTCGCGGAGCGCCAGTCGTCATCGTTGAATTCTCGGCGTGCGGCGCTGTACTCCTCGGACGAGAGCACCTCGAGGTTGGCGCCGTTCATGCTCGTGTACGCGCGGATGTCGTTGTAACGGTGAAGTTCCTTGTCGCTCAACAGATCCGCGATCGTGGCCGCGGACTGCCGGCCCGCGCGATCGGCGAGGTTCCCGCCGTCGGGATCGGCGTCGATCGCCAGGATGCGATCGCCGCGGATGGAGCTCAGGGCCGAACCCAGCGCGACCGTCACCGCGGTCTTGCCGACGCCGCCTTTGAGGCCGAAGATTCCGATCTGGTACGAGTCACGGGCGTTGCGCCGGATCCGGTTGTGCAGATCCATCTCGTAGAGCTCGTCGGGCGAGAGCCCCAGGTTGATCCGGGTCAGCAGGTAGATCCAATGCCGCCAGCCGCGCTGCGACGGCATCTTGACCGCGGACCGGACGCCGACGTGGGACAGCGCGTCGATGGCGCGATGGTTCCCCATCGACGCGGCCGACGTTGGCGCGGGTTGCACGACGGGCCGACGGTCCACCTCGGCATCGGCGAAATGCTGCGACGGTGCCGGCGCGGGTGCCGGCCGGGGCGCGGGCACAGACGCGTGCCGAGGTTGCTCGTGCCGAGCGCCGGACGGCGCCTGAGGGGCGCGCATCATGCCGTTGTTGGGCAGCTGCTGGGGAGCCGACACCGGCAGGGGCGGCATCTGGCTGGTGACTTCAGCCTGGCGCGGCGGCGGCGCGGCCTGCGTCCGAGGCGCGGCGGCCGGCATCGCAGGTGGCGTCACTGCATCCCGACCCGCGGGTGGGGTGTCGCGATCCGGCTCGTCCTCGACCGTCCGTACAGCATCCGGGGAACCGAAAGCTCCCGTACAGCTCCCCGTTGACGCGGCGCGGAATCGACACGATGCGGCCGTGCGACGAGTCGAGCACCCCTGCCCCGACCCCGGCCTGAGAATACGTTCCGCCCGGGTGGCGCTCGTTGGCGGTGATCTCGACCCAGCTCGCCGAATGGTTGATCGCGTCGGCATAGATCTTCGCCGACAGCGGCGGCTGGCCGTAGGCGGCGAGCTGGTCCGCCGTCCGTACGTCGGCGAGCCGCGACGCGATGCCCGTGAGCGGTTCGACCAGGGCCGGGGACGCGTCCCCGATCACGACGTTCACCATGCCGGCCAGGCCGATCTGCGGGGCGACCCGTTGAAGCACCAGCATGTCCTCGTCACGAGCCGCGACCACGTGGCGATCGCCCTTCCGGCAGACCACGAATCGCACCATTCGGCCGCCGATGTCCCGGCGCCACCACCGGCAGTCGAGCGTGCGATCGGGCCGGCTGAGGACGTCCGCCATGGCCGCCACCTCGGGATGAGGATCGCCGAACGCGGTCAGGATGCCCTGTGCGGTGAGGTCGCGGGTGACCTGCTCGGCGACGATGCGGCGCTGGTCCTCGTAGGGAATGTTGGGTCGAATGCCCAGTGCCAGCGGAAAATCCACCAGGTGCAGCAGATCGGCGATGACGAGCATCCCGTCGATGGTCACCTCGACACCCACCACGTCGTCGTAGTGGGTGGGCTCGGCGTCGCCGAAGAGCGGGCTGGCCATCATTTCAGCCGCTGGCCCGACAGGTGGTCGGTGATCTCGTAGCGGTGGGCGGCACCGGTCAGGTGGTCACGCAGCGATCCAGCCTGTGCAGCGATGGCGGAGACCGCGTCGGCACGGGCCCGCTGGACGGCCTGCAATGCCGCGGCGGTGGCCGACGCGACCGAGCCGTGGGACGTCAGAACGTCGGCGTCGCCGTCGAGCACCCGGCGACCGGCCGAGACGACCTCGGTGGCGATCCGATGCTGGACGGCCGCGAGGTCGCGCAGGTCCGTCGGGGTCACTGCCAGTTCTGCGTGGGACATGACCGGTTCGTCTCCTGGTGTCGTCACTGCGGTGGGCGGGTGGCTGCCGGCGCCGGCTGCGAGGGTGGCGGATTCGGTGCCCGTTCCGGCGGCGCCGGGGTTTCGGGCGGCGCGGCGCCCGCGGCGTCGACGGGCTCGATCTCGGGCTGGGCAGGATCGTCGGAGTCGGCTGGCTCCTCTAGGTCCTTCACGTCACCCTTCTCGTCTTCCGGCACGTCCACCTGCGGCGAGGACGCCAGCGACGCGAGGGAGGGCAGTTGGCCGGCGGCGGCGACCACTCCACTCACGACCGCGGCCAGCGGCGCCACCGCGGCGCCGATCATCCCGCCGACCGCGCCGAACGCCGACGTCAGGCCCGACATCGGATCCCCCTGCATCGGTGACTGGCCACCGGCGGTGGTCGGTGCGGGGGCCGGGCACGTGGACGTGACGGGTGCCGACGCCGCCGCGCTTGGCTCGACGACGTCCTCGACAGGCATGTCGTCGACAGGCACGTCCCCGGTGGGCAACTCCTCGCCGTGCGCGTCGTCAGCGGGCACGGCCTCGTCGGCCCGTGCCGGCGCGTTATTGAGCGCCTCGTAGTCGCCGGCGAGGCGATGCAGCCGGCTCGCGTTGTCGGCGGTCTCGGCGGCGAGGTCGCACAACTCGGTCTCGCAGACACCCACCGCCGCCGTCACGGCCGCCATCTGAATGGCCGATGTCATCGCGGACCCGACGCCGGGTATGCCCGCGAGCGATCCGGTCACACGGCGCAGCGAGGACAGGTGGTCGGCCTGGTCGTCCAACGTCTCGCGGCGGCGGATGACCTGGGTCGCCTCCCGGTCGATCACGGTGTGCACGTGGTGATCGAGGACCGCCAGCGCTTCGGTCGCCGTGGCCAGCCGACGGGTGACCTCGGTGTACGACTGAGCCGCCGGCCCGTCCCACTCGCGGGGATAGGCACCGTCGGCCGTCCGGACCGCGCCGAAGAAGCCGCTGGCACCCCGCGCGAACGCCTCACCGGCGTCGGGGCGGCCATGTCCCGTCGTCGAGCGCATACCGGCGATCACCCGCTGCCCGGCGCCGAGGATGTCGTGCGCACCGACCGGCCCGCGCGCACCATCGGCGACTTTGCCGAGTGCACCGGCAGCATCGGTCATATCCATGCTCGACCACCCCTTCCCCCGGGCAGCCTACCAGCGCTCAACCCCCTGCCAGGACACTATTTTTCCGTGACGACTACGCCGCGATGGGCCTCCCACAGCGTGCCGACCTGCCAAGACACCTCGCATCGCACGGCGACCCGTCGGTGCGCGCGACCGCGGCAGGTAGGCAGGCGTCCTAGCCTCACCCGCCTGGAACGCAGCAACGGTCATCCGGCCGAGACTTCTTTGCTCGCGCCGCCGACCCGTACGCTGAGAACCTGCCGCGCACGAGGAGGAGAGGCGCTGTGACCGACCGCGAGGACATCCTGCGCAGGGAACCGGACCGGCCCGACGACACCCCGCCGACGCCCCAGCCGCCCGTGTTCGGGTCGCCACCTCCACCCGACGGCGCGACCGGGCCGGTGCCGCGCCCGCGTCAGCCCACCTGGCCGCCGCAAGGTCCGCCCCCTCCCCAGTGGCCCGCGGGTCCGCCCGAACCCGAGACGACGGTGCTGCCCGCGCAGCCCAGTTCGTATGCCGAGCGCATCCGACCGGCCGACCTGGTGCCGACGCGTAAGACCGTGCCCGCGCGGGGGTGGCGGCGGGTGCTCTACAAAGCCACCTTCGGTGCCATCAACCTGGGCCCGTCGCCGGCCGAGCGCCGCGTCGCGGCGCTGGAGGCGGCCATCCGCGCACCGCTGCGCGGACACTTCAAGGTGGGCGTGCTCGGGAAGGGGGGTGTCGGGAAGACCACCGTTTCGGCCTGCATCGGCTCGGTGTTCGCCGAACTCCGGCAGGACGATCGCGTGGTCGCCGTCGACGCCGACACCGCGTTCGGCAAGCTGGGCAGCCGGATCGATCCCCGAGTGCAGGGCTCGTTCTGGGAACTCGCCACCGATCGGCACCTCGAGACCTTCGCCGACGTCCGCAATCGCGTCGGCAGTAACGCCGTCGGATTGTTCGTGCTCGCCGGCGAGGCGACTCCCGCCCGCCGCCGTGTGCTCGACCCGCCCCTGTACCGCGAGGCGGTGGCCCGGCTCGACCGCTATTTCACGATTTCGGTCGTCGACTGCAGCTCGACCATGGATGCACCGGTGACTCAAGAAGCACTGCGCGATCTCGATGCGCTCGTGGTGGTGTCCTCACCCTGGGTCGACGGCGCCGCTGCGGCAGGTCAAACCTTGGACTGGCTGGCCGCCCACGGGATGAACAATCTGCTCCAGCGCACCATCGTGGTGCTCAACGACTCCGACGGTCATGCCGGTAAGAAGACGAGATCGATTCTTGCGCAACAGTTCTCGGGTCACGGACAGCTCGTGGTCGAAGTTCCCTTCGACGGCACGCTGCGACCAGGCGGGGTCATCGACGGCACGGGCGACATGTCCGCCGCGGCACGCGTCAAATTCGTCGAGATCTGCGCCGCGCTCGCAGCTCACTTCCCCCCGCGCTGACTGTCGGCACGCCGCAGGCTCAGCACCTCCCCGGTGATGCGGCCCGCAGCGAGCAGGTCGCCCATCTGAGCGGACTGGCGTTCGGCTGTCTCCCACGCAGGATCTCCACCGTGGCGGCGCGCGAGTTCCTCCTCGACGCGGGTGACCCGCTTCTGCCAACCGTCGGGAATGGCAGGCAAATCCGCTGTCTGCAGCCGCGCCTCGATGCTCAGCCCGGCCGCGGTCAGCGAGCCGCGCAGAGACGCGGGCGTCGGAAAGTGGTTTCCCTCCGGCCGGTGTGCAGCGGCCAGCTGCTTCGGCGCGACGAACACCAGCAGCCCGATGCGGCCGGGCGCGCGGACCACGCGCCGCAGTTCGGCGAGGACGGCGGTGTGCGCGCGCATCGTGCACAGCACGCCGAGACACCATGCTGCGTGGACGGATTCGTCGGCCAGTGGCAACGCGTCGGCGCTGCCCTGCAGGGTGGGGTAGCCGAACAACGACACGGCCGCGCGGCAGGCGCCCGCCTCCGGCTCCACGAGCACCGGTCGCACCGGCCGTCGCGCCTGCGCATAGGCGGCCGGTCCACCCACGCCGGCCCCGCAGTCCAGCAGCACATCACCCGCACTGAGCCCGAGGTGCTCGACCAGCCAGTCGAGGGCGGCGGGGTTCCCACTGCCGCGGCAGCCCGCAGGCACGTGGTAGTCGGGTCCCAGATCGGTGGCGACCTCGGCGGTCCACTCGGCGACGGTGTCGAACTCCGCCGACATCGCGTCACCACCCACAGCCGGCCTCCTCTCGCACCCGCCGGCCCACCTCGGCCTTGATCTCCGCACCCGCTCGGGTCCCGTCTGCCGACGCCAACCCGGAGATGTTCACGCCCTCGACGCCGTCGATGGCCAGCAGGGCACAGGCCTCGGCGACCGCGGCATCGATCCCGGCCTGCACCGGGTCAGGCGCCGCCAGGATGGTCGCGACGACGTCGGGGTCCATTTCCAGGCCGGGCAGCCCGCGCAGCACCGCGGCCGAGAGTTCGTCGGTGACGACCGCGACCGCCCCCAGCACCGGGATCGTCAGGCCGACCGCCCGCGCGGCGGCCACGAAGTCCGCGACCACCCCTGGGATCGACGTGTGATTGAGCACCGCCAGCGCCGCGCCAGCCTGCTGCTTGGCGACCAGGCGTGCGGGTCGCGCCAACACAGGTGGTGCTGTGATGGTTTCGGGAACGGCAGCGGTCATGCCCACCGACGCGGCGAGCGCGGCCAGACGCGGACCGTCCAGATCGAAGGTCTGGGTGACGTCCGGTCGGACGTCGTACCCGCGACCGTCGCCGGTGACGCAGAGCACCGTCTGCACGCCCAGCAGCGACAGGCCGCGCAACTCCTGTTCGAGCACGACCCTGTTCCGGTCCCGGCAGGACAGCGTGATCCACGGCGTCACACCGGCGTCTAGGAGCAGCGCGGCCATCAACGTCGGCGGGAAGTCGGGACGGTTGTGGTGCTCGCCGACCAGGACCGCGTCGCAGGATCCGGCCAACGCCGCGGCCGTCGCCGAGAGATCGTCGGGATCGAACGGCATACAGGTGAAATCGGTGAGGATCAGCGGCACCGTCGCCGGATGGGGAACTTCGACAGGGTCGTCCCATGGGACGGCGTCGGGGAACGCACATGGTCCTGGACGCATCTCGCACTGGCCGTCGTCGCGGACGCCCCCGCAGGGACCGTAGTGCATGTGCTTCGGACAGCCCTGCGCATCGAGTCCGTTTCGTCCTACCGCCATCGAGCCTCCGTTTCGTCCCGCTTGGTGCCCGCCCTGGCGACGCCGAAACCCGGTGATGCCCTCTGGCGGGGCGGGAGGGACCTTTGGCCCCTTCGAGGCGTGACGCGCGCTCCATAACGTGGGAGCAAGCGCAGAACGGACGGTTGCCTTCAGTTCAGCGTCAGGTGAGTACCGGAGGCAACCACGTTGTTAAGCCGTAGCGACGGTCCTGTTCTCGCCGCCTCAGACGATCTGCTCGATCAGCTCTTCCAGCGCAGCCGCTTCGGTGGGCGCGATCGGCTCACCGGCTTCTGCCTGGGGGACGACGTGCTCGGCGACGCCGGCGGCCTGCGCCGTTTCGGCAACGGTCAGGTTGGCTCCGCGACGCGCGGTGTACAGCCGGGGGCCCAATGCTGCGCCGGGCGCGTTGGCCGCACGCACCATCAGGTCGTCGTACAGGGTCCGCACCGTGCCCAGCGCCTTGATCAGGGGCGGGGTGACCCGGCCGATGCGGGCGGCTCTCGCTGCGACGGCCTCGAGCTGACGCAGGTCGTCGAGCATCGCTGAGATCCGGACGGGGAACGAGGGGTCCTCGTCCGGCGGTAGCGACGAGACGGTGCTCGACAGCGTGCCCAGAGCAGTGAGAACGGCCTGGGCGATGAGCGAGGTCTCGTCCCCACTCGGGGGAGGGGCGGGGTCTCGACGGCGAAGCGGTGCACCGGTGCGCAGTCGCTCGATCGTGCCCGGCGGCCACTGCAGCACCTCTTCGAGCTTGGCGCGGGTGCGCTCGCGCGGCCAGCTGCGCCCCTTCTCGAACGCGATGAGGGCGCCGGCGTTGATGATGCCCTCAGCCGCCAGCCGACGCTGGCTGATGTCGAGTTCCCGGCGGCGCGCAGCCGCCGCCGCTCCGGCCCTGACCATCCCGGCGTCGGGAGCATCGGCGGACGCGCCGATCGACTCCGCGTTGGTCATGTACCGACAATCCTCGATCTCATTCGGGCGGCGATGTCGCGTGGGCTCAGCGCTACGGCTGGAGCACGCACTGCAACGGTTTCCCCGTAAAACTACACCCTCGGCGCGCGTCGAACTGCATCATCGCGACGCAAATTTCTGTGACGTTCATGCAGCGCTGAACAGCTGTTGACGTGGCCATTCAGTGCCATCCGCTCGTGGCAAGACGCACCTGCGCCACAGTTCCGTAGCACAAACTGTTGCATCGCTACGGTTTGTCGGTTAGCTTTCCTTCCATCGCGGCCGACGCGCCGCCCAGGCACAAGGAGCTACCCATGACCGCAACCCCGTGGGATGACAGCCCGATCGGCGAATGCACCCGGGATCCCGACCGCTGGACCACCACTGCCGACGACGAGGCGAAGGCGATCTGCCGGTCCTGCCCCCGGCGGTGGCTGTGCGCCAAAGAGGCGTGCGAATCACCGCGGGCGGAGGGTCTGTGGGCAGGGATCTATGTGCCCGAAGCGGGCCGCGGGCGGACCTTCGCGCTGCGTCAGCTCAAGTCACTGGCGGAACTGAACGGCCACCCGGTCGGCGAACGCCGCGTCTACTACGCCGACATCGCCTGAAGATCGGCCCGGGAATAGCTGGGCCACCTCGCCCGTTGAGAACGTCAGCGGTGCCGGACATGCCCCGGGCTCCAACCAATTTCGTCGCTTCGAGCGACCACTCGCCGAGAGGCGCCATGACGGTACCGCCCACCGCCTCGATGCTCACCACGTGTCGACGAACCGCCCGCTGTCGCGGTGCGGGGTGTCGGCCGCGGTGAGCGTCGCGGCGATCACCGACCGGGTGTCCGCCGGGTCGATCACGTCGTCGATCTCGAACAGCATGGCCGCATTCAGCGCCTTGGCATTCTCTTGGGCCGCGGCCGTCGCCTCCCGGACACGCTGCTCGCGTTCGGCGTCGTCGGCAATCGCCTCGAGTTCCTTACGCAGCCCAAGACGTACCGCCCCTTCCAGTCCCATCGGGCCGAGATGCGCCCCCGGCCACGCAACCGTCAACACCGGTTCGTGCAGGCTCCCGCCCGCCATCGCTTGCGCGCCCAGGCCGTAACCCCGGCGCAGCACCACGGCGATCATCGGCACCCGCAGCGCCGCCCCCGCCACGAGCATCCGCGACGCCCGCCGCACCAGTGACTCCGCCTCGGCTGCCGTCCCCACCATGTACCCCGGACAGTCGACCAGCGAGATGACCGGAATTCCGAAACCGTTGCACAGCTGCAGAAATCGGGCCGCTTTGTCCGACGCGGCGGCGGTGATCGCGCCTGCCATGAACCGGGTGTCGTTGGCCAGGATCCCCACGGCGCGGCCCTCGATACGGGCCAGCGCGGTGACCATCTCGCGCGCGAACCTCGGACGGAGAAACGTCACCGAGTCGGTGTCGGCGAGCGTCTCGATGATCGGGCCCACGTCGTAGGCGCGGCGTTCCCGTTCGGGCACCGCGGTGCGCAGGCCAGTCTGATCGGAGGCGGCCCATTCGCCCCGACCGGGCCGAAAGTAGGAGAGCAGCCTCTTGGTCACCTCGACCGCGGCCGCTTCGTCGTCGACGACCACATCGACGTTGCCGTTGGGTTCCTGCACGGTCATCGGACCGACGTCATCGGGGGCCACGTCGCCCAGCCCGCCGCCGGCGATCATCGCGGGTCCGCCCATCCCCAACGACGCATCGCGGGTCGCCACGATCAGGTCCGACGTCCCGGCGAGCACGGCGTTGCCGGCGAAGCAGCGGCCCTTCACCACGGCGATGCGCGGGACGAGGCCCGACAATCTCGCCCACAGCGCGAACGCACGCGTGTCCAGCGCGGAGACGACCGGATAATCGGTGTCCCCCGGCCTGCCGCCTCCGCCCTCGGCGAACAACACGGTCGGCAGCCGCATCCGCTCGATGAGCTCGAACAGCCGGTCTTTCTTCCGATGTCCCAGCGCGCCTTGAGTTCCCGCGAGCACGGTGTAGTCGTAGGAGAGCACCGCGCACGGGGCGCCCCCGATGCTCGCGGTCCCTCCGATCAGCCCGTCTGCCGGAGTCCGGGTGATCAGGTCGTCGAGGCCGCGCCGCATTCTCTGCGGGGCGATGGCGAACCGCCCGTATTCCACGAAGGATCCCGGGTCGACGAGATCGGCGACGTTCTCGCGTGCCGTGCGGCCACCCCGGTGATGCCGTCGCGCGACCGCGTCGGGCCGGGCCGCGTCTTCGGTCAGCGCGCGGCGACGCAGCAGCTCAGCCAGATCTGGACGCAGCTCGCCGGGGTCAGTCATGGAGACGATCGATGGCCGAGGCGATCTCGTCGAGCAGCGTGTCGACCTGGGCCTCGTCGTAGCCGCGCTTTCCGAGCTTCGGCTTGTTGAACCGCACTACGCGCACATCGGCGGCCGACAAGTGCCCGCGCCCGTCGAGGCGGCGAGCAGCCAGCGCGATGAGATCGCGGACCGCCTTCTCGTCGTAGCCGCGCTTCCCCCAGGGTGGCTTCTCGAAGGTGACGCTGCGCAGATCGTCGGCCGTCAACACGTGCTCGCCCATGGCGTCCGACTGTAGCGAGTTATCCACAGGGCCTGTGCACAAACGGTGTCTGCCGTCGGTGGGTGTCCCTACGTTGACGGTATGACGAACTGGATCAACACGGTCAGCCGTGATCATGTCGAGCGCGGCGTGCGCGGGCGCTTCACGCAAGCCAACCACGGCAAACCACACATGCTGCGCAAGATGGCTCGGGGAGACTGGCTGGTCTTCTACTCTCCCAGGACGGTCTACCCCGACGGTCCGCCGCTGCAGGCGTTCACGGCCATCGGTCAGGTCGCCGACGACGAGCCCTACCAGGTGGAGATGTCGGAGGGCTTCACCCCATGGCGCCGCAACGTCGACTTCCTCGAGTGCAGCGAAGTCCCCATCCGGCCCCTGATCGAGCACCTCGACTTCATCGAGGACAAGTCCCGGTGGGGCTACAAGTTCCGGTTCGGGGTGTTTCGCATCGACGACCACGATCTGGAGGTCATCCGCTCGGCGATGGTCCAGCCACAGCGGGAGGAGACTACGGTGAACGGATGAGCAACACCGATGCCGCACCCGCCGAAGTGGCCTGCGGCGCTTCGGCATTCGGAGCCTTTGAGGGCGTTCTGCATCCGCGGGAGGTTCCGCTGGGCGGGCCGCGCGCCATCCGGGTGCGCCGGACACTTCCGCAGCGCGACCGGTCGCTGATCGGGGCGTGGGTTTCGCCGACCATTATGGTCCTCACGATCTGCGGGGCGCCCCCGGCATGGACGTGCCGCCGCATCCCCACACGGGTCTGCAGACCGTGAGTTGGTTGTTCAGCGGACTCATCGAACATCGGGACAGCAACGGCGTGCACGCAATGGTGCGCCCGGGCGAGCTGAACCTGATGACCGCCGGGGCCGGCATCTGTCACTCCGAGGTGTCGGTGCCCAGCAGCCCGATCCTGCATGGGGTGCAGCTGTGGGTGGCACTACCGGACTCGGACCGGCACACCGCACGCGACTTCGCCCACTACGTCCCGCGACCCCGCACCCGTGGCGGGGTGACCGCGCGTGTGTTCCTCGGCGAACTCGACGACGATCGGTCGCCGGTACACACCTTCACGGCGCTGCTCGGCGCCCAGCTCGATCTCGAACCCGGGGCGCGGGTGACGCTCGACGTCGACGCCGGTTTCGAGCACGGCGTGCTCGTCGACCAGGGGCGTATCGATGCGTGCGGTGCCGAACTCGCGGTGGCCGATCTGGGGTTCCAGGGCACCGGGCACGACAGCCTGCAGCTGATCAACCGCAGCGACGAGCCCGCCCGGGTCGTGCTGCTCGGCGGCGTGCCGTTCACCGAAGACCTGCTGATGTGGTGGAACTTCGTCGGCCGCAGCCACGACGAGATCGTCGGCTACCGGGAGCAGTGGCAGAGTCACGATGCCCGCTTCGGTGAGGTGACCGGCTACCGGGGTGAGACGGGCCGCCTGCCCGCGCCGCCGCTGCCGCACGCCACCCTGAAGCCTCGGCCCCAACCTGGGGTATAGAGGGGCCATGACCCAGGACAGAACCGGCGCGCCCACCGAGGTCGTCGCCGAATCGGACCGCTTCACGATCTCCGTCGACGGCCGGCAAGTCGGCCTGGCGGACTTCTACGACCGCGACGGCGCACGCGTCTTCCCGCACACCGAGGTGGACCCCCGGTACCAGGGCCGCGGGCTGGCCACCATTCTCGTCCGGGAGGCCTTGACGGCGACGCGCGCAGCGGGACTGCGGGTCGTGCCGCAGTGCTGGATGGTGGCGGAATTCATCGAGAAGAACCCCGAATTCGCCGATATGACAGGAGAACCCTCGTGACGACGGACAAGACGGGCGCACCAACCGAGGTCGCCGAGGAGCAGGACCGGTTCACCATTTCCGTCGACGGGCGCGAGGCCGGCTTCACCGAGTTCATCGACCACGACGGTCAGCGCATTTTCCCGCACACCGTCGTCGACGAGGAGTTCTCCGGGCGCGGCCTGGCGACCATCCTGGTGCGTGAAGCGTTGGAGGCCACCCGCGATGCCGGGCTGCGGATCGTGCCGGTCTGCTCCATGGTCGCCGGTTTCATCGAGCGGAACCCGGAGTTCAACGACATCGTCGATCCGATCACCACCGACGTGAAGCGGGTGCTGTCGCGCCGGTGAGCCTCAGAGGTACTGCGCGGTGCTTCCGGAGACGGGCATCTCGCCCATGCCGAGTTTGCGATGGTCCCAGCTGCGCATCCGCGACGGCACCACCCGCACACTGATGCGGTTGTTCATCATCTGATCGACGAACGGACGCACGTCCTCGGTGTAGGGGCCGGTGTAGCGCTCCCACACGCTGATCCCGACCCGCAGGTTCGTCTCCGGGTCGTCGTGGATCTCCGCGGTCCCGTCGATCGACAAGCCCCGCAGGGTGTCGTAGGTCAGCCCGTCTTCGATCATCACCGTGACGGTCGGATCGCGGCGGATGTTGACCGCCTTCTGCGACTTGGCCTTGGTCTCGAACCAGATCTCACCGTCGATCACGGCGTACCACATCGCCACCAGATGCGGACGTCCGCTGGGAAGCACGGTTGCCAACGTGGCCGTACGGCTCCGGTCGATGAAGCTCGTGATCTCGTCATCGGTCATGACGATCTTTCCGCGTTCGTTCTTGCCCACGACTCGCATACTTCCAGGCCGCCCATGAGGTCGGCGGTTGGGTCGTTTGATCCTGCGCTCTGGTGGTACGCGACGCCCGGGGTAACTACGGGGCGGCCGTAGTCCCAAGGCCTCGCGGGTTCAGCACCAGCCCGCGGGGCCGCCTCGTTCTCCAGGTTTCGAACGTCTGTGCGATGGGCATTCCGGAGGCATGACCGAACAAGCGCCCCAAGAGAATGCCGAGAAAGATCCGTCGCAGTGGGTGACCGGCGACGAGCCGATGACCGGCGCCCAGCGCAGCTATCTGCACACGCTGGCCCAGGAAGCGGACACCGAAGTCCCCGAGGACGCCACGAAGGCGCAGGCCTCGGAAATGATCGACGAACTCCAGCAGAAGACCGGTCGCGGCGCCTGAGGCCGGGTCAGTACAGAGCCACCGGCGGCAGGGGTCGGATACCCCCGCCGCTGTGGCTCCCGGCGAATCGGGCGGTTCCGTGATGGGGCCCGGTGAGCGTCAGCGTGCCGATACGACGGAACCGACCGATCGGCCCGCTGACCATGAAACTGACCTCGCTCCCCGCCGAGAACCTGACATCGCGACCGGTTGTCTGGGGGCGCGCCCCGAAGAGAATCGGTTGCACCCCAGCCAGATACAGCCAGAGCGACGAATACAGAGGCGCCACCGGATCCGCGGGCAACACCGCGTGGTGCAGTGGCGCACCGTCGCCCGACGAGGCGAGCAGGAAGTCCTGAGCGCGCCCCTGGCCGTACACGTCCGGCAGCCTGATGCACAGTTTCCTCGCGACCTGCCCGCGATCGTCCGGACCGACCTGAACGACGGCGCTGTGGGTCACGCCCGGCCGGAGCACCTCGACTGCCGGTACCTCGGCGTTGTCGTCGATCGTCAACGTCGCGGCGAAGTACTCCCCCTCGGTGCGGAAGAGGTCCCGCGCCAGGCCGACTGCGGCGCCGGCGGTATCGCGCACGACGCGTGCTCCGGTGACCAGGTCGGGCGCTTCAGCGAGAACCATGACGCTCGTCATACCCGCCGCGCAGGTCGGCGAAGCGAACGCATCCATGACACGATTATTAGATGGTCTCTGTTCACTGCACGCGCGTCGTCGTGGCACTCGCCGCCAGCATGCTCCTGACCCCGGCTGTTCCCGCGGCCGCACAACCTGACCTCCCGCCCCCACCACCGCCGGGCTGTCCCGACGTACAGGTGTTGTTCGCGCGCGGGACCACAGAGCCACCCGGCCTCGGGGCCGTCGGCGACGCGTTCGTCGACGACCTGAAAACGCGTGTCGCACCGAAGTCGGTCGCCGTCTATCCCGTGAACTACCCGGCGAGCCCCGACTTCCCCACCGCACTGCAGGGCGTCGTCGACGCGAGCACCCAGATCCAGAACACCGCGAATGCCTGCCCGAAGACGTCGATGGTGCTCGGCGGGTATTCGCAGGGCGCGGCGGTCATGGGATTCGTGACCTCTGATGTGATCCCCGACGGCGTCACCGACCCCAATGTTCCGCAAGTGATGCCGCCCGCCGTCGCCGACCACGTCGCGGCCGTCGCCCTGCTCGGCACACCGTCAGACCGGTTCATGGGCGTCATCAACCAGCCCGCGATCACCATCGGATCGCTGTATCAGCCGAAGACCGTCGAACTGTGCGTACCCGACGACTTCGTCTGTTCGGCAGGCAACGACATCGGTGCCCACGCCCGCTACATCTCCGACGGCCTGGTGGATCAGGCCGCCGACTTCGCAGCCGTCAAGGTCGCAGAGCACCCCGAGAGCCGGCCCACGCGCTGACTCACGGCCGCAACGCGACCCGGATGCACCCGTCGGTCTTGTTCTTGAACATCTCGTACGCGCGCACGCCGTCGGACAGCGGAAGGTCATGGGTGATCAGCACCGATGGGTCGAGATCGCCCTGCTCGACATAATCGAAGAACTGAGGGATGTAGCGCTGGCCGTGCTGCTGGGCCGAACGCAACGTCAGGCCCTTGTTCATCAGCGCGCCCATCGGGAACTTGTCGGTGACCCCGTAGACGCCCAGAACGGAGACCACCCCGCCCTTGCGGCAGGCCAGGATCGCCTCCCGCAGACTCGCGGCGCGATCGGTCTCCAGGCGCAGCGCCTGCTTGGTGCGGTCGTAGACCTGTTGGAACCCGGTGCTGTGGCCTTCCATACCGACGGCCTCGATCACCGAGTCGGGGCCGCGCCCACCCGTCTTGTCGCGCAGCACCTCGGCCACACTGTGCACCTCGGCGTAGTTGATCACTTCGGCGCCCAAACGCTCTGCCAGCGTGAGTCTTTCGGGGATGCGGTCGATACTGATGACCCGCTCCGCTCCGTTGAGCAGCGCGCTGCGTGCCGCCATCAGGCCCACCCCGCCGGCGCCCCACACAGCGACCACGTCACCGGCGGAGATGTCACAGAAGTCCGCACCCATGTAGCCGGTTGGCACTGCATCGGACATGAACAGTGCCTGCTCGTCGGTGACGTACTCGGGGACGGCGAAGCAGTTGACGTCGCCGAACGGCACACGGACGAATTGTGCGTGGCTGCCCGCGTAACCGCCGAACTCGTGGGTGTAGCCGTAGATGCCGGCGGTTGGCGCCCCCAGCAGTGGCGCCTGAAGTTCGGCGTTCGGATTCGTGGTGTCGCACAGCGAGTACAGGTCGTGGTCGCAGTACCAGCAGCTGTTGCACGCGATGAACGACGGCACCACCACCCGGGTGCCCACGGTGATCCGGGTGACCTCACGGCCGATCTCGACCACCTCACCCATGAACTCGTGGCCGAACACGTCGCCCTCGCGCATGCCGGGGATGTAGCCGTCGATGAAATGCAGGTCCGATCCGCAGGTGGTGCTCAGCGTCACCGCGACGATGACGTCGTGTGGGTTGAGGATCTCGGGGTCATCGACTGTCTCGACCGCGAGATCGTTGATGCCGTTCCATACGAGTGCCAACATGCTCGTGTCCTCTCAGCGCGCCGACGAGCGGGCGCTCGGGTTGCGGGCGATCGTGGGTACCTCGCCGGTCATCACCAGGGCGCGGGCCCGGTAGAGCACCTTGAAGATCAGCGCACCGGTCAGCGCGCCGGGACCGGGGTTGCTCAGCCGGGCGATCGCCTCCGTGCCCCGCTCGCCTGGAGCGTCGCGGAACATCAGCTGGAACTGCATCGTGCCGTCGGGATGTACGTCGACGAATCGAATCTGTTCGTCGTCGCCGTTGACGACGCACTCCCACGTGGGCCCGTCGGTGCCGAAGGCGAACCGAAGTCGATCGGCGCCGACGCTCTGGACGTCCGCGACGTCCCCGAACACGACGGAAAGAAGGTCGGGATCAGTGAACACTGCCACGACCTCGGCTCGGGGGCGCCCGATGGTGACGGCTTGCACGGGCGAATCGGTGGTGATGGCCTCGGCCACCTTGTCGGTGACCTTGGTGACGAGGTTCTTGGCCTGTTCTCGGGCCTTGTCGACGACGCTCATGCGCTCGCTGCTACCCGAGGCGAATCCGTCGAAACGTCACACATCGGCGACGGTGAGGATCTCCGTGTCGCGGATCGCCTCGACGGAAAGCGTGCGGTAGCCGAACTCGTCGAAAAGCACAGTGATGCGGTCGGATTCGCCACTGATGACCACACCGCGTCCCCACTCGCGGTGCTCGACCGTCGTCTCCGGCGGCACCGCAGGCCGCTCCTCGGTCAGTGGATGACCTCGGGCGGCGTTGTCGTCGCACATGTCGCAGGCACCGCAGGGCCGGCTCAGCTGCTCGCCGAAGTAACCCAGCAGGTTGCGGCGGCGGCAGTCGGTGGTCTCCGCGTACCCGCGCATCATCTCGACGCGGGTGCGGTCGACACGTTCGGTTGCCTCGGTGATGCGCTGCACCCGGTCGAGGACCTGTGTGAGGTCCTGGTCGACGAGGACGAATCCCCGACGCCCCGACGTCACCGCGGCGGCCTGCTCGAGGAGGTTGACCGCCTGGGTCACGGAGCGGCCCGCGAGGCCCGTCTCGTCGCGAAGCCGTTTCAGCCGCTTGGGTGTTGAGGTCGACAGTGCTCCGAGAACGGCCGTGAGCCTTTCCTGATCGGCGTGCGCGGTCATGAAGAATTTCGCCAGCGACAGATCCTCGGGTCGGTAGAACAGCGTCGCCACCGCGTCCTGGCCGTCTCGGCCGGCGCGGCCCACCTGCTGGTAGTAGCTGTCCACCGAGTCGGGGATCGATGCGTGCACCACGAACCGGACGTTGGGTTTGTCGATTCCCATCCCGAACGCCGAGGTCGCCACCACGACGTGGATGTCATCCTCGCGGAACCGTCGGTGGACGTCATCGCGGTCGGCCGCCCGCAGCCCCGCGTGGTACGCGGCGGCGGCCACGCCCGCGTCCCGCAAGCCGTCAGCGCACCGCTCGGCGTCCTTGCGGGTCGCCGTGTACACCAGACCCGGGCCGGCCATGCCGGCCACCGCGTCGAGCACCGCCGCTCGCTTGCCTCGGTCGTCGACATGGTGGCGGACTTCCAGCCGGATGTTCGGCCGGTCGAACCCGGTGGCGATGACCACCGGATCGCGCAGTCCCAGGTGATTGACGATGTCGCGGCGCACCACAGGCGACGCAGTCGCCGTCAACGCCACCACCGGTACCTCGCCCCATTGCCGCACCGCGTCGGCCAGCCGCAGGTAGCTCGGTCTGAAGTCGTGTCCCCAGGCGGAGACACAGTGCGCCTCGTCGACCACGATCATCGCCAGGTCGAGAGCGGAAAGCCGTTGAACCACATCGTCTTTGGTCAACTGCTCGGGAGACAGGAACAGATACTCCGACTTTCCCTTCCGCATCTGCGCCCAGGTGCGCTCGTTGCTCGTGGCGCTCTGCCCGGAGTTGATCGCCACCGCACGCGGCGCTCCGGTGTCCGCAAGCCCCTCGATCTGATCCTGCTGCAGGGCGATCAGCGGCGACACCACCACTGTCACCCCGCGCATGATCGCCGCGGGCACCTGATAGATGGCCGACTTGCCCGATCCCGTGGGCATCACCGCCAGCACGTCGCGTCCCGCGACGATCGCGGCCATCGCGTCGAGCTGCTCGTCGCGCAGCCTCTCCCACCCGAACACCTGTGCCGCCGTGTCCTGCAGGTCCCTTCGTCCGATCATCGCCGGCAGGTACCCGGGGAGAGTCCGCTCAACCCGGTCCCGTCGGGGTGTGTCGATCATCGCCACCCGGGTAACCGGGCTCGGGTGCAGACCATGGAGATGACTGTCCTGGACCCTCGCACCGGCGACACCGTCACGTGCGTACCGATCGCCGGCGACGCCGATTGCGACGCGGCGGTGACCCGGGCGAGCGCTGCGTTTCCCGCGTGGGCACGTACCGCACCAGCCGACCGGGCGGCGGCGGTCAGCGCGGCGGCCGACGCCGTCGCGGCCGCCGCCGACGAGCTGGCCGAGCTCAACGAGCGCGAAACCGGGAAGCCCCGTGACGATGCCCTCGGCGGTGTGCAGGCAGGCATCGGAACGCTGCGGCAATATGCGCAGCTGGGACCCGTTCACCGGGGCCGCAGCCTCCTCGGCGGGTGGTCCGCCACCGACATGATGGTGCCCGAACCGCGGGGGGTTGTCGCGGTCCTCACGCCCTGGAACGACCCCGTCGCCGTGGCCGCCGGTCTCATCGGCGCCGCGCTGGTCACCGGGAACACCGTGGTCCACAAACCCAGCGAACGTTGCCCCGGCACCGGGCGCCGTTTCGCCGAACTGGTGGCCCAGACGCTGCCCGCGGGCGTACTCGAGATCGTCGACGGTGACGGCTCCGTCGGCGCACGACTGGCCTCAGCACCGCAGGTCGACGTGGTCGCACACGTCGGCAGCAGCGCCACCGGGCGAGCCATCGCGCAGGCCTGCGCACAGCGAGGTGCCAAAGCGCTGCTGGAAAACGGCGGCAACGACGCGCTGATCGTCGACGACGGGATCTCGCCGCGCTGGGCGGCAGAGCAGGTGGCACAGGGCGCCTTCGCCAACGCGGGACAGATCTGCGTCGCGGTGGAACGCATCTACGTCGCCGCTGCGGCGGCGGATGCGTTCCTCGCCGCGCTTGCCGACGAGGCGTGCCGCTGGGAGGCCCGCATCGGCCCGCTGGTCGATGAGCGGCACCGCCAACACGTCCACCGCCATGTCACCGACGCGGTCGAACGCGGCGCTCGCGTGCTGGTGGGCGGTGCACCACGCCCCGGACCGGGGACCTACTATCCGCCGACCGTGCTGACCGGCTGCACACCGGACATGCTGCTGATGTGCGAAGAGACGTTCGGACCGATCGCGCCGGTTCGCGTGGTGCCCGATTTCGAGGCCGCACTCACCGAAGCCGCCGACGACCGCTACGGGCTCGCGGCGACGGTGCTCACCGCGGACATGGCGCACGCACAGGAGGCATGGCGCTGCCTGCCGGTGGGAACGGTGAAGATCAACGCGGTGTTCGGCGGCGCGCCAGGGGGCTCAGCCGAGCCGCGACGCGACAGCGGTTCCGGAATCGGCTATGGCCCTGAGCTTCTCGACGAGATGACCGCGTTGAAGGTGATGCACTGGTCACCACCTGGTCAATAACACTCAGCGACAACGTTTTTCGATGGAGGATGGACACGATGCCGAAGACCACGAAGTCGGGCGAGGCGAAGCAGAGCGAGCTACCCAGCACGCTGCAGAAATCGGACGACAAGGCCCAGCGCACGTTCGCGAAGACGCTCGATGCAGCCGCCGAGGAGTACGGCGAGGGCGAGCGCGCCTACCGGACCGCCTACAGCGCACTCAAGCACAGCTTCGAGAAGGTGGGTGACCACTGGGAGGAGAAGGAGCAGCGCGGTCCGTCCGATGAGCGAGCAGAGAGCGGCGGGCCCAACGCGTCCGGCGAGACCGCCGAGGGCGTCAACGCCAACGCCACCAAGAAACACCTGACGGATCTGGCGAAGCGGCTCAATATCAGCGGACGCTCCCGGATGAGCAAGGAGGAACTGGTCGAGGAGATCAAGAAGGCGAACCGGCGGGAGAGCCGCAACAGCTAGGCCTTACCGGTGCGCTCGCGATGCTTGCATCCGGGCCAGCAACACGGGCGGCGCTTGCCTTCCTCGAGCTCTTCCTGCGTGCGCCGGATGCGCCGTTCCCGAGTGACCGTCTGCTTGGCATCGGTGACCCAGCAGATGAATTCGTTGCGCGCCAGCGGGGTGATGTCGTTCCACGCGGTCAGCGCCGCCGGGTTGGCCTCCAACGCCGCTTTCAGGTCGTCCGGCAAGTCGTGCACCACCCCGCCCGAGACTCCGCTGACCACCATCGCGTCAGGATAAACCGTGTTGAGCGACGACGGCCGCTACAGAGGCGGGAATGCTTTGGCGCGAGGGCGATTCCGGCGCCGCGTAGGTCTGGCGCACCGGGATGACGCCCGTCCAAGCGTCACCCTCGGGTTCCGCGGCAGGCCCACTACGCTGCTTGGCCACCCAATTGTCCTGCGCGATCGGCAGTTCCAACACCAGGGTGGCCGCCAATTCGCTCGCGGCGTGGGGCGGGCACTCGGCGGGACGGCCGGGCAGCAGGCCGTCGGTGAACAGGTCGAGCGCCGCTGCGCGATCGGACTTTGCGATCACGCGGCAGGTCCCCCGCACCACCGCGGAGCGGTAGTTGGCCGAGTGGTCGAATTGGCGTTCCGCGACGACGAGGCCGTCGAGAACGAACGCGCTGATCGCCACCGGGGCGCCGGCAGCGGCATGGCGTAGCGCGCCCGCCCCGGTCGACCCGTGGATCAGCAGGCGGTCACCGTCACGGACCACCAGCGCCGGGATGACCCACGGGTGACCGTCGACGACCGTCGACACCGTGGCGACCACGCATTCGTCGAAGACGGCATCGACCACCTGCCGATCGCCACGCCGGTCGGGCTTGCGGGTCAAGTCGTTCAGCACCTCGCTCACGCCCGTCAGTCAAGCCTGCGCCCGTCCGGCCGGCAACATATTTGCGTAGAAGGTGAATTGCCGTCCCCGGGGTCGGACATCAGCCATATGCTGGGCGAGCACGCCTGACGCTCTCGCGGGGGGCTGACTGAGGGAGAAGACGGCTGTGTCGACCAGCTACCTGGCACTCGAGCTCGCCGCCGCGGCGCATCCGGGGCGGTGGGTGGGGTACTGGCCGCCCGCCGGCGGCGACGCCGCACCGGGCCGGCCGTAGTCGAGGGGTCGTGGAGCGGCTCCTGCGGTCCGTCGAACACTACGACTGGATCACCGACTTTCTCGACACGCGTGGCCTGAAAGACCGGACGCGGTACTGGCTGGCGGCCACCACCGCGGCGATGACGGCCGGGGTGCTGACGCTGATGTTCGGCGCCGGTCACCCCGACAGCGCCATCGGCCGGACCATGATGGTGGTGGCCGTGGCCGGCGGCGTCTTCGGCACCGCGCTGTTCCTGTGGCGCTGGCCGTCGCGGCAGTGGTCCCAGGCGTACGTGGCCGCGACCACGCTGTCCATCACATTGGCGTGTCTGTCCTATCCGGACCCGTTGGCGGCTCTGCTGGGCTGCATCGCCTACGCCACGGTCGTCAGCTACGCCGCCTTCTTCCACTCCCCCAAAGTGGTGCTGGCCGTTCTGCTGGTGGTCACCGGTGTGGCGATCAGTCAGACCGTCGCGGTGTCTCTCGGAGGGCGCCCGGCGATGGCGCTGGTGGACCTCTTTCTCGTGTTGCAGTGCTGCTTCGGCGTCGGGCTCACCTTCTACACCCTGGTGCGAACGTTGCGCGGTGATCTCGCGATCGCCGACCTCGATCCGCTGACCGGTCTGCTGAATCGGCGGGCGTTCCGCACCATGGTGCAGTCGAGAGTTCTCCATCACCCTGACGACGACGGTTATCTGATGGCCGCGCTGCTGGACCTGGATCGGTTCAAGGCGGTCAACGACACTCGCGGTCACGCCGCCGGCGATCAGGCTCTGGTCGCGGTCGCCGATGCGCTGCGCGCCACAGCCACCCCCACCACCGTCATCGCGCGTAGCGGCGGGGAGGAGTTCCTCTTCGCCGAGATCGTCTCCTCCGACGAGGCTGTGTTGCGATTCGAGCAGGTGTGCGCGGCGATCGCCGGTCTGCCGTGCGAGATCACCGGGAGCATCGGTACCGCGTTGATGGACGTGGGGTTGATTCGCGAGGACTCCTTCGACGTGATGCTCGATCAACTCATCACCGCCGCCGACAAGGCCATGTATGACGCGAAGCATGACGGCGGCAACCAGTGTCGCCACCATGGCTCCGTGATCTGACCGTCCATCACTTCTGCCACCGCCGAAAAGTGGCATGTCTATTGATCTGTCTATTTATTGGCGCTAGCTTGGGCTCCTGACGGAAGGGGGCCGCCGGTGACGCACTGGACGCGCACGATCGCCGGCGTCGTGCTGGTGCTCCTCGGAATGACGATCGGGGTGCTGCTGGGTGCGGGGTACGCCGCTGCCGACACCGACGACGGCTCCGCACGAGCGAGCTCTGCGAGTTCTGCCTCCGAGCGTCACGCTGCCCGCACCGCCGATCGCATCACCCGCCGTGCTGAGCGTCACACCGCGCGGGAAACCAAACTCAATGAGCGACAGCACCATTCATACCCGCGGAAGACGCTGCGGGATCGCCCCCGCGACCGCCGCGAGCAAGCCATCGTGCGCCTCGATCAGGCGCCGCGGTCCGCCGCGGACACGCGCACCGAGGCACCCGAGCTCGCTCCCGTCGGCCCGGTGAATCGGGTGGGTGGCGTGATCGTGTCCCTGGTGATGGGTCTGGCTCACCTGGTCGACGGGCCGCCTGCGGTTTCGCCGGGCAGCACCGTCACCCCGCGCCGGTCGGCACTGGTTGTCCCCGTCGCCGGCGGCCGGCGCGTCGAGGCCAACTGGTACTTCCCGGACTCTGCGTCCGACCCCGTCGGGCTGATCTATCTGCAGCACGGGTTCGGCGCATCCGCGCCGATGTACGGCTACACCGCAGCGGCACTGGCCGAACGGACCAACAGCATCGTCGTCGCGCCGTCGCTGACGTCGAACTTCTTCCTGCGCGACGCTGCGTGGCTGGGCGGCACGCCCATGCAGGTCGCTGTGGCCGACCTGTTCGTCGGCGACCGGGCCGCGCTCACAGCCAGTGCGCGCGCCGCCGTCGGACACGACATCGTGCTGCCGACGCAGGTCGTTCTGGTCGGCCACTCGATGGGTGGCGCCCTGGTGATGGGCGCCGCAAGGGAGATGGTGACCAACGGTTCGGTGCGCGACCTCGCAGGTGTCGTGCTGCTCGACGCTGTCGATGTCAACGATGCGGTAGCCAGCGGGTTGGAGCAGCTCTCCGGGGTGAATTACCGCCCTGTGTATGACATTTCGTCAGAGCGCTACGTGTGGAACATGTACGGCAAGGTCGGCGACGAGCTCACCGCAGCGCGGCCCGGAGAATTCACCGGCGTCATGCTCGTGGGCGGACGGCACGCCGATGGGGCGCAGAGCCGGAGCACGCTGCTGCAGAACGCGCAGTACCTGCTGGTCGGACGGTCTCAGGCCGACAATGTCGAGGCCGTCAGGACGTTGGCCGCAGGATGGGTCGGCGACATGCTGACCGGTTCGCGCGATGGCGTGTACAGCGCACCGGGCCAGACCATCACGATCGACACACCCGTCGGCGCCGCGACCGCGGTGGCCCTGCCGTTTGCCTCCGACGACATCATCGAGGCGACGCCGTACGACGCGGTGCTGTCACGAATTCTGAACACGTTGCAGCGGTTCTTCGTCTACGAGCCGGTGAGCGCCGCGGCGCGACCCAGCGTCGTCACGTTGCGTTGAGCGAGACCGCGGCGCGAATCAGCGCCACGAAGGCGTCCTGATCGAGTTCGTCGTCCTCCGCGATGTCGATCGCTCGTCGGGTGTTGCCGCCGAGGCTGGAGTTGAACAGTTTCTTCGGGTCATCGAGTGAAGCACCCTTGGCGAACGTGACCTTGACTTTGTCCTTATATGTCTCACCCGTGCAGATCATTCCGTCGTGGTACCACGTCGGGACACCGCGCCACTTCCACTCCTCGGTGACGTCCGGAACGGCCTTCTTGATGAGCTTGCGGACGAGCGCCAAGGTGTCACCACGCCAGTCTCCCAGCTCCTCGATTCTCGCGTCGATCTTCTCGGCCGGTGAGTCGCCCATGTTCAGCGCACCTCGCGAATACGGATCATCGTGCCCGCCGGATCGCGCAGAGCACAGTCGCGGACGCCGTAGGGCTGCTCGATGGGCTCCTGGACGATCTCGGCATCGCTGGCCTGAAGCTTTTCGAAGGTGCTGTCCAGGTCCTTCGTGGCGAGCACGATGATCGAGTAGGTGCCCTTGGCCATCATCTCGGCGATGACGCGGCGCTCGTCGTCCGTGGCGCCCGGGTCCGCGGCCGGCGGATGCAGGACGATCGACGTCTCCGGCTGATTCGGCGGGCCGACCGTGATCCAGCGCATCGTGCCGCCGCCGACGTCGAGACGGACCTCGAAGCCGAGGACGTCGCGATAGAAGGCCAGCGAGGCTTCGGGGTCCTCGTGGGGCAGGAACGTGGTGTGAATCGTCAAATCCATGGCGGTCACGCTAGATCGAGCGATGCGGCGGGTGCTTCTCGATTCCTGATCGGTCTGGTCACGTTCTTCTCGAGGCAGGACGGCAACCCGTCAGCGGCCCCGGCCGTGCGGTCGCGGTAGACACTCGGCGACATCCCGACCAGTTCGGTGAAACGCGTGCTGAACGTCCCGAGTGACGAGCAGCCGACGGCGAAGCACACCTCGGTGACGCTGAGGTCGCCGCGCCGCAGCAATGCCATCGCCCGCTCGATGCGCCGCGTCATCAGATACGCGTACGGCGACTCCCCGTAGGCCGCCTTGAACCGACGGCTGAGATGACCGGCCGACATGTTCACGCCTCGGGCGAGGTTCTCGACATCGAGCGGTTGCACGTATTCGCGATCCATCCTGTCGCGGACGCGACGGAGCAGCCTCAGCTCGGCGAGATGCCGCGCTTCCGCGGACTCGGTGTTCACCTGTGTCAGCCTGCCACCGAAGTTGCGCCGCGAAGCCGATGCCGCGTCAAGCCGTGGGCAGCCTCATCACATAGCCCGCCTCCAACGCCACCCACAGCGCACCGTCCGGTCCGACCGCCAACCCGTGCGGCTCGCTACCTGCGGGCAAGTCGATCGTGTCGACCTCGCCGTCGGCGCTGACACGCGCGATCTGGTCAGCGCCCCACAGGCTGACCCAAACCCCGCCGGATGGGTCGGCGATCACCGCGTGCGGCTTCCCCGGCAGGTCGAGCTCCTGAATCGCCTCGTTGCGCGGGATACGGCCCACTTTGTCGGCGAGCACCGCGGTGAACCACACCGCGTCGTCGTGGGTCGCAGCGATGCCCACCGGACCGGCGTTGGGTGTCGGCACCGTCCGCAGTTCGAGCTCGCCCCGATGAAGGCGACCGATCGCGTTGGCCTGATTCAATGTGAACCAGAGTGCGTTGTCCGGTCCGGTGATGATCGACGACGGCATGCCGCCGGGGACCGCGTGCTCGCTGACGTCACCGTCGACGTCGACGCGGCCGATGACACCGGTACCCATGGCCGTGAACCACAGCGCGCCATCGGGACCGGTCGCGATGCCGAACGGGGCGCTGCCGCTGCGTAATTCGTAGTCACTCTGATGGCCGTGGGTGGAGATCCGGCCGATCCGATCGTCTCCCGAACGGGTGAACCACAGCGCGCCGTCGGGTCCGGCGGTGATCATCGAGGGCTTGCTTCCCTCGGCCACTGGATACACCTGGAGGTCCCCGCTGGCCCCCACCCGCGCGATCGCGCCACGATGCACCAGCGTCACCCACATCGCGCCATCGGGACCGGCGGCCAGCGCATAGGGGCCACCGTCGACGGCGACTTCGAGGATGCGGCGCTCGGAATGCATCTGCACCGCGGAAGCCTGGCACAACGCACCACCGCGAACAACCTGGTTTCGACAGCGCCGCGCCATGCTTGGACACGGCTGTCGACCGCCAAACCAATCGACGGATCACACCTTGACGTGCTCCCATGAAACGATGGACGAGTCGATCTGGCCGCTTGCCGGGCTGGCTGTGGTTACCCCGCGGCTGCGGCTGCGCTATGTCGACGATGAGTTGGCGGCCGGACTCGCACGGCTCGCCACTCGAGGCGTTCACGATCCCGCGACCATGCCCTTCACCACACCCTGGACCGACGTCGCCTCACCAGAACTCGAACGAAACACGCTGCAGTACTTCTGGCGGAACCGTTCGGAGACAAGCCCGGAACATTGGGATCTGAACTTCGCCGCCGACGTCGACGGAACGCTCGTCGGAGCCTGCTCAGTGTCAGCGGACGGCTTCGGCCGGCACCGGAGTGCCGAAACTGGTTCGTGGATCGGGATGCGCTATCAGCGCGTCGGTTTGGGACGCGAGATGCGCCAGGCGGCGCTACACCTTATCTTCGACGGGTTCGGCGCCAAGCAGGCCACGACCAAGGCTTGGCATGACAACGCCGCATCGCTCGCGGTCACCCGTTCACTGCCGTATGTGCAGACCGGCTCGTCAGAGCAGACCCGCAGGGGCCACACCGACCTGCTGATCCACTTCGAGATGAGCCGCGAACGTTGGCTCACTGTTCGGCGCGATGACATCACTCTTCATGGCGTCGAAGCGATCAGGGAGCAGTTGTCTCTGCCTTGAATGTGGGGGGACTGCGCAATCCGCTCTAGACGTCTACTACGTATCGTCGTAGATTCGGAGAATGCGGGTGGGAGTCATCGGAGCCGGGTTCGGCGGTTTGGCCGCAGCGGCCATGTTCATCCGAGATGGCTGCGATGTCAGCGTCTTCGAGAAGGCTCCTTGTCCCACTGCGGCCGGTGGTGCGATCTCGCTGGGGACGAATGCCCTCGCGTGTTTGTCGATATTGGGCGTACGCGACCGCGTGATCACTGATCCTTGGTCGCGCCGTCCGGCGACCATACGGACGCCTATGGGGCGTGTACTGATCCGTCGAACGCTGGCTGAATTGACGGGAGGTAGGGAGTATGCAGCCGTGCCGCGGCGACTATTGCTGTGTTGGTTGACATCTCAGCTTCCCGAGGACTGTCTGCACTACTCCAGTGCCGTGACCCACGTCGATGGCGACGGTGTCGTCACCGTGGGTACATCCACGCAGCGTTTCGACCTGGTCGTTGCAGCCGACGGGGCGGGGGGTATCTGCCGGCAGATCATGTGGCCGGACGCACCGCCCGAACGGTCCACCGGTATTCGTGGCTGGTCGTGGACCGTCGATCGTGAGATGGCGACCGGCCTGGGCGCGATTTGGGGCCGTGACAGCGACTTCGGGATTCTGCCCCTCCACGACGGACGCACCTACATCTACGGTGGATCATCACAACCGGACGCGCGGCTGGCCGACTACTGCTCATGGCCGAGCCCCCTGCCCGACCTCATTGAAAATGCGCGAACCGGCGAGGTGTCCACCCCGGAGATCTTCGAGGCCAGACCGCCGCGACAGTTGGTTCGCGGCAAGGTCGTGCTGATCGGGGATGCCGCGCACGCCATGCGTCCGACCTTCGGGCAGGGCGCCGCGTTGGCGATGGAAGACGCCATCACACTCGCCCGCGGCGGTCTTCGTGCATTCTCGAAACGCGCGCTCCGTCACCGTTTGCTCTATGCCGCATCGCAAGCCGGCTCGTACTTCGCGACCCCCAAGAATCCAGTAGTCGAGAAGGCCCGCAACGGTGCACTCTTCGTCACCCCGGACCCTGTTTTCAGTGCACTCGCGGGATCAGTCAGTCGATGGCAACCCCCGCGCGACATCGGTGGAGGAGTCTGGGGTTGAGTTGCACGCGGCGCGGTCGTCAAAGGCACAGGTCGGCCTCGATCGCGCACCGAACCGCGGTCAGTGCGGCGGGCAGGATGTCCAGGTTCGCGGAACCCAGTGCCACGCGGAGTGCCTGCGGCACATGGCTTGTCGTACTGAAGGG
The DNA here is from genome assembly GCA_023404955.1 of Actinomycetes bacterium. Classification (GTDB taxonomy): domain Bacteria; phylum Actinomycetota; class Actinomycetes; order Mycobacteriales; family Mycobacteriaceae; genus Mycobacterium. The sequence continues at coordinate 47,225 of JAEXZY010000061.1, forward strand.
TTCCGCGGTGCTGACCGAGATGTGGCTGCGATTCAGAGCGGCGGCGATGCGGTCGGCTCGGCCCCCGGGCGGGAGCGGCAGCCAGGTGAAGTACGACGAGGGATGCGTCACCTGATCGAGGGGTCGAGCGACTCTCTGGCAATCCGCTGTCTCACGGCGGCGTCGTGCCGCTTCTGCGCCTCGAGTCGTGTGACCGTGCCGTTCTGCAGCCAGTGTGAAGCAATCGCCGCGATGACGGCCGGCGTGTTCCACGTGGTCGCACGAATCATTCTCTCGATGGCGCCCAAGTACGAGATGGGTGCGACGACGAAGCCGATCCGGATTCCCGTTGCGACGTTCTTGGACAGCCCCGACACGTACACGGTGACATCCGGGGCAAGCGCAGCCAACGGGGGCGGCGGGCGGTCGACCAGATAGGCATAGGAGGCGTCTTCGATCACGAGCAGCCCGTGGTGTCGCGCGATGGCGATCAACTGCAGCCGGGCAGCGCGGTCGATGACCCAGCCCAGCGGATTGTGCAGCGTGGGCATCGAGTAGATCGCGCGCACCGGCCTGCGCGTGCACAACGTGTGCAGCGCATCGAGATCAGGTCCATCCGGAGTTGTTGGTAGAGGCGCCAATTCGAGATGGAGTGCCTCGGCGAGCACCGTGAATCCCGGATAGGTCAACGCGTCGACGGCAACCACGTCACCTGGGCGCAACAGCGCCAGAGCAGTGACGGCCAGACCGTGCTGGGCACCGTTGACCACCGCCACGCGGTCGGGGGTGACGTCGAGACCCCGATCCAGCAGATGGGTGGCCACCGCGGCGCGATCGCGTTCACGTCCCCCGTGTGGCTGATACCGCAACAATGATTCGAGATCGCCCGACCCAGCCAGTTCCCGCAGCGCGTGGCGGAGCAGGTCCGCTTGGCCCGGCGCGGTCGGGTAATTGAAGTTCAGGTCAACGGAGCCGACGGGCAGGGCCTGCTGGTCGATACCGTGACCAGGAGGGAGTGCCACCTCGCGGACGAACGTACCGCGCCCCCGTTCACTGCTGACCAGGCCCATTGCCGCGAGTTCGGCGTACACCCGCGAGGCGGTGACGACCGCAATGCCCGCCTCCGCAGCGAGCCGGCGGTGGGTGGGCAATTGCGTTCCGGCGCAGAGCTTTCCGGATCGAATGTCGGCAGCGAAGCCGTCGACTACGGACTTGTACCGGGCTGCGGGCACTGCATCAGTGTATGCAGGACAATTCCTTGGCCGTCATGTACCGCGGTTCTTAGCCTCGCACCATGACACGCAAGAAGAACTCCGTCATGCACATCGCCATCCTCACGTTCGAGGGCTACAACGAGCTCGACTCCTTGATCGCCCTGGGTCTGCTGAACCGCGTCGGCGGCTGGCGCGTCACCATCGCCACGCCCACCCCAGAAGTGACGTCGATGAACGGGGTCGTCATCGGGCAGATGTCCAGCCTGCAGGAGGCGCTCGCCGCCGACGCGGTCATCGTCGGCAGCGGCATTGCGACCCGGAAGGTGGTCGAGGACCGGGCCATCATGGACGTCCTGCGCGCGATCGACCCGCAGCGCCAGCTCATCGCCGCGCAGTGCTCGGGCGCGCTCGTGCTGGCCACACTGGGTCTCCTGCGCGATGTACCTGCCTGCACCGATCTGACCACCAAGCCGTGGGTGATTGCTACCGGTGTCGACGTTCTGAATCAGCCGTTCTTCGCCAGGGGCAACATCGCGACGGCCGGCGGGTGTTTGGCGTCGCAGTACCTCGCCGCATGGATCATCGCCAGGCTGCGCGGTGAGGAGGCGGCTCGGGCCGCGTTGCACTACGTCGCCCCCGTCGGCGAGAAGCAGGAGTACGTCGACCGCGCGTGGCGCAATATCGCGGCCTACCTCCCCGCCGAGATGCCGGGCTGACCAGCGGACGCGTCACATTTGAGTTGAGTGCGTTTGCAACCATTCAGCTGATCCAGCCTCTACTGTGTCCCACGAACGCGCTGGCAACTTTGCTCTCCGATCGATCCATTCATTCTGCTGCGTCGTGCGGGGGAAACGTGATTGCGGTCAGCGTCCGCGATTGACCGATTCCTGTCTTTGAAAGGCGTTGCGCTGTGGCTGAACACCGTCGGAAGTCTGATTCCCGTCTCCTCCACCTGGTGGGTTCAGGTTTCGGATGCGCCGCGCTGGTCGGAGCGGGACTATGGGTGGTCGGTGTTGCTGGCGATACGTCACCGCTCAACCCTCACATGGGTGAGGTGTCAGTCGACGTTGTCCTCGCCTCCAACGAGCTGCCGCTGTCACCCGTCGACGAGGAGCTGTGGTGGCAGGTGAATTACACCGGTGGAGCCAAGCATTCCGCAGGCGTGCCCTCACCAACCTCGCTTCTGGCTGCGGCGCCGACCGCGACCTTGCGACCGATGGTCGGCCCGGGCGGCTGGCTGATCGGCGACGGAATTGATGCAGCGGCGAATTGCGCGGGTGCGGAATGCAACGGCGGTAACGGCGGATTGCTGCTCGGCAACGGCGGACGCGGAGCCAACGGCGGCGCGGGCGGCAACGCCGGCTTCATCGGCAATGGCGGTGCCGGAGGCGCGGGAGGTATCGGACAGGCCGGCGGTGACGGCGGACGCGGCGGTGCCCTCTTCGGCACCGGCGGAGCCGGCGGTGCGGGCGGTGCCGGAACGCGTGGCGCCGATGCTCTGGTGGCCGGCGGTTCCGGTGGGACGGGATCGGCCGGAGGCCGGGGTGGCGCAGGCGGGGCGGGCGGCCTCTTCGGTACCGGCGGCGCCGGTGGCGCGGGTGGAACCGGAGGCATCGGGGGCGACGGCAAGGCCGGAGCTGCCGGCGCTGATGCGACCACCGCGGGCGCAGCCGGCCAAGGCGGACAGGCCGGCGGCAGCGGCGGCGCCGGAGGTACCGGCGGCGACGCCGGTAACGCCGGTAAGCGCGGGCTGTTCGGTAAGGCCGGTTCGGCCGGCGTGAACGGTTCGGGCGGCGCGGGCGGCAACGGTGCGGTCGGCGGCGCAGGCGGTGACGGCGCGGACGGAGTCGGCGGCGGCAACGGGTCTGACGGTGCCGCGAGCGGAACGGTCGACGAGCGGTCGGGCGGCGCGGGCGGTCAAGGTCAGGACGGTGGCCGTGGCGGCGACGGCGGAGACGGTGGTCAGGCAGGTAAGGGCGGCGCGGCAGGGACCGGAGGAACCGGTGGACTCGTCGGTTCTGCCGGCACCGGCGCGGCTCAGGGAGCCGGTGGCAGCGGAGGGAACGGCGGAGTCGGTGGGCGTGGCGGTAACGGCACGGCCGGCGCGTCCGGCCTGAACGCGACAGATCCCGGAGCGGCGGGCGGTGACGGCCAAGACGGCGGCAACGGTGGCGCCGGCGGGCGTGGTGGCGCCGGCGGGCTGGCCGGTGCCGGCGGGGGCGGTACCGCCGGTGAGCGTGGCGATGGCGGTGCCGGTGGGAATGGCGCCACCGGCGGTGCGGGTGGCGACGGCGCGGCCGGCTCAGCCGGTGCGGATGCCACCACGGCCGGCGCCGCGGGCACGGGCGGAGACGCAGGCGGCGCAGGTGGATCGGGGGGTCGCGGCGGAAATGCCGGAGCCGCAGGCGGTTTGGTAGATACGGGAACCGGTGGGCAGATCGGCGCGGTCGGTGTCAACGGCGACGGCGGCGCGGCGGGTGACGGCGCGCGGGGCGGCGACGGAGGAGATGGCGCCGATGGCGCAGCCGGCAGTGTCGGGGCGGACGGATTCGGCAACGGGCCCGATCAGTCGTTGACGGAGCGATCCGGTCAGGCTGGGGAGGCCGGGCAGAGCGGTGGTGCAGGCGGCGACGGTGGCACCGGCGGCGCGGCGGGCACCGCGGGCGCGGCGGGTACCGGTGGCACAGGTGGTAGCGCCGGGGCCATCGGAACTGCCGGCACCCGGGGCGCCGGCGGCGACGGTGGCAATGGCGGCCGCGGGGGCAACGGAGGCAACGGCGTCGCCGGAGCCGACGGTGCCGACGGCGTTGCGGCAGGCGAGTCCGGACAGCAGGGACAAGACGGTGGTGCCGGCGGCGCGGGTGGCCGAGGCGGCGACGCCGGTCGCGGCGGCTCCGGCTCCAGCACTGGTGCCACCGGCCTGTCCGGCAGCGGTGGTGACGGCGGCGACGGAAGCAACGGTGGCAATGGCGGTAACGGCGCCAATGGTGCCAACGGACTGGCCGGCACCAACGGAACGACGGAAGGAGCCTCCGGCGGTGACGGCGAGGCCGGGCAGCGCGGCGGCAACGGTGGCGACGGCGGTGCTGTCGGCGCCGCCGGCCGGGGCGGCGAGGCCGGATCCGGCGACGGCGGGCCGGGCAACGGCGTCAACGGCTCCGACGGCACAGCCGGGTCCATCCGCGGCAATGGCGGCGACGCCGGCAACGGCGGCAGCGGCGGTAACGGCGGCACGGCGTTCCGCGGAACACAGGTCCCCAACGGGTCGGCGGGCAACGGTGGCGATGGCGGCGACGGCGGCACCGGCGGTGTCGGTGCGGTCAACGGTGCGGACGGCAATGGCGGCAGGGGCGGTAACGGCGCCAGCTACAGCAGCTCTGTCGCCGGAAGTGGCGGTGCCGGTGGCGACGGGGGCAATGGAGCCGCCGGCGGTGACGGCGGTAATGGCGGCCTCTCCTTCAGCTTCGGGCCCGGCGCGGGCATCGGCGGTGCCGGCGGCAACGGCGGTACGGGCACCACCGGAAACGGCGGCAACGGCGGCAACGGCGGAGGTCTGAACGGATCGAACGAGACCCTCAACAGTTCCGCCGGCGGGGTCGGCGGTGCCGGCGGGTCCTCTCAGTCGGGCAACGGCGGCAGGGGCGGTAACGGCGGCTTCGCCGGCGGCAACCCGATCGGTGATGTCACCGGCGGTGCCGGTGGTGCCGGCGGGTCCTCGCAGTCCGGCGACGGTGGCGCCGGAGGCACCGGCGGCAACACGTTGCGCAGCACCAGCCCGGGTGACACCACCGCCGGGGCCGGCGGCACCGGCGGCTCGTCGCAGACCGGCACCGGCGGCCGCGGCGGCGACGGCGGCCGGGCTCAGATCGGCCTTCCCAACGGCGGTGTCAACGGCGACGCCAGCGGAGGCCGCGGCGGCGACGGCGGCAACGGCGCCCAGGGAGGCAACGGCGGTACCGGCGGAAACGCCATCCGGTCCAGTGGCGGAGCCGGCTCAACGGTCGGTGGTGACGGCGGCAATGGCGGGTCTCCGGGTGGCACCGGTGGCGCGGGTGGTCAAGGTGGCACCGCCAACGGCGCCTCCGGGTCCGACGGCTGAGCAGACGGGGCTGGCCGCGCAAGACGAGCGTCTGCGGCTCATGGAACCGCTCGATGTGAGCAGTTCATTTCAGTTGTGCTGTTCGCGGGCCGCGTCCCGCAGCCACAAACCGCGCATGCTGAAAGTGGCATCAGAGATAGCTGTGTGTTTGATTAGCAACAATACAAGGTTATCGGACTGGTACTCTCAACGGCAGAGACACCCCGTTCGTTGCAGTACATGCAATGGCGGCGGCGTTGCTGTTGCGGGCTCGCACCCGGCTCGCAGCGCGATGAAAGGACCGACACCGCGATGCCGACACTGTCAACGGCCATGGCATCCCCGGCCACGTCGGGGCATTGATGGTCACGCCGCGGCCGGACAGCGCCGCCTACCACGACTGCGCTTTCGTGATCACCTTGGTCAATCAGCAGCAACTCACCTACGGGGCCGGCTCAGATCTGTCCGTCCACCGCGGTGAATTGACCGCCGTGGACGCGTCCGGCAACCAACGACGCATTCACGTGCGGGAGTGGCAGGACGTCATCATCAACGCGGCCGAGGTCCTGTCGAACAGATGGCGGCGACCGCGACCGCCCACCACGCAAACCTGACTTCGCCACCAACCGGGGCGCGATACTCGCGCAAAGACGACGATCCGTCCGTCACTTCATCTGTCCCTGACGGATCAGCCGGGTGACCGCCGCGTCCCACCTCGACGTCTGCTCGGGGTCATACAGCGGGCCGGCCGCGTGCCGCTCGATATGCGGGCGCAACATGATGGTTCCGACCCGCAGAATCAGGGGCAACATGTTCGACCACAACGGATCCAGACCCTCTTGAGTGAGGCCCTGAGCGGCGAAGGCAGCGCCCTGTTGGGCGCTGATGGCATACAAGCCGTCGAAGATCGCGTTGCCGACCTCGCCGCGTTCGGCCAGTGCTCTGGCGATGTAGTCCATCACCACGGGGTTGTCGGCCATCAGCTGAGCCAGTCGGCTGCCTGCATCTCCCACGTGGTCATCGGCATCCGACCCAGGGGGCGGCTCAGCCAAGACTTGACCGAAGATAGCGAGGACGTGCTGATCAATGGCCTCGATCAGCTGGCTCTTGGTGACGAAGTAATGCTGTACCAAACCGAGGCTGACGCCTGCCGCTTCAGCGATCGCGCGCAACGATGTGCTCGCGATGCCATCGTCTGCGAAGCACTTCATCGCCGTGTCACGGATCCGTTCGGGCCTGCTCACGCGAGGGTGGGCCCCGGCGTGCGGGACTGAGCCGTTGTCATCACCGTGGATCTTCGCAGACAACACAAAAGGTCACGAACCCGAACTGGTTCGTGACCTCATGCGTCGCGGTTCGTGGAACCGCACCGTGTGGGCGAAGGGGGACTTGAACCCCCACGTCCCGAAGGACACTGGCACCTGAAGCCAGCGCGTCTGCCATTCCGCCACTCGCCCGAAACAACCGGGGGAGCCTATCACGCAGGCCACCCCGGGCTCCAACCGTACGTCGACGGGTACCGGAACGCCAAAACCGCTGCTCGCGCGGCTGTGACCAGTGTTGATGCAATTCTCAGAGTTCTGAGAGTCACGACGGGGTACAGGGGGCCGATAGCATGCATGCAAGCATCGCTGCCAGCCGACACGCTGGCGGCTTTTCACTGTCGAGAGAGGCGAACGGGACGATGGGTCTGGTCGATCGATTCGAGCGCAAGCTCGAGGATTCGGTCGGCAACGCCTTTGCCCGCGTCTTCGGCGGGTCCATCGTGCCCGCCGAGGTCGAATCGCTTCTTCGGCGTGAAGCCGAGACCGGGGCCCGTGAAGTGCACGGCGGCCGTGTTTTGGCACCGAACGACTACGTCATTACCCTCAGTGTGCCTGACTATCAGAAGGTGAGTGCCGACCCGGACATCACCCCGACCACGTTCGCCAAGCACCTGGAGGGCTACATCCATGAGCAGGGATGGCAAACGTATGGTGATGTGGTTGTCCGATTCGAACAATCGCCCAGCCTGCACACCGGACAGTTTCGCGCGCGCGGTGCGGTCAATCCCGACTCCACCTCGGATGCACCGCCCCCACCACCTCGAGAGCACTCGTCCCACGCAGAACCAGGAGTACGACCGATGAGCGACAATCCGACCTACCGCGGCGGCCAGGGGCCGGGGCGGCCCGGGGATGACTACTACCCCCGTCCCGACGACGACCGCTACCCGCGCCAGGACGATCGCGGCGGCTACCCGCCTGCCGACCAGGGCGGCTATCCGGGCGAGCACGGTGGCTACCCGCCGGCTGATCAGGGCGGCTACCCGCCCCACGGCGACCAGGGCTACCCCCAGCGTGGCGGTTACCCCGACCAGGGTGGCTATCCGGACCAGGGCGGCTACCCCGACCAGGGCCAGGGTTACCCGGCGCCGTCGTACGACCAGCGCCCGCCCGCCGGCTACGGCCCGCCCCAGGGCGGCTACCCCGACCAGGGCTACCGGCCCGGACCCGGTGGCTACGGCCAGCCGCAGGGCGGCCAGCACGGCTACGGGGCCCCGGGACCGCAGGGTGGCGCTCCCGCAGGTGACTACGACTACGGACGTCGGCCCTCATACCCCGATCAGGGTGGCTACCCGGATCAGGGCGGCTATGGGGGCGGTTACGGTCGCCAGGAATACGGTCAGCCCGACTACGGCCGTTACGGCGAGGCCCCGGCCGGTTACGCCGACCAGGGTTACGGCGATCAAGGCGGCTACGGCGGCGACCAGGGCGGCTACGGCGCCGGCGGCGCGGCCGGTTATGGCGGTGGCTACGGTGCCGCTCAAGGCGAGTACCCGTCGGCCGGTTCGACGGTCACCCTGCAGCTCGACGACGGCAGCGGACGCACCTACCAGTTGCGCGAGGGTGCCAATGTCATCGGCCGTGGTCAGGACGCCCAATTCCGGCTTCCCGACACAGGTGTGTCACGTCGTCATCTCGAGATCCGCTGGGACGGCCAAGTGGCGCTATTGTCAGACCTCAACTCCACCAACGGCACCACGGTGAACAACGCGCCGGTTCAGGAGTGGCAGCTGGCCGACGGTGACGTGATCCGGCTGGGCCACTCTGAGATCATCGTTCGCGTTCACTGAGGATCGTCGCGCGAGGACGGCGGTGACGTGCCCATCACGTCCACCGCCGTCGTCGCATGGTGGCGGCGCCGAAAGGCTCCGACGAGCGCTTGCGCAAGGAGTGTCACGCCGAACGGAGAGGACGTCAGATGCAGGGGCTGATACTGCAGCTGACGCGCGTCGGTTTCCTGCTGCTGCTGTGGCTCTTCATCTGGTCCGTGTTGCGGATTCTGCGCACCGACATCTACGCCCCGACCGGCGCGGTGATGATGCGCCGCGGCCTCGCGTTACGCGGTACCTTGCTGCCGACGAAAGATCGCAGTGTCCCCCGGCAATTGGTCGTCACCGAAGGCGCGCTCGCCGGCACCCGCATCCCGTTGGCCACCCAGCCGGTGCTGATCGGACGCGCTGATGACTCCACGCTGGTGCTGACCGACGACTACGCCTCGACGCGCCATGCCAGACTGTCGCCACGAGGTCCGGAATGGTACGTCGAGGACCTAGGATCGACCAACGGCACATACCTCGACAGGGCGAAGGTGACAACGGCAGTACGAGTTCCGATGGGCACACCGGTGCGAATCGGCAAGACGGTGATCGAGCTGCGCCCGTGACCCTCGTGCTTCGATACGCCGCCCGCAGCGACCGGGGTCTGGTCCGCGCCAACAATGAGGACTCCGTCTACGCCGGAGCCCGGCTGCTGGCGCTGGCCGACGGCATGGGCGGCCACGCCGCCGGAGAAGTGGCCTCCCAACTGGTGATCGCCGCACTCGCGCACCTCGACGACGACGAGCCGGGCGGCGATCTGCTCAGCAAGCTCGATTCCGCGGTCCGCGAGGGCAACTCGGCGATCGCCGCGCACGTCGAGGCCGATCCGGAGCTCGACGGCATGGGCACCACGCTGACGGCGATCCTGTTCGCCGGCAACCGACTTGGCATGGTGCACATCGGTGATTCCCGCGGCTACCTGATGCGTGACGGCGAGCTCACGCAGATCACCAAGGACGACACCTTCGTCCAGACCCTCGTCGACGAGGGCCGCATCACCGCCGAGGAGGCCCACAGCCATCCGCAGCGATCGCTGATCATGCGGGCGCTCACCGGACACGAAGTGGAACCCACGCTGATCATGCGGGAGGCGCGGGCCGGAGACCGCTATCTGCTGTGCTCCGATGGTCTGTCGGATCCGGTCAGCCACGACACCATCGCCGAGGCCCTGCAGATCGCCGACGTCGCCGAAAGCGCGGACCGGCTGATCGAATTGGCGTTGCGGGGCGGCGGACCGGACAACGTCACCGTGGTGGTGGCCGACGTCGTGGACGTCACCAACCACGACTTCGGGCAGACCCAGCCGATTCTCGCCGGCGCGGTCTCCGGTGCCGATGACCAGAGCGCGCCGCCCAACACCGCGGCAGGGCGGGCGTCGGCATTCAACCCGAAACGCAACGCCGCCAAACCTGTTGTGCAGCAACCGGAAGAGCCGCCGCCGCGCCCGCGTTCCCGACGCCGCATCTACCTCGCGGCGGCTGTGTTGGTCTTGGCGGTGCTCGCCGGTTTGGCGGTCGCACGGGAAATCGTCCGCAACAACTACTACGTCAGCGAACACGACGGCGTCGTCTCGATATTGCGCGGTGTTCAAGGCTCCTTCCTCGGAATCTCCCTCCAGGAGCCGTATCTGCTGGGCTGCCTGAACGCCCGCAACGAACTCTCCCTCATCAGTGCCGATCAGCCGCGCGACAATCTGGGGTGCCGCCCGCTGGCCGTCGGTGACATGCGGCCGTCCGAGCGCGCCCAGGTGGTCGCCGGCCTGCCGTCCGGCACGCTCGACGATGCCATCAGCCAGATCGAGGAACTGTCGCGCAGTTCAGTGCTCCCGGTGTGCGCGCCGCCGACCCCCGTGACCTCGAGCCGTCCCACGCCGCCGCCCTCTCCGCGTCCGTCGACCTCGGCTGCGCCGGGAAGCCCTGTGCCGAGCCCGGATCCGAGGACCTCGACCGCGACGCCGGCCCCGGAGACACCGCGCACCGTGACGAGCTCGCCTGCACCCGCGCCGAGCCCGTCCCCGACACCGTCGCCCACCGTGACAGCGCTACCTCCCCCGCCGCCCCAACCGGGAACGAATTGCCGGGAAGTGGCATGACGACCCAACCGCAGTCCCCGGTTGCGGTGACCCCGGCCCTGCCGAACCGCCGCAACGCCGAAGTTTTCCTGCTCGGCTTCGCCGCGTTCATCACCACCGTGGCGCTGCTGCTCGTGGAGGCCAATCAGGAACAGGGCCTGCGATGGGATCTCGCCCAGTACACCGTCGCGTATCTGGCGTTGTTCGCCGGGGCGCACCTCGCCGTGCGGCGCTTCGCCCCCTATGCCGACCCGCTGCTGCTGCCGGTTGTCGCGCTACTGAACGGCCTGGGGCTGGTGATGATTCACCGTCTCGACCTCGCGACTGGTGAGCCCACCGCACGCGGGCTGGGCGGCACGGCCAATCAGCAGATGCTGTGGACACTCGTCGGCGTCATCGGGTTCTCACTCGTGGTGATCTTCCTCAGCGATCACCGGTTGCTGTCTCGTTACGGCTACGTGTGCGGGCTCACCGGATTGATCCTGCTGGTCATCCCCGCGCTACTACCCAGCTCGATGTCCGAGCAGAACGGCGCCAAGATCTGGATTCGGTTGCCCGGCTTCTCGATTCAGCCCGCCGAATTCTCGAAGATCCTCCTGCTGATCTTCTTCGCCTCCGTGCTGGTGTCCAAGCGCAACCTGTTCACCAGTGCAGGCAAACACGTGCTGGGCATGGATCTGCCTCGGCCCCGGGACCTTGCCCCGCTGCTGGCCGCATGGATCGCCTCGATCGGCGTGATGGTCTTCGAAAAAGACCTCGGCACTTCGCTTCTGCTGTACGCGTCGTTCCTGGTGCTGGTCTACATCGCCACGGAGCGGTTCAGCTGGGTGGTGCTCGGGTTGACGCTGTTCGCCGCGGCCAGCGTGGTCGCCTACTACCTCTTCGATCATGTTCGCGTCCGCGTGCAGACGTGGCAGGACCCGTTCGCCGACCCCGACGGCGCCGGCTATCAGATGGTGCAGTCGCTGTTCAGCTTCGCCACCGGCGGCATCTTCGGAACGGGCCTGGGCAACGGCCAGCCCGGCACCGTGCCTGCCGCCTCGACCGACTTCATCATCGCCGCGGTCGGCGAGGAACTCGGCCTCGTCGGCCTCGCCGCGGTGCTGATGCTCTACACCATCGTCGTGATCCGCGGCATGCGTACCGCGATCGCCGTGCGGGACAGCTTCGGCAAGCTGCTGGCCGCCGGCCTGGCGGCCACCCTGGGCATCCAGCTGTTCATCGTCGTGGGTGGCGTCACCAAGCTGATCCCGCTGACCGGCCTGACCACCCCGTGGATGTCCTACGGCGGCTCCTCGCTGGTCGCCAACTATCTGCTGCTCGCGCTCCTGGTCCGCATCTCGCACAGCGCGCGCCGGCCGCTGGACGGCCGCGGCACTCCCCCGGGGCCGATCGCCGCGGCGAGCACCGAGGTGATCGAGAAGGTATGAACACCTCCCTGCGCCGAATCTCGGTCATGATCATGGGCCTGGTCGTGCTGTTGCTGGCCAATGTGACCCTGACCCAGGTGTTCACCGCCGACGGCTTGCGCTCGGACCCGCGCAACCAGCGGGTGCTGCTCGACGAGTACTCCCGCCAACGCGGCCAGATCTCTGCGGGTGGCCAACTGCTGGCCTACTCGGTGTCCACCGACGGACGGTTCCGCTTCCTGCGCGTGTACCCCAACCCGCTCGCCTACGCGCCAGTCACCGGCTTCTACTCCCTGAGCTATTCGAGCACCGGGCTGGAACGTGCCGAGGACACCGTGCTCAACGGTTCCGACCAACGGTTGTTCGGACGTCGCCTGGCCGATTTCTTCACCGGCCGGGATCCCCGCGGCGGCAACGTCTCGACGACGATCCGGCCCGAGGTCCAGCAGGCCGCCTGGGACGCGATGGACAAGGGCTGCAACGGGCCGTGCAAGGGTGCCGTGGTCGCGCTGGAACCGTCGACGGGCAAGATCCTGGCGATGGTCTCGGCGCCGTCCTACGACCCGAATCTGTTGGCCACGCACGATGTGGACGAGCAGGCGCAGGCCTGGCAGCGCCTCCGCGACGACTCCAACTCGCCGTTGCTGAACCGCGCGATCTCGGAGACCTACCCGCCGGGCTCGACATTCAAGGTGATCACCACCGCTGCGGCACTGCAGAACCGCGCCACCCCGGACACCCAGGTGACGGCGGCCCCGCAAATCGCGCTGCCCGACAGCACCGCGACTCTCGAGAATTTCGGCGGCTCCTCGTGCGGCGGCGCACCGACCACGACGCTGCAGTACGCCTTCGCGCACTCGTGCAACACCGCGTTCGTCCAGCTCGGGATCGACACCGGTGCCGACGCGCTGCGCAGCACCGCGCAGAACTTCGGGGTGGACGCCACGCCCGCCCCCATCCCGCTGCAGGTCGCCGAGTCCACGCTGGGCCCCGTCCCGGATGCCGCGGCGCTGGGGATGTCCAGCATCGGCCAGAAGGACGTCGCGCTGACTCCTCTGCAGAACGCGATGGTGGCCGCGACCGTGGCGAACAAGGGGGTCACGATGCAGCCGTTCCTCGTCGACAGCCTCAAGGGCCCCGACCTGTCGAACATCGCCACCACGGCGCCGACCGAAGTACGCCGAGCGATCCCCGAACCGGTCGCAGATACACTTACGAACTTGATGGTCGCCGCCGAGCAGGTGACTCAGCAGAAGGGAGCCATCGCCGGCGTGCAGATCGCATCCAAAACCGGCACTGCGGAGCATGGCACTGACCCGCGCAACACGCCCCCGCATGCCTGGTACATCGCCTTTGCGCCTGCTCAGGCACCCAAAGTGGCGGTGGCGGTACTGGTCGAGAACGGCGGTGACCGCCTCGACGCCACCGGCGGCGCCGTGGCGGCGCCGATCGGACGCGCGACGATCGCGGCGGCACTGAGGCAGGCGTCGTGATGACTGTGAAGCGAGAAGCGATATGAGTCGCCGAAGCCGAGCGCAGCGAGGCGAGAAATGAGCCCCCGCGTCGGAGTGACGCTGTCGGGGCGGTATCGGCTGCAGCGGCTGATCGCCACCGGCGGCATGGGCCAGGTGTGGGAGGGCGTGGACTCCCGGCTGGGTCGCCGCGTCGCGATCAAGGTCCTCAAAGCCGAGTACTCCACCGATGCGGAGTTCGTCGAGCGGTTCCGCGCCGAGGCGCGCACTGTCGCGATGCTGAACCACCCCGGCATCGCCGGGGTCTACGACTACGGCGAGACCGACATCGATGGCGAAGGCCGCACCGCCTACCTCGTGATGGAGCTCGTGAACGGCGAGCCGCTCAACTCGGTGCTCAAGCGCACCGGTCGGCTGTCGCTGCGGCACGCCCTCGACATGCTCGAGCAGACCGGGCGGGCCCTGCAGGTCGCGCATACCGCGGGCCTGGTGCACCGCGACGTCAAACCGGGCAACATCCTGATCACCCCCACCGGCCAGGTGAAGCTGACCGACTTCGGCATCGCCAAGGCCGTCGACGCGGCCCCGGTCACGCAGACCGGCATGGTGATGGGCACTGCGCAGTACATCGCCCCCGAGCAGGCCCTCGGCCACGACGCCACCGCCGCAAGCGATGTGTACTCCCTGGGAGTCGTTGGCTACGAAGCAGTTTCGGGCAAGCGGCCGTTCACCGGAGACGGTGCGCTGACCGTGGCGATGAAGCACATCAAGGAGACCCCTCCCCCGCTTCCCGCCGACCTGCCACCGAACGTGCGCGAGCTCATCGAGATCACGCTCGTGAAGAACCCCGGCCAGCGGTACAAGTCCGGCGGCCCCTTCGCCGATGCCGTCGCCGCCGTGCGCGCCGGCCGGCGGCCGCCGCGGCCCAACGCGGCGCCGTCGAT